>QCKL01000001.1 GCA_003215355.1 Prochlorococcus sp. AG-409-O23
GGGTATTACTAGTCGGTCCTCAAGGCACTGGCAAATCATTAACTGCCAAAGCTATTGCCCACAGCTGGTCTATGCCCCTACTAAGGCTTGATGTAGGGAGGCTTTTTGCAGGTCTTGTTGGTGCAAGTGAAGCCCGAACCAGAGAGACTATTCAGCGTGCAGAAGCAATGGCACCATGTGTCCTCTGGATAGATGAAATAGACAAAGGATTTGGAGGTGATGCACGTAGTGACGGTGGAACAAGTCAGCGAGTGCTTGCGAATGTTCTCACCTGGATGGCAGAAAAGACTTCTGCAGTATTTGTAGTTGCAACAGCAAATGGAGTGGAACGTCTTCCAGGCGAACTACTGCGGAAAGGGCGTTTTGATGAAATTTTCATGCTTGATCTTCCAAGTATTGAAGAGAGATTCAGTATTCTCAAATTGCATATTGACCAACGTCGTCCATCTCTAAGCCTTCCTCTCAATGCTGTGGTCGATCGCACTGAAGGATTTTCAGGAGCCGAGCTAGAACAAACTGTTATTGAAGCGATGCATCTAGCATTCGCAGAAAGAAGAGAGCTAGAAGAAACCGATCTAATACTTGCTGCGACTCAACTTGTTCCACTTTCAAGAACTGCTAAAGAACAACTCAACTCTTTGAAGGAATGGGCTTCCAGTGGAAGAGCCAGGCCTGCTTCAATAATTCTGAATAACTTCATAAACCCAGAGTAAAGATTTCTTGACTCAACTATTGCCCCCTTTCCCAAAGCGATCTCCTGAAAACGACCTCTTACTAAAAAACTACGCAGACAAGTAATCAAAAAAATCACTGGTTAGTTTGGGGCAGCAACACTTAGGCTTATTTTCTGACTTAGAGACCTTCGTGCTTGACCAGCGCTTGGTGCGTGAAAATCCCACTCTTGTCACCAATGAATTGGGACGAAGGGGCTTGAATGTGGATTTAGCCCCTCTTCAACTTATTGCCGAGCAACAAAGAGAACTTGAGAGCCAGCGCAACAGTCTTCAAGGGGAAGGAAACCGAATAGGAAGAGAAGTGGGACAGCGCATAAAAAATGGAATAGATCCACAAGCAAACGAAATAAAAGCACTTCGAGATCAAGGCAACAAGATCAAGCAAAAGGTTGCCGTTCTTGAAGACAAAGAGAAGCTCATCTCAGCAAAACTGAAAGAACAACTTCTGAGCTTCCCCAATCTTCCTTCTGCCAAATGCCCCAATGGAAAGAGCGAGAAAGATAACCAAGTGCTTAGACAATGGGGCAACCCAATTCAGGAAACTTCTCTTCAAGAACATTGGGAGATTGCGGAGCGACTCAAGCTTTTTGATATTGAGCGATCGGTCAGAATCTCTCAAAGCCGCTTTGTAACTCTCACAAACCATGGAGCACGATTAGAGAGAGCATTAATCAACTTCATGCTCGATCTACATGCTTCAAAAGGATATAAAGAATTACTTCCTCCAGTTCTTGTAAACACGGCGAGTCTCACTGGGTCAGGTCAGCTACCAAAATTTGCAGAAGAAAGCTTCAAATGTGCCGATGACGACCTTTGGCTAACACCGACAGCAGAAGTTCCAGTCACATCGATGCATCGCAATGAAATTATTCCTTCCAATCAACTTCCACTTAGATATGTTGCTTACAGCCCTTGCTTTCGACGTGAAGCTGGAAGCTATGGCAGAGATACTCGAGGCCTAATAAGGCTCCACCAATTCAACAAAATTGAGCTTTATTGGTTCGTACATCCTGAACACTCAGAGGCAGCTCATAATCAAATAACTGCAGACGCTGAAGCAGTCTTACAAACACTAGAACTTCCCTATCGAGTTATAGAGCTCTGCACAGGTGATCTTGGCTTCTCCGCCTCTCGAACATTTGACCTTGAAGTGTGGCTCCCAGGTGCAGGAGCATTCAGAGAGATTTCTAGCTGCAGCTTATGTGGGGATTTCCAAGCAAGACGCTCAGCAATACGAACTAAAGAGGGGAAATCCACTCGTCTTGTGCATACCCTTAATGGAAGTGGTCTAGCGGTTGGCAGAACTATGGCTGCAATACTCGAGAACGGCCAACAAAAAGACGGGAGCGTAAAGCTTCCTGAAGTATTGGTTCCTTACTTCGGTGCGAATCAATTGCCACCAGAATAAACCTAATAATTAATTATTAATGAACGTACTTGCATCACTAGCGGTTTTAGGCCTTCTAATCCTTTTTCATGAGGCCGGGCATTTTCTAGCCGCAATATCACAAGGGATTCGCGTTAATGGTTTCTCCATCGGATTTGGGCCTGCCTTAGTTAAGAAAGAATTTAAAGGGATAACCTTTGCGATAAGAGCTCTCCCATTAGGCGGATTCGTCTCTTTCCCTGATGACGATCAGGAAAGTAATGAAGTCCCTAAAGATGACCCCAATTTGCTCCGCAACAGACCAATCCCTCAAAGAGCACTAGTAATTTCTGCTGGGGTCCTTGCAAATCTCTTCCTGGCTTGGATTGTCTTAATTGGTCAAGCGAGCTTCGTTGGCCTACCAAATCAACCAGATCCAGGAGTTCTGGTCATGTCAGTACAACCAAATGAGGTCGCGGCCAATGCTGGGCTCACATCTGGAGATCGAATAATGAGCGTAGATGGCATTCAACTGGGCAAAGGCCAAAAAGCAGTTGAGATGCTTGTAGAAAAAATTCAACATTCACCTGGGATAACCATTCAGCTTGAACGCATTCGAAATGAGGAAGAGAGCAAAATCAGCATTACCCCATCTGAATATTTAGGGAATGGAAGAGTAGGTGCACAATTGCAACCAAATGTATTAGGGAGCATCCGCCCTGCAAAGAACATAGGTGAAATCCTCCAATACTCAGACAACCAATTTCTTGATCTTCTAGGTCGCACCATCAAGGGCTACCAAGGCTTAATAACTAACTTCGGCTCTACAGCAAAGCAGATAAGCGGCCCAGTAAAGATTGTGGAAATTGGCGCCCAATTATCAGAGCAAGGAGGTTCAGGGCTTGTCCTTTTTGCAGCATTGGTATCAATAAATCTTGCTGTCCTCAATTCATTACCTCTCCCTTTGCTTGATGGAGGGCAACTGGCTTTACTTTTAATTGAAGGTGTTCGAGGACGACCAATACCAGAAAGAATTCAACTTGCATTCATGCAATCTGGGCTTCTTCTCCTAGTAGGACTAAGTGTTGTACTAATAATTCGAGATACAAGCCAACTTTCAATGGTGCAACAACTTATAAATCCCTAAAAACAAAGGCATTTCATTGGCCTTGTCAAAAGTTTTTGACCAACCCACACAGAACCTCTCGATGGCCTGCGATCCACATGAATTCCAAATCGCATTTTTAATCAATTACCTGAAGAGTTAATATTCAAGACGGTTCAAAACAAAAGCAAGCCGCCGCATGGCCAAAAAGTCAATGATCGCGCGTGATGTAAAGCGCAAAAAACTAGTAGAACGTTACGCGGCTAAGCGAACAGCTCTCCTAGAGGCATTCAATGCGGCCAAAGATCCGATGCAGCGACTTGAGATTCATAGGAAAATCCAGGCCTTACCAAGGAATAGTGCTCCTAACAGAATCAGAAACCGTTGCTGGGCAACAGGAAAGCCTCGAGGTGTTTATAGGGATTTTGGACTATGCAGAAATCAACTCCGTGAACGTGCCCACAAAGGAGAACTCCCAGGAGTTGTTAAGTCCAGCTGGTAAGAACTATCCCCATTCGAAAAATTCCATATTTCAGCCATATCAAAACCAAGGGTGGTAACTAAAGTGCCTCCCTTGTTTTTTTGGTTTTCAACGCACTAAATAGAACCAAATCAAATTTTCTGCTTGAGTCTGGCCAATCAAGTGCAAGAATGTTGATAGACAAAAAGACATAAGAACACGTGCAAGGTCAGACAACGTCGGTCTCCTTTGATGGTCGGGAGATAAGGCTGACGACAGGGCGATATGCGCCACAGGCCGGAGGTTCAGTGCTTTTGGAGTGCGGTGACACCGCAGTCCTAGTTACTGCAACACAATCTTCAGGCAGAGAGGGGATTGACTTTCTCCCTCTTATTTGTGACTACGAGGAGCGACTCTATGCAGCTGGTCGCATCCCTGGAAGCTTCATGCGTCGAGAAGGTCGACCACCAGAGCGAGCGACTCTTATCTCCCGACTTATAGACAGGCCCATGAGGCCTCTCTTCCCTGGATGGATGAGAGATGACATTCAAGTGGTTGCAACATGTTTATCGCTAGATGAACGCGTACCTGCTGATGTACTTGCTGTTACTGGTGCATCAATGGCAACTTTGCTTGCCAAAATCCCTTTCCTGGGACCAATGGCAGCAGTTCGGGTAGGCCTATTGGGCGATGATTTTGTTCTTAATCCAAGCTATAGAGAAATTGAACGAGGTGATCTTGATTTAGTTGTAGCTGGAACTCCTGATGGAGTAGTTATGGTTGAAGCTGGAGCAAACCAGCTAACAGAACAAGATGTAATCGAAGCAATCGACTTTGGCTATGAAGCAGTCACTGAGCTAATCAAAGCTCAGCAATCAATTCTTAAAGAAGCAGGAATAGATCAAGTCCGCCCAGAGGAACCTGTATTAGACAACACTCTGCCGAGTTACCTAGAAAAAAATTGCAGTAAGGCAATAGGAGAAGTTCTTAAACAATTCGAACAAACTAAAGAAGAAAGAGACACCAAGCTTGATGCAATTAAAACAGGAGCTTCTGAATCGATTGAATCACTCAAAGAAGACAACTCAGTGCGCAAAGCTGTCTCTCTAAATAGCAAGTTACTTAGTACAAGCTTTAAAGCATTGACAAAGAAATTAATGCGTGAGCAGATCATCAAGGAAGGTAAAAGAGTAGATGGCAGGAAGTTAGATGAAGTCCGAAAGATTGATGCAGCAGCAGGTGTTTTACCAAAACGAGTTCACGGTTCAGGTCTCTTCCAGAGAGGCCTTACGCAAGTCCTTTCTACTGCGACATTGGGCACACCTAGCGATGCACAAGAGATGGATGATTTGAATCCAAATACAGAAAAGACTTATCTTCACCACTACAATTTCCCCCCATTTTCTGTAGGAGAAACACGCCCTATGCGATCACCAGGTCGTAGAGAGATTGGTCATGGGGCCTTAGCAGAAAGGGCAATTATTCCTGTTTTGCCTGCCAAAGACACATTCCCTTATGTATTACGGGTAGTCAGTGAAGTACTCAGCTCAAATGGTTCTACTTCAATGGGCTCAGTTTGTGGAAGCACTCTTGCCCTTATGGATGCAGGAGTTCCACTGAAAGCTCCTGTAAGTGGAGCAGCAATGGGATTAATTAAAGAGGGGAAAGAAGTCAAAATCCTTACCGATATTCAAGGCATTGAAGACTTCCTTGGAGACATGGACTTCAAAGTTGCTGGTACCGAGAAGGGGATAACAGCTCTTCAGATGGATATGAAAATCACTGGCTTACCAGTTGCAGTAGTTACCGAAGCCATAAATCAAGCTCGGCCAGCAAGAATGCACATATTAGAAAAGATGTTAGAAGCCATTGAATCTCCCCGGGAAAGCCTCTCCCCTCATGCTCCACGCTTACTTAGCTTCCGAATAGACCCTGAACTAATTGGAACTGTCATTGGCCCTGGGGGGCGAACAATCAAAGGGATAACAGAGCGAACTAATACAAAGATCGACATTGAAGACGGAGGTATCGTCACCATTGCTTCTCACGATGGTGCGGCGGCAGAAGAAGCTCAACGAATAATCGAAGGGCTTACCAGAAAGGTCAATGAAGGAGAAGTCTTCACCGGTTCAATCACAAGGATTATTCCTATAGGTGCTTTTGTTGAGATACTTCCAGGCAAAGAGGGAATGATTCATATATCCCAACTTTCAGAAGCACGAGTAGAAAAAGTCGAAGATGTTGTAAAGGTTGGGGACGAAGTAACAGTAAGAGTTAGGGAAATCGATAACCGAGGCCGCATTAATCTGACCTTAAGAGGTGTGCCTCAGAATGGCGAAGATACTCAACATGAACCGTCTCCAACTCCCGTTGCTCCACTTATGTAATTCCAAAATATGAACTGATAGACCATCAAACTTCAAATTGAGGGTCTATCAACTTTATTTTCTTCAAAACTTCCTTGCAAAGCTGATCATGGGCCTTTCCATGGCTGGCTATCAAGCATCCCTTTTGACGAATGTCTCCAGTGTTGTATGTAAGTTCCTGTCCATCAGCATGAGTAAATCTTCCTCCAGCAGCTAAAAGCACTGCTTGAGGAGCTGCCATATCCCAATCTTTAGGAGCACTAATTCCTGAGAGAGAGACATAAAGGTCTGCCTCACCTCTCAAGATTGTGGCAATCTTGCATCCAACACTCCCAATAGTCTTACTACCTGCAAGAGAAAGGCTAGATAGCAACTCCTCAAGCCTGCTATCTCTGTGATTCCTACTAGCAACAATAATTAAGTCTTGAATCTTACTTCGTTGACTAAATCGAACAGGAGATTTCCTGCCAAGTCGATCCTCACACCAAGCACCAAAACCAACTAAACCAAACCAAAGCTCTTCAACTTCTGGCAAGAGCACAACACCTAGCAAAGGTGTATTCCCTTTGACGAGTGCTAAGTGAACAGCGTATTCTCCTGTCCCTTGAAGAAAATCTTTAGTCCCATCTAAAGGGTCAAGAACCCATAACCATTCTGAATCAATTGGCGAATCTTCAATAAGCTGATCTTTGGAAGTCTCCTCACTCAAAAGTTCCCAGTTAGCTGAAGGATATTGAGACTTCAATCCATCTAATAAAAAGTGATTAACTGCGAGGTCTGCCGCAGAGACTGGTCCCTCTCCACCATCACGAACATTCAGCGCTCTTGGGAAACCAAAGGGAGGTTTCTCACCTCTGGCGTAGGCCAAAAGTATGTCTGCTGCGCCCCAACTAAGGTGCCTAAGGCACCTTAGGAGATCTTCCCAATCGACACCTCCAGGAAGAACAGGTGAACTAGGCATCATGAATTTCGAAGAAAAAGAGATTTTGAATCAACGCCTTGAGCCCGCCTCAGGTGTTCTCTATGTAGTTGGAACACCAATAGGCAACCTTGGGGATCTTTCTCCTAGAGCAAAATCCCTCCTCAAGAACGTCTCAGCAATTGCATGCGAGGACACTCGCCATAGTGGGCAGCTTTTACGTGGCTTGGGTACGACGACAACTCCTCTCATCAGCTTTCATACACATAACATCCAGAGCCGCATTCCCAAACTTCTTGCATTGCTAAAGAATGGCGAAAGTCTTGCCCTAATTAGTGATGCAGGACTTCCAGGGATCAGTGATCCAGGGGAAGAGCTTGTCTGCGCAGCCAGGACAGAGGGACTAAGCGTAATCTGCATACCTGGTCCATGTGCCGCGACTACTGCCCTTGTAACTAGTGGTTTACCAAGCAACAGATTTTGCTTTGAAGGGTTTCTTCCATCAAAAGCTAAAGATAGAAAGCAGCGTTTATCAATGATCGTCTACGAACAAAGGACCACAATTATTTACGAGGCGCCTCATAGACTATTGAAGTTGCTTCATGAACTTATCGAGCTATGTGGAGAAGGGAGGCCATTGCTCGTAGCTCGTGAATTAACCAAGCGATATGAAGAACAAATTGGCCCCAATATTGGAGCGGTAATAAAGCATTTCATGAAAAACAAACCCAAAGGGGAATGCACACTTGTACTCGGAGGCGCCACCTCAATAGAGAATGAACAGTTAAGCTCCTCAGAATTAATAGACAAGATGCAAATGCTTATAAAAAATGGAGCAAGTTCAAATGAAGCCGCAAGAAAACTAGCTGAAGAAACAGTTCACTCCAAAAGGTTCCTCTATAATCTTTTACACAAAACTGCCCAGCCTGATTCCCCGTAAACTTTAGTAAAAGGCAAGTTAAGTTCAACTTTTCCCGAGAAAATTGTGACCAAGCTCAAACTTCTGACAATCAATCTTGCTAGCGGGATATTGCTACTTTTGGTGCTTTGTCTAGGATCTCAGAATCTAAAAGATCGTCATAACCTTAAGCTTGGAGTAGCAACTACTGCACCACTCCCTTCTGGCTTTTTGATAGGAATCTCAATCGTTATAGGAGTAATAAGTGGAGGTTTTACAACCACTCTTCTCATTCCACCGCCTCGCTCATAAAGAATTGCCTTGTCCAGATAGGGACGAGGTTTCCAACAACAAAGATATCAACAAGCCTTCTAGCACTAAATGAGTAATTCCTCGGGCTTTCAAATAAGGAAGCGATAATTCAAACACTGAAGTGTCAGGTACTTTTATAACCCTTTGACTACGGCCGCAATGTCTCTTTGCAGAACGTTGGTTAGGAAATAGGCAAAGCGCTTTAAGCTCAAGTTGGTCGTCATTTAGAGAGCCAAGTTCAGGGAAATCCTTCAGTGCTCTTATGTCAAGTTCAACAGTCTTATCAACCAACATATAAACACTCACAGGTAAAACTCCTTTTGATAATTGTTTACATGCGACCTCATTTCTATCACTAAATGTAAATCCGGAATTAAGAGGCACAACCTCTTGAAAATCACAAGAAGACTGGCTCTCAATATCACAGCCTTCTTCATCAGCAGATTCCTCTACTGATGAAGAAGAAAAGTCATCTGCATCATCAAGAGCAAGTGGACCAGAGCGATCTTCATCTAAATCAATTTCTTCAGCCTTGCCATTAAGTCCTGAATGTTCAGCTGCAATGCTTCCCTTATCAGCATTAGTGGCCAAAGCTGACTTGAATTCTTCATCTTCAGATCTCGATTGAAGCTGGTCCAGTTGATCGCTCCTAGCGCCTGAAATATGCGAATTCAAAAGCCCTCCTCTATTTCTGACAGCCTTTAAAGTCAAATACTCTTCTTCGGACAACAAAGCTTTTACAGTCCTGTTTACAGTGTTCGCGCTACAACCAAATTCCTCAGCAAGACTTGTTGTGGATTTACCAGATCGGTATCCCTCCAGAATTTCCCTCTTCTGGTTGTCTTTAAGCCTTGCTGCCACCATCTAATGCAATCTCACAGCATCTAACCTTAGGCGGTCTGGCGGACAATGACTGTCAAATTGCCTTACTGCTCCCTTAGCTCAGCTGGATAGAGCAGCTGCCTTCTAAGCAGCCGGTCGTTGGTTCGAATCCAACAGGGGGCGTTAGCAAATCTTTTAAAAAGAACTTTGGCACCACTTATAGGTGAAAAAGTCTCAGTCAGGTCAATTTTAAAAAATGAATGACTCAAGTAATAATCATGCTTTACGAAAGCAAGTTGTCTATACCGCACAAGGCATGAATGCCTCCGGAATAAATCAAGGCACCTCAGGGAATATTTCAGTCCGGATAAAAGGAGGCATGCTTATCACTCCAAGCTCTATCCCATACGAAAGGATGCAGCCTAAAGATCTTGTTGCCATTGATTTATTTGGCAACCCTATAAAAGACAAATCCCAAAACAAAATTCAAAGCAAAGATAAAAAGCCCTCAAGTGAATGGAGGCTTCATTCTGAAATTCTTCGACATCGGCCTGAGATAAATGCCGTTGTGCATTGTCATTCCATACACGCAACAGCACTTGCATGTCACGGGAAAAGCATACCTAGTTTTCACTACATGACAGCAATTGCTGGAGGCACGGAAATACGTTGCGCTGACTACGCAACCTTCGGTTCAGAAGAGCTTTCTATGAACGCTTTAAATGCACTTAAGGATCATTTAGCATGTTTGCTCACTCAACATGGTCAAGTAGCTATTGCAAGCTGTCTTGAACAAGCTCTCCGTATAGCTACTGAAGTTGAGACGCTAGCCCATATGTACTTGGCTGCTTGTCAATTAGGCGAACCAAAGCATATAAACGAAAAAGAAATGAAACGAGTACTTGAGAAATTCAATGATCTTCAATACTAATCAATACGAAAATAACCCTATTCATCAAGATTGCTTGCGATAGACAATTAGATCGGCGGTGCAACAGCCTTTAAAGCATTTGCGAATTCCTCACAGCGAGTAGCTTTTATCAGAGTTGCCTCAGAGCTTCTTACTTCTATTTGAAGACTTGGCTTTTCCGAATTAATCCTGGAAAGAATTACTTTGACAACTGGGAGATTTAAATCTCTTGAGGATAAGGCCACGGCATAGAGCTGCTTCTCACTTGATTGAGCGTGGCATATTTCCAAGCCCAACTTCTTAAACGTTGGCTCAAACTCGCCCACTAAAGACTGGGGAGTTGCTGGAATAAGCCAAGAAAATACCGCCATTTGAAATTATTTCTTGATAATAATATTTTCCTTATAACCTTAATTCCATGAAAAGGCCAATCTCAATAAGAGCTTAAATAATTACGAGGTAAAATTCTATATAAAAGATAAACAAAGGGAGTCAAGCCTTGCTTAATCAATATCAATCTAAGATATGGGGCCAGAAGCTCCAAAAGAGCTGAGCCTGCATATGCATGCCCCAAGACCTGCGTAAAAATTTTAAAAAGAAAATTTGTCCGTGTTTTCTTTCCCTAAGGACATTTACTTGACTTCATTCAAAGCGACTCCAAAAAATAAAGAGATTCAGCAATCAGAGCCTATCGCAACCGATTAAATCAATTGAGGGCAATCCAATAGATAGCAAATGTAGATTTCAAGTCACAAATGCGGTTAACTATGCTTTAAATACTCAAATAACCGCATGGCCTACTCTGAAGCTGAAGTTCTTGCCGGCGGCTTAATACATATCCCCATTATTATTGGGTTACTTGTTTTTGCTAATAGCGCCACGAAGAGTCGAGCCAGGGAGTTAGCTGAAAATTCAAGCGAGCACTCAGGAGGAGCAAATCAACTGAAGAGCGCTGAAGTTGAAAAAGAGTTGAGTAAGTCAAATGGAGGGATAATCGCTGAAACAGCCGCCGAACGGATTGAAGCAGAAGAATATCTAAGGATTGAAGCTCAAACAATTGCTGCCGAAGCAAAACTCAAAGCCAGAGAAGAAAAACTGGCCTCTGACTCCTTCATCAAGCTAGAAGCAGAAAGAATTCAAATTGAAGAGGAACAAAAATCTAACAATACGAACTTCAATGTCGATGAGAATTTTGAAGCAAGGTTGATGGCGGAAGCCAATAGACTTGAAGCTGAAGCAGACATTCAAGAAAAAAAACCTGCCTCTATTAATAATCCAAAAAAAGAAGCTTTTTTACTAAGCAATTATAGCTTCAAGAAAATCTTTTCTAAGGTTAATCCATGGCAAATGGGGGCAGTTGCTTTCCTCGCTTTTGGCGGGTTCTTGCTATATCAAGGCTACATAAATACTCCAGTCCAAACAGAAGAAAGTACCTTGTCAGAAAGACTGCTAACTTACCCTAAAGAAGATGAGTTTCGCAAGCTAAAGGTATAAACACATATCAAGAAATATAAAAGGTCCAGCTTATTTGGCATGGTCTAGCTTAGATCAGATATTGTGACCAAATCATTATCTATTGGCAGTTAATTGCCCCACTCTACATAATCAAAGGGAAAAGTTTAATCATCCATAAGGCTTATTTACTTAAACAAATTTCTTGTGCCTGAATTAAGTCTCTAAAGTTGCCTAAGTGGATTCATATGCATCATTGAAATTTCAAAGATAATTCCACTTAAGATGATTTGGATAAATTGTTATATCTAGAATGAAGTAACAAAAAAAACATTACCTCCCAACATTGAAGACAAATGATTGAAAAGCAGGGCTATAGAAATAAACAACCACAGCTAAAACCAAAAGTAGATTAAGGCCAAGCACTATTGAGGCAATCACAACTCTCTGCCTCTTGCCAGGAAGCTTGTAAGCAAAAGGCCCTACTTTTAACAAGACCTCTCTGTCGTCCTGATTTGGACTGGACTTATCCTTGGCAGTGCTTTGGATACCTTTGAATTCCTTTGCCTTTTTCCCATTCAGAGCCTCTTTCTTAGGCCCATTAGCCTCGCCTGCAGACTGATTGGATTCTTCCATCGCTTGAACAGCTACAACCTTCTAATAGCAAAATGTGGCAGAAACAGCTCCTGAATTTCACAATCAGGCCACAAAAACATGTTAAATCTTTAACAATTCATTCGGCATGAAGCGCCGAAATAATCGATTTCATGGACTTTTTTAATAGCTATCTACTATTTCTTGAGAGGCAAAAGGCAAAACGCAAAAGCAACCGTTGCTTATTTTAAAAAGGCATAAAATATCTAAGCTTCGCAGAAATTCAATAAGTCCCTATTCAACTATGTCACCTAGTGCACAAATATTTTTTATCTTCGCCAACATAGCTAAGGAATAATCTTCTCTATCTAAGCTTAACTGACTCATAATCAAATCAGCTCCTAGGCCCAGTGCATATGTTTGACAAGAATAGTTTTTCTCAAACGCTGCTTTCCTTTGAATAGCTTCAAGCTTAGCCAAAGCTTCTTGACATGTTTCAGGCTTATTGGTGCGCAGGCATTGAAGTACTAAAGGCTCTATTGTCAATGTATATTCAGCACTTCTAGAAGAATCAACTAAGTGTAAGAATGAGGTCATAAAAATCAAGACTGATAACATTAGCTTAATTTTGTAGCCAAGGTTAAAGTCAGATCTCTTGCAAATAAACTTCATTTTAATCAATCAATTAAGAAGGTTGATGATGATTTTCACGTGGCGAAAATTTTTTTAAATTAGAGTTTGAGAATAAAATCTTCCATTTATAATGAGCATTATGAAGATTTCTGATTTATAGCAAGCTCAACCAAGCTAGAACTGGGTCCCAAGACTCTGTCAATCAAGTCCGTATTGTTAGTTAATTCACCAAATAATTCAACTGCTGATAATTGAGAGCCTAAAGGGACCAAACCTAGCCCTCCTGCTAAAAGGCCAACTACTTTAGAAGCATCCATGCCCTTATCTTTCAACATATCTAAACCCTTGCTGCCATCTCGTTTGGCTAGCTTCCTTCCTTGTGAATCACAAAATATCGGAACATGTTTGTAATTCACAGGAGACTTGTCAAGAGCATCTTTAACCGCCAATTGAGAAGACAATGCGTTTATCAAATCAGCACCTCTCACTACTTCACTAATTCCAAGCATCAATTCATCAACAACTGTAGCCAAGTGATATGCGACATATCCATCCGCCCTCCTTAACAGAACATCGCCACATGTTGTTGAAAATTCTTTATTTACCCTCAAGCGCCAACTCGGCAATCTCTGATCCTGAACTCCCCAAGGCAAATTTAAATTCCTACATGTGCCTGGATAAATAATTTGTCGATCCGCAACCCCAGGCCTAGAAGTTTCGGCCAAAAGGCGCCTACTGCAACGACATGCATATAACTTTCCCTGACGCCTCAAATAGGAGAGCACAGAGCTATAGAGCCCTCTCCTTTGCCTTTGATAAATAACAGGCCCATCCCAGTTGAGACCAAGCCACAGGAGATCATTCTGAATGCTCTCAACTGCACCAGAACGATTCCTAGGCATATCTAGGTCATCAATTCTCAGCAACCAAACCCCTTGGCATAAGCGTGCTCTCAACCAAGAGACCAAAGCTGTTCGCAAATTGCCTAGATGTAATGAGCCTGTAGGGGATGGGGCATAACGCCCCCTGTAACCCTGTTTCCGAAGATTTTGCCCCTCCTCAAGCTGCTTAAGCAGATGCTCTGGGAATCTCGAAGAAGAATGCATTAACTAAAAAGCAAAGGGGCTCTGCAGAAGCAGAGCCCCTTAAAAATGAGCTCACAAAGATTCAACTAATAAATAAAAGTTGATCTATGAGTTAACCCTGTACACGGTCCTTAAACATCTTGCCTGCAGTGAAAGCAGGAACTCTCTTTGCAGGGATTTTGATCTTCTCGCCGGTCTTTGGATTAAGACCTTGGCGAGCAGAGCGATCGCGAGGCTCAAAGGAGCCGAAACCCAGAATGGAGACTTTCTTGCCCTCCACTACAGAATCAATGATGGTGTCTATAGCGGCATCCACTACC
Source organism: Prochlorococcus sp. AG-409-O23 (assembly GCA_003215355.1). Lineage (GTDB taxonomy): Bacteria > Cyanobacteriota > Cyanobacteriia > PCC-6307 > Cyanobiaceae > AG-409-O23. Next base: position 13,977 of record QCKL01000001.1, read on the forward strand.
AGAGAGACATCTGTCTTGGTGAGCTCAGTGCGTGCTGCCACAAGGTTGACCAGATCTGCTTTGTTCATTGGAAAGGGGTGATGGAGCGGAGAGAGTTTTTGGCAACGAAACCTAATGGAGGATTCGTCAATAATTTCTCGAAGCGCGCTAATCGTATGGAGCCCAGCCCATACCGGCAACCTAAAGACGCCGTCCCGCAATGCTTTATACCTTCGTTAAGAAATCCGTTCAAAGCGCTTTAGGCCTCCTCCCATCCATGCCAAACAACAAGTTCGGAGCCTCCTAGAGCACCAAGTCCTGCGCCGGAAGCTAGATCAGGAAAGCGATTTGGAGGAATCCACTCACGTAATTTTTTCACACTCTTTTGCTGGCGAGTCCAATGGAAAGTCCTCGAATTGGCCAAGGAAGCTAACTGATTAGGTCCAACTGGAATCAGCAAACGTCCACAGAACAGCACATTCCATGGCTCAGGTGCATAAAAAACACAACTCCCTGGCGTAGGGCCTGGGGTCCAAAGAGAACTAACCCCTGAAATAGTTGTGTGTTCTTCAACAAAGCTTTCCAAGCCTGAAAGACCAGGAAGAAGATATGCCTCTTGCTCTTGAACAAGCACAGGCCAACCCAACTCAGCCTGCAATTCACGAACTCGTCCGTGCCCCTCCCTATTAGTCAAAAGGATTCGTGCAGCCCTTCCCAAAGAAAGCTTGCGAAGGGCCTCGATGGTCTTTGTTGTTAAAGGCGGACAATCAATTAAAACAGGCTCGGGGTTACATCCCAGCCACCAAGAAGTACTGCTATTACTAGTTAGATTTGGAGGGAAGACCCATAGACCTTCTCTCAACATCTTTGGAGGCATGTCTGACTCAGCAACTGAGGAGGTGGTCATGACATCCTTAAAGGCGACGAAGCAATGATTTTTGCCCAATGCATTCTGCTTCGCTAGGCATAAAACCAAAAAACAAAGTTCATCCTGGTAATCCCTGGCCTTTAGGGAGCAGTCTTACTCCTAGAGGGGTTAATTTCTCAGTGGCCGCTCCAGATGCAAGCAAACTTGAGCTGCTTATTTTTGCTAATGCAATTGACCCGGAGCCAGAGCAATCAATTGTTCTAAATACATCACATAAATCTGGAGACTACTGGCATGTAGAAATCGAAGGATTGGGCGCTGGATGCTATTATGGCTATAGATTATTTACCTCTGAAAGTAATAGTAATATCCATAAAAAAGTTTTATTGGATCCATGCGCCAGAGCCATTAGTGGTTGGGGAATATATAGCCGAGATTCCTCAACTGGATCATCATCAAATATCAATAATTGCCTCAAAGGAGTTGTTTGCGAAAGAGATCAATTTGACTTCGCCTCTCACCCCAGACCTCGACATGAATGGAACAGGACCATCATTTATGAGCTGCATATAGGAGATTTCACCAGGCTTAATGAGTCAGGAGTGGTCAATAGCAAGAAAGGAACCTTGATTGGCTTAATAGAAAAAATTCCCTACTTGCGCGATCTAGGTATTACCACAATTGAACTGCTGCCAGTTTTTGCATTCGATCCTGCTGATGCACCAACCGGGCATGAAAATCACTGGGGATACAGCCCTATAAATTGGTTTACTCCACATCATGGATACATAGCTGGGGATGACCCACTAGAAGCGCGTCAGCAGGTTCGACAGTTTGTAGCCGCTTGTCATGACAATGCATTAGAAGTTGTTTTAGATGTTGTCTATAACCACACCACCGAGGGGAATACAAATGGCCCAATCCTTAGCTGGAAGGGCTTTGGAGAATCCCTCTACTACCACAACGACAAAAAAGGCGCCTACTTAGATGTAAGTGGCTGTGGAAATAGCATCGCAGCAAATAGACCTTTGGTTAGACAGTTAATTCTCGAATCAATGCGCTGCTGGGCAAATGAGCTGGGTATTGATGGCTTCAGATTTGATTTAGGCATAGCTCTTAGCAGGGGGGAAGAACTTGCACCTTTGGATAAACCACCATTGTTCGAAGAGATGGAGTCAGATCCAGCATTAAGCAATTTGAAGCTTTTCAGCGAACCTTGGGATTGTGGAGGCCTTTATCGAATAGCAGATTTTCCTGCGAATCGAATTAGCACTTGGAATGGTTATTTCAGAGATGATCTAAGAAGATTCTGGAAAGGGGATAAGAACACCACATGGCCACTAAAAGATCGACTAAGAGGCAGTCCAGATCTCTACAAAGGCACACAAAATTCACTAAGCAAATCCGTTAACTTCATCACAGCTCACGATGGATTTACTCTCAATGATTTAGTTAGTTTTGATGTCAAGCACAATCTGGCAAACGGCGAAAATAATAGAGATGGAGAAAATCATAATAATAGTTGGAATCATGGGATTGAAGGCCCATGTAGCGATCAAGAGTTAATAACTCTCCGAAATAGACAAAAGAGAAATCTTCTAGCAAGCCTATTGCTATCTCCAGGGATTCCAATGATTCTAATGGGGGATGAAGTAGGCCGCAGTCAAGGAGGCAATAACAACGTCTGGTGCCAAAACAGTCTTCTTAGCGCAATGATTTGGAAAGAAGAACATTGCGATTTAACTCTTTATCAATTTGTCAGGAAACTTTTGAATATTCGTCAGCAACTTCCTGAGATCTTTAGTCCTTTAGAGCCTTTATGTGAAATCAATCCTGTTAACAATAAGGAATCACAACCACTTTGGCTCCAATGGCATGGGGTAAAACTTAAAAAACCAGATTGGAGTAATTGGTCTCACACCATCAGTTATTCCATAAATAGAAGATCAGAGGGTTCAATTATGTGGGCGGGATTAAATGCCTACAGCAAAGAAATGCTTTTCGAACTGCCTAAATCAATTTCTAAGTGGCAAGTGGTTCTGGATACAGCATGTCCAAGTTTTCAAACAAACCCTATTGAGGTTGAGACCTCTAACCAAGCCAGTATTCGGCTAGAGGCAAGAAGCCTGGTCGTAATGATCGCTAATGAATATGCCTCAAAAATCCAAGCCTAATTTTCACAGATTTTAAGCGGGCGGCGGGAATCGAACCCGCATCATCAGCTTGGAAGGCTGAGGTTTTACCACTAAACTACGCCCGCATACCTTTAAAGGGAGCATCCCATTGAAAGTAGGGGTGGACCTTTTTGTAGATCCCACTGCATTATGACGTTGCGCCTACCCGATTACCCAGATTGACGACGTCCACGACATCAGTTCAAGGGGGATCCCGTAGGAGGCTGATGCTTTTCTATGGCTTGGGTGATGCAGGGACAGGCCTTGCAGCAACACAACTAGGCTTCTACCTCTTTCCATTCTTCACAGGCAAAGCAGGCTTACCTGCTTTCATTGCAGGTTCAATATTGATGGTCATAAAGGTTTGGGATGCGATTAATGATCCCTTGATCGGGTGGATGAGCGATCACACTCGAACTCGATGGGGGCCAAGACTGCCATGGATGATTGGAGCAGCATTACCTCTAGGCATAAGCCTTGCAGCAATGTGGTTGGTGCCATCAGGTAATACTGCCCAAAAAACCATTTATTACTTGTTTATGGCGGTTCTTCTTATGACCGCTTACACAAGCGTCAACCTTCCCTATGCAGCCTTATCTACAGAACTTACTGAAAAGACATCTATTCGTACCCGTCTGAACGCTGCAAGATTTACTGGTTCAATTTTGGCTGGTTTAAGTGGACTTGTAGTTGCAGCGAAGCTCCTTTCAAGCAGCGATGCAGGCTACGTCGCAATGGGAAGAATTACTGGCTCAATAGCTACCGCGACCACCTTGATTTCCTGTTGGGGTCTTGCTCCTTTTGCAAAGAAGGCGAGAAAACCTGTTGAGAGAACTGAGCCATTCCGGCTCCAAGTAAGAAGAATCATCAAGAACCCTTTATTCCTTCAAGTTATTGGTCTCTATCTACTCCTTTGGTGTGGATTACAACTTATGCAAACAGTTTCTCTTATTTATCTAGAAGAAGTCATGAAAGTACCTATAGAGCTCTCAAAATGGATCCCTATACCTTTCCAAATAAGTGCTTTATTTGGTTTACAAGTTTGGAGCTTTTTCTCTAACAAATTTGGGCGGGTAACTGCTCTTTATTGGGGAGGAATTCTTTGGATAATAGCCTGCATTTTGGCCATGCTTCTACCTCCACTTAATCCAAGTTCTTCTTTAGAAAGTCTATTTACCTTAAGCAACTACGAAGGCCTAAAAATGCTTGCCCTGTTATTAATAATTTTATGCGTAGGTTTCGGAGCATCTACTGCTTATCTAATCCCTTGGTCACTACTCCCAGATGCAATCGACTCTGATCCAGAAAAGCCTGCAGGGATTTACACCGCTTGGATGGTTTTAATTCAGAAGCTTGGTATTGGATTAAGTGTGCAGTTGCTAGGAGTTCTACTCTCTTTCTCTGGTTATAAATCATTTGCCCAATGCACCAACTCAATAGGTTGCCCTGAACAACCAATTAGTGCACAGCTGACTATTCGGATATGCATGGGTCTTATCCCAGCCATACTTGTAACTATTGGCCTAATAAGAATGAGGAGTTGGCCTGCTCAAGGCGCCCCACTCAAAGCAATAAGTTCATGACATCCCCTCGCTGGTTGAAGCGTCTAGGAAGCAGTCTCATGATCGGCGGGCAGGCTGTTGCTGCTGCCTCAAAAGGAAGAATTAATTCAATTGATCTCTCAGATCAACTTATGGAAGCTGGTCCAGCCAGCTTTTTGATTGTTCTTATTACTGGAATAGCAGCAGGAACTGTTTTTAATATCCAAGTCGCAGCAGAACTTAGCCGGCAAGGAGTGGGATCTCAGGTTGGTGGACTTCTTGCAATTGGTATGGCCAGAGAAATTGCACCTTTACTTACTGCAACCCTTCTCACAGGCAAAGTTGCTACTGCTTATGCAGCACAACTTGGGACAATGAAAGTCACCGAACAAATTGATGCAATAACAATGCTCAGGACTGACCCTGTTGAGTACTTAGTTGTTCCAAGAGTCATCGCAATGGTTGTCATGGCACCAGTTCAATGTTTACTGTTTTTTTCTGTAGCCCTTTGGAGTGGTCAAATAAGTAGCACTGCTCTTTACCAGATACCTCCAGGGGTTTTCTGGGACTCAGTTAGAGATTGGCTCATCCTTAGTGATGTTCCTTTCATGCTCATTAAAGCTTTGGTATTTGGCCTATTGATTTCTGTTCTTGCCTGTGGTTGGGGTCTTACCACTAGAGGAGGTCCCAAAGAAGTAGGCACAAGTACTACTGGAGCTGTAGTCATGGCACTAGTGACAGTCTCCTTAATGGACGTCTTACTAACCCAAGTTCTTTTCGGCTGATGTCAAATCAATCTTCACCCAAAGCAAATTCAGTGCAAAGTGTTGTTCTGAAGCCAACCCATCAATTGCCTCTGATTATTACAACGCTAGGCCTGATCCTTCTAGCATTTCCCATAAATCCTTGGCCAGCAGTAGCGATAGTGGTTTTCGGCCTTTTTTTACTTCTTCAATCCTTCACGCTTAAATTGGAATTCACCAACGACGCCCTCGTTGTCTGGCAATTGGGCAGAGAATTACGCCGCTTCCCATTTGCCAAATGGCTTGCATGGAGAATCTTCTTACCACAACTGCCAGGAATCCTTTATTTCAGGGAAGAAGCCAGTCCTCATCTATTACCAATACTTTTTGACCCCAATATGCTTGAAAGTCAGCTTCGTCTCAAAGTAGGTGATTTAGAAGCTGCTCCAGCTTCATCCTCAAAAAAAGACTAACAACCATCTGCCGATATGGTGAATGCCTGAAGCCAACCTCCCAAATCAAGAAAAGCAAACAGCTGAATCCGCTGCTTTGGATAAAACTATGAAGGAAGAACCTTCGATTAATAAATCTATTGATGAAGCAAGCATCTCATCATTGGAGCCGTATAAAGACTCTGCAAAACAGCCTGAAGTCAGCCCTCTTTTGCAAGTTGCTTTATCCGAACTAATCCAACGGCGAGATGAGCTCCAACAAGAGCTTCAAGAGCTTGATAAACGAAAATCTCAATTTGATGAAGAGTTAAAAACCTCCTTTACAGGACAATCAGACGCAATCGCAAGAAGAGTAAAAGGCTTTCAGGACTACCTAACTGGAGCGCTCCAGGATTTAGCTCAATCTGCTGAGCAACTAGAACTAGTTGTCCAGCCAGTAATGGTGAAGCCCTCTCCTCTTGATGAGGCTTCAAAAGATCAACCATTAGAAAATACAGAGCAGGTACCTGCTGTTGCTGACACTTTCAAGCCAGACGAAGCATTAATCCGCCAATGCCTTGAACAATTTCTTGGTCAACCAGACTTTTACGCCGAACCATGGAAATTACGTAGAAGTCTTGACCAAAAAGATCTTGAACTTCTTGAAGACTGGTTCTTTGGGATGGGGGGAAGAGGAGCGCAACCCAGTCGAGGGAACAGAGCCAAAAACGTTCTTGTCTCCTCAGCATTGATTGCAATTCTTGGAGAACTCTATGGAGACCGATTCCAGACTCTCGTTCTAGCAAGCCAACCAGAACGTCTTGGAGAATGGAGAAGGGGTTTGCAAGACGCTTTAGGCCTTAGTCGAGAAGATTTTGGTCCCAATAGTGGAATAGTTTTATTTGAACGCGCCGATGGAGTCGTGGAGAGAGCCGATCGGCTGGAAGAACGCGGAGAAGTTCCTCTGATTTTGATAGATGCTGCAGAAAGAAGCATTGAGATTCCTGTACTTCAATTCCCACTTTGGCTAGCTTTCGCTGCAGATCCTGAAGAAATCTACGCCGAAGACGAAGAACTTCTCTAAGTATTTCTCTCTCATGACTGGCCTATTAATCCTTTTAATTGGATATCTAATTGGATCCATACCTACTGGATATTTAGCTGGACGATGGCTTGCTGGCATCGACTTACGTCAAATCGGTTCAGGATCCACTGGAGCCACAAATGTTTTGCGAACTGTTGGGAAAATTCCTGCTTTACTGGTTTTCCTTATAGATGTAGGGAAAGGTATAGCCCCAATTTTTATAGCGACCTTATTTCTTGTAAGTGATTGGTGGAAAGTTGCCGCAGGTTTAACCGCTTTAATTGGACATATCTGGCCTGTTTGGCTTGGGTGGAAAGGAGGCAAGGCGGTAGCAACAGGTCTTGGAATGATTCTTGGGCTCTCCTGGTCGGTAGGCCTAGCTTCTTTAGGAATCTTCCTGGCTGTACTTAGTCTCAGCAAAACTGTCTCTTTATCAAGTGTTATTGCTGCTCTTAGTCTGCCTTTGCTGATGGTTTTCAGCTTTCATAACAATGGTTTCAGTCTGGCCTATCTCTTTGTATGTTTTCTGGCTATGGCAATGGTTGTATGGAGGCACCGAAGCAACCTCAAAAGAATATTTGCCGGCACGGAACCAAAGTTAGGTCAATCTCGCTGAAGCTCTGCTATCTCTCTACAAAAACTCGAGAATGATTCAACTCTGTCTTTCGCTTGGGTAATCGGTCTACCAATAACTAATCTTGATGCACCTGCTTTTAAGGTTTCCAAAGCACTCATCACCCTCTCTTGATCTCCGCAATTACTACCTTTTCGCCTTATTCCAGGAGTAACTAACTCAAAAGGCTCAGGATGAAGCTCTCTCAAAGCATGAACTTCCATCGGAGAACATACACAGCCACCTATACCAACATCCTTAGCCAATTGGGAAAGCCACTTCACTCTTGAATAAATATCCTGCGGAATTAAAAGCTCCTCAGCAAAACGCTTTTTATCCCAACTAGTCAAAACAGTTACTGCCAAAAGGGTAGGGGCCTTTAAACCAACTTCCTCAGCCCCTTCTTTAGATGCATTGCGTGCCTCTATTAATGCTTGACGTCCAGCCGAAGCATGGACAGTAATCAATTCAGCGCCTGTCCTTGCAGCCTGGCGACATACTCCTGCCATCGTTGCAGGAATATCGTGAAATTTAAGGTCTAAAAAAACTCTCAATCCCCTAGTCCGCAACTCTGCCACAATCTCTGGACCTGCACTTACAAACAACTCCAATCCAACCTTTACCCATCTAATTTCAGGAGCTTTGGCAAGGAATGACAAAGCCTCAGCCCTATCCATTCCATCAAGGGCGACAATTAGTCGATCTTCAGGAAGATGCAATGAGCTCATTAGAAAATGTTGATTATTGAATTCAATGGATTAAGCGCCTAAAGGTTTTCTTGCCTAATTGCAACACCTTGCCTACCAAGCTTCTGCTATCAGAAAATTCAAAATTAGGATCTGTAATTTTCTCACCATCCAAACGAATCCCTCCTCCTTGAATTTGACGCCTTGCTTCACTGCTACTTGCACATAATCCAATAGCACTAACCAAATAGAATGCTTTTACAGGAAATGTCACAGGGGAAAGTGAAGCTTCGGGAACATCTGATAGTGAATCTTTCGAACCTGAAATCAATTTTTCGGCATTAATCTGGGCAGCCCTAGCTGCATCTAAACCATGTCGAGTTGCAGTAACAGCAAGGGCCATCTCCTTTTGAAGTTCTCTAGGGTTTTCAGTAAGATCATTTTGATTTAAGTCAGTTAGAGCTATCAGATATTCCCTTACAGCAGTATCAGGAACCTTTTCTAATTTTGAATACATAGAGAGAGCATCCTCATCTATACCCACAGTGTTCCCAAGGCTTTTGCTCATCTTCTGAACACCATCTAATCCAACCAAAATTGGTAACAACAGCCCAAACTGTGGTTTTTGGTCAAAAAGACGCTGCAAGTCTCTCCCCATTGCCACATTAAATTTCTGATCTGTTCCGCCAAGCTCAACATCTGCATTCACCGCTACTGAGTCATACCCCTGTAGCAATGGATATAAAAACTCATGTAGAGATATAGGGTTGCCAGAGTTATATCTATTCCCAAAATCTTCCTTAGCAAGCATCTGACCAACTGTTGAAGTACTTAAAAGGTTAATAATTTCTCCTAACTCAAGCTGAGCCAACCAATCACTATTACGACGAACCTCTAAACGGCCAGGGGTAGTGAAATCCAATAAGGAAAGTTCTGGAGGGTGACCATAACCTAATTGTTCTAGATAATTTTTAGCATTTAACTCCACCTGCTCTGCAGAAAGTTGCAATCTTGTCTTGCTCTTGCCTGTTGGGTCTCCAATACGTGCAGTGAAATCACCAATTATTAAAACAGCAATATGGCCAGCATCTTGAAAAGCTCTGAGTTTGCGAAAAAGAATGCTATGGCCCAAATGAATATCGCTTCCTGTTGGATCTATACCAAGCTTTATTCGAAGTGGTCGTTTTTTTGTGCAAGATTCTCGCAAACGTTGCGCAAGATTCTGATCTGGATCCTCGCTCGTGCTTGATGGGAATACGTCTGCTATGCCCCGAGCCAACCAGGTTGGCAATGAGATTGGCTTCTCCTGCATTGGAAGGGATTGTTTTGCTTAGCGGATCGTAGGGATCCAGGTATCTATTTTTAGTCTGACTGATCAAGCTGCGTCTTCATTCTTTCCAAGGTTGAATTCATCTGCTCAAACATCTGTTCAGGGGTAATCCCAAACTGGCCAAGTTGTGTTCTCAGTTGCTCTACTGTCATCTTTGCCTGGAAATCCTCAGACAGCTCAAAACGCTTCATAAAAACTCTATATCGCCCCATCAGAGCTTCCATTGTGCTTATGAACAATTTCTTACCCTCTCGATCAAACTTGCCATAATCGGCACCAAGTTTCATCAACTCTTGATAATCGTTAAACAGCCTCCTTGCCTCTTCCTGAACGATCTCTGATTCAAAAAATGCCATAACTACTACCTAAGTTGAATCAACTGTGAAAACAAAGCTTTTAGAGCGGATAAGGAGTTAAAGCATCAGAATCTCCTCTTTCAACTTTGATGCTTCAACAAAGAAAAACTGCATCTGTTCAGAGAGATTAGAAGCAATGTGCTGAATTCTCTCGAAAACCTTGAAGATCAGGAAGGGGTGAGAACCACACCAGGAAAGAAATCCAACTCTTTGATTAGGAATTCATATTGGTTCGTGCTGACTTAATTAAATGGAGGAAAAACAAAAATTCAGGTATACAGACCTTGAGCTAGCTCATCTACTGCCACTTAACCACTTTGAAAAAATAGACTATGTCGTTAACCTCACTATTAGTCAGTGTCTTGGCATGGCCCGGCGCCACTGGTTAGATCCTCTTGCCCGGCAATTGCTGCTGCTCAGTGGTCATTTGCCAAGGGGAAAAGTCTTCACAAACCCTCTTAGCAATCATCGCAAAAAAGTCATAGAACTAGAACTGGAAGCCCTTAAGGGAAAGCAGCAACTTTCAAAGATCAACACTGACTCAAAAGTGGACGTCAATCGTGCAAAAGCTTCCGATTGGCGCAATTTACCTGGATGTACCGAAGAAATGGTCGAGCTTTTACAGCGTCTTCAAAGAGGCGGAGTACAGCTCAGCAGGAGTGAAGACCTCTTTCAACTTCTAGAGCTTCCCGACCAATTGGCTGAAGCATGGCGACCTTTTCTAATCTTCCGCTGGTATGGAGACCCCCCACCCCTGGAGGCCGTTCCTTTGTTAGATATAAATGCTGCAGATATTTCAACGCTCAAGAAAAATTTGAATTGGCCAGAAGAACGTTTTGACCGGCTCATCAGAGAGCGTCAGAAAAATTCATTCAAAGATCTCGCAGATCTACAAGAGAGACTTACGTTGCCAGCCTTTGCAATCGAGAAGCTAATAGGGATAGTGCGGTTTGGTTCTAAGCCAGCAGGCCCAACACTACCTCCAGGCTGCTAATAAATGGCCTTACATAACCACCAAGGAGAGCTTTTCTCCGCAAATGGTTTCTCAAGCAGCAAACCCCCTCTCAATTCAGAAGCAGCTCTTAGTAGAGATTTGCTGAAACATTGGCAGAGAAGTATCTACAACTATCAATCTGAACTTTTTCAGAATAAAGCCATCATCCCTAAACAGATTTCACTTTTGAAAAACTCTGATGAAATAGGAGTAGATAATTTTGATCCCTTAAAGCTTTCCCCATTACCCCTCAACTTCTGGCGCTGGTCAAATTGTCCTCACAGTGGTCCTGCAATTTATCTTGTTATGGATCTACCTGAAGATTTTGACCATCACGTTCTGCTTTATATCGGGGAAACAGTTGCTGCAGAAAATCGTTGGAAAGGCGAGCATGACTGCAAGTCTTACCTTTCTGCTTATGTAGAAGCTCTAGGGGCTACTGGCTTAAAAAATCAGTTAAGTATTAGGTTTTGGACAGATGTCCCACATCAAACCAGACTTCGTAGAAGACTAGAGCAAAGGTTGATACAGCGATGGCTGCCACCTTTCAACAAAGAGACAAGAGCACGCTGGTCAACTCCATTCACTGCAGATGTCTCCTAAAAAATCTGGCTAAAATCATTAATCCTCCTTGACTGAAAATGCAAATTTCCCTGAATTCTGCGAGTCTGCAAAACTGGACTGGAAACGTGCTACTTGTTGGTCTTCTTGAAGGGAACTTAGAAGAACAGCTCAGTCATCTAGAAAAGCTTTGTGATGGCTTGTTAATTAAACGCCTTGAAAAACAAGAATTTTCTGCAAAACCTGGAGATTTTGCAAGCTTTAATTTCTTAAAAGGTAATCCAGAAAAACTAATTCTTATTGGACTAGGTAAACCTCAAAATCTTCAACTTGATGATCTTCGTGTAGGAGTTTCCAAAGGCATTCGATCGGGAGTAGAGGATAAAGGTTCGTTAGGCATTCTGTTCCCATGGGAACCATTTGATGCAAGCGCTGCAGCCAAAGCGATTGGCGAATCCGCAAGACTTTCACTCTTTAAGGATTTACGTTTTAGAAGTGAGCCTGATCCACAGCCAATGCCTGAAAAAATAGAGCTTATTGGTTTTCCTGAATCTGCAAACTTTGCTCTTGATGAAATTCATCCTATTTGTTCAGGAGTAGAGCTCGCGAGAGAACTTGTTGGAGCACCCCCAAACAGTTTGACCCCAATTGTTTTGGCAGAGAAGGCTCTTCTTCTTGCTGAAGAATATGACCTTCATGCAAAAGTTTTGGAACTAAAAGATTGCGAAAAGAAAGGAATGGGAGCTTACCTAGCAGTCGCAAAGGGTTCAGACCTCTTGCCAAAATTTATCCACCTCACATACAAACCCAAGGGAGAAGTAATACGCCGCATTGCTCTCGTTGGGAAGGGGCTGACCTTTGACTCAGGTGGTTACAACCTAAAAGTAGGCGCATCACAAATTGACTTGATGAAATTTGATATGGGAGGGAGTGCTGCAGTCATTGGTGCTGCAAGAGCAATTGGAGAAATGCGACCAGAAGGTACAGAAGTCCATTTCATAATTGCAGCCTGTGAAAACATGATCAATGGATCAGCCGTCCATCCCGGCGACATTATCCAAGCCTCAAATGGGAAAACCATAGAGATCAACAACACCGATGCCGAGGGCCGCCTAACGCTTGCAGATGCTCTTGTCTATGCATGCGAGCTAAACCCAGACGCAATAGTTGATCTGGCAACACTAACTGGTGCATGTGTTATTGCTCTAGGTGATGAGATAGCAGGGCTATGGACTGAGAGTGACCAACTAGCCAATGATCTCAAAGTTGCATCTGATTCAGCAGGAGAAGGCCTATGGAGAATGCCACTACCAAACTCATATAGAGAAGGCTTAAAATCAATGCTTGCTGATATTAAAAATACTGGGCCTAGGCAAGGTGGATCTATTACGGCTGCCCTTTTTCTAAAAGAGTTTGTAAAAGATTCAATCCAATGGGCTCACATAGATATTGCTGGCACTGTTTGGTCAGAAAAGGATCGGGGAGTCAACTCTGCAGGAGCGACTGGATATGGAGTAAGAACATTAGTTAACTGGATTAACTCACTTAGTATTTAACTTTTACCAATGAGAAAGCTTTCAAAAGCATCTCAAAGTTCTAAAAATCCACCCTAAAAAATATTTAAAGGTAATTGCGGATAAAGTCCCATTCCCTAAGAAATTCTTTCATCTATTTCATGATGCTGCCGCAGTGAAAAACTCCTTCCTTTCTTGAAGGCGATCAGAAAAGGAACGCTGCGTTGGACTCTCAAGTGCATGAATCTGCCAATTCGCTCGTCCCGAGCATGAAGACAAAACTCGCTCTAAATCATCAGAAGCTTTTTGTGGAGTTGCATAGGGACCGACATAACGAGTCACCAGTCCATCCTTAACAGTCAGCAGATACATACATCCCCTTTCGTTAATCACCAGTCGATGGTAGTCAATTTTTTTAAATAATGGATGGGTGAAAACCCGCATATTCCAAGAGATTCAAAGTATCATGGCGATACTATTTTTATTTTTTCCTTATATTTGAGGCCTAGGCTCGATTGCTGCTAATCATCGATTCTTGGATTCTTGCCCCAAATTTCTTCAAGTCTTCTATCTCGACCGCAACTATATCTATAGAAATTATATTTAATGTTATTTCTTTCAGCGAAATCCTGATGATAGTTCTCTGCAGCCCAGAATTTCTTTGCTGGCTGGATATCAACTTTAATACTAGTGACAGGCTTAAATAACTCTTTGGCAATTTCATCCAAGCTACTTAAAGCTTCTTTTTCTTGATATTCTCCTCTTGTAAAGATAACAGGCCTATAAGAATTACCCCTATCACAGAATTGACCTTGATCATCAAACGGATCAACATTTTGCCAATAGTTCCTCAATAATTCTCTGTAAGTTATTAAAGAAGGGTCAAAACGGACTAAAACAGATTCCTGATGTCCTTCATGCATCTCATATGTTGGATCTTGTAATTCACCACCCGAGTAACCGCTTTGGGCAGAAATTACACCAGACAAACCCTCCAAATCATGTTCCAAACACCAAAAACATCCTCCCGCAAAAACAGCCTCTTCTCCAGAAGCTGTTGCTAATAAAGGAGCACCAATTAATACAAAGTTTAGAGTTATGAGAAAGAGAAAAAGACTTAAGCCTCGAAAGAAAGTTCTCATGATGAAACCAAGTCAAGGATTTCCTTGGCAGCTCTATCTGTAACCCCAGGAGCACCTAAATGCTTACGCAGCCTTTCATAACCAGCGAGCATAAAAGAACGAGTATCTGAATCCTCTAATAAAGGTATTGCTAATTTCACGAGTTCGTCAGCAGAAAATTCACCTTGTACCAATTCCGGGACCAAACGTTCCCCAAGCAAAAGATTTACTGGTGAGATGTGATCAACTCGAAATCTCAGAATTTGACGTGCTAAAAATGCAGTAAGGCGACTCAGCTTGTAACCAACTATTTGTGGCACCCCATTTAGCGCTAATTCCATATTTATTGTGCCTGATTTCCCCAAAGCGAGGCTTGCCGCTGAGAAAAGGGTTGGCTTAAGCGCATCAGTTTGTCGAGCTGGAATCACCCTACCTAATACACCTTCCTTATCTAAAGCCTGCTGCAAAGGCTTCTCAAACTTTGTTAAGCCAGCTGGAACTATCACGAACAGCGAAGGGTCTCGTCTTTGCAATATCGCTGCTGCCTTTGTAAGAGTCGGCATCAAATACTTAAGTTCCTGAGATCTAGAAGCTGGGAGCAGCAACAAAAGCTTTTGATTAATGTTCAGTCCAAGTTGTCTTAATGCGTCTTTGCGTTCTGGCAAAGGCAATAAAGTATCTAACATTGGATGGCCTACCCAGCTAACATTGCCACCTCTTTTGGCATAGAAGTCAGCCTCAGCCTGGAAAATCGCAAGAATTCTGTCGGTAAAGCCAATAAGATCTGTTGTGCCTCCATCACCTAATCTCCATGCCCATTCCTGAGGAGCAATGTAATAAATAATTGGAATATCTAATCGCCATCTCCGCAACTTATTCCCAAGAGAAATGTTCGGGCCCATGTAATCAATTAAAACCACACCATCAGGAGGCAGGCTTTTCAACAAATCGTCTGCCTTTGCCTGAGCTCTCAAAGTAGGCCAAACAAAAGGGAGTGCTTCAAAAAGTCCTATTGCCCCCATTGATGCAGTATCAGCAATCAACTCAGCGCCTGCTGCCTTCATCCTAGGTCCTCCAAGTGCTAACACTTCTATTGCTAGCGATCGTCTAGTCGCCTCTCTATGCAATGCCTTAATCAAAAGGCTGCCCTGCAAATCACCAGAGACTTCCCCAGTGCTTATAAGTAATCGAACCATTAGTTAATTAGTTGAGTTGCAGGCATAGGGCCCCTTCTCCCCTTCTGAATAGAAGCCTGCATGAATTCACAGAGGTGTTCAGCCGCTGGCATTAAATGCTTTTTACGAGCCAGCTCTATCCCCTCTGCAATTACATGTTCTGAACGAAAAAGTAATGTCCAAATCTCCTGAAGTTGCCTCAATTCACCCCTCTCTTTCTTATCTATTCCACTTCTTCTCAGGCCAACTCTATTTAACCCTCTAATTCTTCCAGGGTGACCTTCAACAAGACAATACGGAGGGACATCTCTATCAACTCTAGTCATGCCCCCAACCATGGCAAGTCCGCCAATATGTACAAACTGATGAATCCCAAGACATCCTCCAATAACAGCACGATCCTCTATCACCACATGACCAGCAACCTGAATCGCATTTGACATGACTATTCCATTCCCAAGCTCACAGTTGTGTCCTAAATGGCAGTAAGCCATTAATAAATTGCCATCACCAATACTTGTCTTTTCTCCTTCATCTGTCGCACGATTAATAGTCACACATTCCCTGATTGTGTTCCCATCTCCTATCACTACCTCAGTAGGAGCCCCGCGATATTTCAAATCCTGTGGTTCTAAACCCAAACAAGCTCCAGGGAAAATCTTATTTCTTGACCCGATTACTATTCGCCCATCAAGAACAACATTGGGTCCAATCCATGTCTGAGCTCCAATCTTGACCTCAGGGCCCACAACAGTTCCTGGCCCTATCACTACCCCATAGTCGAGCTCTGCTCGAGGATCTACAACCGCCGAAGGATGTACTTCAGCTGGTCTCTCTGCAGTCATCGAAGGGGATGTACGAAGTTCCTTCATGCTCTTCAATCCATCAAAGAGAACATCAAGTCACCCGAGCAAACCAACTTAGACTCAACCTTTGCTTCAGCTCTAACCTTCCCAAAGCGTTGTCTTTTTAGACTAATAAGCTCACAAGTAATTATCAGCTGATCTCCTGGTACAACTGGTCTCCTAAAACGAACTCCATCAATTCCTGCAAATACAAACAACCCCTCAGGAAGATCTGGCATCTGAGTAACTATGAGCCCCCCCACTTGAGCCATTGCCTCAACAATCAAAACCCCTGGCATCAATGGCCTTCCAGGAAAATGACCTTGGAATTGAGGTTCATTCAGAGTGACATTTTTAATAGCCACCGCCTTCTTACCAGGTTCATGCTCAACCACACGATCAACTAAAGCGAATGGGTATCGATGAGGCAGAAGCCCCATAATCTGCTCGCTAGTGAGCACAACATTTTTGAGAGAAGAGTCTTCCAAGGGAAATTAAGGAATAGGGACAGTTACTAATTAAGTTGAAAGATTGAGCAGCGCGGTGGCTAAATCGGTATGAAGTCCATGAGAACCCTTGTAAACAATTACTTGGGCCTGAGGGAAACCCACAAGAGCCAAGTCACCGATCAGATCCAAGAGCTTATGGCGGACTGGCTCATCCTCAAATCTCAATGGTGGATTCACCCAATGATCTCCATCACATACCAAGGCATTCTCAAGGCCTCCTCCTTTGATAAGTCCAGCAGCCATCAATGTTTCCAACTGATCAAGGAACCCAAAGGTCCTAGCAGGAGCAATTTCATTAACAAATCGTTCAGGAGTGAGTTCGATGCCCATCATCTGATTCCCAATAGCCGGGTAAGGGAAAGAAATAACACCAATCAAGCTGAAGCACTTTGCAGGGGTAGCTGTAATAACGCTTTCTCCCCTATGAAGTACCAAGGGTTCCTTAATTAAAAGAGGAGCTTCCCTTGGCGTATTTGCCTGGACAACTCCTGCCTCGGTAATCGCATCCACCCAGCAAAGAGCAGAACCATCAAGGAGAGGTATTTCTTCTCCAGAAACCTTTATATGAACATGCGTCAAACCGCATCCAGCCAAAGCCGCCAACAAATGCTCAACTGTTATTAACTTGTGATTGCCTAGTTCAAGCGCAGTACAAAGCTGACTCTCTCTAACTTGATCAGCTTTCAATGTGACAGGAGGCTCGTTGCTATCTATCCAAGAGACATGAAACCCCAATTGCTGTGAAGGCAATAAATGAACCTCTGAAACTTCTCCACTATGCAGACAAACTCCTCGCCTTAAGGCAGGCCTAGCAAGGGTCCAAGCGCCTTGATAATCATTTGGGAGAGAAGCCGAAGCCACTAGAACTTCCAGCCCACTCCTAAGTTGAAACGCAAATCACCATCGAAGTCTTGGCTGGCGACTTCTAGGCGCAAGGGTCCTACAGGGGTATTGACAATCACACCAGAACCCAGCGAAAACCCTGAACCAGGTTTTTCAAGAAGTTGACCTGGTTTACCTGGAACATTGGACTGTGAGCCTAAATCTGTGCCTGCATCAACGAACACAGAACCTGAAACTATGCTCCAAATAGGAAACCTATATTCAGCAGAAGCTTCTCCGAAGCTTCTGCCTACAGCAAGGTCACAAGAACTCCACCCTCTAACTGAGTTAGACCCACCTAGACAGAAAGCCTCATAAGGAGGCAACTCTCCAACAATCGTGCCTGCTTTTAACTGAAGCCCTATAGCTTGAGGACAGTTGAGCTTTTCTCCTCTCTTAGGGCGACAACCCTTGGAAAGCTTCAACCAATTAACTGGGATGAAGTATGTATAACCAACCCTTGCACGATTAAATGTTGGAGAGTTTTCTCCAACTGAAACAAATTGCTCTGTTCCTAGACTCAAAAAGCTACCTGAAGTTGGGTTTCTTGAATCATTCAATTTGTTGTATGTAGCGCCAGCTCTAACACCAAGAAGATTATTTTCTTTCGCACAATTAAACGCTATGCATATGACATCTTTATCAGGTGCAGAACCGTCTTTAAAGTTAGTAGTAGCGACTCCATATGGCCTACTTGAGCCAGAGTAGTCAATGGGCTTAACATTCTGTACACTCATCCCTAAAAGGACACTCCAAGGGACTTTCTTATAAGGGTCTCCGCCATTTAAAGGTCTTGAGAAAACAAAGCTACCGCCTGTCCTTTCTAGTGCTACTGAGTTTCCATCATAATCAAACCAACTATTAGAAGGACTTGCAGTCTTAGCCTCTAAAACAGAATCAAACTTACCCTTTGTATGTGCACTAGAACCAATATCATATGCATTTGTAGAATTCCCATCATAATATTCAGAAACACTCCTAAAAGTTCCAGACGAAGAGCTTCTAAACACCTGCGGCACTTCTCTACTTAAGAAAACAGAAGTCCTGAAAGATGTTCGGTGTTTGTCTCCTTTTATCCAAGGATCAGCAAATGAAAGATTTGCCAATCCTCCATATTGTCCATAAGTCAAGTTCAAAGTTGAATTCCAAGACCTACCAAATAAATTCGTATCTTGAACTCCCACCTGACCAAACACACCTTGACTTTGACTATATCCAATACCACCAGTAAGAGAACCTGTAGATTGCTCAGTAATTCCTAGAATTATTTCCACATTTCCAGGTTCTCCTTGTACTGGTTTTAACGTCACCTTTACATCACTAAAGAGTGATGTTCCATAAAGTCTCTTTATGTCACTCTCTAATTGGTTCCTATTAAATGCATCCCCTGGCTTTATAGAGATCTCTCTTTTGATAACCCAAGTTTTTGTCTTTCCTTTGATTATATTGCCATCTTCACTATTCGTATCCCCTTCCTTATTTAAAAATTGAACCTCTACTCCAGCGACAACTCCCTCCACTACATTTAACTGGACAACACCCTTAGAAGTGACTCTATTTGGCCCTAATATCCTGGCCAAAGAATAACCCTTATTTACATACCAACTCTTCAGTTCCTTCATACGAAGCTGCAGAACATTCAAGTTCAGAGTCTTACCAAAATCAGAGCGAAAAGTCTTATTAACTATTCCCAAAGGAATCTTCGAATCTTTAGGGTTTATTTCAACCTTGGTTAATAAAGGGTTAGGTTGAACCTCTACTAAGAGCTGTACTCCCAAAGGACTATTAATTGGCTCAAGTCTTACTCCAGAAAACCAACCAGTTGAATAGATAGCATCTAGATCGAGCTTCAAAGCATCTTTAGTAACGCTGCTGCCAGGACGCACACTCATTGCGTCATATGCAGCAAATTCCAAACGCTCTTGCTCAGGATGATCATCAAGTCCTTCGATGATCACTTCATTAATTAAAACCCTGGGATCACTTGGCTTGTCTTCCGCTATCAAATATGACTCATTCCCTTCTTTAAAGTTCTTGAGTGGAATGCTTTCAGGTTCTAGTTCAACAACTGGATTTGACAACTCTACGGGTTTAAAGCTTTTTAAGAACAACAGGCTTTCTCGAGACTGAAACTCCTGATCACTAGTCTTTGAATCAGCGGCTCCTGCTAAAAGCGGAAGGGCTAAAGCCAATCCATATGCGCCTCTTTTAAATTTCCGAGAAGGAATGCTGTAAAGGAATCTAGACATTTGGATATAGAGAAGATCTGGCTTCCAAAGCCATATACCTGCGCTGAGATTAACTGTAGTTGCGCGGTTTAGAAGAAATCCCTTGTACACGTTTGTGGATTTCCGCGTATGAATCGACTACGCGCCCCAGGTCCTTTCTAAATCGATCCTTATCAAGGATCCGGTTTTCAGGATCATTAGTTCGCATATCCCAGATCCTGCAAGTGTCAGGGCTGATTTCATCAGCAACTAAAAGCTCTCCTAGTTGATTAATACCAAGTTCCAACTTGAAATCGACTAGCAATAGATCAACTTTCTCAAAAAAACCTTTTAAAAGCTCATTAACGCGACGTGAAATGGTTTCAATCTCTATACGTTGCTCAGCACTAACCAGTCCTAACAACTCTAATCTCGCATCAGTCAACAAAGGATCTGCTAAGCCATCATCTTTAAAGTAAATATCAAGCAACGGAGGTTTAAGTTCTGTCCCAGGATCAATTGGTGTCTCCTTACAAAGAGAACCTGTGGCAATATTTCGAAGAACAATCTCCAAAGGAATAACTTTCACTCTTTCCGCAACCATCCAATTTTCATCGGCAATGCCTAGATAATGAGTTCGAACACCTAATGCCTCTATCATTTCAAATAGGCAAGCTGAAATTTGGCAATTCAATTTTCCCTTGCCCTCTAGC
Organism: Prochlorococcus sp. AG-409-O23; assembly: GCA_003215355.1. GTDB lineage: Bacteria > Cyanobacteriota > Cyanobacteriia > PCC-6307 > Cyanobiaceae > AG-409-O23. Next base: position 34,303 of record QCKL01000001.1, read on the forward strand.
TGAGATTTCTTTAAGGCATTAAATGCTGTCGCATCATCCTTAAACTCAACTATTACTTGCTCAGCCTTATCGGCTGCAAATATCCTCTTTGCCTTTCCTTCGTATAGAAGTGGGCCATGATCTGGTGACATCTGAAGCTTTTGGCAAAGGGAATTAGCGACACAGAGGCAAATGGCTAATTTCGACAGCCTTCAACCCTCCAAAGGGCCTTAAAGGGATGTCGAGAAGAATCAATTGCCAATAAGAAAATAGAGAAGGACGTGGAATCCCTCGCCATTCAGATGGAGCTTTCAACAAAATAGCTATAGGCCTAAGGCTTAATGGCGAGGCCCGGCCATTAAAACTAGGCTCCCAAAAGCTGCCTTCCATGACAATTTCACTTAGCCACCAAAAATCCCTACCTCCACTAAAAAAAATCCTTGTAGTTGGAAATGGTGGGCGTGAAAACTCCCTCGCCTGGGCACTAAGCCGCTGTAGTGGTATTGAACAAGTCTGGGTTACTCCAGGTAATGGAGGAACCAATGATCACCTTGACTGCATTCGTCTTGGAATAGAAGCAACCGAAATCCAAGCACTGCTAGAGACTTGTCAATCAAATCAAGTCGATTTAGTCGTCATTGGACCAGAAGCCCCACTTGCCGCAGGATTGGCTGATGAACTCAGAGCCGCCGGTCAAACTGTTTTCGGACCAAATGCCAATGGAGCACAGCTCGAAGCGAGTAAAAGTTGGGCTAAAAACCTGCTGCAAGAAGCAGGTATACCCACAGCAAAATATTGGGACGTCAGCAACGAAAAAGAAGCACTTGAAGTTGTTGAGGAATTGCAGCAGCCACTTGTTGTAAAAGCTGATGGGCTCGCAAGTGGGAAAGGAGTGGCTGTCCCTGACACGATTGACGCAACAAAAAAAGCCATTCAAGAAGCATTCAAAGGCAAATTTGGTGCCGCTGGTACGCAATTAGTTCTTGAAGAGCGACTAAATGGTCCTGAGATCTCTGTTTTTGCTTTATGTGATGGAAAACAACTTGTACTTTTGCCACCCGCCCAAGATCACAAACGCCTAAAAGAAGGTGACCAAGGACCCAATACAGGTGGCATGGGGGCCTATGCACCTGCTCCACTATTAAGTAGAGAAGAATTAAATGAAGTGAAAAGATTAATTCTTGAACCAACAGTAACTGCACTGCAAAAAAAAGGCATCGAATATAGAGGAGTGATTTATGCCGGCCTAATGCTTACTAATTCAGGGCCAAAAGTGATTGAATTCAATTGTCGATTTGGTGATCCAGAGTGCCAAACCCTGATGCCATTACTTGGCCCTGAACTGGCTCAAGTACTGCAAGCATGTGCACATGGATGCCTAGAACTAGCCCCAGAGCTTTCAATTCATTCTGGCTGTAGCGCTTGTGTGGTGGCTGCAGCTTCTGGTTATCCAGAAGCTCCACGCTATGGCGATTTGGTAAGTGTTGAACTTCAAACAGGACAATCAATTCAACTTTTTCAAGCTGGCACTAAGCGCGATCAAAACGGTTCGCTCTTTACTGCTGGAGGTAGGGTTTTATCAATTGTCGCGCAAGGGAAGAACTTTGACGAAGCATTCACTAACGCTTATCAAGGGCTAGAAAAAGTTCATTTCGATGGGATCACCTATCGTCGTGACATAGGTAATCAGGTTCGACAGTCATAGTGTGTGTTCATGATCAATTGCTAGATGGCCAGCACTAATTCGCAAGCCATCGCAGACTGGGCTTCCTCAAGCGGTGGAGCACCACCTCCCCAAGAAAGTAACTGGCGGCAACGCTTAAGTCGGTGGTGGGAAGAATTCAGCCTCCAGACAAAGTTACTAGCCATAACAACACTGGCTGTAAGCCTCATGATGACAGGTATTACTTTCTTTGTTCTTAACGGCATACAGCGTGATGCTGGAATAAATGACACACGCTATGCAAGAGATCTAGGGCTACTTCTATCTAGCAATGTCTCGGAGTTGGTGGCCAAAGGTCAAGATCGAGAACTAGCAAACATTGCAGAACAATTTTGGCGTTCAAGTAGAAGTCTTCGATACATTTTCTTCGCTGATCCAGAAGGAGTGATTTACCTAGGCATTCCTATTAGCGCAACCCCTAGCTCTAGCAATAACGAGCTGCAACTAAGCAGAAAACTTGAGCTCCCACCTGAACTAAAGAAGCGCCCCCAAAACCCTCTAGTTAGGCAGCACTTAACCCCTCAAGGACAAGTGACTGATGTATTCGTTCCAATGCTATGGAAAGGAGAGTATTTAGGAACTCTTGCAATAGGTGTAAAGCCTAATGAAAAAGCCTTGGCCAGTGCTGCACTAACTAGGGAAGTAAGTGTTGCTGTATTCATCTCAATATGGGTACTAGTAATCCTTGGCGCAGTTTTCAACGCATTAACAATTACTCGACCTGTTAAAGAACTTCTTAGAGGTGTAAGAGAAATTGCTGCAGGCAACTTTGAATCACGAGTTTCACTACCAATGAGCGGTGAACTTGGGGAACTCCTGAATGGATTCAATGCAATGGCCTCTCAATTAGAAGATTATGACGCCGCAAATATTGAAGAGCTAACTGCAGCTCAAGTGAAGCAACAATCATTAATTGCCACAATGGCCGATGGCGCCATTCTGCTTGATTCAGCAGGCAAGATTGTCCTGGTGAACCCAACTGCCCGAAGACTATTCCGATGGGAAGGGAGAAATTTAGAAGGCCAAGAATTAATCAATGAATTACCAGAAGTTCTTGCAAACGAATTACATAGTCCAATTGCTTCATTACTTGATAACGTTCGAGAAAGCAATGACTTACGTTGCAGTTTTGGAGAGCCACCTCGTACTCTCCGAATCGTATTGCAATCAGTAAGAGACTCCAGCGGAGAGACTCTTAAAGGGATCGCAGTAACTGTTCAAGATTTAACAAGGGAGGTTGAGCTAAATGCTGCTCAAAGCCGATTCATTAGTAATGTCTCTCATGAGCTAAGAACTCCTCTATTTAATATAAAAAGCTATGTGGAAACTCTTCACGATATGGGAGATCAACTTACAGAAGAAGAGAAAAAAGAGTTTCTTGGCGTTGCGAATTCAGAAACAGATAGGCTCACGCGTCTAGTTAATGATGTCCTAGATCTTTCAAGACTTGAATCCAGAGGAGAAGTAAAATTCGAACCAATGGCTGTACGTCCTGCGATGGAACAAACTCTCCGAAATTACAGGCTTAATGCTGAAGAGAAAGGAGTGAGACTTGAAATAGATATAGAAGATACCTTGCCCAGAATTCTTGGAAATTGGGACCTAATTCTCCAAGTTCTAGATAATTTAGTTGGTAATGGACTTAAATTTAGCCAGGGGGGTGATGCACTAAAGCTTAGAGCATATACCTGGCCTGATATATGTACAGTTTCACCAATAAGCATTAACAACTCAGCTCCACATTGTTCAATAATTTCACCACTACCAAAACTGCGAGTAGAAGTGGGAGATACAGGATGTGGGATCAAGGACGTAGATCAGCAAAATATCTTTGACCGCTTCTATAGAGTTGAGAATGCAGTGCATACAGAAGTAGGGACTGGGCTTGGATTATCAATCGTTCGAGGAATTATAGAAAAGCATGGTGGACAAATTTGCATGGCAAGTGAAGCTGGGCTCGGCACAACATTTTGGTTTGACCTCCCCCTAGAGCAAGCAGACGCAGATGAATTACAACTGCAAGCCGAGAAAAAGCGAAGACAATTAGAAACCGAAATTTAGTTAATACCTGAATTCAAGCTCCTCAATTACCCCTTTGAATCAATACCTTTAAACATCCCAGGTGGATCGACCCTGCTATCAACGCTAATGCGATGCGGAACGCCACTAAAGATTTGCTCAAAGTTTGTAAATGAATCTTTGATTTGAGGCCCCTTATCCGTAATAATAAATTCGCGAATTCTCTTATCATGCCAAGAGCCTCGCATCTTAAAAACATTCACCGCCCTGGCCATCTCACCTTGGATCTCAACATATTGAAGAAGTAAAATAGTATCAGTAATAGTTGAAATATGGGAATCAGTGATTGAATGGCTACCCATAAACTCCTCTGCAGTATTTGTAAAGAACCCAGCTATCTCTTCCTGTTTAGCATAGCCAGTGACACCTATTACGAACTGCCTAAAAGCATTCAGACTTACTCCACGAGCCAAAGCAGATAGAGAGTCAATGGCCAACCTTGAAGGTTTAAATTGACATATCTCAGTCTTAATAATCTGAAGGTGATCCTCAAGGCCAGTTGACTCAGGATATGCACAAATAATTTTCAATAAGCCATCACTCTCCATCTTCTCAAAATCAATACCCCAACTAGTTGCATTTCTAAGAAGCTGAGCTCTTGATTCTTCATAGGCAAAAAGGATTGCACGCTCCTTATTGCAATAAGCATCTTCAATAAATTTAGAAACAAGCATTGTTTTTCCAGTTCCCGTTGCTCCAGTAGCAAGAATGATCGAGTCTTGGAAAAAACCTCCTCCACACATTGAATCCAAGTCAGGAACGCCTGAACTAATGCGAATATTCGATGAACGTTGAGTTAATCGCATCGCCCCCAATGGGAAAGCAGTAATCCCTTGAGGGCCCATAGTGAAAGGAAACTCACCCTTCATATGAGTGGTGCCTCTAAGCTTCAAAATTTCTACTGTTCGACGCCTTTTCTCTGACTCAAGTACATTTCTTAAAATCACTACATTGTCAGAAACAAACTCTTCAACGCCATAGCGTGCAATGGGGCCATATTCATCTATTCGTTCAGTTGTCATGACAGTTGTCACGCCAATCTCTTTAAGTCGTGAGATCAAGCGAAATATTTCTCGGCGAACAACATAAATTGCATCATATTGCTGAAAAACTGCAGTTATTGAGTCAATAGCAACTCTCTTCGCTTTATATTTTCTAATCGCATAGCTAATCCTTTCAATTAAGCCAGACAGATCAAAACTACCAGCAACATCTTGCCCATCAGGGTCTGGCGATGCATCAAGAATGAAAAGCTTATCTTGATCAATTAGTTCCTGAAGGTTCCAGCCAAAACTTGCTGCATTGCGAAGAATATCTAATGGAGATTCCTCAAAGGTGACGAAAATCCCAGGCTCATCAAAATGGCAAATTCCATGATGCAAATATTGCAATGAAAATACTGTCTTACCAGTACCAGAGGTACCACTAACTAACGTGCTTCTACCAGTAGGCAATCCGCCCTGGCATACATCATCAAACCCCTCAATCCCAGTTGGGAGCTTTTGAACCTGGATCTTTTGAGGGATAACTGCTCCGGACGGATTCATGGCATTGATGCTCTAAGAAGACGCTACAGACAATTCGCTTGCTAACCATCAGCTGCACCGTGAGGCTTAAGAATCTGCACCTCCAATGTCCTCATCTCCCAACGCACCTACAAGAGTTGAGCCAAACTCAGAGTCTGTCAATTCGTCATATAGCAAATCAAGTCCGATCAGAACCCTCTCTCTATCTGAGAGATCCCCAATGATGCGACGAACTGGAGGAGGGAGGATTTTCGCCAAGGTAGGTGTTGCCAAAATTTTATCTTCCTCTGCGAGCTGAGGGTTTTTGAGCACGTCAATCACCTTGAGTGCATAAACACCACGAAACTCAGTCTCGAGGATATTGCGCAAAGTTTTCAGCGCTCGCATGGAGTTAGGGGTATTCCCAGCCACATAGAGCTTAAGGATATAAGTCTTTCGAGGGCTCATGAATGGAACTTGGGGAATATCTCGCTCAGTCTGACTGAATCAAATTAAAGCGATATGGATTAAATCTTGACTTAATGGGCCTTAAACAGTGATGATTACTTCTCATATTTCGATTGCGGCTAGGCCAAATCGAGAAAATGCGGTATTAACGATCGCAGTTTTCGAGCCTATACGCGTCATCTGAAAATTCAATGGCTAAAAAAACAGAAGCTTCAAATGCTGAAGCCCAACCTAGTGCCTACGCAATAGTCGAGACATCTGGTCAACAATTCTGGCTTCAGAAAGATCGTTATTACGACATAGACCGTCTCAAGGCGAATGTTGATGAAACATTGACACTTGAGAATGTCCTGCTTGTTAATGACGGCGAAAAAACTACTCTCGGCAAACCTTATGTAAAAGGTGCAAGCGTTGAGCTAAAGGTTTTAGCTCACAGAAGAGGGCCAAAGCTTATTGTTTACAAGATGCGTCCCAAAAAAAAGACGCGTCGTAAAAATGGTCATCGTCAAGAGCTAACCAGAGTGATGGTCAAAGAGATTTCTATGGGTTCCAAATCCACCTCAAGTCAAACAAAAACCAGCTCATCTGGGACTAAGAAGACCAGCACTGCCGCTCCAAAAACAACAAGTGCTAAAAAGAGCACCGCGGCAAAGGCTCCGACCAAGTCTTCTAGTTAAATAACCTTCAACAAGATCATCCCCCCACATTCCCCACTAAGTACAAATGGCACATAAAAAAGGCACTGGCTCAACACGAAATGGTCGAGATTCAAATTCTAAAAGGCTTGGAGTCAAAGCTTACGGAGGAGAAACGGTTACAGCCGGATCGATATTGATTCGCCAAAGAGGCACATCAGTACTTCCAGGAGTCAATGTTGGGAGAGGAAAGGACGATACTCTTTTTGCACTTACCGATGGTGTAGTTAAATTTGAGAGTATTCGTCGTGGACTTCGTAATAGAAAGCGTATTAATATTGCTTCCGCAAAATAAAGCCAACAAGAATTATTTAGATACGCATTGGTTCAATGCAAAGGACTAATCAATCCACTTCCACAAGTCAATATTAATCAACTAATCGGCTTATAGGCACGGGTAGTTATCAAGAACGGGTGGAATATTTCTAGGAAGTTTTCCTGAAGAGTTTTAAAAAATTTATCAATCATCAAAGGATCATCGAAGTGAAATGGGTACTCTTCCTTAAACCCCTTAAAGAAATACCAATTCAACAATGCTGTCGAATTAACTGATAGGCGATTTCGAAAAGAAATCAACTGCTCAGAAGGTTCAGGGATATGTTCTAAAACATCAAGACAAACCAGTGTGTCAAAAATAATGCTGCCAGTACTTTCAAGATCTCTATGAACTGAAATCATTTCAGACAATCCAAGTATTTCAGCCCTCTGCTTTACAAAGCTCCTGTTGTCGGGGTTTAGATCTACAAACCAAACATGTTCAACCTCTGGCAAGGCAGCTGCCATAAGAGCATGCGTTCCTATTCCGCCTCCAAAATCAAGCACTTTGCCCCGCGCGAACATCTCTTGAAGGCGAAGGGTGTCGGCAATGTAATCAGCACTAGTCAAGTGCCATGATGCTAGATCTAAAAGATGGGCTGATCCCACTTCAACTTCGTAGAAACCAATCGCCTCCTCAGGAGGCAACGACCCTGGATGTAAAGCTGCTAGATCATTCGCTCCTCTTGGCAAACGATCTTCAACTTGATTAATTGTTAGCTGTAGATATGTCGCCAAATGGCGTTTAAGGTCTAAACCTGTTTTCAGAAATTCAGCCAAATCAATATCCATACCCTTCTTGAATTGATGCATAATCGAAAGTTCTGTCAAAATCTAACTATATTTTCAGTCGAAATTGAACACAAGTTCCAGAGACAAATCGGAGAATCAAAAAGTGAGTGGGCCATTTGGCTTTGTTGTAATCGACAAACCTGCAGGTCTAACATCTCATGACTGCGTAAGCCGTTTAAGAAAAGCCTTTGGTATTAAACGTGTTGGCCATGGCGGGACGTTGGATCCAGCAGTAACAGGCGTGCTTCCAATAGCTATAGGGAATGCCACCAGGCTGCTCCCATATCTCAAAGGAGATAAAACATATAGAGGAGTAATCAAGCTGGGAAAACGAACTATTACAGATGACCTAGAAGGGGAACTTATAACTAGTCAAAGATGGCCAATACTTGATGAGCCTATATTAGAGGAATATCTTAACGAGTTTCGCGGTTCGATTCTGCAAACCCCCCCACAAATTTCCAGCGTTCATTTCAAGGGTGAACGCTCCTATATAAGAGCCAGAAGAGGAGAAAAGGTTGATCTACCTGCAAGGTTAATCACAATTCATCAACTACTTATATTGAACTGGGACCAACATTTAGGTGAACTTGAAGTCAATGTGCATTGCTCATCTGGAACCTATATTCGATCTTTAGCGAGAGATCTTGGCGAAGCAATTGGCTGTGGGGGGTGCTTGGCAAGGCTTAGACGAACTGAAGCTCTTGGCTTCCTAGAGGAACAAGCCATCCCTCTCCCAGAGAGAATTAATAATGAATCATTAATTCCTCCAAATATTCTCGAACCTTTGACAGCGCTAAGTCATTTACCGCGAATTCAACTAGAGAACAAAGATGAGCTTGCTATCTGGCGTACTGGTCGCAGCCTCATCATCTCAACAGACAGATATCAAAAAGCACCTAAGCCTCGAATCAAAGATCAAGTCCAACCAAAAGAGTTAGTTGTTGTTGTTGTTGATTCCTCAGAGGAGATAGCAGGTCTTGCCTACTGGGATGAAGCCTTAACACTAAAGCCAAAGGTAGTTTTCAATGCAAAAGGCTAGGGGGAAAGGCCACAGGAGTTAAACACTTGAGAGATTAACTTTTGGAAAATTGATTATTAATGCTCCCTTTTAATATTGGCCCATGCATAGCCTCTTGATCAACCCAAAGGGAAAGACGTTGATGAGTCTTAAGCCAACTTGCAGGTAGCTGTTCTGAACAAGGCATATTTAACAAGCTATTTAGAACATTCGTCTTGGCTGAACCTGTCACTATCAAATGAATCTCCTCAGCCTCCAAAATTTCCTTGAGCCCAAGAGAAATTGCACTGCAAGGTACTTTGCCTGGGTCACAACCAAAAGCATAAGCATTTTGACGTCGAGTAGAAGCAGTTAAAGAAACGACCCTGCAAGAAACATCAGCACCACAAGGTGGTTCATTAAAGCCAACATGTCCATTGGTTCCTAGGCCAATCAATTGCATACTTATTCCACCAAAGCTATTTAAATGCTCTAAATATGAACAAGCCTCTTTATTGGGGTCTATCGCATTTCCATCAGGGACCCGAAGTTGTAATGAGCTCAACTGAAGTGGATCTCCAAGATGCTTTGCCATATAGCTACTAAAGCTACGCCTATCTCCCACCGGCAAGCCAACATACTCGTCAAGGTTAAAACTATACCAACTCCGTAAAAGTCTTTCTAGTTCGGCAGACGGCCAAGATCCCAAACGATTGACTAATCCAGCATAGATTGGCTCCATAGTCCTTCCAGTCGCAAGGCCTAATGGCTTCGGGGAAGGATTCAATAAGCGCTCATGCAATCGTTCCTCAATAGCATCTACAACTGCCTCAGAGAGACTCTCTTCATCCTCAAAAACTTTCACTGTCCAAGGAACATCTACCGAATCAATTTGATGCGATCGATTTAAATTCAAACTTTGATCTCCCTTTTGCTTGAACATCTGTAGGGCCTCATTAATCAGATATCCGAGTTCTCAACGTCTAATAAAAAGCTTAAAGCCCCTGATAGGAGCGAATGGCTACTCCTGTGTAGTAGTGGTTAAGAATCTGTCGAAAGCTTGCACCTCTTTCAGCAAGACCATGTGCCCCCCACTGACTCATACCTACACCATGACCAGCACCAAAACCCCTTGCTATTAAAACACTATTCTGAAAGTTCGAAGATGGCGGCGGCGGCGGCGGCGGCAAATCAAGCACAGTGGAACCCTGAGACATAGGTCTCAAAGGAAGAGAAGGAGGTGAACTAAGCATAGGGATCCTTGGATCAAGGATCGACTCACCACCTCTAGACCAGTCACGCCAAAAGCCACGAGACTTTCTCATATCATCCGACGGCGAACTACCTCGCAAATTCAATAAAGAAGCAGATGAGAATGCAGGAGCTAAGTCATGCTTTGCCAAGGTATCTGAAGAAACCATTTTGAATCTCACCAGTGTGCTTTTTAGATTCATGCGCTTTCTTAACTCCTTCCCAGAGATCTCAATTACACCACGAGGGCCATATACCTTTGCTTTAAGAACCCGCCCTGATGGGCTTGTAGTAATTAACTTAATTTTTTCTAGGCCACCAGTCTCTCGGAAAGCTTTTAGGAGTTCTCTCTTGGTAAATCGTATATCCCACTGATGTCTAGGACTATGTTGATCATGGTCAGGGACGCCAACCAAGTATGGCAATTGGTTTTTCCAGACAGCTCCACTGGATTCCGTGAGCCCACCAGAACTGCTATGGAAAACAGCATTTATTAATCTTCCTTTATGAGTGAGAACAAGTGAACGGGTTTTCCTTACAGCCTTCTTGGTACTTTTCGTTTCAGACTCAATGCCTAGATATACCTGGTTCGCCTGATTCGACTGGATGTCATATGGCCTAAACGTCCCAAGCTTTTGGAGAACATATGTCCTTGCAGCAACAGCTTGAGCTTGTAGAGCAGCCATGGGCCATGATTTAGGCATTTCGCTACCAACAACACTTGCCAAATACTTTTCAAGATCCAAATAATTAATTACTTGAATCTCTTCTCCAACTACATCCAATCGCAACTCTCCCCTATATCGACGTTTACCCAACCAAATACCACGTGGATCATTACTTCTTATTCTCAACTGTGAGGTTCTCTGAATTGGGGCCCACCCTCCCCATCTTCCATAGATATTCAAATTTAATTTCAACTTTTTGTTTTGTTCTCGAACTTTTAAAGCCCGTATCCTGCGATTCCCAGATCTAAGTCCTCTTATATAAAGAGAACTATCTCCATCAGCACGTATTCGCAAATTTTTTCCTTTCAAGACCAACACACGCACGACTTTTTTCTGCGCTGCACTTGCAGGCTGAAAAAAAAGGAGTGCTGAAATCGCAAAGCCACTGGCAAAACCAAAAGCCAACACTTGAGATGGCCTAAACACAAACACTTTTCAATTGATTTCTAGTCTGCCCACAAGACAGCTAGTTCACCAGGGGTCAGACTGGGCATGGCAGGATGATCATTGAGAGTAAAAGACCTTGCAGGTCACCTTTCTCGGCACAAGTTCAGGCGTGCCCACACGCGCCCGCAATGTCTCAGCAGTAGCTCTGCGGCTTCCGCAACGCTCCGAGCTTTGGCTGTTTGATTGCGGGGAAGGAACTCAACATCAATTTCTTCGAAGTGATTTGCGTCTTTCGCAATTGCGAAGAGTATTTATTAGCCATATGCATGGAGACCACGTATTTGGTCTGCCAGGCCTACTGGCAAGCCTAGGACTTGCTGGTAATAGCACTGGAGTTGATTTATATGGACCCGAGCCTCTGGAGCAATATCTAAATGGCGTTATGCATACCAGCTCAAGTCGAATCGGATACCCAATTGATTTTCATTGTGTAAGGGAGGCTGCAGAGCAGGGCCTAATTCTCATTGACGACAATGACCTTCTAGTCAGGTGTATCCCTCTTAAACACAGAGTTCCTTCTTATGCGTATAGGGTCGACCAAAAACCAAAACCAGGCCGTTTCAACCTAGAGCGTGCACGTTTCTTCGAGATTCCACCAGGCCCCGTATATGCAGCACTTCAGCGTGGTGAAAACGTAACCCTTGAAGATGGTCGAAAATTTCAAGGGAAAGACTTCTCAGGACCATCACGACCTGGCGCAAGCATGGTCTATTGCACAGATACGATTTTCTCAGAAACTGCTGTGAAGATTGCTCGTGGAGCCGACCTACTAATACATGAAGCAACCTATGCGCATGAAGACTCAGAAATGGCATATCAGCGTAAACATTCAACAAGCACCATGGCTGCCCAAGTGGCTGCTGAAGCGGGAGTAGGGCAACTTGTCCTGACTCACCTCAGCCCCAGATATGCCCCTGGGAACCGAATAACCCCAAATGAACTGCTTTCTCAAGCAAAGGCAATTTTCCCCAATACCCTTTTGGCTAAAGACTTTCTCAAACTAGATATAAAACAACGCTGCAACAGTTCGTGATCCCTTGTCAGAGGTAATCCCACCCCGTGAAAGAATGGTAAGTACGGTGTTTTCGTCAGTCGCTGGCGTTCTAAATGGCCTCTCTTATTTCTTCCCTGAAACGGTCCCTTTCAAGACTTCTAATCTTGTTGCCAGTATTAGTGGGCCTTTGTATCAGTCCTATGTCCGTGGGCGCCCTCTATCCCAGCGACCCATCATCAGTGGATGCACTCGACACTAGTCTCCACGGCCAAAATCTTCAAAACAACGAGTTTGTGAAGTACGACCTCTCTGGCCAGGATTTAGGAGATGCAAATCTAAGTGGATCCTTCTTCAGCGTTTCCAATCTCAGCAATGCAAACCTCCGTGGAGCGAACCTCCAAAATGTCATTGCCTATGCAACTCGTTTTGACAACGCTGACCTTTCTGATGCTGACCTCACTGGTGCAGATCTGTTGAAAAGCTTCTTCACTGGAGCTGTAATTGACGGAGCCAACTTCAGTAATGCAGTCCTCGACTTGTCACAACAGAAAGCGTTGTGTGAAAGAGCCACAGGAAAAACAGCTGAAAGCCTGCAATGTGGCTCTGTAAATGAGAGCTATATTCCTGCTTCTGAAGGTGAGAACAAGTTCAATCCAGGAACATAACCTTTTAGAAGAAGCAATCAAACTAGTAGAACCTTAGTTTTTTAAATAGGCATGGCGGAATTAATATCTGTCATGCCTATTTATTTGTTTAGCAATTAAGAGTTGTCCCACGTCAATTAAATGCTATTCCCCTAGTTTTCTAGAGCAACAACAAAACCAGCAGAAGTAGAGCCCTCGAAAGTATCCCATCAAGAACCTAAGCAAGCCAAAGGTTTAACAACAAGGTCACCTGTTTCTTAAATGCTCAATCTTCCAGCATTCAATACATTATCAATAGCTCATATCTAAACTAATCTTGATTAAAGCGTTATCAAAGTACGCCTTAGCCATATAAAAATTATTTATATCAGCAAATCCCACAGTCATGTACAGATAATCTGTAGATGACTGTGGGATTTGCTAGAAAATAAGCACCACAACCAAAATACCAAAGGTTTTGGTTAGATGCTTATTAATTCTGATCTGACTAAGTAATTAAAGACAGATCCAAACCAGCCAAAGCATTTAAGAAGAAAAAAGTTCTTAAATGATTTGTGATCCTTTTGCTCAAGGAGCTGTGACGTAATAAAAAGCTGCAGCTGCTGCTCCCACAATGAACATAGGAACACCGACGAGTAAGTGTGAAGCTCCAAAGCCCACTCCTCTAGAGCGCATAACAAAATATCCAACACCAGCTGCCCCAGCTGCTAGTGGAATAGCTGTGTGCAGAAGAGCTGCAACTGCGTGATAGTCGAAATTCATCCTTAAAGTGTGATGATTCTTTCCACACAGAGTATCTCAGTAAATCGTTAGCAGATGACCATCTGCTACCTAGGTTTCAGATCTGTCATCTCATCACGCCTAGTAAAGGCGATCTGTGTTGGACCAAATGCATGATTTACGAAGTGTCTAATTAGCGCAAAGCACTCATATTCCTAGCAATTACTTGGATCGAAACCTGGCATGCTTTCCTAAACAAGGATTTCTGAGCCTGGGAACAGGTTGGAGTCATCCTTAGAGCGCGGATGACGGCTATACCACCATTCCTGCATATTGGAAGTAAATCTTCTTGAGAATAAAGTCAATACAGTATTTGTAGGCCGAGTACCAGGCTGCAGTAGCTCTACCGCATACGAAGGACATCGACGAGATGCAATATCTGGGACGAAGCGTCGCCCAATTCGCCTCCAACTTGGTTCCTTACTCTTCCATGCCAATCTTGAACAAGGCCAAGGAAGCTCCTCTCTATCAAATAACCGACAACAAGGCCCAATCACTCGAAAGCTGAACTGCCCGCCAGAACTTGGATGAATACTTCCATGCTCCATCAGAGCATTTACATCGTTTTTAACAGCAACCAATGAATTCACGAAAAAAGCGACAAGAAAGGAATCACCAAAAAAAAAGCCACCCAATGAGGGTGGCCGAAAAGGACATGCTTAGCAAGCCCACTTGACTGAAAGAACAATTTTTTTAGTAAAGCTCTTCCTCAGCGTGAGTTGTAATCGTGCAATCAGAAGTTGGATAAGCAACACAAGTCAAAACAAAGCCTGCTTCAAGCTGGTCATCGTCTAAGAAGCTTTGATCAGACTGATCAACGGTGCCTGAAGTGATTTTGCCTGCGCAGGTTGAACAAGCTCCTGCTCTGCATGAATATGGAAGATCAATTCCCTGCTCTTCAGCTGCATCAAGGATGTACTGGTCATCAGGAACTTCGATGGTCTTATTCAAACCCTCGCTTTGGTTTGTGAGGGTGACTTTGTAAGAAGCCATGGGATGGAAAGTAAGGGCTCAGAAAAAACCTGAGGTAAAAAAAATCACCTCGAGATCGACCCTTTTTACATCGGCAAAGGCCAATTAAAGACCTATCTTGCTTAAGTCAACAATCAAGCCAATGGAATAGCGTTCAAGTATAAGCCAGGCTTATACTTGAACGCTTAAGAGTGGGCCCTACAGATTTCAATTAAACCCCAACGATCTTGCTCGGCAGAAGTCAAAACACGCCAGCTCAAGGATTCAAGCAGAGACTGAAGTCCTGGCAACTCTTCCGTCAACAATCCACTTAGTAGCGCACGCCCAGTTGGTGCCAATAATTGGTCAAATTGCGGCGCCAAAGCCTCAATGGTTGAAGAAATTATGTTGCAAAGCAAAAGATCTACTTGTTCTCCTCGAAGCTCATTTTGAAGAGTTTCAGCAGAGCCAAGCCATACCCGAAGCTTGCGTGCATATGAATTATTCAAAATTGAGTTTTCTGAAGTGGCCCTGACTGCAAGCGCATCAATATCCACTGCAAGAACTTCACGCGCACCAAGTCCAAGCGCAGCAAGACCCAACACTCCGCTACCACAGCCAAGGTCAGCAATTCGCAAGCCCAAAGGAGGATTATTTTCCAAAGCCTCCAAGCACATTCGAGTTGTTGGATGACTCCCAGTCCCAAATGCACTTCCAGGATCCAATCGAATCACTATCCGGTCGGCATGTTCCTCCGGAGCCTCTAACCAGGCAGGCAAAATGAGTAAACGACTGCCAACAGGATCAGGGAACCAATGTTTTTTCCAGCTCAGATTCCAATCCTCATTCTCCACTCTCCTCCAAATCGGACTTGGAAGAGTTTGTCCAAATGTTCTGGCTAATGGAGTGAAGCATTCAATCAAACGATCTCTATCAACTTCTGACCACTGATCAACAGGTAGCCAAACAAGAATTGTTCTTGCAGAAGGGCTCTCCTGAGAAAGTGCAACTGCGACTTGGCTTATACCTAATTGTGTAAGTTTCCAAAGTATTGAGTCTTCAAGTTCTACTGAGATAGTCAATTCACAACAAAACCAGCCGTTGGCTGAAGTGTTGTCCATTAATACATTCTCCTAAACTTTTTCATTAGTTACAAAGTGACAGGATATGCCTCCTGAATGCCATTTATAGAGTGAATAGATATTAATAAATCTTGAGGAATTGGGTCGTCAATACTCAAAACCATTACTGCATGACCTCTAACAATTCGGCGCCCAACCTGCATAGATGCAATGTTTACATTGTGCTCCCCTAATAGTGAGCCAAGTTGGCCAATAATCCCTGGCATATCTCTATGACGAGTAAACAACATGTGCGTGCTAGGAGAAACATTTACAGGGAATTCATCAATACTAGTAATCCTTAGGTCTCCATCAGCAAAAACTGATCCCGTAACACTGTGTCCACCCTTGTCTCCTCTACTAGTCAACTGCAGAGAGCCACCAGCAAAATCTCGAACAGATTCATCCTTTACTTCCAGTACATGAATGCCACGTCCCTTGGCTTCTAAAGATGCATTCACATAGTTAATCCTTTCCCCAAGTGCACTTGTAAGAAGACCTTTTAGAGCCGCAACAACTAATGGCTGGGAAGGATGATTGGCGAACTCTCCCTGCAATCGAACTTCTAATTCTTTTATCTGTCCACCAGAGAGCTGGCTCACCAACAAGCCAAGTGTTTCTGAAAGCTGCAAATGTGGTTTTAAACGATCCATTATTTCAGCACTTAGACCAGGAATATTCACCGCACTGCGAGCTGGCAATCCTAAAAGCACATCTCTTATCTGCTCGGCAACATCTATCGCAACGTTCTCTTGGGCTTCTTCTGTCGAAGCTCCCAAGTGTGGAGTAAGGATCAAACGCTCATTAACAGATCGCAGGACAGAGTTAGCTTCTAATGGTTCACTGGCATAAACATCCAAGGCCGCACCCCCTATTACTCCAGACTGAACTGCTTCTGCCAAGGCACTCTCATCAACAATCCCACCGCGAGCGCAATTAACCAACCTTGCTGTGGGCTTCATTTTCCCTAACAAGTGAGCATTCACCAAGTTCTCAGTATCAGGAGTTCTTGGCAGATGAAGAGTTATGTAATCAGCTTTTTGAAAAAGATCCTCAATTTCAGTCAGTCTTACTTGCATCTGCTGAGCCCTATCTGCTGTGATGAATGGGTCATAACCCATCACTTCCATTCCCATTGCATTCGCAACCTTTGCGACATGCGAACCAATTTTCCCAAGGCCAACAACTCCTAAAACTTTTTTATAAAGTTCATTCCCTACATATTTCTTACGGTCCCATCCTCCTGACCTCATGCTCGCATGAGCTTGAGCTACATGACGCGAGAGAGCAAGAAGTAATGCAAGAGAGTGCTCAGCGGCAGCAATAGTGTTACCCCCCGGAGAGTTCACAACCAAAACCCCTCTTTGAGTTGCGGCAGGAACATCGACATTGTCAACTCCAACACCAGCTCGACCAATAATCCTTAGCTTCTCTGCTACCTGGATCACATCAGCAGTGACCTGAGTACCAGAGCGAATCATCAAAGCGTCATATTCGCCAATAATCCTTTTCAGATCATCTGCCGAAAGCCCTGTCTTTTGATCAACCTGAGCTACCTGGCTAAGGATTTCAATCCCTGCCTTATCAATAGGATCGGAAACCAGAACTTTGGTCATAAAAGGCTTAACTTCTGCCTAGATGAACTGTAATGAGCAAATTGCTTGTTATTGGTGATCCGACAAGCCAGGGTTCAGAATTCAAACAATTGAGGGATGAATTAGTGCCTACATGCGTGGTGGTTTTAAACGAAATTCCTTCGGCAGATCAATTGAGCACAATGATTAGAGAGGCTACTATGCCAATCTCTAAATGCCTGGTAGTGCAACCGCACTCAACAAATATCAAAGCCAGGCCAACGACTGAGGGGGCTGATAAAGCAAATAGCGAAAACTTTCTTTCAGATTTCAATCCTATCGGGATAGAAGCTGTCAAATTGCTGAATCCAAAATTTTCACGGCAACAACGTCAAAAAAATATGGCTATTTGGTTAATACCTTTTGGATTTCTCTCAGGCCTTACTTTCGTTCAAATGACTGGACTTACCACCTTCTCTAAATTGGGCATGGGCCCTTTAGGCGAAACACTTCTAGGCGGCTTGCTAGGGATGGGATCTGGGTGGATTGGTAGTTATGTAGCAGCAGGCAGCGTGAGTCCAGATAGCAATGACTATGTAAATACCCTTAGGAAACTAAATGAACAGGGGAAATGGCTTCTTCTACTTGAGACCCCAACTGATAGCGAATTGCCTTGGCAGTTTATTAAAGATGTAAATCCTGTTGAAGTTGTAAGAGTGAGTGATCTGTGAGCCTGCCCAGACAAAAGCTACTTAAAGACTGCAAAGACCGAGAAGGCATGGAAGAACTTATAGCTCTTGCAGAGAAAGTTCTTCGAACCTGGCAACCTGCCTGGAGTCCTTTTGTATCAGCTCTTCTCAGAGAAAACGTTCTGAAGGCAATGGAACCTCTAGGCGAGCTCCGATGGCGTACCGAGGGTGGGCACCCTTGTGCAGAGCGTCAAAGAATGCAATGCATACGTACTGACGA
Source organism: Prochlorococcus sp. AG-409-O23 (assembly GCA_003215355.1). Classification (GTDB taxonomy): domain Bacteria; phylum Cyanobacteriota; class Cyanobacteriia; order PCC-6307; family Cyanobiaceae; genus AG-409-O23. The sequence continues at coordinate 52,318 of QCKL01000001.1, forward strand.
TTGGACCTCAATCTCAAAAGAAGAAGCTCCAATTCATGGAATACGTATTGAAGGGAATTTCCTTTTTGATAAGGCAAGTCCAAAAGACATCCGACAAGCTCTAGGCACTCTTGGAATTGCCTCTAAAGAAATTGGTGATATCTGGTTAAGAGGTGACAGAGGAGCTAATGCAATTTGCACTCCTGAATCAGCAATAGCAATAGATGGCTGTATGGGGTTAGTTAGAGAAGTGAAGATCAAGTGTGAGGCAATTGAACTAAGCAAACTTGAGCTCCCGATGCAAAGGATGGCCAAAAGGTTTAGCAGTATCGAAGCATCCAAAAGAGTTGATGCAATTGCTTCTGCAGGCTTCGGGCTATCCAGAGCAAAGATTGTCAATCAAATAAAAGAAGGCCGACTGCGACTTAACTGGCAACCAATTCGACAAACCAGTCGAGAATTGAATATTGGTGATCGAATGCAGCTAGAAGGAAAAGGTTCGATCGAATTAATTAACCTTCAGCTGACCAAGAGACAACGGTGGAAGGTTGAAATGCTACGTCAATAAACTGCTTCGATACCCAAGCTGCTAGCTTCATTTCTGAACATGCTCAAACTTCTAGATGGGCTTTGAGGGCGATTAGCTCAGAGGTAGAGCACTACCTTGACACGGTAGGAGTCACTGGTTCGATTCCAGTATCGCCCATTTCACTTGAAAAGGAAGGAGTTTTTGAGACCTAACGTTTTAGTTGTGGGGCTTGGTCGCTCTGGAATAGGTGCAGCCAAACTGCTGAATGCAGAGGGCTATCACGTCATCGTGATTGAGAGCCAAAAAGAAGATAAATTCAAATCAGCAATTCAAGAATTGAACAAACTTGGAATAGATGTAGAACTTTCCACGCCTTTTCAAACAAAGAGTTTGGCCCCCTGGTTAAGTCAACTGAACAAAGTGGTTGTCAGTCCAGGTGTCCCATGGGATCATCCAACTCTGAATGTCCTCAGGCATCAAGGCATATCAATCCAAGGGGAGATGGCCGTCGCCTGGCAAAGGCTAAAAGATATCCCATGGATAGGAGTTACTGGAACAAACGGAAAATCAACAGTTACACATTTCCTAAATCATGTTCTAGAAAGCAATGGGATAAATGCTCCGATGGGAGGCAATGTGGGATTTTCAGCTACTGAACTAGCACTTAATGTGCAAGAAGAGAAAAGGCGTCGACCTGAATGGTTAATTATGGAGTTAAGTAGCTACCAAATTGAAGCTGCACCAGAGGTTTCTCCACTAATAGGAATCTGGACAAACCTCACCCCAGATCATCTGGAACGCCACAAGACTCTCGATAAATATAGAGAAATCAAGCGAAGTCTCTTAGATCGATCTCAAATACGCATCTATAATGCAGATGACCCAGACCTAAAGCATCAACGTAATAATTTGAGGCCAGGTCTTTGGGTAAGTACTTTGGGCCCTGGCACAAAAAAGTATCCAGCTAGCTGTTGGATTGATCAAGAGGATTTTCTTTTTGAAAATGGCAACAAGCTCTTTCACTCATCAGCTTTAAATATTCCAGGAAAACATAACCTTCAAAACCTTCTAATGGTTACAAAGGCTGCCAGAGAAATAGGCCTATCTCCAAAAGAAATCGAATCAGCCATTAAATCCTTTAAAGGAGTTCCTCATCGGCTCGAAAGGCTTGGCGAATTCAAGGGAATAACTGTTTTCAATGACAGTAAGGCAACAAACTATGACTCAGCATGTATGGCTATAAAAGCAGTTCCATCGCCATCGATTGTCCTTGCAGGAGGAGAAATTAAAAAAGGGGATGCATCTGCATGGCTCATTCAACTTCATCAAAAAGCCTGCGGGATCGTGCTTTTTGGCAAGAATGCCAATGAACTAATAGACCTAATAAAAGCTTCAGGGTATTCAGGAGATGTCCGCTGTTCTAAAAGTCTCGATCAAGCAGTCAACCAGGCTGTAGAAATTGGGCTCAACAACAATGCTAAAAGCCTATTGCTCTCTCCTGCGTGCGCGAGTTTTGATCAATATAAAGACTTCGAAGAAAGAGGTGATCATTTCCGAAAATTAATCGCCCCAATTTTGGAAAGATAAATGCTTTTAAAGCATTAGCCTAAAAAAGGTTTATTTTTGGCCGGTCATCCACCCTCTGACCGAACTAGCACCAAAAGTCCAAAAGTAGATATTTTTGATTATCTCCAGGAGCAAGTCTTGAAAGAAGAAAGTTCCCTCCCCTCAGCTATCAGTCATAAAAAGCTCAATGAGCTCTTCACTTCAGCCCAAAAGGATCATTTAGCTTCAGAAGGTGATTTAGATCATTCCTTGGAAGGGAAAGAGCGTTTCAAGCAACTACTCATCGACTGGTCCTCATTAACCTCAGAACTGTTGGAGGCTCTTAGCAAAAAGCATGGTTATATCGTTGAAGGTCGAAGTCCCAAGTCATTAATGGCTTTAGGAGCCTTAGAGGCTCATTTAAAGATGGCGAAAGGTGCCCAGGAGGCATCTGAATCTGATTAATAAGTAATCGCCTAACAGAAGAAGAGGAAAATCAAAACCTCAGAGTTTTCCAACCAGGCTTTGACTCCTCACAATCATTAAAGGGGCTTAATCTCTAAGTGCTTTTTCCCATAGACATATTTAAGAGTCAGATCTAAAACTAAATTAGAGCCTTAATAAAGGGCTAGTCGGTACCAGCTCTTAATGGCTTAAGGGAGCTTATCCAACGCCACAAGCTCCCTTCTTCCAAATAAAGGAGGCCACTATGCCTTATCAAGACGCACAAACCATTATGGACTCACTAATTCCAGCAACTATAGGAGGAGCTCTAGGCCTTTTTGCCCTATTGGGTATAAGAGAACTCTTCAAAGAAACTACAGTTGCTTTAAAGAAAAAAGCCAATGCCTAAACAGCGCAATTAATTGTTTGTCACTCCTCGCAAAATAAGCGCGCAATGCCATGACCATTACAATCAAACAAAGGCCACGCGAACTTACCTGCAAGCTCCCCATAAAGCAGCAAACAATAGAAGCCTTATTAGGGCTTGCCTGGCGTAAGGAAAAGAAACAGAGACCGGATTGGTTAGTAAAAGAGTTGAGTGCTTACTGCTAACAAATTATTGAGCTAATGATGATCTAATAAATACGTAGAAATTTAAAAAAATCAATCATCTTTTATTTAAAGTCTCATGAACAAAGTTCTGGCATTGAATAAAAAAATTAATACTGTCGAGCAAGGTCCTGATACTACAAATTCATTTAGGGTTGTAATATAACAAGTCAGCTTCATACATATCATCATCTTGATAAGAGTTAGCTCTATACATAAGGTTAATTATCCTTTCCGGGTCAATTCCTAAATCAGCAACCTCTTGCCACAGTCGATTCGTCAAATCCTTGTCGGCAAGCTCAAACTGTGAATGGGATAAATTACGAGCAAGCAAAAATATTATTTGCTGACTAACATTATCTTTTAATTTGGAAGAATTAAGTTTAGTTCTGTTCTGGTGATACTTAACCCCCCGATAGCTTAGGGAAAGCAAGCCTGAAGCATTTGCTTCCCTTCTTAGCTGATATTTATTCTGTTGATAAGTTAGCTTGACCTTCCTCTCAGTCTCCACAGCCTTGTATTTAATATAGTTCTGGCCTCGATAAAGAAGTTTTGTCATGGCTGCCTATTAATAGTAATGTGCAGGCCCCAATCAATTGAATGACTCGGACTTTATGCTTTCGTAAAGCGTTTCCAAAGCCTTTAAGGAGCCTCTCCTTTTGATTATTATCTTCACATGCTTGCAAAGAGGTAGTTCATGGGAATACAAAACCGCAACTATAAACTATTTTTTTAGATTTAAATCTATTTAATCTGTCTGCAAGAAGTTGGCAGATGAATAGACGTTAACAACATAACTACTGAAATTCAACACTTTCTTAAATCATCTGATCAGTCCTCATATGCCATTTGATAACTGTGTATAAATATTATTTCCCTACCCTCCTATAGAAAGTTGTTCATAAGCTGCGTAACTCTGCATTTGACGATCTAATGAGAGCAAAGCAATCTTAATTGATTCCAACTCTCTTTCTAAATGGCTACGCCTAGATTGAAGGACCGAAAATCTTCTTTTCATTTCAAGACGCCGTCTCTCACGATAATCATCTTTTGGAGAACCACTAGACATATAGCCTATAGATTTCTCATTTTTTCTTGAGGCGGGCAATGGACTTTTCATTTAACTTCTCCATTGGTTTGTTTGCGGAGAGCCCCAATACCCGAGACTCTCCTAAAGCCTTGGGTTGATGCCCCGACATATATCTAACCCAGGGCTCTATACCAGGTGTAACCAATACTTTGATTAAATGTAAATCCGTCTTTACGCTCGAGTATTTCAACCTCAGTCTTTCTGCTCTAGTATTTCAACCTCAGTCTTTCTGCTCTAGTATTTATCCCTCAGCGTTTAAACCTAGAAAAAAAATGTCTGGCACTTGCAGCAATCTTAATATCAGATGAGTCCCAGAGATTAATACACATTCAACGCAAGTAATCATACTTATATGAATTGTCCTAATTCAAATCTCTCAAGCTGCAAGATCTTGAAATGCATTCCACCCATCTTGATCCATTTCAACCAAATCAGCTACTACTTGATCTAGTTCCTTGTTCTCATATTTGCATAGAGAATCATTTTCTAAAAAACATTCATCCACAAAGTCGTCAAAGGCAAAGATTATGTCAGTCATAAAATGATTACATTAGCTACAGCTATCTCAACAGAACTAGATTAGTTGTCAACTAAAAATATATTTTCATTTAAGTTACAAGTTCAGCATCAGAGACTAAAGGAAACTTGGCACGATATTTTTGGGAAATAAACGAAACCACTGCTCTTAAAGTATTGAGCACCACCTGCTATCTATTACCAAATCTCATATGTCATGGTACTTACAAACCTATCGCAACAGAGGGGAAGAGGTCCGTCAATTAATCCTTATTTAATTCACAACAAAAATACTCTTGGGTTAATCCCAGTGAATGATGAACTTTAATTTTCAAAAAGGACCATAGAGACGCCTAATCAACATCACTACTAAACAGCAGAGACTCTGGGATGCAATGCTCCTGCCCCTCACGAGATCTGTAGACACGCTCTATGCCCCATTCCCTCTCCACGATCTTCACCTCACAAATCCCTTTTGGAATTGATTCCACAAACCTTTGTGCGCGATTCATTTGAACTCCCAACTAAACCATTTCACCTCCTTAGAAAAACCTAAGCAATAAGCAAAAGAACTTGGTGGTTACATCCAATAAGCAACCACTAATCCAGCGAATAATTGCCCCTCTTAAAGAATATCTCTCCTTCAATAAAACCTGGAAAACATAGCCTGAATGGTTAATCCCACTTTTTCCCCAACCCAGTTTCTTGTGCATACGCTCACTAAGTTGGTGAATTAGTGGCGATAGAGCATGCCGCTAGGCAAGGATTTAAATGATCCCTTGAATGGCTGAGCGAATGAGCCGCCACGGTTACACCATCAGCTATCGCGATAGCGAAAGAAACAGGTGCGAGTTCTGCGCCTACGCACATGATTCTTATGAAGCTAGGCAAGTCGCCATGGAGACGGTTAAGTTCGTCCATGAGCACCCAAATGCAATTGATCACATTCTTCGCTCAAGTTAATGAGTCCCACGAAACCTGAATAATTCCGCAATCAATGAAATAAAGGGCGAGAAAGCTTAAGCCTACAAAAAAGATTTCGAACCCTGAAAACAAAATAAAAGACTAAGGCGAATCAAACCAGCGCATATAAGGTTTCCTTTATGGAGATTCCAACTACAGAGGAGCGCGGTAATAGCGTTGTATGTTCGAACACTGGCTATTCATGGACCAGCGACCAGCTGGAGGAATATGAAGAGTCATGGGCCAAGGAACACGATCATCAAGACTGACTGCTCATTTCCCTTAAGAAGAACCCCTAAAAAACAAGCTTAATTTTGAGATTTCATTCTTCAATCTTCTTAGGATAAAGGCTTGCGATTTTTCTTGCTTGAGTTTGAGCTTTTACAGACTTAAATTTCTTTTCTGCCATGCGTCTAACAACTATGCCAGGAATAAACCAAATAGCACCGATAACAACCATCATAAAAAGTGGGTTGTACCAAGTCAGGCTTAACAGAGTATCCAGCAAAGATTAATTCCTCATGAGAAGCAACTACTTACATGATGATATCTAAATCATCAAAGACTGAGGATCTATAAGACCTACAACGATCCCTATTACGACAGAAAAGATAGCAATCACTAACAAGGCCACTGGCCAAATGAATTTCAATCTTTCCATCTAATCAAACACTCTCGCTTCCAGTGAACAGAGACTCTGGGATGCAATGCTCCTGCCCCTCACGAGATCTGTAGACACGCTCTATGCCCCATTCCCTCTCCACGATCTTCACCTCACAAATCCCTTTTGGAATTGATTCCACAAACCTTTGTGCGCGATTCATTTGAACTCCCAACTAAACCATTTCACCTCCTTAGAAAAACCTAAGCAATAAGCAAAAAAACTTGGTAGCTTTGGGATATTTGATTCCAACATCAAGTAGGTCGCATCATTTAAAAATAAAATTGAATTTCCTTGGGCGTCAGTCCTTCCCAACCAGCAGAAAGAAGTCTCTGATTGAGTGTGACTTGATCAAAATGTTTGGCACCAGAGCGAACAATTCGATTACGCATTGATTTCTTAACACCACTTCTTTTTCTTGCTCCTTCTTTATTCATAACTTCTTTATAGAGATTTAGCATTTCTTGGGGAATCTGACTCCCATCAAGATCCAGCCCTGCCTCTATCGCTTCATCAATGGCAGATGGTCCAGAGAAATCCATACCAATACTCTCCTAAATTGTTTTAAGTTTGCTTCAATCTTGAGCCTACTCTCCTTTAAAAATATATCTCTTGATGCAATTTTGCTCTAGTTATATTCACCAGGAACATCATTTTTTTTAACGGTAACCTTTCCAACTTTGTTGCCTGAAAATCTAAGAAGCTCGTCTCCTGAGAACTCATACCCAAGCTTCAAAGCAATTTGAGCAACATCGTCAGCAGTTGAAGAAGAAAGGACCTCTGCCTTCAAGGCTGCATCTTCCTGCATTTTTTTCAAAAATGCTTTGAGCTGTTCAATAGCCATAGTTTCACCTTAAGAGGTGGGCTACTGACCACCCATGATCTCACCAAGCTAGGCGAAAATGGAAATATGAAAAAGTATCAATGCCCTGACTGCATCTATTCCTACGATCCAAGAGAAGGTGATCCATCTCAGGGGGTTCCACCTGGAACAAGCTTCGACGACCTTCCTGCAAATTGGAAATGTCCTGCTTGCAGAGCAGGCAAGCGAAGGTTTAAGGCCATTGGCTGAATAATTGCTAGGCCCTCGGGAAATCCCCACTAAGTGTTTTTTGGGAACCACTTCTCAAAAAAATTTAACTCTCCTTTATTAATTACCCAGAGCGAAAGTCTAGTTTTTTGTAATCTTAGGTCCATCTTTATCGTTGATCAGAGTAGGGAAGCTATTGTCAATTTGATTAACCTTTAAACTCTCACTTTCGACTGATTGGTCCTCCTCACGAGCTCCCTCAATCAACTCACTAGGCAAGCTGGATTGCCCTAGTAACTCTTTAACAAATTCTTCAATAGCATCATATAATTTTGAAACCTTAGAGAATAAATCTTTCAAACTAATCCAAATTTCTCTAATGAGAAGCTTTATTTCTGCAGCCTTTGGACCTTTATTAGTAAACAACACCCAGGTACACCCTACTAAAACAATTCCCACTAGAAGGTGAAGGAATAAAACAAAGATAACTAGTTCAGACATTGATTTCTCTTTCGGGAAAGCTTAAAAAGCTCAAAGCCAGATCCATCTCTGACGGTAATGAATGATGGGAGCTCTCAACATTCAATAGAACAATCAAATATTAAGATAAGCATAGCGGAACATAAATTTTTTGCACAATAAACTTAGATGCGTACAATCTTTTTTAATGTAGTGCATATTTGTGATGAGTTCCCCAGAAAAAGCTAAATGCTTCGAGAAAAAATATTGCCCAAACACCTCTTAAAGATCAGAAGAAGATGGCAGCTTGTGCCTTTTTTAAAACCCCTTTGAGCGAAAAGATTTCTTTATAATATTTTCTTCGTAGGCTCTCTTTCGTCGATCGTATTGGTTCTTAAAAACCAAGCCAACTCCTACAATTAGAGCAACAAGGAAAATAATCATAACTAATACGACAACATAAGTATTCAGAGACATCCCTTCCAGCTGAATTAATTGCGAGAAAGATTTTTCCATAGGGCTCAGAGAACTTGAATCATATCAAGGCTAATAGGGAGAAAGTCTTTGCATATGCATTGGCGATAATGTCTTACAGATTCACTTCATAACTCTTGTAGTGAGTTAATGTACAAAATTTTATCTTCCCATTAGAGATAAATTAGTCATGCCGTCTTTTATTTGTGATGGCACAAGAGAAAAATAGGCTACCTGAAAATTTGCAAGGCCCATTTTTTGTAGACTCAAGCTGCATTAATTGCGGTACATGCTGGCAATTAGATCCAAAACATTTCGCACCTGCCAAAAATAATTCTTTCGTTCATCAGCAACCTCAAGGAGGAAAAGAGAAACGGCTGGCAATACTTGCTATGCAAGATTGCCCTGTTGGAGCTATTGGTGGGCCTAATCAACATTCCAATCTCACGCTTGAGACAGATTTCCCCCTTCCTGTAACAAAGCATCCTGCAGGAAATATCTACTATTGCGGATGGAGCGCAAAAAGCAGTTTTGGGGCAAGCAGTTGGTTAATTCTCAGTCCAAGTCACAAAGCCAACGTGATGATCGACTCACCTCGCTGGAGCGCCCCTCTTGCTAGACGGATCAAAGGTATGGGAGGCATTCAAACAATGCTGCTCACTCATCGAGATGATGTAGCAGATCACGCACATTGGGCCAAAGCTCTTGGATGCAAGAGATGGATTCACAAAAATGATTCTGATGCCGCCCCAACAGTCGAAAACCTTGTCATAGGTAGTGCTGCTGGAATAAGAATTAGGGAGAGTCTTCAATTAATCCCAACGCCAGGTCATACAGAAGGGTCAATGGTGGTGTTACTAGGAGAACATAGACAAATACTTTTTAGTGGCGATCACCTTTGGTGGAATAATCAAAAACAAGAGATAGTGGCTTCAAAAAAATACTGCTGGTGGAACTGGCAAGAACAAATTAAGTCTATGCACAAACTAATGGGTCTTGACATCGCTTGGTTACTGCCTGGCCATGGAAATGCCCATCATTTCCAATCAGGAGAATGGTCAAAAGCACTAAAAAAAACCATTAGACACTGTTAATAGACAAAAGCGTGCTTGATGATTGATAGCAGGTTTGAAATATAAAAGCTTCTCCTACTTGCTTTTTTCTATTGGACTTATATGTTCGACTAAATGCAAGGATGACTGTGTACCAAGAACAGATCAGCCTCACCAACTCCAGAATCAGGCTCGCACTAAGGAAAAGAGATTCAAAGACGATTTTCAAGGCGACTCTTCAGCTTTGCCAAGGTGACCAATTAAAAGCAGATCAACTCTCCGACTGGTTCTCGGCAATTGCCACAAGCTGCAAGTCCAAAGCCAAGATGAATATAGATATATCCATGATGAGAATGTGGCAACTTGGCAACATGGACATCAAGGAGGTCTCATCAGAAGGCAAGCCTAGCTTTGTCTTAACAGTTTCAGGATCGGAGAAAATAAAAAATACTCCTAAAGAGAAGTGGTTTGAGGCCCTACTCTGGGACAATAACAAGCAAATTGCATAGGTTAAGTAATCCAGAATGAAGATAAATTTCGAAATCAGGGTTAAAAAGAAATTTGTTTATCCAGTTTTATTTGCATTCATCTGCCTAGGTGGATACATATATTTCACTCCATATCTTTCAATATATGGATTCAAATCAGCTATTGAAAGTAAAGACACAGAGGAAGCAAGGAAGTATATCGATTTCCCTTCAGTGAGAAGAAGTATGAAAGATCAACTTACTGAAACATTAACTAAAAGAGTATCTATGGAATTATCAAATGAGCCTTTTGGGGCTCTTAAAGTGGTGGTTATACATCAATTGGTAAGTAGGTTAGTAAATTCAACTGTAAATTCAACAGTCAATCCAAAAGGCTTGAGATTGCTTATTAACCAAGGACAGTTCTCCTCGCCCAACAGGCAGGTAAATGAAGAGGGTGTGCAAGACAATTCCTATTCTGATAAGGCCGCAAAAGTCAGCCTTTACTACAAGACCTTAAATCGTTTTGTATTAAGAAGTGACATCCCTAATGTGGCCGAGCCAATGAAGGCATATTGGAAGAGAGAAGGGATTCGTGACTGGAGACTAACCTCGATCGAACTTCCTTTTGAACTAATGAGTGATTTAAGATAAATGTAAATTGAATCAACAAGTTCACATATATACGTTTTCCTGATGACTTTAAACACCTAAATATCTTAATCAAATATTAACACTTAAAATAATCCTTAAAGCAGTTAGGATTAAAATCTAACTGCTTTATTTCCTGTAAGTTTTTTATCAACATCTAGCAAGCCTAATAATCCTTCGGACTCCCTAGAAACAGCTAATTTTATAATTTTAGCTATTTGCTTATTATCTATTAGATCTGCATAAGAAGAATAACCCATATTATTGAATACATCTTGGACAAGCTCAAAAGTTCTATCACTCAGTGGAGCGATATGATTTCCATGTAATCCAGTATTTTCATCAAACGCAGAAAAAGATGCAGGCATCTGACTCTGGAGGTTTCTCGCAGTCTCGGACTCAAGGCCCCATCTGGAAGACAATTCATCCAAGAATTTTGTATCTTGCAGACCAAGATTGACCACCTTCTTATCAAGCCTCAAGCTAAATGCCCTATCCAAGGAGGCAATCGAATTAGAAATCAACTCTCCAACCCCAAGTCTCCTAAGGGAAGAGTAACTGATAATTGAAAAGTTAGCTTTGTTTAGCAAGGAAAGGTTCAAAGTTTTAAATTCTGCTCGATAACCCCAAAGGACAAAATTAATCGCTTCAATCACAGTTTTTGAATTAATATTTCTAATATTATTTATTCGGACAAAAGAAGCAATTTGCTCCAGCAAAGGCCTTTGAACTGAAAGTATAAGACAATTATTATTCAGCACAGAAGCTTCTATAGGCTTTTCCTCAAACAAAGACGGATGAAACTTCTGGAAATCAAAGCAGTTATCAACTATTTGCTTTTTACTTACAAGAAATTCGATAGAAGCTTTATAGATATTATATTGTTTTGTCGAGCCAGTACGCGGCCTAGAGAAACTGATTATTGTATACATTGTATATATCAATCTATTAAGAGCAAGTTCCGATTACCCATTGGGAAAAGAAGCAAAATTTTATTGAGAAAAGCTAAGCTAGCTTAATAATTATATCGTGATCTCCAGAAAAATATATCAAATCGCCTATTTATGTTTCATTTAATGATGCAGTTCAATGATTTATTGAGATGTTGGAGCCAGTCTTTAGCCAGTCTTCTGCTTCTTTAGCCTAAAGTCTTATTAGGAATTTATTGGAAATAAACTAATTAATAAGTATCATCCACCAACGCCATCCAATATTAATAGATTCTGCTATTGCGTAAAGTTAGTGCTAGGAATAGAGATAGATCAGCTATTAATTTGTGCGGCCGCTACCAGTTAACCACTTCTTTAGAGCTACTTCCGCCAAAGCTAAAAGAAAATCTTCGATTAAATTATATAAATCACTATGAGCGACAACCTCTCATGAGACCAAATGATCCAGTCTTAGTTCTTAAACAAGAAAACTCAAGTCAAAGTGCTTCGTTAATGCTTTGGGGACTCCTACCTGAATGGAGCAAAGATCCATTGATCAGGCCTAGACCATTCAATGCAAGAGCAGAGACAATTGCTTTTAAATCAACTTTTCGCGGGGGATGAAGGCATCGAAGGTGTTTGCTGCCTGCAAGTGGTTTCTTTGAAAAAGATCATTTAGTTAAAAGACACGACTCAAAAGCCTTTTGACTAGGAGGGATATGGGAAAGATGGTTAGGAGATGACAGGAGTGAAGTTAAAAGTTGTTGTGTGCTTACAACTCAGCCGAATGAACTCATAAAGCCACTTCACAATCGCATGCCAGTAATAATTCCAGAAGGTCTAGAAGAGATCTGGATGTCTCCAACGGATAATGTTGCGCTTAGAGCACTAGCGCCATTGCTTAATAGTTGGGATTCAAACGGTTGGATAAGCGAGCCATGTAAGAAGCAAACATCATTTAATATGCAGATGGAATTGTTCTAACAATTCGAAATTATAAAAACTCATAATTAAGTAAAAAAAGCAACCCTGACAAATAAGAATGAACTATTTAAGCACAATGGCTTATGGACATGAGGACGCAATGACTTCCATGGTTTTTGATGGCTATCAAGAAGCTTTTGAAAATATCAAATATGCCAATAATCATCACAAGAATTCGAAGAAAGAACAGCCTAAACAAGGGCCCAAAATAGAAGAGATAGGTTGTATAAAAAAAGAAGAAATCCTTTGCAAATATTGTTTACGCACAACAAGCAATGGCATCAGATGCTTAGGGATGTGTGTCGCCGATAGTGAATATTAGACCAATTGTAGTGCCTACAGATTCAGATGATAATTCTAGATAAGCGCTAAAGATTTTTCAGAAGTTAGTTAAAAGCAAACTCTTGAAGTTAAAGTCGAAGATCATTTTTCAAATTTTTCTGACAAAGCTTTCTTCCTAGATCTAGATGCTGCATATATTGCCATTTCTTCAATCTCTCTGTAAGGAGGTAAATAGCAGTCTAAAAAACTTTGAGAGGAATCTGTCTCAGCAACCAATCCTATTCTTATACAAAATGAATACAACAGACGAATTACATCTTTATCAACATTGCCTGTAAAACCTTTTGAAATGAACCATGCTAATTTGTAAAAGGCATAGAAGGCTGAATCTTGTTTTAGATGCCTTGCTGGATGAGCTGAAAAGTTTCTACTAAATCCCTTGGGATCCCATCCTCTTACAACTGATGGCTTAGCTTCTAATTGAAAATTATAGCGAGTGGCAAGTAAGTAAAGAAGCCCAAAATGCTCTTCTTCTCTATAAATATTTAATGAATTTGCTTCAGCCCATGAAATTGTATATAACCCAGAAAATCCTCCAACTAATCTAACATAACTTGTTCTATAAATAATAGAAGAGTATGAAGTAACGAAACTGCTGCTTGGAGTTGAATGGCGGAGATTAAAGGCAAGGCTTCTTCCACCTATTTTTAAATCATTTGTTATTCCTTTTATCTTTGAATCACCAATATTATATGCATAAGTTTTTTCTGGTTCGATAAACTTAGCTCTCTCACCTTCCAGTCGATACATTACCCAATATCCATGAGCAGGGATTCCATTCTCGTCCCAAAACCAACTTGGCTCAGTAATAGCATTTCCATAGAAAGCAGCAAGGCTATTATCTTCTATCAGCGAAGTCAAAGCTCTTTCATAAAAATCATCGCGAATCAACCAATCATCATGCTCCATGAAGGCAAAAAAATCATCTTCAACCTGATTAAACAGCCATTGTTTATTAGATAAAACACCCAAATTAGTCGCCTGCCTGACCAACCTTAAATCATTAAAAAATTTACTAAATTTAAAAATCTCTTCTCTATTTATCAATTCAGGGGAATTATCATCAGAGATTATTATCAATAGATTTGCCGCAATTGTTTGTTCACTTAAAGTCTCTAGAGCCCTAATAAGAGAATCAGTATTGTTATAAGCAGGAATTAATATAGTTAGAGATTGAGCACTCATAGATCAAGAGTTAATTTTCAATTAAACCCACACGTCCAAATCCTAATATATGAGCTGAATCTAATTGGGATCATAGGGCAATCAAAGATTGAATCCTTAACTTTGAGAGAATAGAGCAAGCGCTCCCTAAATAGAGGGCGAAGCAATGAGCAAAAGCAGCTTGAAGCATCTTCCGCCAGAGAGCCGCAGCATGTAATGCACTTCAAAAAGTTGTTCGTAAGTCAATCTTAAACAAGATGAAGGCAAGCACTGAGCCTATTAGATGATGTTTCTGTATGTCCACTTAGATACTTACAAATATCATCCAAAGCCATCTCTTCTTTTTTCGAAATAATGCGCATCAGCCAATGCCAAAAGGCTTAAAATGTTTAGGCTGGGATTGACTAAGGTCATTGTTAGCCAGCTTAATCAGATATCCATTAAATTCTTTTTTGGAAACACCTAAATCATTAACAAATTCCTCAAAAACAGTAGCCGCAACAAATTTAGCCAGATCTTCTTTTGAAACTGACATAACTTCTTTAAAAAGACCTGAAAAGATTAGGCCCCTCACCATCTCTTTAGCTGTAATCTCAGCAGCACTTTCTGGAGACACTCCTTCCTAAAGAGACAAGAAAAAGCTTCCTGAAAAATCATTTACAACATCTGAGATTGCCGATATAAAATTAGTATTTATTGCGAATACTTCTAGTGGAGAAAATACAAAAATGATGCAAATTATTAATAAAAAGATTACCGACAAGCATTTTCTCTGCCAATCTTGAATAATCCTCATTCTTGTAGCCACTAGGGCTTACTACAAAAAAACTACGCTGAATTTCATTAAGATGCTGGAATGTCTAATAAGAGCTAGAAAGTCATAGGAGATAAAGGCTCTATAGCCAAATGGGATTTCCACACTGTCCTATATGCATAGGTCTAGCAATGTTATCTATTCTTATTGTTGGTACTAGGAGCCTATCCATTTGGAAACTGTTAACAAAAGCTCCGGAAACAAAAATGATCTAGTTCTAGCCTGCCAATAAGGCTAATGGCCAATAGGGATCAAAGGGATTACAAGGAATCCAACTGCTGCTGCAAATACTGCAGAGATTGCAATAGCGACTAAGCCTGGAACCATTCCACTGCCTTCTTCACTCATAACTAAGGGTGAATAACAATGCAATAAATCTAGGGAGTCAAAGAACTCAATGGCGGATATCTATGGCCTTCTGATCAAATGGACACTTAACAATTTATCTTTTCCACATTGATCAGGGTCTCACCCAGCAGTTCTCTTAAGAGTGCAAGCTCCTCTTTGCTGCCTAACGCAATTAAAAGCTGTCCAGGGCCTATCTCAACATCCCTCCCAGGATTTGCTATCAAATTTGCACCATCCCTTATCGCTAAAACCATTGCTCCACTTTGACGGCCTAACTCCAATCCAGAAAGGCTTCGATTCTCTAAACTGTTGAACTTATTCAAATCACTAGTCAACAAGAATTCTTCGATTTCACATTGCGATCCAGCTAATAAATCCATGAAATCAACTGCAATTGGTCGCAATGCTGTAGCAGCCATAGTTCTACCTGCTGCCACGTAAGGGCTAACAACCACACTCGCTCCTGCCAACTTGAGCTTATTAGCCGCCTCTTCACTTTCTGCTCTAGCTATTAAACGACTTTTAGGGCTCAGCCCCCTTGCACTTAAAACAACATAGAGATTCGCAGCATCATTAGGCAATGCCACGACAAGACTCTTGCAATGCGTTATTCCTGCCATGAGCAATGTCTCATCCTGAGTTGCATCAGCAAGTAATACCTTGAAACCCTTCTCTTCTGCTGCGTTCTTTCTTGAAGCATCCAATTCCACAATAAGCGTCTGAACTCCCTGGGAATAAAGCTGTTCAGCAATCTCTTTGCCTATACGACCAAAGCCACAAAGAATTACGTGATCTTGCATGCTACGAAGCATACGGCGAAAACGTAACTCACTCATTTTGCGAAAGTATCCCGATTCAAAAAGTCGAAGTAATCGTTGAAGTGTTAACTGAACTACTACAAGCCCACCACCAATTATCAAAACAGTTACTACTCTTCCCGCTGCACTCAGCGGTTCAACTTCGCCGAATCCAATAGTACTAATTGTAATAAGCACCATCCAAAGGCAGTCACCCCAATCCCAACCCTCAGTAAGTCGATAGCCAAAAGCCCCTAGCAAAAGCAGTGCTGTCAAAGAGAGAATGGGACCAAACCATGGCTTGGCAAGGTCCCTAATCATTAGGCATTTAGGAATTGATCCCCTCATGAATAGCAGTGTTATCAAACAACAATCTCAAGCCACAACAAGCTGCCTAAAGCTTAAGGGGGCAAGGGCACAGAAAAGTTCAAAGCAATGAGAAAGTTTAAACCAAATTAACGCTGTGCCAATAACACATTCTAAATGCAAGCGTGTATAGCAATTGTTCTTAGATGGTCATTTTTTTCTTCTATTAAAAGTTAAAAATAAATTTGTGTAGGCAGCTACAACTAAAAGGAATAAGCAAGCTGAATTAAAATTCATTTAGAGGTTATAGGGTGAAATGATAAGGAGAAGCTCCAAAGATATTGAGCTTAAGTTTTTGGACTATAGTTCAGCATTATTCAAAAGGCTTTAATTATTTCCCTTTAATGAAAAAGAGAGCTCTTCTTGAAGGACTCTAACAAGTTTAAGTGCAGAAGTTTCCCAAGAGAATCTCTTCTGAATTAAACCTGCATTTTTAGCTGCCTCAGAAGAAACAGTATGCCAATTCTCTTTTATATTAATCATTTGTGCAGCCAAATGGTCAACACTAGGCTTAGCCCAAAAGGCATCCCTACCATCATTAAAGTGATGGAACTCCAAATATCTTGGATCAGATATCCTTTCTTTATTAAAACTAATCCTAGAAAATGATTGATTACAATGTTTTAAGTACTCAGTGTGGCCACTATAATAAGTTGAAATAAAAGGAGTTCCACAAGATATCGCTTCAATCAGTGGTAGACCCCATGCTTCGCCCTTACTTGGGAATACAAAGCAATGACTTTTCCTATACAAGTCAGCAATTACTTCTGGCCTAAGATAACTTCCAGGAGGATTAGAGCTAATTAGTTGTATCTGACTCCCTCGATCATCTGGTATTAAATCATAAACTTTTTGATATACCTTTTCCTGGGCAGTATTCATGTAACTAGGGTCATCTAATCGCAAAATCAATTTAACCGTAGAGTCTTTACTGAATGCAGAAATAAAAGCAAGAATTATTTCTTCATAGCTCTTTCTAATTTCAAACTTTCCAATCGCTAAAAAAGTAAATTTGTTTTCAGCCTCAAAACTATCAACTCGTCCATTGTTATGAAAAATCAATGGGTCAACACCTTCAGGTACAACTCGAATGCTTTTGGTTTTTAGATCACTCTTTAAAATTTCCGCTCCCCATTGTGATGGAGTCATTACCAAATCAAATTTAAGAAGATTTTCTCTCCAGCCTGAAGGAAGTATGTCTGATTCGAATACTGTGTATATTACCTTTTTCCCAGGCATATCAGGCAATAATTTACAGCTAATTCCATCACCCAAAAAGATATTGACAAAGACAGCATCTCCTCCTTTATTGTTCATATTCGCTATATTTTTACTTAATGAGAAGCTATCTTTTAAGTCCGAAATCAACAGCTCAAAGCCTAGCTTTGACTGAAGCTTTACAAGTTGTTGAGATAGATTATGAGAATGAACGCCAATACCAGTTGGCTCTGAAGGCCTACACAATATATGAATGATTAACTTAACTGAAGCTCTCAACAAAAAATGAATAGATGGCCCAAACAAGAGTATCTCACTCTCTTTAAACTTATTTTATTCATTACAAATTTGCAATATCTCCGCTCCCTTATTAAAGGCAAGAATTTTAATTTCTAACGTAATAATAGTTCTATCAGAGAACTCAGTGTATTTAAAAGCTTGCCGGTAAACTTTTCTTTGAATTGGTCAACAGCCTAAACAACTTCTGGTCTTGCTTAAAGATGACAGGTAATTGGCTACGCCTTGATGACCTATCGGTCAAAGGTAAAAAACCTTGGTTCAAAAAAACCGCTGCGATTGTCCTGACAATTCTCAGTGTACTAATTTCTGGATGCATCTACTTTCCACTACTTATTGGAATCTTTCAGGGGGTTAAAGCTTTCTGGATTCCATCTTTGGTTGCCTGTTTCTACTACTTCTTCTGGAGTTATCCAAGACAACTTGCCGCAATAATTACGGCCGTTCTTATATGGGTAGTAATTGGCCCAGGCATTGCAGGAGTTTGGATCTGGGGACTTTTAAAGATCTTTTCTTTGACTGGAGGAGATTGGTTGGCAAGCATCATTTTGGCTTTGATTTGGACAACTGGTCCGATTGCCCTAGGCAAGAAAATATTAGATAAATTTGGAATCATTGCTATAGCAAAGAGAATATTAAAAAAAAGATTTATTAAATAGAGCTTCCTTTTGGCAAAATATAAATACAGCAGGAAATGAAATCAAAAAGGACCGAGTCCAACTTGTCATTAAGCAACTATGAAATTCGAGTAAAAACGCCCTCAAGATATATCAAGGGCGTTTTGCTGGCGCTCAAAGACCGACTGATCCCCATCACCCGGCCACGAAGCTACATTAGGGAGTGTCAAGGGCTAAGCGCCTATTTCGTCACACTAGATATAGATTTGACTTTACTTTTCTTCAACTACCTACACCAGCTGTAGCAGGGGGGGGGTTAGCTATGCAATGGATTGAAAAATGTTTTCCCCATCTTTCTGATCCCATTTATCTCGCAAAACTTTTTATGCGTTTTCCCCAGATTTTTTGAACTGAAAGACTTTTCAGAGCTATCCAGATTTTTGCCGACATTATTTATTTTAAATAACCCAAAAAAAAGCCCCGTCTTTTTAGACGAGGCTTCGAATAGTTTGCTAAGCAAACTTGCTGATTAATCCGCAGCCACCCTCAATTTCGCTCCAATATCTTTGAAGTTATAGCCCATTGCACGTAGGGCATGCCATAGGTGGCCTTGGAGGGCAAAGAACCCAGCTATGTAATGGAAGTTAGCTAAATAGCAACGTCCCGAATGACCCAATGGAGCAGTTCCAGTCAAGTCAACTGAATCCACCCAAGCAGGAGCGATAAGGAAAGTCCGACTCAATGGCTCTCCATAAAACTCAATTGGATAGACAGTGGTATTTGTTGCACACCAGAAAGCTGCAACAATTGCCATAAAGCCAATTCCTGCAAGAGAGAAAGACAAAATTGCTTCGGCTGAAAGCAACCCATCGCCCTTGAATTTGGTGTATTCACCAATTTGTCTAGTCGCAATATGGAATGCGCCACCGGTTATCTCGGCAAAGGCCAAGAAAGCATGACCACCCATCACATCTTCAAGGCTGTCAATAGCAATGAAATCAAATTGATGATTCCAAATAGCGCTTAGATCAAGGTTGTAATTGACTTGACGGATCGCACCGATTGCAGGGTCATAAATCCCATGAACCCTTGCCCATTCCACGAACCAAATACACGCAACCCCCATAAAGATCAAATGGTGGCCAAGGATAAAGGTCTGATTATCTGGGTTGCCCCATTCCAATTTGAATTTTCTGGCCTGAATGATGTCACTTTTTTGAATATCATCCGGGAAAAGCAGTGCATGCATTAAGCCACCTGCCCCATAAACCATTGAAAAGACAAGGTGCAGGAGGGCAATTGTTACCACACCTGCCCCTGTCCAAACTCCGGCTTCATCGAAGCCAATGCCAATTGCAGCCAAATGGGGAAGGCTTACAAAACCCTGATTGCCCATAGGCAAAGAAGGGTCAAAACGAGAAAATTCAAAAAGAGTGTTGGCGCCCGCAGCGAATGCAATCATTCCTGTATGCGCCGTATGTGAGGCTATGAACCGACCAGAGCGGTCGGTAACCATAGAATTGCCAGCCCACCAGTTATAGGTGACGTCTGGATTCCCATAGGTTTGCATAATTTTAAGAGTGTTATCTGGAATACATAACAGACCCTACAGTGAATTTGAGCCCGCGCGGCAAAGCGGTTCAGCATCCGAAAAGGTCTGCGATATATGAGTTTTACTCGTCGCGGCCTGGATGCTTTATGGAATCCTCCAAA
The DNA here is from genome assembly GCA_003215355.1 of Prochlorococcus sp. AG-409-O23. Lineage (GTDB taxonomy): Bacteria > Cyanobacteriota > Cyanobacteriia > PCC-6307 > Cyanobiaceae > AG-409-O23. The sequence continues at coordinate 72,376 of QCKL01000001.1, forward strand.
TAAGTAAGATTTTCGCTACAATAGTTGTCTTTTAAACAGGCACATGGTTTATAGTCAAGGATGAAATTTTCCCTGCTAAATGTTATTGATATTCACAGATAATAAATAAGTTTTTGAGCAAATTAACTAACAAACTCCTCGTATTAGCTCGCGAATAGCCCTGCTAATACGAGGAGTTTGTTATTGGCTTAATGCGGCTAATTATTTCATTAAAGAACAGCGGGCAAGGAGCAAAGCAAAGTTATTAATTTATTTTATTCGCAATAGATTAATGCTCTAATGACGTAATGGCTTAAATCAAAATAGCAACTTGATTAAACCTCTATAGCTTCCACCAAAACCTTACTTAGAGCCGGCAACGGATCGCCACTCCATTCCTGGAGAGTCTTCATCATTGGACAATTACCGGTCTGTTTAATAGCCATGACCATCTCATTCCCTGTTAAGACATGCTTGCCAACCAAAATGTGACGGATTAGTTCCAGGTCACCTTGATACTTCATTGCTATATCCGGTAGCTCTTCCAAAGCGTGTTCAATATCAAGTCCTTTAATAGCTGCATGTTTCTGAAACTCATACCTAGCAGCATTGGTATATGCCCTTGCACCTTGATCTGTAAATCTTTTCCCCCCTAGCCCCGTCATAGCTTCATTGCCCCCAAAAGAAATCTGATCCTCACGAGGCACTCCTTCATCTATTTCAACCAAGGCATTCATTAAAATTTGCTTGGCAGACTCCTCAACAGTTTGGCCCGAGCGGGAAGCATTAACCTGTAACAAGGCCAAAAGCTCACTAGATATATTTAGCTTTAACTGAGTCTTGCTCAAATGGAACAGCGTGATATTTGATACAAAATAGCTGTTCAAATCGAATTAAGAAGCCTTTGGCAAGGCTTAATGGTCATACCCCAACAGAATCTATAGTTGGCAACAAATCAACCAGCCAAAGACTAAAGGCAGCCAAATGGAGAATAGAGCGCATGAAAATCTATAGCGCTCAGGGATCTCCCACTCATGGGGTCAGCTGAACCAACTAGATATCAACTAACTAAAGTTATAATTATTGAGTGGTAATTAAGAGCTTTGCACCCCAATTCGCTTTCTAGAAAATAGCAGACTCATATGAAATTCAATGGAAGCAAAGCCAAAAAAATCACGAGATTCACTAATTCTTGCTCGATCATTTATCACAGCCGTTAAAAGCAAAAGGTAATTTAATCATGCTCTATTCCAATTCACTAATTCCAAGAAAAAGTATATTTAATCTATAGCAATTGCTAGGCTTCTTATATCAAGATATTTTTATTCTAAAATATCAGAAGGCAGATATTTATATCTTCGAATATTATGATCACAATAATTCTTAAGATCTAAAACCTGCTTATCAGACACTCTAATATCAGCCCCAGGAACAATAACTGTATCTTTGTACTTCCATTTAGGCTCAGATATAACCTCGATCTGTAAATGCTTACAAGCCTTCTTCAAAGCTGAGTTGTAGTCATAGCAAAGCTGATTATAATTCAATAACGCGATATTGCTGTCTTCTTTAGCCAACTTGCATGCGGCAGTAACATGCTGTGCCCATCTATCAAAATATGTAGCACTATTTTCAACCTGATACCTTTGCGATTGGCCACATGGAATTCCTGCTGCAAGCTTAAGGGGGCTATTAGTCTTCAGTCCTTCGAAATAGTCTAAAGAGTTTAAATACCTCCAGTAAGATATAAGTGTGTCAACGGGATTCCTATAAATATAGGCTACTTTAAGTTTTCTTGGCAAAGGTACACCGAGAAGGCTCACTGGAAAATGTGATTTGATAATGCTGCTCATGCATAACTTACCAGTGGAATTCTTACAATTAGACAAAGCCTCTAAGAAGCTTCGAGAATTCTTTAATGAGAAAAAATTAACTGCAGATCCAATTTCAGCATAATCATAATTAAGATATTTTTCTCCATTGTACCTAGTACATTCGCCTAGCGAATTCATAAGAAAGTGAGTTCCGCTCCGTTCATGCGAACACACCATGAGACAGGATTCAATATCATCTGACAACTCAACTTGAGCCGTGTGATCAAAACTAAAATATTTTGTATATTTAGCCATAAACAATAAATATCAAGAAATAAAAAAATCACCTTCATTCATAATGCTTTCTTATAAGCCATAGCTGTTTCAGAAGCTCTTAATTAACTACAGTTTAACAAGGCCGTTGATTCCTGCAGAAATTTGATTTTAACAGCTTTCGCCAAAAAACTGGATACGAGCAATAGCTCCTATCTATTTAAGTCAAAAGTCCTCTAGTTACTCCTCCCTCTAATAAGTCCTAAATGAAAGAATAAACCTAGTAAATAACCATATATAAAAAATTAATCTCTTAGCAATTCTCTCTGAATTTATCTAGACAAAATCCCGTATAAGTTTCTCGCTGACATCCCAAAGTTTTTTTCTGTCAGAGTTGATTAAAGCTAGTGACGCAATTCGACAAGGCTTTGGGTACCCCCTGACATTAAAACGCGGGCCATATTGTTCTCCACCTTTAGCAGTTGGATTAGTAGCTGCCAACAACTGTGGCAATGCACCCATTCTTGCGCTTTGGAATAATGGATTCATCAACTTATAAGCAAAAGCCTCTTGCCATGAACCATTGGCATCAACAGAAGTCGACTGCAAATTAGTTCGAGCCAAGCCTGGATGGGCAAGAAGGGAGTCAACCTCGCTCTTAGATGTCTTCATTAGATTATTTAGCTCTAAAGCAAACATCACATTCGCAAGTTTGCTTTGGGAGTAAGAAGCCCAGCGATCATATTGAATCTCACCTTGAAGATCACCCCAATTGATCTTGCCCATATATTGCGCACCCGAAGAAACTGTCACTACCCTTGCACCTGTTTGCTTATCAAGTAATGGCAACAGCTTGAGAGTAAGAGCCATATGACCAAGATGGTTCACAGCAAATTGGATCTCGAAACCTTGTTTGCTAAGGGTGCGGGGTGGAGCCATTACACCCGCATTATTGATTAAAAGATCTAATCTTGGATATTTAGATGCCACCTGATCTGCAGCCTTACTGACTTTGGTCAAATCCCCAAGATCAAGTTCTATCCAGTCAATCAATCCAGAATCAATTTTTTCATGGAACTGATAAATGACATTTTGGGCTTTTTCAATAGAACGACAACCCATAATCACTTTTGCACCTTTTTCAAGTAAGACTTTTGTAGTCTCAAGGCCAAGGCCGCTATTGGCACCCGTAACAAAAGCAATTCGTCCTGATTGATCTGGTATTTGATCAACTGTCCAATTCATAAATCACCTAAAAAATTTAATTTTAAAGAAAAAATATTCAAGAGAGGCTCATAAGTTTCAGGCCAATCCCAACAAGTCCCATACCAACCAGACACACATTCACCAATCCCATACCTACTGCACCAATAGTAATTACCCCCATAGAGACTCCTCCAATAGCTATAAATCCCATTGGAACTAGCCCTATTGCAATTATTCCCCTAGGAGCAACACCAAAAGCAACCAATTTCCTTGCTTCTTTGAAGAGTTCACTATTGTCTTGTGGTGAATCAGAAACCAAAGCGAGTTCAAGTAACCATTAAAGATTTATAAATCAATCTTCGATTTCTTGCATGTCACAAGGCATCCATAATTGCCCCATACGGTGAACACCACTACATCCCATTTTTTTTGCTTGAGCTTCAGCTTCAGAGCGGCTGGGATAGGCAAAATGATTTTTCAAGCTCCCATGAGTTGAATGAATATCGGCGTTGTGAATACGGCCATGATGCTCATGACTCTTACCACTTGGACTCCATTCCCAAACTCCCATAGTGGTTAAACCTGCGGAAATAACCCCCATTCCTACAACTGAAGCATTTACAACGCCCATCGCAACTACTCCTAAGGAAATTACTCCCATTGGCACAACACCAATAGTTATGACTCCCATGGGAACAATACCAATCGAAATGAGCCCTAATGGGGCGATCCCAAATGCAATTTTTTTAGGATTGCTACCGCAATGATTAGAAGCTTCTTGCACCTCTTGCTGGGATTTTTTTATCTCTGTCAATGATTCATACCCCCATGATGATGTTGGGCTCCATCTTCTACATGATTGGAGCAGGGCATCCATTTATCGCCCATCTTATGCGCCCCAGTGCAGCCAAATTGACTTGCTGCCGCTTCTGCCTCTGCTTTACTAGTAAAAAGCGCTGGAGTTCCAGAATTTTTAGAAGTGCTTGAGCATCCAATTAGAGGCAAGAGCAATGCTGCTGTAATTCCGAGAAGGAAAGCTCTCAATTGTAGTTAGGGTTAATTTATTCATATATGCTAAGCATAGCCATGCTCCAAAATTGAATTGATTATCCCGTTGCTGCAATTTTGATTTAAAAATTAATCCTAGGTACAGATTGCTCGATCCAAACGAAAGAGATCAATTATATCCGATAAATCCTACATGATAGATAATGATAATTTTTTCAAATTTAATGTTTTAGAAATTGAGATCCAACTCAAATTGTGATGTTCCGACGAACTTTTACGGCCTCGAATAATTAGAGGAAACATAGGATTGGAAGTTGTAAATGACTGCTTATATTTATACATAATTTCCATATAAGTTTGGAATGTCCAACCATGATTACCTAGATCTTGGCAATGCCAATAGTTTCTCATCGCCCTGTGAAAATCTTGTATCCCAAATTCTGCCCAACATTGCTGCATAGCTAGTAAATGATCAGTGCCATATTCTAAAAGTTGCTGATACCTAACTAATTCAGGAGCTTCCCCAGACTTATCAGGAGGCAACCTTTTCGCCAATTCATCAAACCTAATTTTCTCAAGCCTCAACCAACATCGATCTAAAAGAAAAACGGGATTTCTAAGCGACCAAGGCTTACCCAACAAGTCCTGACCGGTCAATTGCAGATCCTTAATATGGCGACCTGTAAGAGTTAAGTATTGAGTCTGATATTCCATTTGGAGATCAATACTGCAGGGCCGCTGACCAAATTGGAACAGTAATTATCGCCAATAATGTACTACAAAAAACCAAAGCAGATGCAAGTTCCTGATCCTTACCTATGCCTTCAGCTAAAAGTAATACAGATATCGCTGTTGGCGTTGCAGCCTGCAAAACCAATGCATTCCGCATCAGCATTGGCAGGCCTAAAGCACTGCAAAGGACCAACATTAAACTTGGCAAAATAATTAATTTCAAAAATAAGTAGGGCTTAACTTTAACCATAAAATCCTTAAAGGCCGAATTAGCATATTTAACAATCCCACTAAGACGCATACCAACAATTAATAGCGCCAACAAAATTAAAATTCTCGATGGGATCCAAATTGCAGAAGTGATTTGATCTTTCCATGGAATTAACTGAATCAACAATGCACCTGCCAATCCCTTACTTGCAGGACTATTCATAAAAGCGTCTTGGAATCGAAGCCATACATCTTTAGCTTCAAATGCAGCTGAATTTTGATGAAGAAGAATTGGACCTAAGCTCCAAATGAGCAAGGTTGCTCCAAAGTCATAGCCAATACTAAAGATGAGCGCCTCACTTGGTAAAAACAATAAAGCTACAGGGATTCCAAAGTAACCAGAGTTACCAAATGCACTTCCCAACATCAGAGTTCTATTAAGAGTCAAGTCCTCAAGTCTTGGGATCATCCTAATGAAAACTATTAGCAAACCTATTGCTAATAAAGCCATCACTGCCGCTTCAAGAAGGTACCCATTCAGGCCACTTCTTAAAAGAAGACCCATCAAACTTATCGGAACTCCGAAATTAATAAGGACGCTAGCTATTGTGCCTGAGATGGCTGGTTTATAACGCCCCAAGTAATAACCCATTAAAAGGCAAGGCAATAATTCAATAACAAGTTTCAGGATGATCATTAATGTCCAAAAAATTGAGGCCTAGTGAATCAAAAATTGAAATTCATGATTGGTAAAACTCCATTACGTTGCCAATCGAGATATATATGACTCAAGGCTGCCTGCATTGATCCACCCTGAAGCAATAGTCTTTGAGTGAGTATTACTTACTCTCCCTCGATGAATATGTGAAAGACCCGCAGGGAAAATGACTAATTTTCCTCGTTCTGCAGCCACATGATGTTCCTGCCAGTGGAACTCTGTACCAGCGGAGTCAACGTTATTGCAATAAAGGATCCAAGCTAGAACCCTATGAGAAGGTTCTGTCGCCTCATCACTAATAGTCCAGTCGCAATGCCAACGCTTAAAGCCTTCACCTGGAGCATAACGTTGGAGATTAAAAATAGGATTTACGAATAAAGATTGCTCCGGACAGCACTCTCTAAATAATGGTCGCTCCTGAAGATAGTGATCTAAAGCTGCACTTACTCCACGAATTATGACATCAGATATTGCAAAGGCCTCGGGATCTGAGTGATCAATCGCGACCAAACTGATATCAGTAGAAACTTTGGCTGGCTCAAGATCTCCCTCTTTTGAATTTTCTCCAAAAGCAATTCCACTAGTCTGGAGGTCCTGACGTCGATCAAAAAATTCCATAACTCCATCAGCAACTGCCTCAAAACCTTTGCTGTGATAGCTAGCAATTAACTTCATCGGGGCTCTCCTCCTAACCGAGGGTTAGCCTGAAATTCCATTAATAGCAAGCTGATTTTTCTCGTCTTTTGAATAGCCATAAAAAGAGAAGCTAATTAGAAGTCGCTAGCCAGGATTTTTTTACAAAAAAATAGCCAGAGAGCCCTTAAGCTCACTGGCTAATAATTGATTGAGGCCAACCTACATCTAACCTGGTGTGAAAATATCAGGAATAGAGAGGCTTTAATCTTCGCCTTCTGGGACTAAACGGAATCCTTTCCTACCCATCTTGATTTCAAAGTTGTCGCCAGGCTTGAGATCCAAAAGCGCTGTGTAGGCCTTGCCAATCAAAAGGTTGCCATTGCCCTGAACTGTAGCGACATAGCTCAGCTTCCTTCCTCCTTTGCCAACACCGCCAGCGCTTTCAGAAGCAAGATTTACGCCTTTAGCTTCAAGCAGAGCTTCGTAAAAGGCGGTGAAGTTAAGACGTTCTCCGCCTCCCTTCTTTGTGGATACATATCCACATGCCTTCACAAGGTCAGATTTTGAGACATCACCTAAGTCCTTGACTTTGGCTAATAAATCCTTGCCAGTGAGCATGATAAATAATCAATAGACTTTTCAGCCTAACTTACATATGAGAAGGAGACAATATTTATAGCTTAATTACGTAAGTTCTGTTGCGAAAGGTGGAGATGGATTCTTGGTCGAGTAAGCCGCCTATCAAACACGTTGGCTACTAGTCATGAACATATAGTGGGTTGGCTTATACCCACAATTCAGGAAAATCGAAATAAAAGCTTCATGAGCCAGATGTCTTGTTTCTCTGAGAATTCAAATCAAGCCCTAAGAACCTTCTTATTTGAACCTCTTCAGGCTTAGCCTTTTCTCCCAGATCTGTTGATATGACTGAGCTTAATTGCTGGCCAATGAGAAGTGTGTCCAATACCTAGAAATCACTGAGATCAAAGGTTATAACTCAGTTTATACATAGGAAATTAACAATGGCCGCTGAATTCAAAACCCTGTGGGAGCTTCATCAAGAAGGTGCGTTCGGGCAGCTTGCTGAATCAGCCAGAAATCATATAAATATTCCTGTTTTAGAAATCAATAGCGGTACAGTCAGCGAGCAAGCAATCATTGGGATTATTGCACTAATAATTATTGGAATGATATTTCTTCCTTTTGGAGCAACTGAAGGTTCTATAAAGGCTTGCCAAGACAGCACAAACCAAAAACTTGTCAAACTGGGGGGGGCTGTAATTGTTGCAATGACTTCTATTAGTGTAATCCTCTTCCTAGAAATCCTTGAGTTATCTGAGTCACTAGTCAGCCTGTACTAAATAGGATGTCCTCGAAGAGTTGATATCTCCAAAGAATAGTGCCTACCCAAATAGCAGCGTCATTAAATACCTTGAGCATATTCTTTAAAGAATCACATTCTTCAGCTTTTGAGCTCATAGCTAATCATGGGTTAAAGCCTTAGATTGAATAATCAAGCAGCAGCAACGATCTAAGTAGGTCTTCCAAGCGACTAGCTTGATGGAGAGCCACAGCCTGCATTCTAAATTAAAGCTTGATTGCTTAAAAGCCAATCCATATTGACTGCTCGTATTTGTTCTACGACAAAAAGAAGTTACCTTGAATTAGTCCTCAAAGCCCACCAAAGGCATGCCTGACTCACTAACGTCAAAAGTCAAAACATGGATTAAAAACGTAATGAGTGGAATGGGAGGAGCTGTGGTCTCAGAAGAAAGCAAAACAGTCCCTCCAGACATTGGTGACCAGCCATATAAAGACAAACCCAAGAAAGGTGTGTTGTAAGCAAAAAAAGTCTTTACCTCAACATAAAAAGTATTTTCACCAATTACAGCTTGAGGGGAATCAACTATGTAAGGAGAAGAGGAATTACTTCTCCAACTATGGATCCTGACTCTGAGTTGAAAGATACTTTGGTTAAAACCGTGAATAATGCTGTCTCCAGAATGGAACTGCTAAGGGAAGCAGCCGATCGTCGCTGTCTATTTCACGAATATAAGGAATGGTTAAAAAACGATGGCAATGATGATGTGTGGGCTATTCCGTCAGATTGGAACCAAAAATGAATGCGGACATAACATTAAATAAAGATCTCAAGCATTGGATAATCTAATGATCTTGTTTGACCAAGCAAAAGGTGTCTCAATAGTTCAGGGTCCTAAGTACTTACTTGCCATGACTAATGAACAGAAAATTGAGGCCGCCTACAAAAGGATCCTAGAGTTAGAACTTCTTATCAGGCATTGGAAAGCAAGCCAAGCATCTTCCGAGCACGTTGCTTTGGAGCTAATTGAAGGGGTTGTTAATGAAGACTATGAGCTAGAGGCTGCTTAATCAAGAGAGTTCGCTAAAACAATCGACTCCTAGCCTTAGCTAATTTTAACAGCAGCAATTGTTGTTAGCTTTTGCGATTCAGAATCCCAAAGTATGTAGTCAAAGCAATCATATATATCTCCGATTCTTAGATTCTTCGAGTCCTGCAAGAGATGCTTGTTGGTCAAATGACAAGCCCGCAAGTTGTAGTTCGGGATACGGTCACACAAATGATGAATACTGTGGAAAGAAATATCAGCGAAGAACCAATTCAGCCATTCAGGGATATCAAGATTGCTACTTCCTTCAACTGCTCCAAGCAATGGACTCCAATCATCAGTCCCATGAGCATATGAACCATTGAAATTATGCTGAACAAAGAATATACAGATAAAAATAGCTGCTGAGACTGTCATCACAATCGAATAGCAACTCCAAAACAGGCCAGGGCCAAGCCATTTACTCATAAGGACCCAACCGGTCAAAACAAACAAGTTATTTGCAATTAAATCTATTATTTCACCCAAGGTACTGCCATATCCAGAGTGATGCAGTCGCACACGAGTGGATATGGACTGAAGACTTGCGAAGTTTTTTTTACGGACGCCATCTAACAATTCCATAAATATTGACCATATAAAATCAACGAGTGCATGAACCAAAGTCAATCTAGGCTTAATAATTAAATAATAGAATCCGCCTGGGAATAGCATCAGCCAATGACGACTGATTGCATAAAATAATTGACTTTGTTTAGGGAGTGCTTGAAATTCTCGAACGGTGAGAACATCTATCGGACCGCGATATATCTGCCAATTTCCGTTATGTCGATGATGAAAAGCATGATCACGCGACCAAGGATATTGTGGGATTGCATTCAGTACTCCCAACGAAAATCCCATCGAGCGATTGAGCCAACGAGAGCTGAACAATGAGTTATGTCCACAGTCATGCATCAACGAAAAGGCACGCGATGAAAACAACGCCAAGAGCCCAAGCACAGGAATTAAGGCGAAGATTTTCAACGAAGTAATCCAAGAAGCTTGATCAATCCTTGCAACACTCCACCAAAGCAATGCCACTGGAACAAATGTCACTAAAAGCTGCCACGTTGCTCTTGCATTGCTTCTCTGCAAGAAAGGCGTAATGGAAAAATCAGCTCTTTTCAATTGAGAACTCTGCGAAGGTAATTCATGGCATCAGCCAAGAACAAAGAAGTTTTGGATAGTCTGCAACTTTGAGCGAATAGAAACGGCAAATGCCAGAGAGACCTCTTCATTTGTCAAATATTGGCATCGAATGCACCTCCTTGCTTGCCAACGGCCTAATTCCCCAAATCTGATTGATCAATGCTCATGAGTCTTCTTTCCTTAGATGTAAGAAAAGAATCTCAAAGGAGGTAAATAAAGGCTAAACATTATTTTGTGATATCTACACTCCCTACTGGAACCAGGAAATTCACTATTGCAGGTATCAAAAACAGAACTGTGATTAATCTCACAGCATGCAAAGCCGCAACAGCTGCACCAACCCCGAACTCCGCGCCCACAAGACTCATCCCTATAGTTCCTCCTGGGGCTGCCCCCAATAGAGCTACGATTTTATCTACTCCAAGAAATTTACTAATCAATAGTCCAACAAGGATCCCAGCTATCAAAAGAGTAAAGGTTATAACCAATGCAGGCTTCCAGAGCAATTGCAATTCCCCCAATGTTTCTCGATTAATCCCCGTCCCAATAACCGTTCCTATCCCTATCCCAAGTACTGTCTTTGTACCTAAAGGCCATGCCGCAACTTCAAGCTGGCCACTAATGCTTAATAAGCCGGCCCCTAATATTGCCCCTAAAAGTGGGCCCGCAGGCACACCAGTTAGAAGCATTAGAGCCCCCAACGATGCACCCCCAAGGAGGTATAGCAGCAAAGTCACTAAAGAAGGCATTTAAATTGGTTCAGGTATGTATCCAAGTTTCTCGCTTTTAGGATTGGTTTATCAAGTCCACCAAAAAGGGAGAAGCCTATGATCAATCTATTTGATGAAAAAGGTGTCCCACAGATGTCTGAACCATTTTTAAAAGTGAAATCAAAAAAGTTGCAAAAGTAGGTTATTGAAAATAGCTTGAGTCTTAACCAGTCTTATACCGTTCAATTGATGACTAACACTCCAACTAACAAGCATGTTGATTTAATAAGAGTTCTCAATGGAGTTGCTTTACTTTTATGCGCTTTGTGCCTTGCCTTTATTGCTGTGAGCTTGCGCCCAGTTGCTCAATGGGCAACAAATCAAAACATCTGCGTTGAACAAGAGACAGTGAAATCTAAGGCTCCTATTTCATGGGGCGTTAGAAAATGCAATGGGCGATCAAAAGTATATAAAGTGATGGAAAAATAGTTTCCTAGTCAAAAGAGAAACAGCTTTTCAAAACGGCATTTTTACCAAATACTCCTAAATGGCTTTGAATATAGCGATGAGGTGAATCTTCAAAGTGAAGCCAGCTAAAAGCCGAATTCAATAGGGATATCTTTCATACCCTCATTGAATTTAAAGTCTCTAAAGCTTTTTCTATAGATAGTCCAGCCATAGCATTAGCAGCTATCCAAGCTTGATCGTCAGAAACGCCTTCTAGAAGTTCAATTAGTTCTTTCGCAGTTTCCTTGTCTCCACCAACTTTCTCAGGACTTTCCTTGAGCAGCTTTATATTCTTTTGGAGTGTCATCCTGCCATTGCGTCTAACAAGTTGGTTTTGAAGCTTGCAACGCCAATTGGTATGGAAAGACGTGCCATCTATAGATTCATACATTGAATGAAGCTGGCCATGTAATTTACAGGAGTTATTTAACGTGATCGTGGCTATTTTTGTTAGGTGTAATGCCTTCTTAGCAAAGTGGCATCCTTACTGATAAAAATTTGCTAGAGCCTTTTGATAGGAATATAGATGTTTGTGGATTGAGAATTGCAGGTTTGCCTGCAATGGGAGGACAGTCGCGGTACCTCACAAGTCTTAAGGTAGGCCGCTCACACGGCTAAGCAGCTTTTACAAAGAGATTCAGAAAGTATCAGCGAGACAAACCAAGATCGAGCTGTACAAGCTATGGAGAACAGAGTATGGAGTTACTGAGGAGACAACACAATCCCGTCTTTGCTGACTTATCAACTATTTTGAGACATTGATAATAAGATGTCGAGAAGCAAGTAAAGATAAAAAGCCCATAGCTTGATCAGCTATGAGCTCAAAGGAATGCCTAAGAAAAAGTTAGACTTATCTTTCAAAAGCGGAACGTAACTCCTGTCCCAACATGGTGTTGCCAACCTTGACCCCATTTAGAGCCATCCTTATCACTATAAGTAGGTTGCCAATGAACAAATAACGCTGCGTTATCACCTACAGGACGACTGATCTCGATTTCACCAGCGAAATCAGTACGTTCGCTTGTACTTGCCTCAGATGATGGGACAAAGAAACGAGGCCCACCTTCTATTTTGAGAGCAATTAAATCGTAATTAAATTCGACTCCTACTCTAGGATCTGTGTAATTACCTTGCCATTCTCCAACTGAATTCCAACCTTGACGGTGTTCCAAACTTACATAAGCTCCATCAGTGAGATCCTTAAAGTTATCGCCGAGTGCGAAATTAACATCCCCTTCACCGAAAGCATATAGTACTTTTGCGCCAATTGAATTTTTGGTTCCTTTCTTTTCTTCTCCCTGATTTTCTGTAACTATATAAGGCTGGGTATCTACTGCCACACTAAGGCGATCATTGGGAGCATATGTGGCTTTCAAGTAACCACGGAAATCTTCTCGTTTGTAGTCAGTGTCGTGCTCAGCATGCTCTTCTTCATGATCGTCATGATCGTCATGATCGTCATGATCGGAATGTACGGCACCATAAAAATGTTCTGCTTCACCCCATACTCCGACAGGTCCAAAAGCACCTTCAATAGAGAATTTCCCACCGTTCTCTAATCCCCATTCCATCAAACCTCCAAAGAGTCCATCAAGGCCATAATGTTCTGGTTTTCCTTCAATATTATTTTCAAAACCACCATGAGCTTCCACGGTTATTTGAGGCGTCAACCTAAATTCACCTGCTTCTAAAGGCTCAGTTCCTCCTCCCCCATGGGCATGCCCCATACGAGGTAATAGTGAAGCATCAACGCTCGTCAATGCAACGCCTAAGAGTAATGAGGCTTTCAAAGGATTTAGTCTTTTAATAAAATTGTTAGACATCAAATTGATTAGGTAGTTGAGTTAGGAAATGAAGTAATAGGGCAATTAACGAATGTCCGCCCATTTTTGAGCAATCTGATCTGCTGTTTTTTGATCACAAGTGCTTCCCTGACCTTTTGTAATTACACAAATATTTGAGGTCGCAGTCTCAATTGTTGAAAGGCCACCAGGTGCAAGTCCATCAGGATATAGAGGAGTATTCATTACGGGAATGCCGCTAGCCCGACTGATGCGCCTAAGTGTCTTGTTTACTGGAAGAGATTCGGTGAACAAGACCCGGCTACCAGACTTTTGCACCTCAGACACAATCTTTCCAAGGCTGGAAGGACGGAGGGTTCCACCCGTGGCGAAGGAGTCAATCATAGGAAGTTCACGTAGTTTGAATCTTTTAATCAAATGACTAAAAGCACGATGTTGAGTTACGAGTACTCGATTTTCAGTAGGTATCGATCTCAATTGAGCAGAAGTCCAGTTACTTAGGTCCTTTAGAACAGCCTTGGCGTTTTCAGTACGTGAGTTTAGTGCTGACACCTCAGATTGAGGCAACACCTTTTGGAGGCTTTGTTCAATAACCGTCGACATTGCAGAGACATTATTTGGATCATGCCAAACATGTGGGTCTTTGCCCTTATATCTAGGCATTGCTTTCTCTGCGACTGCTAGTACAGAAGCTTTTGTAGATAGTTTTAGGGCTGAAGGGGTTAAATAAAAACCGTTATGAAAAACAACATCTGCCTTTGCTATAGCTTGTAAGTCTTTGGGCTTCAGACGATAAAAGTGTGGATCTCCAGTTGGTGGAATCACACAGTAAACATCCGCAGATTTGGAAGCAATAGTCCGCACAACATCACAAAGAACACCATCAAAAGCAACTACACCGGGTTTAACCTCAGAAGCTTTTGCAAGGCTTGAGCCAAAGAAAAGACTACAAACAACCGAGCAGCCAGTAAGAACGAATCTAACTCTCACGCAATCAAGAAAACAATTTCACGAAATGGTAAGCATCTAGGCCCAATCTGAAAGAAAAATGTCTTGAAATGAAAACGATTTTCATTTTTAAGCGTGCGCTAGTCTCTGAAGGTGAGATTTTCACGCTATTCACGCTATTCACGCATTCTTGATTGACTAATCTCATTGCAAAAAGCCTGTCATTTTCCTATGGCAAAGAATCTGTTCTAAAGGACATTTCTCTAGAGCTGAAAACAGGAACTCTTACAGCTCTTGTTGGTCCAAATGGAGCAGGAAAATCAACCTTGCTGCGCCTATTACAAGGTCAGCTCATCTCGCATCAAGGAGAAATTTTTTTAGATGAGCATCCTTTAGGAGCAAATCGAAGTCAAGTTGCATTAATGCCTCAAAGAAGCTCTATCAATTGGAATTTCCCTATCACTACTGAAGGATTGGTAGCACTGGGTCAAATGAATGCTGCCAATCAATCATGTTGCAAGACAGAAGCCTCACTTCAACGGGTTGGTCTTGCCGCTTTAGCTAAGAAACGACTTGATTCACTGTCTGGAGGACAGCAACAAAGAGCCTTACTTGCAAAAACGCTGGCACAAAATGCATCTGTTTTCCTTTTGGATGAACCCTGTGCGGCACTTGACCCTCCATCCAGGGAGCAGTTTCTAAGCATTATTCGTCAGCTTGCTAAAGCGGGGTTAACGATATTTGTCAGTAGCCATGACTGGGGTCAAGCTTTAAATGCTTACGACAAAGTCATAACACTTGATCGAACTGTTTTGGCCTTTGGAACTCCAGAAGAGGTGAGAAGCAAGCTTCAATCAATTAGTAGTATGGGTAACCACTGTTGTGACTAATCAATATTCAGGTTTCAGCCACTTTCTGACGCTGGTGACAACTCTTACAAAGGCCAAAGAATTCAAGTGTATGAAACAAAAGCTCAAAGTTTTTTGTTTGCGTCTTAGGCAATTCAATGTTTTTGATTGGACAGGACTTCAAAACAACTGTTTGACCACAGTCAACACAAGTCAGATGATGATGGTCCCTACTCACAGGGCTATAGAGAGTCTCGCCTGTTGGGAGGTTGCGACATCGAACCAATCCTTTCTGCTGAAGAGTGCGAAGGTGTCGATAAACAGTAGTCAACCCCATATTGGAAGACCCTTCGATCAATTTGCGATGAAGTTGTTGGCCGCTGATCTCATCAGCACAATTGTTCAACTGCTCCAATATATTTTGTTGACGAGTCGTCAAACCAGTGCTTTGCTCGACCATTCTCTGAGGTGTGAATCTCATGCCTTTACCAAGATTAATCTTTTAGTTCATTGTTAGAAGCATTTTTCACCAATTGGTGGGCTTTACCATTCCTAATGGCACTTTTAATCGGAATGCTTTGTCCTGCAACTGGTGCTGTCTTGATCACGCATCGTCGCCTTCTCCAAGCCAATTTAATTTCGCATGCAGTAGTTCCAGGGATAGTCTTAGCTCTGGCTATAGGAGTTGATCCTTCATTTGGTGGGGTGCTTAGTGGATTAGTCGGGGCTCTTGTTGCAGAAAGACTTGCCTCAAAAAGCAAAGGAAACAATGAGGGGATCATTAATACTGTTCTCGCAGGCACACTTGGCTTAGGGGTTTTATTGATTCCTCTTTTAGAGATAAGAGTTGATCTGGAATCTATTTTATTTGGAGATCTTCTTGCCGTTGGGACAGATGATCTAATGAGAACCTTAGTCGCTGCAATTGCATTACTCCTACTCTTAAGAACTTCATATCAGAAATTGGTATATCTTGGCCTAGACGCTGAAGGTGCAGCTGCTAGTGGTTTAAATGTTTCTTCATTGCGTTTAACACTTGGCCTTGTAACTGCCCTCGTTGTTGTGAGTTCTATGGCAGCTGTAGGTGTCATTTTGGTTATAGGTTTGCTCTCAGCACCAGCTATTTTTGGCTTAAGTCATGCCCCTAGCTTGCATTCTGCAATGGTACGTTCTGCTGGGTATGGAACTCTATTGACATTTATAGGTTTTTTGCTTTCGATTGGCTTTAACCTTTCACCTGGCCCTCTTATAGGAGTTCTTTGCTTACTTTCTGTACTGTTTCTCAAAGAGAAAACGTGAATAAATTAGAGGCAGGTAAGTCCATTGCGAACTAGCAATCGTTATCATTTTTTTAATAAAATTCTTTTGCGATTGTCATTATCCAAAGAATTGGCCAATCATGGCTGATCTCAGGGCCTCCAGGCTGCGGCACGGCTACCTAGGGGCTAATCGCAATGTAGAAACAAAAAGGTGCATGGGTCTATTTGCACCTCGCTTGATACCCATTCTTCTACCTGAACAACAAGCACAGCGTTTAGAAAAATAGATCCCAGGAATCATCAATAAGCAAATTGAAGTGGCATTCTTGAGAAAATTACATTTACCAAATTTATTGTTATATCTAAAAAAATAGCCTCTAAAAAAGCAAGTTTTAATAGTTCTTTCCGACAGTAGACTGCTGTCTAACTAACTCAAAGAACTCTTGTTTAAGATTAGGGTCATGTCGGAAATCTCCTCTGACCACCGAGTTGATCATGCTGGTATCTGGCTCTTTAACTCCTCGCCACTTCATGCAATAATGTTGTGCTTTTATAATTATTCCTAGCCCTTTAGGATTACATAGGTTCTCAATTTCATCAGCAAGTATCATTACGGCCTCTTCCTGAATATGAGGCCTAGAAAATACCCAATCTGCAACTCTTGCAAATTTTGAAAGGCCAATGACTTTATCTCCAGGCTTAATGCCTATCCAACAATCCCCAAGGATTGGGACCAAATGATGTGAGCATGCAGATCTAACAGTTATTGGTCCCACTGTATAAATTTCATCTAAATTTTTATCATTTGGAAAGCTAGTGACTTTTGGCTGCTTATGATATCTACCTTTGAATACTTCATTGATATACATCCTAGATACTCTTTCTGCTGTTTCCTGAGTGTTATGGTCATTGTCAACATCAATCAAAAGAGTTTTAAGCAATTCTCTAACCCTAGTTGCTACCTCTCTTTCTAGAGTTTCTAGTTCACCAGGCAATATATAATCGGAAATATTATCATTAGCATGAAATCTAGCGTTATCAGATTTAATCCTTGAGCGAATTATTTCAGAAACCAACTTGCAAGAAAACCTTTCTTCACTCCCCTCATTAATATTTTTGGTTGGGTTTGTACTAGTCATAGTTAACTGTAGATCAACAAGGTAGCGAGAGCTATTAAGTAATTACGTTAGAAAAGCAGTGAGACTATAGCACATCGATTGAAAGTCCATCTCAAGAAAAGCAATCATAGACAAGGATGTCCTATTTAATACATTCGCTCAAAGCATGGGAGACTAAAGCAGGAATTAAAACTCATTTAAATTGCGGGTAAAGTGAGTATAAGGAATTTTCTCTTTGATTGAGGGCAAAGACGCAGACCAAATAGAGCTAACTCAAAACTTATTGTTTATCGTCATAGCCTATTCAAAATACTTGCGAGGCACGATGAAGACAGCCTTTGCAAGCCAAGCAGGCTTATCCCAACTCAGTCAAAATCGTGAAAAAGCCTACGCAAAAAGCGATATGATTGATTTTCACTGTTAGCCAATGAAAAAGTTGGCAGGCATTAGAAGTAGAACCATATCCACAAGCTCAAGAAAAGTCGTCAACCCTTATTTTTAACTTTTTTAGCCGCTAAAAAATCATATAACGAGCTAGTTAAAGGGCAATGCATAAACCAATGTCTAATTTCTATATTCAAGCCTTATTACGCAATGGATCGCAAATCATGTTTAGCCTCGCCTAAGAATCAATTGGAAATGACTAGTTTTTAATGGTTCAGCTTGCAATCTCTCCCCTGGTGCAGAATAGATAACTTGCCATTGCTCACCACAAATTGTCTCTAAAGATAAATCTTCAAAGGCAGCCGTTGATGATTTACATAATTGATACTTTGACAAAGTTTCCACTTGTTTGACTCTTGAAATCTCCAAAGTGTGAAAGATCTGTAAGACCAATTCATCTACAAAGAATTCATCTTCATTCTCAAAATATTGGTTCCTGCCAATTACCTTGGTTTCAAGAAATGCATGCTCATCAAATTTTGCCAACTGGTGATTAGGGGAGCTTGGGTCATCTTTTACAGACAAAAGTTGATCTCCTAAGATAGCCTTGCCAACTGATAGAGCATTAAAAGAACGATCACCAACTAGCTCATCGGAACTATTTAGAATAAACCTAGCTTGATATTCAATAGGTTTTTCCCCAGGTCTTTTCAAATCTGTACTTTCTACTATCCAAAGGCCAGTAAACCAAGATGGATAAATAATATCTCTTTTCAAACCTGAGCGATTAAAAGGTCCAGGGAGTTTCCATTCAGGCCAATCAAATTGTCGGTTTACGAGAGATAAGTGTTTATGATTTTTGACTAAAGGGCTTGCAAACAAAAGCGAAGAGCATGCAAACAATATAATGAGTAAAATTATTCCTTGAAAGAGAAAATTTATTAGCGGCCAGCGAAGCATTCCCTAGGTCCTATTGCAATTGGGCAGTCAGTACAAGTCTTCATAAAACCCTCAGGTTTATCTAGTCAGAGGTTTGATTACTGCATATTAACTCCCTAATTTAAAGCCTGAGCCGCACATACTTGGTTCTGCTCCTTCGGGGGAGCTAATCAAGAAGCCTCCACCACTCAAATCACTATAATAATCAAGACTTAAACCTTTTAATAAACTAAGTTGCTCTGCAGGAGCAAATAAAGTGACTCCATCCTTTCTTGAAATAGGAGTGCCATCTTGCTTCCCACATCTAACTCGAATATATAACCAGCCTTCACCAAAGCCATCAGGCAACAAATCAATGTGCATTTCACCTGGAGTACCACCGAATGCAGATTGTCTTATCAATTCAGCAGCAGCAGATTTGGAAATAGTTAAGTTACAACTCATCTAGCAGTTTTACTTATTGATATTGAGTCTAAATCAACAGGACATGGCCGCCAAAACTACTAGTGAGATGCCCACGGAAAGCAGAAGTCTTCCTCAGCAAGCTCTGTCCACACTCAGCCCGGAAGTTCAAATTCCGAACGATCGACTGCTCTGACTGACTCCTCATGCCGCTAATGAAAAGCGAACCTGTTTTCCAGCTTGTTTCTTATAGCTAGAGTTTCAGGGGATTCTCGTGAACACTAGTCTTACTTTTTCAGCTGTGATCTATCAAATCTATAGGTTTCTTGCTCCCAATAGCTCTTGATCACTAGTAATAGCTAGCTTAGTTTCAAGGAGGGGATAACCCCCAATCAATAAAATTGAAGTAGTTAAGGAGCCATTTCTTATGTTGACGGAAACTATTAGCATTCAAACCAGTTCCTCATTCTCGTGCCATTCCATCACTGAACGAATTCAGAGCTTTATAGATACATCTCAACAATTAGAAGGTGTTATTTGTGCTTCTGGTAAACACACAACGACAGCATTAATCATCAATGAGATGGAAGAGAGATTGATCTTGGACTTAGAGAAGTGGTTGAAAGAATTAGCTCCTCCTCTTCAGGGCTATAAACATGATGACTTGCATCTTAGAGAAAACATTCCAGAGGATGAACCGAAGAATGCTCACTCCCATATGCAAGCACTTCTTCTGGGTAATTCCGTAAGTATTCCCTTTAAAAATAGCAAGCTTCAGCTAGGTCAATATCAAGATGTAATTCTTGTTGAACTAGATGGACCAAAAGAAAGAAGCGTTGTAATTAGTATTCAGTGATATTCATCATATTTAAAAAACTAGATTGTATGGATTGAGGTCAAGAAAGGTTTTGTCCTGTCACGACGAACAGCTGTAGTGGGATACTCCCCCGACGTTGAAAAAATTCTTGGGCTTTAAGCGGTCGTACTTCATCTCTACATCCGATGATTGTTCATCGTAGGGATTGCTGAGCACAGCCTGTAGCTCCCTGACAAGGCTGTAATCACCTTGTTCAGCGTTCTTATAAGCAGGTGCGATCAGCCACTCACGCCAGGTGTACTTGGGGTTGATAAGTTTCATCGCTGCAGATGTCACTCTGATGTCACCGCAGCTATTGATGCGATCTCTCCACCGTTGCAGCCAGCCACCCCACCGAGCTTCTAACTGTTCGGAACTAGGCAGGTAGAAGCTCTCTTTCAAGGCCGTGAGTTGGTCTGGAATGTGAGAAAGCTTTCGAAAAAAAATTGTGTAGTCCACTTTGGAGAGAACCAAAAGCTGCAGCATTTCATTCACCAAAGTTTCGTCATAATTGATCAGGCCGAGCTTCTTTGCCCACATAGCCTCGATCTCCTGATTCATAGCTTCGGCAAAGCCATCTCGGGTCTTATCTAACCTTGCCAGTGCCTCCGTATCGTCAGCAAGCAGAGGTCGAATCGCTGCCCAGAACATCTGATAATTGGCTTCAGCAGCAACCTGTTGATTAAAGAAAGAAAAATGGTCACCGCCTCCGGTCCAGGGCTGAAATCTGGGATCGAAAAGTTCGCAGAATCCAAAGGGGCCGTAGTCGAGGGTGAAGCCACCCGCTGCGCAATTGTCACTGTTGAAATTGCCCTGGCAGTAACCAACGCGCATCCAGTTGGCTACCAATGACGTGAGCCGTCCACGAAACAAATAGGCCAGTTCGACCACTTGATCGGTGAAGGGAAGACTCAGATCAATCACTGGCTGGTAGTTCCGCTCGATCAGATGCTTCACGATCATCTGCAGCTCATTGAGCGCACCCTGATTTCCAGTACTGCGTGCGCGACGGGCAAATAGCTCAAGCTGGCCGACACGCAGAAAGGACGGAGCGACACGTGTTGTGATTGCCGCAGGGTTGTCCACAAAAATGTCTGGATCGATGGACCTGGAATCCTTGGAGTACCAAGGTCTGCGCACTGATTCAGATCTGGAAACATACAGCGTCAAAGAGCGTGAGGTCGGAACTCCTAAAGCGTGCATATAGTCCTGCGCAAGAAACTCACGCACGCTGGAACGAAGCACGGCACGTCCATCAGCGCCACGGCAGTAAGGCGTAGGACCTCCGCCTTTCAGTTGCATCTCCCAGCGTCTGCCGTTGAAGAGCCCTTCGAAGACAGAAATTGCCCGGCCATCGCCATAACCGTTGCCGGTTCCAAACGGGCACTGCTGTATATATTCAGTTCCATAGATAGACAGGGCATAACCGGTAGCCCAACCAACCTGACGCATTGGCTCCCGCGCAACGGAGATGTCGCCTGAAAACAGACGACGAAATTGTTCGTCGAAGGCAAGCTCATGGCTTAGGCCCAGTTCGTTAAATAACGTTTTGCTATGCGCGATGTATTCCGGCGCTGGAATGGCAGTGGGGGTAACCGGTACGTAATGGCCCGAGAACACTTGGCGAGGGTGGTGATCACGGCCATCAACAGTCGCCTGAGGATCAGCTTGAAGTGAATCCATTAGCGAATAATCAGCCCGTTGTGAAAACTCAGCGAAAGTTTTTGTTGTCGGCGATTCGAACGCGCTTGAGATGGCTGGCATTGGGCCGATAGTCACTTTTCTCTAAGGTTTTGAACTGCCTGGGCACAACCTTGTTGGTGAGGTCATCATCGGCGTCTTAACTATTATCGACTAATAGAGAAATAGCCCTCAATGGAAGTAGTAAAAATGATTTAATCATGAAGGCAATGGCCCTTTTACTGGAAGCTCTCTATAGCAGTTAGGACATGTAACGCTGTCCTGATCAAACTCCAAACTCAATGGCATCATAGATATGGTTAGATTTTCCGAGAGCTAATGAGCTCCGCTAAGTGCAAACAATTAATTACAGAAAGACATTGCCATGAAGTGAGACATAAACTGCTCAACAATAAGAAGCAAGTTGGACCCTAATATGTGAAAAGCCCTAGCTTTTAATGGATTTATCTCTTCTTCAATGATTTCTCTTTGCTTTCAAGACTAATTATGCGCCGCTTACTACTTGCCTTTCTTATCGCAACAACATTTTTTCTTGCTCCTGTAGCAACATTTGCATCCGCTACAGATTTATCACCTGCAGTGTCAGATTTAAGCAAGAAGTTTTCAGAGAAATTCTGCACTTCACTTAAAAAGGGAATGACTCCTGAGAAGGCTGGGCAAAGCGCTGCAGTTCAACTTTCTCAAGGCTTACTCTTCTCACCTGTTATGAATGAAATAATGTCTGCTCCAAAAGAAGATTTAGCCACTTCACTATCTAATAATATTTTTGATAGCTGCGGAAACGACCTAGGAGGGACAAAAGAAGAACTTGATGATCGTCTTGCTAGCTTAGCAAATAAAGTTCCAAGTGAATCTAAGGGTTTGAATTTACCTCCAGTTCGACAAAAAGAACCTTTAAGGTATTAATTATGATTTACTTACCTGTTACATCGGTAAAGACAAAATAATTGAAATAGCCAAACCCCATACAGTAAGCATTAAACTAAGTTCCTACATACTTCGATTAATAGGTATATTCCATAATTTTGCAAAAGATCATTGAATAAATAATTCTGACAAATATCAGCAGCCAACAAATTGCAATCTTCTGGATTTAATTACACTAAGTGAAATCAGCATTCCAAGGCAACACCTAATTGATTTGAGGACGAGAAAAAGCACACAATAGATCCATATCTTAGTAAAAATAAAGGGAGCTTTAATCTGCTACTTACCTAATGAGCAAACAATTACTAGTTATCAATCAGCAACTATAAGGTATGCATGAATTACAAAAAAGCGTTGTCAAAATAAATATCTTCATTATTAAGTCAAACTAGCAAAGCCTTATGAGGCAGAGCTCATTTCTTTTGTGTTCAATGGATTTAACTGTCAATTCTCATTTGGTTATTCCATCCAATGAGCTGAAATGGCGCTTTTCTAAATCTTCAGGCCCTGGTGGACAAGGTGTAAATAAAACTGATAGCAAAGTTGAACTTATCTTCGATATAGGCCATTCCTCTGTAATTGGACATTTTCACAAGAAAAGATTGCTTGAACGACTAGAGAATCGATGTCTTAATGGTTGCATTAATATCGTTGTATCGGAGGAGCGCTCCCAATATCAGAACCGACAATTAGCATTGGCTCGTTTGGCAGACATTTTGCGAGAGGGCTTAAAAGCACCTCCAAAGACCAGGAAAGCAACTAAGCCAACTCGTGCATCCCAAAAACGTCGATTTGACGCCAAGAAGCGCCGAAGTGCGCTAAAGCAAAAACGTCAAAGCAAACCTTCAACAGATGACTGAATTTAGATCTGCTCCTTCAACATTTTGGCGGCAATAGGAACAAGACCAATGCAACCAAAAGCTCCTAACAAAAAGAAACCGTCAATTGCTTGGATACTTATTGCGATAGCTTTTGTCGGTGGAATGGTCTTACATTACCAGCACTATCCATCACCAGAGACAAGAAGAGAGATGTCCGTAGAAGGAATGTTTGCTGATTAAATAATAGAAAGTAAATAAAATATAAATCCTTGCCTTGGTTGACAAGCAAAACAAGTCAAGGCATTACTTTTGATATCAATTAAAAAAGAATTATGAGCACAGATATCATTGCTATCCAATCCCTGGTACGTGAAAAGGAAGCTTGTCGCCTACTGACACCAAGAAGCTTTGAACAGCAGGTACACGTAATAGGGCTAAAGGAAGAACAATGTTCAATACAATCCATGCTCCTCCAACGATTGGTGCCCATTTGCCAAACTTTTTGAGAAAGCCTTTTTGGTCTTTTCCCTCTGCCATTGTTTTCAAAAGAGTTAAAGCCTTGATTCTTTCTAGCTATCTATGGTGCTTATAACACTAAAGTAGGATTATTTTCACAAGGCTTGGCATAACACTTGTTGAGATAGCTAGCAAGAACAAGATTCCTCAGCAGCCAAGCCTATTGAGAACAAGCATATCTTTTATCTAATGCGATCTGTTTTGAATTAGAAGTACCTAGCGATTAGGTTAGAAGGTAATTTGGGTGCCAAGTTCTTTCGCCATCCACCCATTGGAATACTGCTGAAATCCAATGGGGCAAAAGGAAATTAACTATTGGCTAATAAAAGCGGCATTTAAGTGACTGAAAGGTATTACAAGGAGTTTGAAAAAATCCATACGCTCCAAATACACACCTCCCTTCTTTAATAAGTACTGGCTAATGAACAGTTAAAAACTCTTGAATGAGTGAATTCTGAGTGATAGGGCTAAATCCATTCAAACTTGATAATTTTACCAAGAATCTTCATCAATGATGATTACTAATTTCTGATAAATTAAATCCTGATCTTTTTCTTGCTACTAGAAGTACAACTTAATTTCAATCTTTTGATTCTTCCATCATCCCAAAGCCAGTAAACAGGGTCAGCTGCTTTTGCTTTACGCAAATCAACCCTATCTCGCAAACTGACAGGAATAAATTCTTTATCTGGCTCGAAATCCTTATCTCTTACTGCTTGATTCAGTACCATACTGCCCTCTTTACCTGAAACAGATTGGTGATAGGTACCAGTTGGAATCTGTAAAGCACCCATTCTTTGATTGAGGTAAATCACGTGATGGGGCTCATCCCAATCAGGGTTGAGCAAGGTAAAAGTACGTCTTCCATCTAAGACTAAGTTGTGATCAATCTGATGGTAGTGAACATAATATTGCTCAAAATCATCGTCATTAGGAGGAGAGGTTGCAGCTCCATGGTGAATTACCACATCAGATCCATTAGAGCCGTTGACTCCTGCATCAAAGAACGTGACTTGAGGAGTTTCCCTAAAGACATGAGTTGGGACAAAATTGAGCGTTGTGTTTTTTTTCTTTTGTGCTTGATTCCACTTGACTTTGATGTGTATTGAGTCATTTAAACTTCTCAAAACTGGACAGTCCCTGGTGGCTTTCTGTAAGACCTTTAATTGATCTTCTTTTAAATCAACTGGCATCTCAATTTGAAGTGATAAAGATTCAATTTTTCGAGCCCCCTGAGTTGTCATCTTCTTATCAATTGCAATTGTTATTTCCTCTAACTTCCACCCTTCTTCTTTTGCGGTGATTCCCATCACTGTAAGAAAACAAGTCCCTACAGCTGTAGCCAATAAATCAGTAGGAGCAAAACTCTCTCCTTTGCCTGCATGGTCAATAGGAGCATCTGTTCTAAGCTTTTGTCCAGAACGCTCATGCAGAGCTTCTGTATGCAAATCTCCTAGATATCGACAAACAATCCTGTCTACACTTCGTAGAGCTTACAAGAGGATTTTGTGGGATGAACTTTGCATATCTCTTCCCAAAAGTCACCACGTTTTTCATTCGGCAACTTGTAAGAGAAATCATGAATATGACCAATATCTCTAAGTGGGTTAGCAACAACAGTAAAAGGAGTTCTTAGTTTCATAACTCTCCTATTCGGTTACTTCCTTTCTAACACATCTGTAAGAATTACATATAGGGCTTTTACTCAAGTATTTGTGCTTTACGGTTCTTTCTAACTAAAGTGTTGTTAGCCGAATTGGGTGATACTTACCGAATCAATTTATTCGGTTCCCAGTATTAGTAATTATAAAGATCTAGAGCAAAGTAAGGGGGTCTCGCAAGGGTAATCATGTACACCTCTCTATTCGATACTTTCTTTACCGACTCTTTCTTCTCACCTGCTAGGACTGTTTATGTTGTCTCTGATAGCCAACTAGAGGAGATCAAGCGTAAGCAACGTCAACAGGAACTCGACAATCTTGAGGCGTCCCGTAAGAGGCTCGAAGAGACCTACCAATCTCGCATCAAAATTATTGATGAGCGCGAGCATGAGCTTCAAGAAGAGCTAAAAGCTCTAGCGCCAGAAAAAAACACACGCCCAGACTGATATGTAATCACGTACTCCTTTTGAAAGGACAAGCCAACTCAATGGGAGAAACAGAAGTGTGTTTGAGAGCAAATGACTAAATCCGCTGTGACTGAAAGGAGCTGTAAGAAGTCCCCACCATGGATACCCCCCCTCCCATTAGGAGGTTCCAATTTCCACCAAAGAAGACCTGGTCAATTAGCTCCTGAGACCAAGCGATCGCAATTAAAACTAAAGGAACTAACAGTCGAACTGATCCATTCACACCAAAGACAAACCACTCTTCTTTAATGACTCTGACATGCTGCTAAAGCCGCAGATATCAAGCCAATCCAACCGCAACACAGACCTATGCCACCTTTCCAAATCAAGGCTTGATTCCACAGAAGGGATTACCTATCCAATCTATATCATCTAGGCATTAAGGCGTATTCACAAAAAATACAAGTCGCTTTAAGGTTTTCTTTATCTTTGTTTCTTACTTTTATTTGGTCTCACCTAGAACCTCCACCCTGTTGAAGTGGGCACTAGTGGATGCCTGTGCATGAGTGCTATCAATTACGTCGATACAAGCTTCCTAAAGCCAGGACATACACTTCAGCAAGAGGCGTAACGGGCATTGGCATCTATGCCAAAGGAACATTGGAAGCTGTGTATACAGGTGGAGATCTTTCCATCAGTCAAATTCAATCGATGACTACCGGTGATGCATCAGCTACCGCGATGGCCAACAAACTATGGAGTTATCGAGGATCTAATACTGTTCCGGCTTTATTGGATTAAAGGCTAATCCCTAATTAACAAGGCAGGTTGCTGCCTTTCAACAACATTTCAAGGGTTCAATGACAGTTAAGAAGCTTAAAGCCAAAACTTGTCATAGGCGAACTAGAAGATCTAGCTTGAAGAAATGGAAGTGATCTGAAAGTGTCCATTTCATTTACTAATGACAGGGACCTACTGCGGTTCGAATGGTCAGGGAGTCTTTCTGACCAAGCGATCATATATAACACCGCTAATAATCAAATTGCAGATACGATTACTCCACACAATGTTTGGATAGATAGACCACCAGTAGCAATTGGAAATGCTTGGAGAGAAATCTATCCAGGAACCTCATACGGTCCATCTAATGGTTTTGAGATACTTTACGACAACACCCCTGGAGATGATTTTGGTTATTGGGGACGAACTATTTACAATAGGAATGAACCTGAATGGCCAGCACACTCTGAAGTATCTGGTATTTCTAAAAATAATAATTATAAAGGAGACGAAGAGTATTTTCGTTATGACATGAATGGAGATGGGAAAATTGAGGATCTTTCATATCTCTCAGTATCTGACATCAGCATAACCGAAGGAGAGTCTGCTTACTTAACAATTACACGAGATGGTGTTAGCTCTCCAGGGGGTGACTACCTCTCATTCTATATACATACGGAAGTAGCTGTAGGCAATGGAACAGCAACTGAAGGGGATGACTTTAATTTAAGCTATTCCTGGATGTCTGGTCACGTTACATTTGCCTTAGGAGAGTCTAGTACAACTATCCTAATAACTGCAATTGATGATTCGATTAGCGAATCCGATGAGACAGTCACAATAACATTTAGGCCGTGGGCAAATACTGGATTAGGCTATGATCGCCTTTCAAAGTATGCCGTCAGTTCAACTCTCACAATAATAGATAATGATAGTCCTACTTATTCACTAGGAACAAATTCTAGCGTGAATGAAGGAGAGTCTTTTAATACAAGAGTTACTACTACCAATGTCTCTCAAGGAACTACTCTTTACTTACAATGGAGTGGTTCAACTCTTACACAATCAGACCTTTCATCGGGCAATCTACAAACATCTGGAGTGGTTGGCTCAGACGGTAAAATTACTTTTGAACACACAATAGCCAATGATTTAAATACAGAAGGAAATGAAAAAGTTGAGATAAAGCTTTTTAGTGATTCGGCTTATACGCAGCAGGTTGGCAATACAGCTACGGTTTGGATTGTTGATACCTCTTTAGGGGTACCAGGCTATTACTCAATAGCAGATGTTCAGGCTTATGAAGGAGATAATTTGTCTGCAATAGTTACACGAACAGGCAGTACATCTGTAAAAGATCTAACTGTTTCTACTGCGAATGGAACAGCCTTTGCTGGATACGATTACACCACTCCAGCATCCACACTTTCATTTGCAGAAGGGAGCACTTCTGCGGTTCTTTCCATTGCCACATTAGAAGACGGAATTGTCGAATCTGATGAAACATTCACAATCAATCTCTCTTCTAGTGATAGTTCAATCAACTTTACAGATTCCTCTGCAACAGCAACAATTTTGAATGACGATAGCGCCATTACAACAACGAATGTTGTCTATAACACCACCACAATTAGTAATACCACCAATGTCACCAATTCAACGACAATTAATAACGTGACCTGGAATGTTTATAAATTTGGTGAGTCCGCCAAAGCCGAATATGTTGTCAACGAATGGTTTGGTAGCTCTACATCGTCTATTAAGCAACAAACAGATGTCCTTGAATCCAAGCTTCTTGAAATTGAGACCAGCACGTGGGGAGAGGACATCTCAATTAATCGTGTAGCTCAAGCCTCTGATTCAGGAGACTACTTGCAAGCTAAACAGTCAGAAGCGGCTACCAATCGTGCTGCCGATGCCAAAGTCGGCTCAGTCATTGATGGAGGGAAAGGCGTCGACACCCTCCGGGGATTAGGAGGTTGGGATGTTCTAGATGGTGGTGATGGAGATGATTTGATTCATGGCGGTAATGGTCGCGATGTAATCAGCGGTGGTGCTGGTGCCGATGAGCTCCATGGTGATTTTGGTTGGAACACCTACAAATCAGTCAAAGACAGCTCTACAGACTTAATTGCTATTAAGTCCGACCAATGGCTCTCCAATTGGTGGTATGGCAAAGCCTATAACAGTCCTAATGGCGAAAAATGCGACATCATCGAAGGTCTAGACAAGCGAGATCAAATCAAAATCATTGGTGTTTCTACCAATGAACTCACCTTTACCAACGCTTCTGCCCATGGCGTTAGCGGCATTGGCATTTATGCCAAAGGAACCTTAGAAGCTCTCTATACCGGCAACGAGCGCTCCATTACTGAAATACAAGGCATGACCACCGGTGATGCCTCAGCTTCTGCGATGAATAACACCAAATGGAGCTACTGGGGAAATGACACCGTTCCTTCTCTGTTGGCTTAGAAGTTTGAACGAAAGCGAACCCCTATCAACTAAAAAGGAAGTATGAGCACAGAGATCATTTGCTTTTTCTTGCTTGGAATCGCAGCATTGCTTCTAAATGCTGGACTCTCTTCTCAAGTTCTTCCACTCTTTTGGTTAGTTCTTCCATTGCTCATCAAAATCAGCTTCGAAGCTATTCAAAGACACGCTACTGAAAACAGCTAGAAAGAGATTGAGCTCTAGATAAATGGTTGAAAATCTCAGTCACATCTCCTTGCCCTGAAAGCACTATCAACGAGCTAGGGATAAAACAATGGCCAATCTGGACTTGCGAATCGAGTTCATTCCCTTGGACTTACAGCGAAAAGGAGACCTGCCTATTACTTGAAGGAGACGTAACCGTTACTCCCGATGGAGGCGATCCTGTCAGGTTTGGGGTTGGTGATCTGGTCATTTTTCCTTCAGGGATGTCTTGCACATGGGAGGTGCATAAGGCAGTCCGCAAGCACTATCGTTTTGGTAACTAGCAAATCAATAAAAAACTGAGATCCAGGGTTTACCCAAACCGCCCATTGTCGCCAAAACCGCTTGCTATGACTGACATCTCGTATTAGCTAATGAAAAGCGGCGCTGGAGTGGTAGACAGGGATTACAAGGAATTTGAAAAATCGATACAAACCTCTCTTCTTTAAAAAGTACTGATTGATCAATAAGTGAAAATGAAAGAAGAAAAGCCACGCACCAATAAAGAAGACAGCAAAGGAAATATTGAGGATTCTCTACTGAATTATGAATACGACGAAGATGACGATGGTATCGATTGGGAGACCCAATAGAACTAAGGGATGAGATATCGCATTACCAGACACGATGGGGAAGAAGATGACATCTCATCTCAGGATTTCGACAACTACGAGGATGTCTACGACTTACTAGAAGCAATCTACGGAGACATGTGCTGCTCAGATGCTGACTACGAAGACCGTCCTTACTATGAAATTGTTGAAGAGAAGGCTTGATCGAACATTATGGAGTTTTTCTTATGACAAGAATCAACTTGATAAAGCCAAGTGAATTATCTGATCAACATCTAATTGCGGAATATAGAGAAATTTTCATGATTGGCTCAGCACTCCAACGCTCAATAAAGTCAAAGGGTTGGGAGAGAACAAAAGAAAACTTGCCCAAAGAATTCACCTTGAATATTGGGCACGTCAAATTCTTCTATAACAAAGGGAAATACCTACACAAAAGATATTTAGACCTAATAGCTGAAATGCAAAGTCGAGGAATGAATCCAAATCTAGAGCGCCAATTTAAAAAAGAGCAGTGGCCAAATGAGTTATATCAAGACTGGAATCCTAAAGAGAAAGACTTGCAACTTATAAGGAAAAGAATCACAGAAAAAATCAATCAAAAGCCAGATTGGTATCGCTGGACAAAGAAAACAGCTAGAAAGAGATTGAGCCCTAGATAATTAGTTGGCAATCTCAGTAACATCTCCCTGCCCTGAAAGCACAATCAACGAGCTAGGAATAAAACAGTGGCCGATATGGACTTGCGATCCCAGTAAGTTCCCTTGGACATATAGCGACAAAGAAACTTGTTTAATTCTCGAAGGGGATGTGACCGTTACTCCTGATGGAGGTAAGCCTGTCAGGTTTGGAGTCGGCGATCTAGTTGTCTTCCCTAAAGGGATGTCTTGTACATGGGAAGTGCATAAGGCAGTTCGGAAGCATTATCGTTTTGGCGACTAAAAAATCTATGAACCCCTGAGATCGAAGGTTTACCCAAACTTTACCCAAACCGCCCATTTTCGCCCAAATCCCTTGATATGACTGAAATTAACTACTGGCTAATGAAAAGCGGCGCTTTAGTGGTGGAAAGGGATTCGGAGGAATCGCTAAAATAAATACAAACTAAATACACACTTTTTCAAAGGAAAGAAGGGTCTAGAAGTGATGGTCGGTAAGAAAGCAAGAATGGTCTTTGTTCACTCTTAACTGCAGTAATCACATCTTCTCCTGTGTGCCAAATCCATTGTTGTTGAGGAGATCTGCCATCAACATCCACACTTGTACCAACTGGAGGACCAAAACGATGTCTTAACCCTGCCAATACTTCAGTCATATTTTCATAGTCCATTTCATAAACAAGCTGTTTCAATCCATACGCCTCTTCAACACGAACACGCAGACTGTTCACAGGTAAACCACTCATCTGAAAATCTGTAACTTCAAAAAGATCCCTATTCAATCCTTCCTGAACAGGTTTTAAAGAAGTCCCAAGATGCTTCTCTACATTTGAGAGATCCATCCCCCACGACAAACCTTCCACACACGCAATTGCAGGTTTAGGCGATAATTGAATAAGCAAAAGAAATAAAGCTATCGCAACGTATCTAAAAGCCTTCGTCATTTAAATGCCTTTATTCCTTTCTAAAGAAGAACCTAGCTTGCTCTGTAGACCAATCATGCCTTTTATGAGCCATCAAACTTAAACTGGTTCCATACACACCAAATACCAACTAAATACACACTCTACAATTCTCGCAAATCCCTTGCTATGACTGACATATCCTATTGGCTAATGAAAAGCGAGCCAGATGCATACAGCATCACTGACTTGAGAAGAGAACAAACAACCCTATGGGATGGGATACGCAATTATCAAGCCAGAAACTTTATGAGATCAATGTCAATTGGCGATCAAGCATTCTTTTACCACTCTAATTGCAAGCCACCTTGCATTGTTGGGATGATGGAAGTAATCAATATTTCGATCATTGACCCAACTCAGTTTGATCCAAAATCGAAATATTATGATCCAAAGTCTAAACAGGAAAGTCCAAAATGGGACTGTTCAGAACTGAAATATTTGAGTGAATTTAGTAGTCCTATAACACTTGAAGAGTTAAAGAAAACTTACACCAGTGAAGATCTTCAAGTCGTACGGAAAGGAAATCGTCTCTCCATAATGCCTATCAAGAAAGAAATCGCAGAAGATCTAATTAGACAATCCGGTTTGCTCTAATAAAGACGGCTTACAAAAGTTTGCCGGACTAGATGCAAAGTCTTTCTTTGAGCTTAAGCCTCTTTCATTAAAGATTCACATCCAAACATATTGCCAATATAAAGGCGAGTAATTGGTCTTGAATCAACTCCATTTTGCACGAGAAACCCAGCCAAAGCAGCCTGAATCAACCTGTACTGATCCCAGTTTGGATAACGCTCAATAAAATTAGCCATAGCCCCTTGCAGAGCTATAGGCAGCTCAGATTGGAAACTCACTACCCCTTGTGATTCATTCAACTCTTCACTCAGAAGCTGCTCAGAGGCCAACACCCCGCCCAAAGACGCTTCACCTGAACAAGACCTGGAATCTTCCAGTTGCATCTGAAATTTCTCGAATGACCACTAGTTCTCCACAGATAAAGGAACTAGTCAAGAGTCCCGCAACATGCCTTGTCTCAAGCGGTCTCACTCTTAGAATCTAGACTCGGCAAGAGAGCTTGCTGCAGGCTGCTCTGTTCATATAGCTACGGAACAGAACTCGTCAAGCAAATACCGCCCAGAAAGACAGTTTTTCCACAAGCCCTAACCGTGCCAAAGATTTAAGCGTTATCCCTGTGGAATAATTGTGGAATACCTTGCTAAATCGAGGGGAAATATAAAAGCAATCCGAAATGATCAGGCACGCTAATCATTGGTAGGAATCCCACATTGTTCTCATGGCAGTTGCAATTGCCTTGGAAGCAGGAGTAGGCCACTGGACCTCAACACCACGCAAAGGATTCTCCTCATACTCAAGAATCAACTTCAGGCTCCAAGAGTCCTTATCCCCATCAAGGCACGCCCACCAAGGCTTTCTTTCTAGTTCTAATGCAATTGACTCTTGTGGCATTAATTGCTTTTCGAGCTGCTTATGTTGTTCAACTAAATCTCCAATGAGTGGGACTAGAGAGTCCCACTCATTGGCTGTCAGCTCTATTGCCCAATTATCTCCTCCTATAAGTACAGGAAAATTTCGACGCAAAGTATCCCTGGCCAATCTCCAGCCTGGTCCCTCTTCGTTAATCATGGCCTCAGCCTGGCAAAAGATCAGGTTGATCCTGCTCATCACTAAGTTCAACAATTGCTCGCTGGACTGGTTTCACACTTGATTCTTCTAACAGTCCATCAAAATCATCAAAGCGTCTTTGCTTTGCACGAAATGCTATGCGCACTGTAGTGAGATAACGATTGCTCGATTGACGTATAAGGCTCTCACCCCGCTTAGCAAGATCCTTTGCATCCAAGCCTGAAGTAATCACTTAGCTCATTCAAATATGAACTCACTTTAAAGGAGAGTGGAAAGCTCTCAGGCAAATAGATCTGTATGTAAAAGGGAAGGCAAAGTTCTTGAGTAATACTGATCCATTGCTCCAGGAACATACAAAACAATCTCTCGGCCAATCCCAATTGCAGCAAAAGGGACACTGATATAACTAAGCAGAGCCTTCAACTGATTGAAATGTGTGCCATCTAAACACTCAATACAAATACTCCCCTTCATTAGTTGCATCTTGCACACTTGAAGGGGCTGCAAGGCAAACTTGATAGAGAGATCTTCCCTATAAAACGAAAAGACCAAGCATTTCAACCTATCCATAAAATTTACCCCTCTTAATCTCATATAGCACCCAACCTTCCTATGGCAGAGGAAATACCCTCAAAGATCAAACGCCCAGAGCATGCAATGGCTCCTCAGTGTTGCACCCTTGCAATAGATCTCGGGAACTCAACAACAGTTGTTGCCTTACAAGGAGAACTAGAAGCAAAGCCAATTCTTTTAGAGCTTCCACCCATTAGTCGCTTCCCTGGAGAAGTACCCAGTCTTGTGTGGCAAAACCAAAGAGAGAGTGCAAACCTTTTAATAGGTCAACAAGTCCTCGAATTAGGGTTGACCGCACAGGATCATCCAAGCTTATGCCGAGACTTCAAGCGATGGATAGGTGCTCCTACTCAACCGAATCTAAGAAGTTCTTTTTTGTCAGCGGAAAGGGCAGGTGAGCTTTTGTTAAGGCAAATCTGGCACAGGGTTCCATCCAATCTGGAAATTAACAGGCTTGTTTTAACTGCACCTATCAATACTTACCGTGCATATAGAAATTGGCTCTTGAAAGTTTGCAGCGAGCTTGAGGTGAAAGAGATAGCCCTTGTTGACGAGCCAACAGCAGCCGCGATGGGAGCAGGCCTCCCCCCAGGTTCAAAATTATTAGTTGTTGATGTAGGCGGAAGCACAATAGATATCTCTCTAGTCGCTCTAGAAGGCGGAGAGGGGCGAGCAGATCCTGTTGCTCAGTTGCTACGTTTCAATGGCGAAGACCTGGAAGGTAAAAGCAGTCAGGTACTTCGCTGCGCAAAGGTACTTGGTAAAGCGGGACTCCGCCTAGGAGGCAGAGACTTCGATAAATGGATAGCTGGATATCTATATCCAAATCTTAAACAGACAGAATTAATCCTCAATGCTGCGGAAAGGCTTAAATGTCGACTGAGCAAAGATGGCCTCAAAGAAACCGAAGTCATTTATGAATCATTAGGCGATTCCTCTACGCATAACTATCAGCGTTTTGAGCTAAATAAAAAAGAATTTGAGAAGCTCTTAATAGAAAGAGGTTTTCTTAAAAGTCTTGCAGCACTTCTAGAACAAACTCTTGCTAATGGCAGAGCCAATGGTTGCAATCTAGAAGACCTCAATGGAGTCGTTGTGGTGGGAGGAGGTGCACGAATACCT
The DNA here is from genome assembly GCA_003215355.1 of Prochlorococcus sp. AG-409-O23. GTDB lineage: Bacteria > Cyanobacteriota > Cyanobacteriia > PCC-6307 > Cyanobiaceae > AG-409-O23. Next base: position 107,327 of record QCKL01000001.1, read on the forward strand.
TTAATTCGCCAATGGTTAGAAGAGCACACAAAACCGGCTCCACTATTGACGCCTCCACCAGTAGAAGCCGTTGCTTTAGGTGCACTAAATCTGACCCCAGGTGTAAGGGTGCGAGACGTCCTTCATAAGGGCGTATGGCTGCGTTGCTGGGATCAACGGAGTCAAAAGCATATGTGGCATCCTCTTTTCCTTGCAGGGCAACCCTGGCCCACATCAAACCCTCTTGAGATAGTCCTAGCAGGGAACAAAGAAAATCAGTCTGAACTTGAATTAGTAATTGGAGAGCCTGAGAATCTAGGGAAGCATGAGGTCGTTTACGTCAATGGCATCCCAACAGTAAAAACCAATCCAGTAGAGCCTGAGCTAATTCCATGGTCAGATGATCCAGTCTTGATAGGTCTAAACCCGCCTGGTAATCCAGGAGAAGATCTTCTCAACTTAAGGTTCAGTATTAACGAACACTCGTATCTGGAAATGGAAGGAAAAGATCTGCGTACTGGCAAAGAGCTAATTAAACAAAACCTAGGTTCAGTAAGGTAAAAACAAGATTTTTAAATCTAAGCAAAAAGAATATCTGAGCCAATCATTCAATTACTTGACGAAGGAAGACTCCTTCTTCTCCATCAACATCACGAAGACGCAATTCAATTGATTCTGTCCTGCGAGTTGGGACTTCACGGCCACAAAAATCTGGTTGAATAGGAACTTCTCTGTGCCCACGATCAACCATCGCCAATAACATCACTCTTTGAGGTCTACCCCAAGCCTGAAGAGCTTCAAGTGCAGCTCTCACAGTCCTACCAGTAAAAATCACATCATCGACCAAAACCACCTGACGTCCCTCCACACTTGTCGGGAGATCAGTTGGTTGGACCATTCGTGTACCAACTCTCGTCAAATCATCTCGATGGTAAGTAGGGTCAAGACTTCCTTGTGCAATTGCATGACCAGTTATTGCCTCAAGATCTTTTGCAAGAACTCGCGCAAGGTGAACACCCCTAGTAGGGATACCAAGAAGCAAAAGAGCCTTGCTATCGGAGACTTTTTCTAGAACTTGAGAAGCAAGGCGTGCGAGCGTCCTACACAACTCTTGTTCAGAAAGTATCTCTACCCTTTCATCGCTATGGGTGTCAGTCATTGAAGGTTCTATTGGATATAGATTTTATGCCGAACCCACGACGAAGGCGTAATCCATTGCATTCGCAAAAGCTGACGGAAGTCGGTATAAAAGCGGCCCTGGACCTATGAGGAAGTAATTTGATATTTAGGCACCCAATAGGCAGGAATCCTCCCGGTCAATATGCCTAAAAGTAGTTCCGCTGACTCCATGCGTTCTGGCCAAATAGCGCCTGTAGTCCTGGCGATACTTGATGGCTGGGGCCATCGTGAAGAGAAGGTAAATAATGCAATTAAAAACGCCCATACGCCCGTAATGGATGCTCTCTGGCATGCTTATCCGCATACGTTGATCGAAGCGAGTGGCGCCGATGTTGGACTACCTGACGAGCAGATGGGGAATTCTGAGGTTGGACATTTAACAATTGGTGCAGGCCGTGTTATTCAGCAAGAACTAGTTCGTATTAGTAATACTGTTCGAAAAGATGGCCTAAAGGACACACCTGCACTTCAAAACCTGGCAAAAGGCTTGAAAAAAAACCGTGGCACTCTTCATCTAATTGGGCTCTGCTCGGATGGGGGAGTTCATAGTCATCTAAATCATCTTGGAGGCCTTTTGGAATGGGCTGAAGCTACAGGGCTAAGCAAAGTGGCTGTCCATGCAATCACTGATGGGCGAGATACTCCTACAAGAAGCGCTGTTGGCTTCCTTGACTTCATTGAAAAAAAGCTCAAAAGCACTGGGATAGGAGAACTAGCCAGCCTTTGTGGCAGATATTGGGCAATGGATCGAGACAGTCGGTGGGAGAGGACCTCCAAGGCCTATGAGCTTTACACGAATCCAGAATTCTCACTTCTTGAATCATCAGCTCAAGAAGTACTTGCGACAAGCTATTCCAACGACACCACGGATGAATTTCTTGAGCCAGTTCGCCTCACATCTTCTTATCTGAAAGACGGCGATGGTTTAATCATGTTCAATTTTCGGCCAGATCGTGCTCGACAATTAATCCAGGCGTTAACCCTCAAGGAATTTGATAGCTTCCCAACAAGATATCAACCAAAGCTAGATGTAGTCACCTTCACTCAATATGAGGCTGACTTACCAGTTTCAGTAGCGTTTCCCCCTGAATCATTAGATCATCTTCTTGGTCAAGTAGTTGCTGAACATGGGCTTAGGCAATACCGCACAGCGGAAACTGAAAAGTATCCTCATGTAACGTATTTTTTAAATGGCGGCATAGAAAAACCTCTAGCTGGAGAAGATCGCCATCTTGTTCCTTCCCCCCGAGTAGCTACCTATGACCTTTCTCCAGAAATGGCAGCAGATGCACTAACCGAAAGCTGCATATCTGCTATCGAAAGTGGTATTTATTCTTTAATAGTAATTAACTATGCCAACCCAGATATGGTTGGACATACAGGAATTATGGGTGCAGCTACCAAAGCTATTGAGACTGTCGATTGTTGTATAGGTCGACTTCTTGAATCAACAGGAAAAATGAGCGGAACACTACTTATAACTGCAGATCATGGGAATGCTGAGTTAATGGAAGGACCCGATGGTCAGGCCTGGACCGCTCACACCACCAACCCAGTTCCTGTCATCCTCGTGGAAGGCGAAAAAAGAAAGTTAGCTGGACATGGAAATGCAATTCACTTACGAGAGGGAGGGGGGCTTGCAGATATAGCTCCGACTATCCTTCAATTACTTGAACTACCAAAACCTATTGCAATGACCGGATTTTCACTCATTGCAACTGTTGAAGCTGCATCAGTTCCACCCGTAATATCTCAAGTTCTCTAAGCAATATGCAGTACAAGCTCCAACTCCAATAGAGCTACTAACTACTAAAATCTAAAAATGATCATATCTATTCTTTCCTGGGCATGGGTTGCATCTGGATTAATCCTGATCCTGCTTATTCTTCTGCATAGTCCAAAAGGAGATGGCATGGGAGGCCTTGCGGCTAGCGGAAGCTCAATGTTCACAAGCGCAAGTAGTGCTGAAGCCTCACTTAATAGAGCAACCTGGACAATCTTGGCAATCTTTCTCAGTCTTGCAGTAATCCTTAGTGCTGGCTGGCTTAATTAAGCCCAAAGGAATTTTAAAATCTAGACTTTTATATAACAGAGAAAAAAGATTCCAAGCCTGTGAGACTAAGTGAAAAAGAGATTCAGGAGATATTCACCAGCCTAAAGGAAGGGCGAAGTTTAGACATTGTTTACAGAGAAAAGCTTTTCGAAACAAACCATAAATGTGAGCTCATTTGGGATGGCAAAGAGGCCAAAGAAGAAAAGTTAATATCAGACTTCAAAATACTTGAAGATTTTATCTACACTCAAAATATCTGCGACTCAAATAAAGTTGTAAAGACAGAGTTAGTTAATAGTGATTACTTATTAGAAGACTGGAGCAATAAGTTAATTCATGGTGACAATAAACTCATACTTGCATCTCTTAAAAAAGGGAAGCTAAGAGATCAAGTGAATAAAATCGGTGGCATAAAGCTAATTTACATTGATCCTCCATTTGACGTAGGCACAGATTTCAAAATGGATCTAACAATTGATAGTGAAGCCTCAAGCGAGAGCCTAGAAACGATAAGTCAAATCGCCTATCATGATTCATGGGGTTCGCAGGAAGAATCTTATCTATCAATGATCTACGAAAGAATAAAGATCGCATATTCTTTGCTGCATGATGATGGCTTTATGTTTGTACATTGCGACTACCGAATAGATGCTTATTTACGTTTAATTATGGATGAATTATTTGGCAAAAGTTGTTTTGTTAACCAAATAATCTGGAGGAGGAAAGGAGGATCTGCCTTAAAGGGAATGGCATGCCTATCAAATGCTCACGACATAATCCTCTGTTATTCTAAAAAACAAGGTACAAGAATCAACTCTATTTACTCTGATGCTTCCAGTGAGTATATAAACAAGCAATTTAAGTATAAGGACCCAGATGGAAGAGCCTACATGGTGAATGTCATGAGGAGTCCATCACCCAGACCCAATTTAAAATACAACTACAAGGGTTACAAGACACCTCCAAATGGATGGTCCGTACCACGCAAGACTATGGACAAGTTAGACGCAGAAGGACGGCTTCATTACCCAGAATCAAAGAATAAGCAAATCTACAAAAAGATCTACCTAGATGAATACCCTGGACAACTTATTAACACACTTTGGACAAATATTCCCGCCTTAAAAGGCAACAACAAAGAGATACTTGGCTACCCAACACAAAAGCCAGAAGCACTGCTTGAGAGGATAATAAAAATAGGCTCACGGCCTGGAGATTTAGTATTCGACTTCTTCTGTGGTTCAGGCACAACTTGCGCAGTTGCAGAAAAATTAGGAAGAAAATGGATAGGTGCAGACAATGGTCAACTTGCAATCCATATAACCAAAAAAAGACTATTAGACTTAAGAAGTTATTCCAGCCAGTTAAACTCACAAAAGACTTACTTCCAACTTCTTACACTTGGAAATGATGAAAAACAATACTTTATAGACAAACTTGAATGCTCTTCAGAGGATGAACAGCCTAAATCCAAAAAGGGTGAGAATTTTCAAAGACTTGTGCTACGCACTTATAAAGCCAAGCCCATTAATGGCTTCACTTTGATCTCTGGAAAGAAATCAGACAAGTATGTTGCCATATGGAAGACTAGTAAAAGGTGTCCATGGTCCTTTATCAAAGATGTTATACATGAAGCAATTAGCGAGAGCATAACCAAGGTAGAAATACTTTCTTTCGATTATGATTTTGGGCTATTAAACATAGCCGAAGAGTTAGCCAAAGAAGAAGGGATTGATTTGAGCTTGAAATACATACCCAGAGATATATTCAATGCCAATGCAATCAAAAAGGAAAACCTAACATTTTATAACTCTAGTTTTCTAAAGATCAAAACATCTATAAGAGACGGTCAGGCAGTTATAACAATGCAAAATTACTCGATATCTAAATCTAATCCAACAGAGGAAGCTAAACCAGATTTTAGGCAATGGGTAGATATAATTGACTACTGGTCAGTAGGGTTTATGTGCAAAAGGTTGCAGCAGTTTGCTGTAGATAAAAATAATGTTGGGGACCAATTTAATTCATGTCGGGATCTGTTGTTTGAAAACCATTGGCAGTCATACAGAACCTCGTCAAGAAAAATAATTTGCTTAACTACTCCTCCATTGCAAATACCTGAAAATGCAAAATATATGGTAGCGAAAGCTCGTGATCTTTTCGGGAATGAAAGCATAAAAGTGCATAAGTTCTAGCGCTTAATCATGAACTATTTTATCTACCAAATGATTCATCTATTGCAATCCTTACCATTACTATCAGTAAGAATGGGGGTAAGAAATTTAACTAAGCTTTTCCTGTAGATCTATATACCCAATAAAAACATATAACAACAATCAACCAAGGAAATAATGCTCTAAATATCCACAGAGAAAGGACCAACAAAAAGGCTGAAATGAAAATCTTCTTAGTCGGCTCCTTAGCAGAATCAGCCATTACTTCCCAGCTTGGGACAAGAGGCATAAGTCCTTAAAGCCTTCCCTAATCACTCACCCTTGGGATGCCAATGCTGACACTTGATCCCTTTTGCAACATCGGGTGAGACTGCAACACACCAAACTCTGCAAAAGCCACCCTCAGAGAGACAGCCTTCAAAATTTTTGCAGTTAGCGCAGCGAGGAGGGGTAAAAGACATTTTTAGGGATACGAACGCCCATAACTTATGTCTACCACAGCGTCGGGAAAGCTATGGACAATTTGCCTGGATCATTGCCTCAGCTTCTAAACGCAAAAACTTTTTTTAGAATAGTCAATACTCAGAAGATTGTTCTGGCTTCAAAGAAATCAAATATGCCTAAATGGTCTTAAGAGGTTCTAAGAAATATTTCCTGGAAATGACTTTTCTGAAGGTTATAAGATTTAGTGAAAAATCATAAAGAAGGGCAGGAGATACCTGCCCTCACCCCTTAGGAACTGATTTGTTTTCTACGTTCGTTCCCGTTGGGTCTTATTTCTTTTCTAATAAGAAAATAACGAAGTGTCAGTAGGCAAAATCACTCCTTTTTATTTGCTCGACTTGCTTTCCCAATGTTCACATTTAATCCCCTTAAAGGCCTCTGCGGGAGCAGCAATGCACCACACCCTACAGAAGCCTTCGTCAAGGGGCGCACCAGTGAAATTCTTGCAACTGCTGCAACGAGGCCTATCAACAATCATCGCGGATGAGGATTATTTGTTAGGGCGCCTCTGGGGACATTGGGCGCCCATAAGTTCAGGACAATTTTTTGGTGGTTTTACGTCCTGACTCATTTTTATTTTTAAACAGAGCCAAACATTAAAAGCGTGAGTAGAAATTCCTAATTATCAAGAAAAGAGAAAAAAGGCGCCCTCATCGAGTAGCGCCTAAAACGACATCTGGTGTGAGGAGTGTCGTATACCTGGTCTACACCTATCAGGAAGTTTTTGTCACTATTAAAAAGTCACTTTAAATATTTCTCCTGACTTCAATTCATTAAAAAAGGGCCGAGTGGCCCTTTTTTAATGAATTGAAGAGCCAACTCAAAAGAGTCAGTCGCCATCCCATCAATAATCAAAATCCCCACCCATTCCACCGCCTGCACCTGCAGGTGCAGCCTCCTTCTTCTCAGGCAAGTCAGCAACAATGCACTCTGTAGTTAAAACCATTCCCGCAATTGAGGCAGCATTCTGCAATCCAGAGCGAGTGACTTTTGCTGGGTCAACAATTCCTGCCGAAAGCATGTCTACATACTCACCAGTTGCTGCGTTATAGCCATCGCTTATTGGCTTACTTTTCACATTCTCAGCAACCACAGCGCCATTTGCGCCAGCATTCTCCGCAATTCGCATCAAAGGAGATGTAAGTGCAGCCTCAACAATATTTGCACCTATCAACTCCTCACCACTGAGATTGCTGCTTGACCACTGCTGAAGAGCAGGTGCCAAGTGAGCCAAGGTTGTCCCGCCACCAGGAACGATGCCTTCTTCTACAGCTGCCTTAGTGGCATTGATGGCATCCTCAAGACGAAGCTTCTTATCTTTCATCTCAGTTTCAGTTGCCGCTCCAACCTTCACAACTGCTACACCCCCAGCCAACTTTGCAAGGCGTTCTTGAAGCTTCTCCTTGTCATAGGTGGAGTCAGTTTCATCCATCTGCTTCTTAATCTGTTCACATCGAGCCTTTACAGCAACCTCATTGCCTTCTGCAACGATCGTGCTGGTGTCTTTGTTAATAGTGACACGACGTGCTGTACCCAGCATTTCTAACTTGGCATTTTCAAGCTTGAGACCAGCATCTTCTGTAATCAACTGACCATTAGTTAAAACCGCCATATCCTCTAGCATTGCCTTACGGCGATCACCAAAGCCAGGCGCTTTAACAGCAGCAACATTAAGAACACCACGCAAACGATTAACAACCAATGTTGCTAGTGCTTCCTTCTCAATGTCCTCGGCAATGATTAAAAGTGGCTTCCCTGTGCGTGCAATTTGTTCAAGGACAGGCACAAGGTCCTGCACTAAGCCGATTTTCTTATCAGTTAAAAGAATATAAGGTTCATCAAGGATTGCCTCCATTCGCTCAGTATCAGTTGCGAAGTATGGAGAGATATAACCCTTATCAAAGCGCATACCTTCAGTAACTTCTAATTCAGTCGTCATTGACTTCCCTTCTTCTAAGGAAATAACACCTTCCTTCCCAACTTTGTCCATTGCATCAGCAATCATTTTGCCGACTTCATCATCATTACCTGCTGCAATAGTTCCACACTGAGCAATTGCATTGCTATCGCTAATGGGTTTAGCATTTTCTTCGATCTTCTTAACCAGAAAATCTGTTGCCTTGTCAATACCCTTTTTGAGAGTGATTGCATTAGCTCCAGCAGCAACATTCCTTAAGCCAGCTTTAACCATTGCATGTGCAAGGACAGTGGCTGTTGTTGTGCCATCACCAGCTGCATCATTCGTCTTAGAAGCAGCTTGACGAATTAGAGCAACGCCAGTGTTCTCAATGTGATCTTCTAATTCGATCTCCTTAGCGATGGTTACGCCATCGTTAATTATCTGAGGAGCTCCGAACTTTTTCTCGAGCACTACATTTCGTCCCTTAGGACCAAGTGTGACTGCTACAGATTCAGCAAGAATGTCAATACCACGCTCAAGGGCGCGACGTGCTTGCTCGTTGTAAATAATGCGCTTAGCCATGGGAGGCGTGTTCCTTGAATGGAAAGAGTTTTAGGGGTTTGAAAATTTAGTCTGAACCGAATAAAGAAAATTCAGTTCACAACGGCCAAAATGTCCTTCTCGGACAAAAGGACGTATTCATCGCCACCGAGCTTTATGTCGGTACCGGCATACTTGCTGTAAAGAACCTTGTCTCCGACACCGACCTCTGGGGATTGGCGGGATCCATCGTCATTACGTTTTCCAGGCCCTACCTGAGCAACTTCTCCAACCTGAGGTTTTTCCTTAGCCGTATCTGGCAGGAGAATACCGCCAGCGGTCTTCTCCTCTGATTCAGAGACTTTCACAAAAATACGGTCTCCTAGAGGCTTGACAGTGGAGACGCTGAGAGAAACAGCTGCCATGGATGAATGCAGAGCGAGGACAGTGCGCAAGAGCGCTACAAATGGACTCGAGTTGGCACTCAAAGACCACGAGTGCCAACCTATGCGGTTTAGTGGCAAGTAGACCACATTCAACCTGTGCGGTTGACCGAACACTCCTGATCGGGTTCATGCAAAGTGGTAATGTTGCGCCGCTCTAGAAGGGCAAGCGCATATAGCGCACCTCATCGCATTTTTCCTTTCTTATGGCCGCAGCTGCTACCGCCTCCGTCGGGACCAAAGGCGTTATACGACAGGTCATTGGGCCAGTTTTGGATGTTGAGTTTCCTGCCGGCAAGCTGCCAAAAATTCTTAATGCCCTTCGAATAGAAGGCACAAACCCTGCAGGTCAAGAAGTTGCTCTAACAGCTGAAGTACAACAATTACTCGGGGACCATCGTGTAAGAGCAGTTGCCATGAGCGGCACTGATGGACTTGTACGAGGAATGGAAGCTTTAGATACTGGCGCTCCTATATCTGTCCCTGTTGGGGAAGCCACACTTGGACGGATTTTTAACGTTCTCGGAGAACCTGTTGATGAGCAAGGTCCAGTAACGACTTCCGACACAGCCCCTATTCACAGGTCCGCCCCAAAACTTACAGATCTTGAGACAAAGCCAAAAGTTTTCGAAACTGGCATCAAAGTAATTGACCTCTTAGCTCCCTATAGACAAGGCGGAAAAGTCGGACTTTTTGGAGGAGCTGGAGTTGGTAAAACTGTTTTAATTCAGGAACTAATTAACAACATCGCTAAAGAACATGGCGGTGTTTCTGTATTTGGTGGAGTAGGAGAACGTACCCGAGAAGGAAACGACTTATATGAAGAATTCAAAGAATCTGGGGTTATAAATCCAGAAGACCTTCCTAAGTCAAAGGTTGCGCTCTGTTTTGGTCAGATGAATGAGCCTCCAGGTGCTCGTATGCGTGTTGGTCTTTCTGCTTTGACCATGGCAGAACACTTCCGAGACGTAAATAAACAAGACGTACTTTTATTTGTAGATAACATCTTCCGTTTCGTTCAAGCAGGCTCAGAGGTTTCTGCACTTTTAGGACGTATGCCATCTGCCGTTGGTTACCAACCAACACTTGGTACTGACGTAGGAGAGCTTCAAGAACGTATTACTTCAACATTGGAAGGCTCAATTACCTCCATTCAGGCTGTTTATGTACCAGCTGATGACCTGACCGACCCAGCACCAGCAACTACCTTCGCCCATTTAGATGCAACAACTGTGCTGGCTCGCGCATTAGCTGCGAAAGGGATCTACCCAGCTGTGGACCCTCTTGACTCAACAAGCACAATGCTCCAGCCATCAGTGGTAGGTGATGAGCATTACAGAACTGCACGAGCAGTTCAGTCCACTCTTCAGAGGTATAAGGAACTCCAAGACATCATTGCAATCCTTGGGCTTGATGAACTTTCTGAAGAAGATCGCAAAACAGTAGATAGAGCCAGGAAGATTGAGAAATTCTTATCTCAACCTTTCTTTGTTGCTGAGATCTTTACTGGCATGTCAGGCAAATACGTGAAGCTCGACGAGACAATTGCTGGCTTCAACATGATCCTTTCTGGAGAATTAGACCATCTCCCTGAACAGGCCTTCTACCTAGTTGGAAACATAGAAGAGGTCAAAGCTAAAGCAGAAAAAATCGCTGCAGAAGCCAAGAGCTAAGTCCACTTAGGGGGTTAGCCGCCTCCAAGACAGAGACTTAATCAAACCAAACCTTTCCCTTTAACTCAACACCCTCTCCCATGTCCCTCACCCTCCGAGTGCTGGCACCAGACCAGAGCGTGTTTGACGGCACAGCAGACGAAGTCATCCTTCCAAGCACCACAGGCCTCCTAGGCATCCTTCCAGGACACATATCCATGGTTACGGCTCTTGATACAGGCGTGCTGCGAGTTCTGGTCAATGGGAATTGGAGCTCTATTGCTCTAATGGGAGGCTTTGCGGAAGTAGAAGCAGACGATGTAACAGTCTTAGTCAATGCTGCTGAACTAGGCAGCAAAATTGATGCAACTTCAGCAGAAATTGAGCTAGAGAAAGCCAAAGATGAATTCAACCAAGTAGAAGGCAAAACTACTTCGCCTGAAAAAATAAAAGCCCAACAAAATCTGAATCGTGCTAGAGCCAGATTCCAAGCAACAAAGACACCTTCTTAAGGTCAAATTTGTTGCTTAAGTGGGCCTTAATCTTCTTCTAGATAGTGCAGATCCAATTGCATGGGGGGAATTACTCCCATCGGGTATATTTCATGGAATTACTACTAACCCAACCCTACTAAGAAGGGCTAATCAACCTTGTCAAATCACAAACATAAAAAAGCTTGTTCAAAAAGCTCAAGATCTTGATTGCAGTGAAATGCACTTACAAGCTTGGGGAGAAGGAGCCAAAGAATTATTTATATGCGGAAGATCCCTTGCACAAATGGCAACAGAAAAGGTCCGAATATTTGTAAAACTTCCCGCCACTATTGCTGGGAGTGAAGCAGCTAAAAAACTAATTGAATTCAATATCCCAATTACTCTGACTGCTTGCTATGACGTCAAGCAAATGTTTATAGCTGCTGGTATAAATGCAAACTACATAGCCGCATACTTAGGCAGAATCAATGATGAGGGCAGAGACGGCTTCAGAGAATTAATTGCAATGCAACAAACTTTAAATTGTTTAGGAAGCGAATGCAGTCTCTTAGTCGCGAGTCTTAGGAGCACTGACGAACTCAAATATTTAGCTTCGCAAGGCCTAAACAACTTCACTATTAGCCAGAAAATTGCTAAAGATCTATTCGAAGTTTCTGAAACTTCAAAAGCTGCAGCAACTTTCAATAAAGATGCATTATTAAATTCTTAATCAGCCTAAGCTGTCACATAAACAGATCAAGCAGTACCGCAAAAAGTCACGTCTGGAAACTTAAGTTTTGCCTCTTCGAGACTCTTACCCTTTCCCTCCTCTTGCCAATAATTAATCACCTCTGTGGCCTTATTTAAGACCTCAACTCTTTCATTATCGGTGATCCAACTCTTTGCTTCCAAATCACCCTTAAGAGTCTCCCATGCATCTTCGCGAGGCCAAAAGAAGTAGGCAGTCAATGGGCTAGGACCGCCGCCTACTATCTGATCAACAGCCAGAGCAACGTTATCTGGCAGCCAAAGAATCTTGAGCAAGAATCTGCCTTCATCAGCCTTGGGAGTGTGACCTGAAGGCACACCATCCGCATCAATTGTCGCAGTCGCAAGAGCAGCCGATGCACCAAGCATCCCTGGTCGACCTACCTTAGGCTCATCGCTCTCTCCCTTGGGCTGAGAAGGTGGCTCCTCATTAGTTTTAGCCTGGTTGGGAGCTGCCTCCTCATCACCTTTGGCCTGATGGGAAGCTGCCTGATCAATTCCTTCTGCAGTAGACGCGACCTCTTTGTCAGCGGCAGCGCCTTCGGAAACCGTCATAGTGTCCGCAATCAATGAATTTCAATAAACAACTAACCTAACAGCCCTACACCTCTAACCAATTGTCCAAACTTGAGAGGATTTCTTCTATTTGATATAGATGGGGTTATCCGCGATGTAACAGGCAGCTATCGCCTTGCCATCCAGGAAACCGTTTTTCACTTCAGTGGGTGGAGGCCCTCAATTGAAGAAATCGATTT
>QCKL01000002.1 GCA_003215355.1 Prochlorococcus sp. AG-409-O23
AATAATGTTCTCTTAGTCACACCTTAATGTGACAGATTTATCAATGACCTTGTAGGGGTGATCGCTTTGCTAGTCAGGTAAATAGATAGCCCAGAAGAGTTCTAGGATCAGTCAAAACAGCTACACAAACAAATTTAGTAGTGTGTGTCAATAAAAGTCTTCTTTGATTTTGCAGGGAATAGTTTGAATTGCTTTTTTTATCGGTTGAGATTGTTCATTTAAATAATTAGATATGTAATTTAGTGATATCGGAATTGAATTCCATAAAATTAAAGGCCTTTGATTCCTATGTCAGACCTAAAGCGCAGCAGATTGTCTGCATCATTTGGGTTGGATCGAGCACCACTAGCTAGAGCCCCAGTATTGGGATTACTGCTGATTTGGTTACTGGCTTGTGTAATTGCATCCTTAGGATTGGGAGATTTGCCCTTAAGGGATTTTGATGAAGGCACAGTCGCAAGAGTTGCTTGGGAGTTGACTAAGAGAGTTGGATATGACCGATTGCTTCCTACTCTCTGGGATGCGGATTATTTAAATAAACCTCCTGGTCTTCATTGGTTGATCGCAGCTGTGATTGAGCGAAGCGGAGATTTCAGGGCTCAATTAGAGGTAATCCCTTCAGAGTTCACAATTCGGATAGTTCCAGCTTTGTTGTCCACATTGGTGGTGCCTTTAGGCGGATTGATTCAATGGAACATCAGTGATAGAGATCGCACTGCAAGTCTTGCTACAGCCTCGATATTGCTGACTTTGATGCCAATCGTGCGTCATGGCCGGTTAGCAATGCTTGATGGAACACAGCTAAGTGCAATTGCTTTGTTATGGCTTTTACTTGTATCTATAGACAGATCACCAATTGATCGCTTTAGAGCATTGGGGGCAGGGCTTGCATCTAGCAGCATGCTTTTACTTAAAGCTCCTTTATTGATTCCAGCAGCATTAGCTGCAGCTATTCCAATGTTTTGGGGTAATGAGTTCAAGTGCAATTGGCGTGGAAAAACATTTGTTTGGTTGATCCTTGGATTGATACCTGGGATCTCTTGGCATGTCTGGAATGGTTTCCAGAGAGGGCAAGGAGCGCTTTGGCTTTGGTGGGGCGATGGCGCTGGTCGAGTTCTGTTTGATGCTGGATCTGGAAGTGATTTGGGCTGGAGAGTACCTTTAATAGAAGTTTTTGAAGGAGGTTGGCCTTGGCTTGTGCTATGGCCATTTGCTATCGCATGGGCATGGCGTTATAGAGAAAATCGATGGGCTAAGTGGTCTCTAGGCAGTCAGCTTTTGTTGCTCATGTCTATCCTTCCGCTGAAAACCCAATTGCCTTGGTATAGCCACCCTCTTTGGTTGCCTTTCGCTTTGCTATGTAGTCAACCATTGGCATGGTTGATACGTTTTGATAAGCCTATTAATCCTCCAGGGGAAAGGCTTTTGTTAATTGTTCCAGTTTTTTGGCAGAGCCTTGGCTTGATATTGGTTGTTTTGGGACTTTTAGGAGAATTTGAATTGATTGCATGGCTTGCGCCCTATAGCCCAATGGCCTTAGCAGCAGGAATTGGTTGGTCAATAGGAGGAGGACTTTTAAGAAGCTCCGTTATTAGAAGGCGACTGTGGGGGGCAATAAGCCTTGTGTTTGGAAGTGTTGTCACTCTTGCAGTACTTATGAACTCCTCACTTTGGTTGTGGGAGCTAAATGAACATTGGTCAGTTATTCCAACTGCCAAGCTTGTCACCAGATCTGAGGCCTCCAGCTTGGCAATAGATGCGCCCTTTGAGCGACCTAGCTTGAATTGGTATGCAGGTCAAAGAATTCGTACCCTTGAATCTTTCCCTGACGCGACTTCAATTCTCATAAGAGATGAAAAGCTAGTCCAAAATTTGACATCTTCTAGTCGTTGTCAGTTGGTTGATCAAGAGTCAGGTTGGCATCTTCTTGAGTGCAACTCTTAAGCACTTTTCTCCCTGGTAATAGTTTGATGGTATGAACATGCAGCTTCTTCCAAGTAATGATGAAAACGCAACGAGATATGTTTCTCGCTGGGTTCTGGCCTTTTTCTTAATAGCTTTCCTGCTGCATATTTGGCGCATATTTAGTCTAAATGCAACCTATGACCAAGGTCTTTTTCTGCAAGAGATTTGGAATGGTTTACATGGTAGACCCTTTGAGAGCACCCTCGCATCCGAGCTTTCCGCACCTGTTCTTTTTGATGGTGAATTGCCTCAGATTGGTTATCGACATCTTGCTCAACATTTCACTCCTCTTTTGATCCTCTGGATTCCTTTAGTAGGTGTACTTGGATTGTGGGCATTACCTTTAATTCAGGTTGGACTAATTGCTCTTGGTGGGTGGGTTCTGTTTCTGTTAGGCAAAGAACATCTCTCTCCAAGAATCGCTGGTTGGATTGCTTGCAGCTTCTTTGCGACAGCTCCAGTAATTGGCCCTTCTTTAGAAAACTTCCATGACTTATGTGCTGTACCAGTACTCTTTTTTGCAATTTTGTTGGGCATCAGTAGAGATCAAAAATTGCTTTACTTTTTCCCTGCTTTATTGCTCCCATTAGTTAGAGAAGATGTTGGTCTCATCTCTTTTGGAATTGGATGTTGGATGTTGATAAGGCGTCCATGCTGGCGGCTATATGGAATTGGACTTTGTATTTATTCAGCTTTATATGTTTTGCTTATTACTAATTGGGCGATGCCATTATTTGGCTCTGAGCTATCAAGGCGTTTTATGCAAGAACGCTTTCGCCAATATCTTGATGGACATCAAGGCGGAACATTAGATGTCCTTTTAGCAATGGCCAGACAACCTTTATTACTTTTTAGAGAATTGATTTCTCCGCCAGTCAGTACCTTTCGCGTTTTGTTGACTTTGGCTTTGCCTTTGGCACTTGTTCCATGGCTCGCAAAAGATTCATGGTTATTAATTGCTTTCCCGCTATTTGTAGCTCTTAGTTCTAGAGGAGGAAACGCAATGGCTGTCAGTCTTCGCTTTATGCTTTATCTAGTTCCAGGTGTTTTTTCTGGAACAGTCTTCTGGTGGAAAGAACATTCACAGAACTTTGAGAAAAGAGCAGTGCGGCGGTTTTGGAAAGTATGCTTGGCAATTGCATTTGGATTTACTCTTGCTGGAAATCCACATAGATCTTTATCGGCAATTATTCCTGATAGTGTTCAACCTTGGGTTCATGTTCCTGTTCATTTATCTTTTCAAAGGGGACTTGCGGCTAGGGAAATAATTTCTTCTGTTCCAAAAGATGCCTCAGTTGCGGCGGAAACACAATTAATACCTCAACTGGCTCAGCGGAGATTCTTGTTAAGGTTCCCAGAGAACTATCGATATAGAAACATTGACGGCAGTGAACAATCAGTGGAATACATTATTAGCCAGCCTAGATATAATGCAGCTTATGCGCCTGCTTTTAGGCGTGAAGCTAATTGGGTGCAAAGAAGTATAGATCGCCTTCAGAAATTAATTGAATCAGATGAGTATTCAGTTATTAGTTGTGACCATCAATCTATAGTTTTAAAAAGAGATGCTAAAAGTATTGATTCTCTAAATCAATGTTTTGAAAAAGAGGTTCAATATGCACAATCTGTACTCCGAAATCTTGAGTAGGTTTTGAGATAGATCTTTTGGATAAATGCTTTAATTATGTTCCTCTTCGATTGCAAGGGTAACCTCTTAGTTTTTATTGGATATTGAAGGGATAACTAAAAAAGTGACTTATCTCACTGATTGAAGTCTTCAAAAACGATGCCCTCGCCCTGTTAAACCAGGACGAGGGCTCTCGTCGGGTCCGCTCTGTCACGGAACCGATTGATTAAGGGAAAGGCGCCGAAATCAGACGGCGTTCTCCGTGATCAGCAGACCCTGGATAGAACAACTGGGATTCATGCACACCTCCTCCGTTGGGGATATTGGCAACTCACGAAGTATTCGACTGATGCCAATTCAGGCAAAGTCACTTCGCTATTACCTAGACAAAAGAACCTTAGCTCCTATTGGGGAGATGTATATGTTGATTTGGCCAACAAGTTTTTGCTCTGTTATTGCCACCCATGAATTATGCGGAAACATTGATCGATTTGTTGAAAATGGGCTTGATTGGCTTGAAGAGTTTGCAAAGTATTGAAGTGAAAGAGTCCGATTCTTGAATATGCAATGCAATTAAGTGCCCTTTTTGGCAAGAATGCTTTAGTCCTTTAAACGTTTCCTGTGTACGTCATTGAGCTTGCCCTTAAGTTGAGCCCCTTTCCTTTATCTGTTCAACGGAAGAAATTGTCTGATGCTGAGTCTCTCTATCAGGAAGTAAGAAATAGTATGGAGAAGGGTCAGCCTAGATTGTTGGAGTTGAAGTGTGAACAGGTTGAAGATAAGAAGGTGGCTGTTTTGGTGTGTGAGGTTTTAGCGGTTCAGGTTTATGAAAAGACAGCAGCAACAGGGGGAAGTAAGCGTCCTGGCTTCTCTTTTGAGGCTTGATTTATGAGAGGTAATTTGGCTGAAGGAAATGACTTCCAGGCTCAAATGGGATTGAGCTTGGAGAAAGTTTCTTTTGTATGGCCTTCTGGGACCAAAGCTTTAGATAAATGTAGTTTCAAAATCCCTAGGCCAGGCTTATGGATGTTGGTAGGCAGTAATGGCAGTGGAAAAAGTACTCTTTTTCGCCTTATTAGTGGGATGTTAATAGCTGATAGTGGATCTTTTGAGTGTGGGTTAAAACCAGCCTTAATGTTCCAGAATCCGGATCACCAGCTTCTTTTGCCTAGTTGCGCAAGTGATCTTCTCCTAAGCCTTCCAAAGAATTTGACCAGTGACCAACGCCGAAATCGTATAAAAAAAGTTTTAGAGCAAGTTGGATTGCAAGATATGGAATCCAGACCGATACATACTCTGAGTGGAGGTCAGAAGCAGCGATTGGCACTGGCAGGTGCATTAGCTAGTGAAGCCAATTTGTTGCTTTTAGACGAACCGACTGCGTTGCTTGACCCACTTAGTCAAAAAAAGGTTTTGGAAATAGTTCAACACCTTTGCTCTAGGCCAGTTAATCCAATGACGGCTCTATGGATTACCCATCGCTTGGAAGAGCTGGAATATGCTGATGGTGCAGCAAGGATGGAACTTGGCAAAGTTGGGAAATGGCATTCAGGCCATCTACTAAGCAAGCGGTTAAAGCCACTTGCAGGTAGGAGGGTGTGAAGGTTAAGTTCTTTCAGGCAATCCTCGGTAGCTCAGCGGTAGAGCGGTCGACTGTTAATCGATTGGTCGCAGGTTCGAATCCCGCCCGGGGAGTTTTATTAAGCCACAGATCTATTCTGTGGCTTAAATTTTTTCTCTTCTGGAATCCACAACAGAGCGTGGACAAATTTGGAAGACTTTCTAAAGAGAGTTAACTTCCATGGGCTTTGCTTATGAGCCGAAAACCCTGTAGTCATATACATTCTAGTCGATTGATATCAATTTTCTGGTTTGATCTCGACTCTGCAATGCAACATGAATCTTGAGAGAATCCATCAAAATCACATGTAACGGCAATTTGCTAGTTACACATTCCTCTCCGACTCCGATCTAATGAAGCCTTGCATCTTGCTGATCGAAGACGACCAGGACATGCGCGAACTCGTAGGAGGACATTTAGAGCACAGTGGTTTTGATGTCCAACGTGCTGAAGATGGGATTAAGGGGCAAGCTCTTGCATTGCAATACTCGCCTGATTTGATTGTTTTGGATTTGATGCTGCCAAAGGTGGATGGATTAACCCTTTGTCAACGTCTTAGAAGAGATGAAAGAACTGCTGGGATTCCAATTCTTATGTTGACAGCTTTAGGTGGAACCAAAGATAAGGTCAGCGGTTTTAACTCAGGTGCAGATGATTATTTAACCAAGCCTTTTGATCTTGAAGAATTGCAGGTACGCGTTAAGGCGCTACTCCGCAGAACAGACCACGCGCCTGTTGGCAGCAGCAGTCATCAAGAAATCCTGAGTTATGGGCCTTTGACGCTTGTCCCTGAGAGATTTGAAGCTATTTGGTTTGACCGTCCAGTACGTCTAACCCATTTGGAATTTGAATTACTGCATTGTTTGCTTCAAAGACATGGGCAAACTGTTGCACCTTCTTTGATACTTAAGGAAGTTTGGGGTTATGAGCCAGACGATGACATTGAGACAATTCGGGTCCATGTTCGTCACTTGCGCACGAAATTAGAACCAGATCCTCGTAAACCTCGCTTCATAAAGACTGTTTATGGAGCTGGATATTGCCTTGAATTGCCAACAGGTGCACAAATAAAAGATTTGCACGATGTCTTAGCAAAAGCTCGTCAAGAACGAAATAACGAGAATACTCAGGGAGAGCGTGAAAGTGCCTAGGACTGATCTTTAAGCGCTAATAAAGCTACTTCCCATGCAAGTCTGGGCTGAACAAAAGCGAGGAGGTGTAACTTCAATTTCTCAAGCCTTTTTATTGGCCAATCATTAGTTTCTTTATTCCAAAGATATTGTTGGAACCATTGAATTACCCAGATTTGTTGCTCAATATCAATTTCTTCTGTTAAGTCCCTAGCAAGAGACAATATTTCTATAGGGTCAGTGGTTAAAAACTTAAAGCGGTGGAATAGTTCTTGTGGAATTTCCGAGAAGGATTTCAAATTTTTTAGGAATGCTCCAGGAGAGCCATTCGCCAAGTTGAGCAATTCTTTTTGATTAACTTCCAACTCTTTAGCCAGCTCAATTACATTGGAACTGCTTGAGTTCAGAATAACTTTTTGCATGTTTTTTGGAGACAACCTTGTAAAGGGGATTTGCTGACAGCGAGAGCGAATTGTTGGTAGCAAGCGATCTGGTCTGGAAGAAATCAAGATCAATAAGCCATTGTTCGGCTCTTCCAATGTTTTGAGGAGTGCATTGGCCGCTTGTTCGGCCATTGCTTCTACTTCATCAATAATTACTATTCCCAACCTTCCTTCAACTGGTTGTTTGCAAAGAAATCTTGAAACGCCTCTGACCTGTTCAAGGCGAATCTGTGGTGGTGTACGGCGATTAATGTTTTCTTCCAATGCTTGAGTCCTTGTGACCAGGTTTCCTTGATGGAGATAGGTCGGTCCTACCCATAGCAAATCAGGATGGTTCAAGGCTGTTAATCGCTTTCTTGTTCTTTTGTTAGAGCGACCACCTGAAAGCAGGCCTTCTAAAAAACGAAGAGCAGCTAGCTTGCGCCCTACTCCCTCAGGCCCAGAAAAAAGGTATGCGTTAGCGAGTTGTTCTTTCTGAAGAGCACAGTTTAAAAAGGCAATAGCAGTCCTCTGTCCAATGAGATCAGTAAACAGATCATTAGATTCTTGATTGGAAATCATTGGTTCTTTTTGGTCAACAAAGCCAAAAGTTGAGTTATTTCGGCTTCAATCCTTTTGCTAACTAAATCAGGTGCTTGATTCGCGGGTATTTGAATCCATCTATTGGCTTTGGATAGCGCGGCAAATCCTGACGCTACGCGTGCAAGAAAATCAATACCTTCCGCTTCAATGCGATCATCAATTTTTGCTTGTCTTCTTGAGAAACTCTCTTCTATTGGTAAATCGAGCCACAGAGTTATATCAGGTACTAATCCTTCGGTAGCGATTGATTCGAGTTGATTGATGACTTCAATATTGAGCTGCCTTCCATAACCTTGGTAGGCCAATGTAGAACCACTAAATCGATCACTGATTACCCAGTCACCTTTTTCTAGAGCAGGGCGAATAACTTGTGAGACATGCTGGGCTCTATCAGCTGCATAGAGCAACAGTTCTGATATTGGTTCTGGGGATTGTTCACCTGGTGGGTTGAGCAGTAATTTTCGAAGTTCAGAGCCTAAGGCTGTTCCCCCTGGCTCTCTAGTTAAATGCAATTGTGCATGGTCAGGCATGACTCCACTGACTGGGAGCCAGTTGGTTAAATGACGAATCTGAGTTGTTTTTCCGCACCCATCAATTCCTTCAAGGACAATTAGACGACCTCTCATGCTGCACGAAGAGATAAAGCATTGACTACAACAGTTATTGAGCTAATGGCCATTAAGAGAGCCGCGATTGGTGGGGAGAGCAATAACCCAAAGCGTGGGAGCAAAATGCCTGCCGCTAGAGGTAAGGCGATAAGGTTGTATCCAAAGGCCCAAGCTAGGTTCTGCCGGACTTTGCTCATTGTTTTTCGAGCTAGTGAAAGAGCTTCCGGTAATCCTTCTAAACGATCTCCAAGTAAAACCAACTCAGCAGTTTCTTGAGCGATTTGTGTACCTGTGCCTATTGCTATGCCCAGATCAGATGCTGCAAGCGCAGGAGCATCATTTATGCCATCACCTACCATTGCGACCTTGCCAGATGCCTGCAATTCTTCGAGTCGTTTGAGCTTGTCGGCGGGTAATAGCTGCCAACCGAGTTGATCATCTTTGAAGTTTAATTGAGCTCCTAGCCGGAGTACAGCGGCACGTCTATCACCACTCAACATGGAGAGTGTGAGGCCCTGTTCTCTTAACCTCTCAAGGGCTATATCGACATCAGGTCGCAGTTGATCATTAATCATCACAAGACCTAGGAGAGTTTCTCCTTGAGCGACTGCAACAGCTGATTGCCCTGTTTGAGTTATCTGGTCAAAAACCAAGTTTGCTGGAGAATTCCAAGTCACTCCTTGGGACTGGAGCCATTCAGGTTTACCTACCAAAATTTTTTCTTTAAAACCTTCTACTTCTCCAGATAAACCTGCTCCTGGATAAGTGTGAGTTGTCAGTGCTTTTAATAGAGGCAACTTGCGACGTTGAGCCTCTTGAAGTAATGCATGAGCAAGTGGGTGACGGCTATTTTGCTCGAGACTTGCAGCCAGTTGAAGCATTAAATCCGGATCCTTTGTTCCGAGAACGTCGACTACTAATGGTCTCCCAATCGTGAGAGTGCCAGTTTTATCGAAGACAACTTGTTTTATAGATGCGGCCATTTCGATGACATCTCCGCCTCTAAACAACCATCCATGTCGTGCGGCTTGGCCAGAAGCCACAGTTATGACAGTTGGGGTTGCAAGTCCTAGTGCACATGGACAGGCCACCACAAGGACTGCAATAGCTAATTGCAAAGCAAGGCCTAAAGGAGTTTCTGCGGCTCCTCCTAACGCAGTATGTAAGCCGTGTTCATGACCATTTAATAGCCCTTGCCCTGAAGCATTTAGGACTTCAGGCCATAAGTGAGATCCTATTTGCCACCAGAAAAAAAAGGTTGCCAATGCCAAGCTGACAACCCCATAGCAGAAAGTTCCTGCGACCCTGTCGGCGAGGCCTTGAATTGGAGCCTTACGTGCTTGGGCCTCTTCAACTAAACCAATTATTCTTGCTAGGGCAGTCTCCGCACCAACTCGCTTCACTTCTAGAACAAGATTTGCTTCTAGGTTGAGACTCCCTGATGAGAGTTCAGTCCCTGGAGAGGCGTCCAAGGGCAATGGCTCTCCCGTAAGGCTTGAAATGTCGATTGCGGAATGACCTTCAAGCACAACTCCGTCCACTGGGATTCGATCCCCTGCAAGCAATTGAACTTTTTCGCCAGGCCTTAGAGCACCAACTCTGACTTCACGGATTTCTTTGCCTCCTACAAGAAGCCTTGCCGTATCTGGTTGTAGCTGGGCTAATTGTTTTAAAGCCCGTCCAGTACGAAAACGTGCGCGCTCTTCCAAAAACCTCCCGAGCAAAACAAATCCAAGAAGCATTACAGGCTCATTAAAAAAACATGGCCAGCCAACTCCAGGCCAAATCAAAGCAACAAGACTGGTTAAATAAGCACTACTCACTCCTAATCCAACAAGAGTGTCCATGCTTGGAGACAAAGCGAGTGCAGCTTTGGCTCCACCTCTGAGAATTGGGAGTCCTGGACCCATTAAGGCCAAGGTTGCGAGGGTGGCATGAAAGGGCAAGCTTCCCAAGAGGGGAAGGTTAAGTTTGCCTCCTTCTGCTAGATGGCCTAGTACTGATAGGAGGAGCAAAATTAGGGCGACCATCAGTTGACGCCACTGTTGCCACCACTCCTTAATCGAACCCAGTTCTTGACTCGATGTTTGTGTTAAAGGGTTTGCTTGTCTTGTTTGAGCAGGAAAACCTCGGTCATGAAGGGCTTGAAAGATTGAGTCAAGCGGTCTATCAGGATCATCCAGTTCTACCCAAGCTGTCCTGGCCACAAGATTGACACTCGCATCCTTGATAAACGGGTGATCAAGCAGGGTTTGCTCAACAGCTCTCACACAGCCACCACATTTCATCCCTTCTACGTCGAGTAAGACCGTTTTTTGACAAGATGGAAGGTCGGAG
The DNA here is from genome assembly GCA_003215355.1 of Prochlorococcus sp. AG-409-O23. Taxonomy (GTDB): domain Bacteria; phylum Cyanobacteriota; class Cyanobacteriia; order PCC-6307; family Cyanobiaceae; genus AG-409-O23. The sequence continues at coordinate 10,314 of QCKL01000002.1, forward strand.
TGGCTCAAGGATCGTGACGAGGTATCTATAAGTTAATAAAAAAAGGTGGAATTACAGGCGATTTCTAACTGAACAAGTGAAATTGCTACTACTCAAGCAAGGATGCGAGTTTGCCGGCAGGATGGTTGACAATTGAATTCTTTTTAAAACAACGTGCCTCTTAGTCAAAAAAAGGACAATTTCATCGACAAGGCCTTCACTGTAATGGCCGAATTGATAGTCAAGGCAATGCCTATTGATGAGAAGGAGAAGAAAGCATATATCTATTACCGAGAAGGACTGGCAGCTCAAGACCGTGGAGATTATTCAGAAGCTCTTGAGTGTTACGAAGAAAGCTTGACGCTTGAGATGAATCCAGTTGATAGGAGTGAGACTCTTAAGAACATGGCAATTATTTATATGAGTAATGGTGATGAGGATCGTGCCCTAGAGATTTATATGAAGTCATTGGAAGAGAACCCGAAACAACCTTCCTGCCTAAAGAACATGGGGCTCATTTATGAGAAGCGTGGAAGACTTGCCGAGCAAGCTGGTAATCATGATGAGAGTGATATATGGCTTGACAAAGCCACTGAAGTATGGACTAAGGCAGTAAGACTTTATCCAGGGGGCTATTTAGATATTGAGAACTGGTTAAAGACCACTGGTAGGAGCAATGTTGATGTCTATTTTTAAATATCAGGAACTAGATTTCGTCCTTCCCTGGGTCTGCCCCTAGCGCTATTATAATGGCTTCGGTAATGCTTGATGCTTCTAATAATTCTATGCTTATTTCTTCTTTTAGAGGGTTGATTCCGCTCCCTTTAGGTATGACAGCTCTTTGAAATCCAAGCCTACAAGCTTCTTGAAGCCTTTGGATGATTTGTCCAACTGGGCGTAGTTGTCCCCCAAGGCCTAGCTCACCAATAAGTACTGTCCCTCCTGGCAGTTTTAAGTCTCTGTAACTAGATATAATGGCCGCTGCTATCCCTAGATCGGCAGCTGGTTCTTCAACTTCTAATCCCCCAGCAACAGCTAAGTAACAGTCATATCTAGATAGAGCTAGGCCCATGTGTTTTTCAAGCACCGCAAGTATTTGGTGCAGCCTATTGGTTCCTATTCCTGTCGCAGTGCGCCTAGGACTTGGATAAGTTGTTGCACTAACAAGTGCTTGAAGATCTACCAATAATGATCTGGTACCTTCACACGCTACGATTGTTGAGATGCCAGTTGCAGACTTCCTGCTTAGAAATATTTCACTTGGATTCTCTACTTCAATTAGTCCCTGCCCCTGCATCTCAAACACGCCAAGTTCATGAGTTGCACCAAAACGGTTTTTAACAGCCCTTAAAAGCCTATGACTTGCAAAGCGATCTCCTTCAAAAGTCAGTACAGCGTCAACAAGATGTTCTAAAACTTTGGGTCCTGCAAGTATCCCTTCTTTTGTGACATGGCCTACAAGAAGTAATGCGGTGTCTTGTCGCTTTGCGAGTCTTTGTAAAGATGCAGCACATTCGCGTACTTGTGCAACTGAGCCAGGCGCACTAGAAAGATTCTCATCATTTAACGCTTGGACACTGTCAATTATTGCTACTTCAGGTTTGAGTGATTCGAGCTCTTGAAGCACTAAATCCAGATCAGTTTCTGATAGGAGTTGAAGGCTTGATTTCTCTTCGTTAAGCCGGCTCCATCTAAGTCTTACTTGTTGTGCAGATTCTTCTGCGCTCACATAAAGCACTGATTGATTGAGCGCAATGGCATTTGCACTTTGCAAGAGAAGAGTACTTTTACCAATACCAGGCTCACCTCCAACCAAAACAAGAGAGCCTGGAACCAACCCACCTCCAAGCACTCGGTCAAACTCGTTGTATCCACTTGGGATGCGCTTTACTGGTCCGACACCAATTGTTTCGATTGGTTCTGATCGTTTGGGTAATGGGTGAATAGATTTATCAAACTTTGCAGTGCGTTTTCGACTATTGCTTGATTGTGGAGCCTGCTCAATAATTGAGTTCCAATCCCCGCAACTGGAGCACCTCCCAAAGTATTGCCGTGTTTGTGCACCACAGCTTTGGCAGACGTAAAAGGAAGCAGGGCGAGACACTTAGATCTGTGAAGAAAGTTGGCTTTGGATTAATAAGAGTGGACTTTCGAGACCTTTTAGGGTCTTGTCTAAGATCAGGGCCTTGTAGCCGCCAAAGCTAAAGACGACATGACGGCCATTAGTCCATCTAAGGAAACGATTCTCGTAGCAGACGATGAAGCGAGCATTCGAAGGATCCTTGAAACGCGCCTATCCATGATCGGTTATCAGGTCCTTACAGCTTGCGATGGCAATGAAGCCCTAGCGCTTTTTCGCAACTCTGAGCCTGATTTGGTTGTTCTCGACATCATGATGCCGAAGCTAGATGGATATGGGGTAATTCAAGAGTTGCGGAAGGAGTCCGATGTGCCGATTGTGATGCTCACTGCCTTGGGTGATGTTGCGGACAGAATCACAGGTCTTGAACTGGGAGCAGATGACTATGTTGTTAAACCATTTAGTCCAAAGGAATTAGAGGCTCGTATTAGATGCGTGCTTCGTCGAGTGGAGAAAGAGCACATTGCTGGGATCCCTAATTCTGGGGTGATTCAGGTCACTAATTTGCGAATAGATACCAATAAAAGACAGGTCTTTCGTAATGATGAACGTATACGTCTTACAGGAATGGAATTTAGCTTGCTTGAGTTATTAGTTAGTCGCTCAGGTGAACCTTTCAGTAGGGGGGAAATTCTTAAGGAAGTGTGGGGATATACCCCTGAAAGACATGTTGATACGCGAGTTGTAGATGTCCATATCTCGAGGCTTCGTTCGAAGCTGGAAGATGATCCAGCCAACCCAGAGCTTATCCTCACTGCTAGGGGGACTGGCTATCTGTTCCAGCGCATCGTTGATTCCATGGCTTCCGAAGGGCTCTGATTTGTCAATGTCCGATGAGCTCAAAAGTAAAACTAATCGTCCAAGAGCCATTAGACGCTTGGTCATTTGGTATCGCCGTAACGCCGCGGTAACAAGTCTTGTTGATACTGCTGCCAATTCAGCATCAGCGGCTGGCAATGTCGCTGGGACAGTTGTTTCAAGTGCTGGATCGGTAGTATCTAGTGCTGGATATATGGCTGGAAGTGTTCTTCAGCCACTTGTATTTGATCCACTGCGGAGGCTCCAAGGTGGAGATAGTGGTACAGAGCAAACCATTCGAGATCACGAAAGAGTATGGATAGCAGTTGATGGTATGGGTGGAGATAATGCGCCTGGCCAAATTCTTGATGGTTGCTTGCAGGCTTTAGAGCGCTTGCCACTTCGGATCAAATTTGTGGGGGAATTGGAACTAGTACTAAAGGCTTCTAAAGAAATGGGATTGGAAGAATTAATCAACCAGGCCATTTTCGCTGGTCATCTCGAGTTGGTTGGGAGTGGCCCCTCAGTAGGCATGGACGAGGAAGCCACTGTTGTTCGTAGAAAACGCGATGCCAGCATCAACGTTGCAATGGATTTGGTTAAGAAGGGGGAGGCGATGGCGGTTTATTCGGCAGGCAATTCTGGGGCGTTAATGGCTTCTGCAATTTTTCGGTTGGGACGTCTTTCAGGAATTGACAGGCCTGCGATTGGAGCACTTTTCCCAACCAAAGATCCTGCTCAACCAGTTCTCGTACTTGATGTTGGGGCAAATATGGATTGCAAGCCAAGTTATTTACATCAATTTGCTTTGTTGGGAAATATTTATTCACGGGATGTTCTTCAGGTAAAGAAGCCTCGTATTGGATTACTTAATATTGGAGAAGAGGCATGCAAGGGCAATGATCTCTCATTAAGTGCTTATGAGTTAATGAGTGCGGAGACTCGCTTTAATTTTGCAGGTAATTGTGAAGGTAGAGATGTTCTTTCTGGGGCTTTTGATGTAGTTGTTTGTGATGGCTTTACAGGCAATATTTTATTGAAGTTCCTTGAGTCAGTAGGAAGTGTTTTATTGGATGTGCTTCGTGCTGAACTCCCTAGGGGTAGGCGCGGAAAAGTTGGATCTGCATTCCTCCGCAGTAATCTCAAGAGGATCAAAAAACGTCTAGATCATGCTGAGCATGGAGGTGCTCTTTTATTAGGTGTGAATGGAATATGTGTGATTGGCCACGGAAGTAGCAAGGCGCTTTCTGTTGTTAGCGCTCTTCGCTTGGCCCACTCCGCTGCTAGTCATGGGGTTATGGACGATTTAGCAGGCCTACAAGAACCTTCTGCTTTGAGTGTTTGAGTCTGCAAGTGAGGAGGATTGTGGTTGACTGACAAAACTAGGAACCACTAGCTCTTGCCTGGAACTTCCAAAAACCTTGGTGGCGTAGCACTGGTAGGGAGCGGCAGTGCCACTCCAAACCAAAGGCTTACTAATGATCAACTCAGCCTTCGGGTTGATACAAATGATGCATGGATCAGGAGTCGGACAGGTATTGGTGCAAGAAGAGTGATTGGGAGTGACGAAACTTTGGTTGAATTAAGTCAAAGAGCAGGTTCTTTGGCCATACAACGGGCGGGATGGGATCCCACTAGTGTCGATTTGGTTTTATTAGCAACCTCTACTCCGGACGATCTTTTTGGTTCAGCCCCTAAGGTGCAAGCCTTGCTGGGAGCAAAGCAGGCTGTCGCTTTTGATTTGACAGCTGCATGCAGTGGGTTTCTTTTCGCATTAGTTACGGCTTCGCAATTTTTACGAACTGGTGCAATGCGTCGTGCGTTAGTGATAGGTGCCGATCAGCTAAGTAGGTGGGTTGATTGGGATGATCGCAGAAGTTGCGTTCTTTTTGGAGATGGTGCTGGAGCAATTGCCCTGGAATCAACCAGTCTTGTTCAAAATGGGTTGCTTGATTTTCAACTGAAGACTGATGGCAGTCGTGGAGATTGCCTGAATTTGCCTCAGCTCAATGCAACCAGTCCTCTTGTTGCTGGAGCTACTTATCAGCAAGGAGGATTTTCTCCTATACAGATGAATGGGCAAGAGGTTTATAAGTTTGCAGTAAGAGAAGTTCCTGCGATTTTGGAAACTTTGTTAAAGGCCAATCAAGTTGATCCAGAATCGTTGGATTGGCTCCTTTTACATCAAGCTAATCAGCGGATACTAGATGCCGTTGCGGACCGTTTTGAAGTCTCTTATCAAAAGGTCCTGAGCAATCTTGCTGACTATGGCAATACTTCTGCTGCAACGATCCCACTTATGCTTGATGAAGCAGTTCAAGATGGGAGGGTTCAGCCAGGCCACTTAATAGCGAGTAGTGGTTTTGGTGCGGGCTTAAGTTGGGGAGCAGCACTTTTCCGTTGGCAAGGTGCCACGTAGGCTCTGGCTGATTTCTCTGAGTAGTTTTTATGGCTATTGCTTGGGTGTTTCCTGGCCAAGGTTCACAGAAAGTGGGTATGGCTGACCCAGTACTTGATTTGCCAGGGGCCTTACAGCGCTTTGAAGCAGCATCCCAAGTATTAGGGCGTGATTTGTTGAAGATATGCAGAGGGGAAAGGAGTACAGGAAACCAATTAGATGATCTTAATGACACTCGTAATACTCAGCCGGCAATGTTTGTGGTGGAGTCATTATTGGTTGATGACTTGAAAAGGCAGGGACGAGAAGCAGCTTTTTTGGCAGGCCATAGCCTTGGTGAATTAGTAGCTCTTTATGCAGGAAATGTTTTTGATGTATCGACTGGATTGCGATTGCTTCATCGTCGTTCAGAGTTGATGTCTGACGCTGGTGGCGGCACAATGGCAGCAGTAATGGGATTTGATCGTAAACAGCTGGAGGAACTGGTTGCGGCTACTGAAGGCGTTGTTATAGCCAATGACAATAGTTCTGCTCAGGTTGTCCTGTCTGGCGCCTTGGAAGGGGTTAATTCAGTGTGCAGCAATTTGAAATGTAAAAGAGCTATTCCTCTTCAGGTTTCAGGTGCTTTTCATTCACCTTTTATGGCTGATGCTGCAAAAGCTTTTTCGAAGGAGCTTGATGATGTCATTTTTCAAGATGCTCTGGTTCCAGTCTTGAGTAATGCTGACCCAATTCCAACTTGCGATGCAGACATTTTGAAGCAAAGGCTCAAATTGCAAATGACGACAGGAGTTCGCTGGCGCGAGACAATGGAAGTTTTTGCGCTTGAAGGAGTAAAAACTTTGGTTGAGATTGGACCTGGCAATGTTCTTGGAGGCCTTGCAAAGCGTTCGCTGGAGGACGTCACTATTAACCAGCTTGCGACAGCCAGTGATTTGGGCCATTAATGTTGAACATCTTTAGTCAACTGACTCCATCTGAGAGGTCAGAAAATAGGTCTCCTCAGCCAAGCTTTGTTTACTTTTTGGTGAGCTATTTGATTGTTTTCCCTATTTTCCGACTCCTGTTCAGAGGGCAAACCATTGGCAATCAAAATGTTCCTAGTGATGGCCCATTAGTAGTAGTGGCCAATCATGGTTCACATTTAGATCCACCAATTCTTGGACACGCTTTGAGCAGGCCTGTGGCTTTTATGGCAAAAGCTGAGCTTTTCAGAGTGCCTCTTTTGGGTGCTCTCATTCGCGCATGTGGAGCTTATCCAGTCAAAAGAGGTGCTAGTGATCGTGAGGCTATTCGAATTGCGACTGCTCGATTGCTTGAAGGTTGTGCGATAGGTGTTTTCTTGGATGGAACTAGGCAGGCTAATGGCAGAGTGAATAGACCTAGACCAGGAGCAGCTTTGTTGGCTGCACGTGCTGATGCCTCACTATTGCCAGTAGCGATAGTGAATAGTCATAGGGCGCTTGGACCTGGTCGATTTTGGCCGCGCTTTGTATCTATTGAATTGCGAATTGGCAAACCAATACCTCCTCCATTAAGTAGAAGAAAGTCTGATTTAGAAGTTACTACTGATGAGCTCAAAAGAAGAATTAACTTACTTTTGGATCATTAACTTTTCAGTTAGATCTAAATATTTTTTTGACCCCTTTAATCAAGGATTCATGAAAGCTTTGTTGGCTCAATATTTTGAGATCTCTGCCAGTCGCGACCCATGCAATAGCTCTACAGATATCAACCATTTGCTTATAGATGCTTTCCTTTTGACAGTATGGTGAACATGAAACTGAGACACTTGAAAGATGGATACCTCGACTTCCTGCAATGATATTTCCAACCGCAATTGCTCTTGGCAGATGATCCTTACTAGTTATCAGGAGGATGTGTTTAATTCCCTGACCAGATAGTTCATCAACTAGTGAAGTAAAGTTTGTAAGGGTATCTTTTGCCCTGTAATCAAGGGTGACTTGGTTGATTGGAACACCTGCTTTCTGAATTAACCAATTCGCGTGCTCAGGATTGCTTCCTCCACTCACAATTAAAGGAAGATTAAAATCATTCGCAGTTTTGATACCAACATGCTCACGATCAATGTCGCCTCCAAGAACAAGTACTATTTGCGGAGAGGCTTTGTTGAAGAAAGCCTCACGATAAGGATACAAAGGCCCAGAACCAATTAACCAAATCAAAACACCTACTATAGAAATAAATCCTGGACGCAACAGTCCCATCAATTATTGCTTACTGGAGATGTTGGGTATAAAGGTAAGACTTCATTCCATGGGCTCTTTCTTCCTGACTTATGAGCCAATTTGCAGATTTCTAAGAGATGTAAAATATCTGCTCCAACGTCATCTAGCGCATTCAATTTGGGCGAGAGATTGAGGTTTTTCTCCAATAGTCTTGGAGGCTGTAATTCAATAGCTTGCCTGTAATTACTGAATAAAGATTTCGTTGACAATTGATACTGACCTCCAATTTCTCCTCTTCGAGGCTGATTTTTAATAACCCAAAATGGCTGATTAATTTCATGTGGCTTTAATGCCGAAGCAAGTCTTGGAGCCATTAAGGCAAAGCTGCTGATGCCATCAAGAGGACATCCAATTTGTTGGGCTAGGGTCCGAGCCATTACAACTGTTATGCGTGTACTAGTGAACCCTCCTGGTCCAGTAGCTACTGCTAGACGTTTCAGCTTTGGCCAATCTGAAGATGGTAGAACTTTTTCTACACAACCTAGAAATTTATTAGATAGTTCTCTGCCTATGGGAAAAGTTTCTTGGCGAAGGGAACTTGTTGGATTGCGTAAGTCCAATGCTGCTACCCCTAGTGTTTCTGAAGAGCTATGTATTGCCATCAGGAAGGTTGCATGGTGTACACCCTGCCGTTTAATTTCGTCTGCATTCATTTTGGGAGCTCCTCACCAGGGCGTAATCGCAGCCAGCGACCTTTCTCTTCTTGAAAGCTGTTGCAGCTTTGTACATCCCATTCCACTCCTGATCCACCTTCTGGCAGATCTACCAAATTGATATGGATGATTGGTTCTTCTGGTCTCAAATCCGGGCTTGGGTTTAGATGAGCTACTCCGTGCTGCCGTTCTACAGAGTGATAGGCCTGACACCTATCCACCCAGCGACAGTCAACACATATGCACATGCTCCTCTCTCAATTTGATCTGCCTATTCTGGATGTTGATAAGAATGTTTTAGCTAAGGCCGTTTGGGAAAAATTAAATCCTGAAGGTTGGCCATTGAAATTGGATCAGCTCCCAGATGGGACTGCTTTAGTTGGAGGTGCAGTCAGAGATGTTCTTTTGGGCAGGCTTGATGCAAGACAAGATCTTGATTTAGTAGTGCCATCGCAAGCTGTAAAGCTCACTAGATTTTTAGCAAGTCAAGTGGATGGGACATGTGTGATTCTTGATGAAGAGAGGGATATGGCTCGCTTGGTCTTAAAGAATTGGACTATTGATTTAACTAGTCAGATTGGAAATAATCTTGAGGATGATCTTCTTCGAAGAGACTTCAAAATAAATGCTATTGCCATAACTCTGCATTCTCATCCAAGGATTATTGATCCTCTGGGAGGAATTCAGGACTTGCTTGCTCATCGACTGGTTGCAGTTAGGGAGCAAAATCTTATTGATGATCCTTTGCGACTTCTTAGAGGGCTGAGGCTAGCTGCTGAACTGAATCTCAAAATTGCTCCGCAAACATTTGAATGGCTAAAAGGTCACGCTAAAAAGCTCTCATCGGTTGCGCCGGAAAGGATCCATGGAGAAATTCAACGCATAGTTCATGCACCATGGGCTGATGAAGTTATGCCTCCCTTAAAAGAAGTTTGCTTTATGAACCTTTGGGATCAAGATCAGAAGGCTCAATGGGACCAGCAGCCGCCAACGTTAAAAGTCGCAAAAGCTTTAACTATTAGTGAAAGGTCTTTTGCTTTGCCATTGGCACGCCTGACCCACTTATTGAGTGATGAGGGATTGAAAAAGTTGCGATTCAGCCGAAAACAATGCAACCGCTGTCAGGTCCTACGAAAATGGCAGTTACGTAATGATGGGGTTGCATTTCAGAGCCTTACAGAAGTTGATCGATTGAATTTGCATCAAGATTTAGAAGATGATTTGCCAGCTTTGATAATCAGCCTTTCGGGTATTGATCAAATGAATTGGCTAAAGCGTTGGAGGGATCTCAAGGACCCTTTATTCCATCCTGCCTCCCCTTTAGATGGAAGGACTTTGCAGGATAATCTTGAGATATCTTCAGGACCTCAGCTTGGGAAGTTAATGAGCCATCTCTGCAATGAAAGAGCCTTTGGCAGATTGCTGAATCGAGATGACGCTCTTACTGCTGCACGTTACTGGTTGAAGCACAACAACACCTTGCTGTGATTAACTGCTCAAGATGTGAAGACATCGATCGGCCTGATCCAAATCATTAACCATCTCTTTTCTTTTTTATGAGCGTTCGCCTCTACATCGGCAATTTGCCGCAAACTTTCGAGAGCAAGGAGCTAGAAGCTCTTTTAGGCAGTATTGGAGACGGGATTCGTTTCAAGGCGGTTTTTGATAGAGATACCAAGGCTTGTCGAGGATTTGGCTTCGCAAATGTTGGGGATGAAAAAGTCGCAGATGCTGTGATTCAGCAGCTGAATGGTTCTGACTTCAAGGGCAATAAATTGCGCGTTGAACGATCAGAACGTCGCGACTCAAATAGTGGAGGAGGCCGTCGAAGTGGAAGCTCGTCCGGTGGAAATGCACAAAGTTCTAACCGGAAAGAAACCAAGAAAGTTGTACATAGTGATGCGCCAATTGCTCAAGCACCTGATCCACGTTGGGCTGGGGAACTTTCTAAACTCAAGGATCTTCTCGCTAATCAAAAGACTGCTGTGTAATCAGAGCTTCGAAAAAGTCCTCTCAACGTTTTGCCATATCAAATCATTTCACCTGGTTTGGGCAATCACATAGGACAAAGGAAGCTCAAGCATTTTCACCCAACTACTTACATAAGCTCGATTATTGAAGACGTCATAATCAAGTCGCTCTATTGCATCCAAGATGCCTCTGTAAAGCCTTAGGGAGGTCCAAACAGGCCATCTTGCATCTGCAGAGAGCCAGCGAACACCTGATTCTGAGCGAGCGAACCATTCTCTTGCTCGATGCAACTGGAATGCCATTAATGACTTCCAATTGCTATTGATAGTTCCAGCCATCAGCTCAGACTCTGAATAGCCAAATCTTTTTAGATCTTCCTGAGGAAGGTAAATGCGACCCCGCCCTCTGTCTTCTCCTACGTCTCTGAGGATATTTGTTAATTGATTTGCAATGCCTAAGGCAATTGCAGCTTCTGATGGGTCTGGGGAGTCGCTCCAAGGGGCGGAGGTATAAGCAGGATCTATGCCCATGACCCCTTGAGTCATTAGGCCAACAGTCCCTGCGACTCTGTAGCAGTAAAGCTCTAGCTCTTTAAAGGTTTCATATCTATGTCTGTGCAAGTCCATTCTCTGCCCCTCAATCATGTCTAAAAAAGGCTGAATTGACTGAGGGAACAGTGAGAGTGTGTCTGCCATCACGGCATCAAGATCAGTTTCGATATTTCCTGCAAATATTGATTTAGTGCGTTCCTCCCATTCATCTAGGCGATCTGAAAGTTCCGTAATTGGTCTTGCTTGAGCCTCAGGACTATCCATTAATTCATCGGTTCGCCTACACCACACGTAAATTGCCCAAATTGCTCTTCTTTTGAGGGGGGGCAACAGTAGCGTCCCTAGATAAAAAGTCTTTGCCCATTGGGCTGTTTCTTTTCTACAAACCTCATATGCATTTTCAAGACCTATACAAGTCTTGCCATTGAGAAGTGATGAATTCGATAACCCAACAGTCATATTCAGGCTGGAAGGACCTCATTTTGTGAATGATTTTGAGGCAATCTGCTTTTGCACTTATCGATTGCAGATGCACAAAGCTTCCCACTAAGTACAGCTCCTTCCATTGAGGCTAGATATTTTTGCATTGTGTAGTCACCAGCCAGAAAGAAATTCGTAATCGGTGTTTCTTGGCTAGGGCGGATTTCTTGACATCCAGGTACAGCCTTGTAAACAGAAAGAGGTGTCTTGACCACTTTGGATTTTCTTAGCTTTGCTTGATTTTCCCCAGTAAAATGCATAGGAAAGAGTTTCTGAAGCTCTCCTAGTGTGGCTTCAATTATATCTTCATCACTGCGACCAATCCAATCTTTTGCAGGGGCGAATACTAATTCGAGCATTGATCGATTTGGGTCTTCATATTCTTTACAAGTGATGCTCATATCTGCATACACACTTAGCAATTTCGAGCGGCTAAAAAGTAAGTGATCGATGTTGGTTAATTTTCTATCAAACCAGAGATGAATATTAATTACTGGTACACCTCTTAGTCCATTTAACTTACGAAAGGCCTCTATACCTTTCCAAGCTTTTGGTATTAGGAGTTTGAAAAGATCGACTGGCAAAGCACTGACATATGCGTCGGCATAAATCTCCTTTTTCTCTGCATCTTGCTTGTTGCTAATGCGGAAGCTCTCTATGCTCCCATCCTCCTTTAAATTGATTTCTTGAAGAGGGCTATTTAGATGTACTTCTCCTCCAAGAGATTCAATATAATTGACTATTGGCTGACAAAGTCTTTCAGTAGGAGCTCCATCTAGAAAAGCCATCTTTGAGCCATTTTTTTCTTGCAAAAATCTGTTAAGAGCAGTTAGTAAAACTGTCGATGAAATTTCGTCAGGGTTGATGAAGTTCAAAGCTTTGCTCATTGCAATAAAAACTTCATCATTGACTCTCTCAGGAATATTGTGAGCTTTTAGCCACTCCGTCCAGGATTGTTTATCACATTCCTCGACATATTTTTGACCTCTAAGCATCGCTGGCACCAGGCCTAAGCCGAAGGATATCTTCTCTTGCCAGGTGAGCATGTCGTTGTTACTCAGTATCGCAGCCACTCCGTTCATTGGTGCAGGGAGATCCGGGAAGTCAAAGCGGCTGTAGGTGCCTGGCACTTCAGGTTGATTGAAGATCATTGAATGGCTTTTCCATTGCAGGCGATCTTCGATATCAAGTTCTCGGAAAAGTTGAAGCATATTTGGATATGCCCCAAAAAAGATGTGCAGCCCTGTTTCGTACCAATCTCCATCCTCATCTTTCCAGGCTGCTACTTTCCCGCCTAGAACGTTACGGGCTTCATAGACGACGGGTGTGTGCCCGGCGTCAGCCAAGTATTTAGCGCATGAGAGGCCAGCCAGACCAGCTCCTGCGATGGCAACTCGCATGCTTTCTCGAAGGTGATGTACAACTTTAATGACGGACCTTACTCTTCTCCACTCCCTAGAGTCATTGCACAAGTTCATTTGGTCCCTTGGCAGGACCGGTTTGCCATGACCGAGATAACGATCAAATGCACGACTCGTCACGTCAGGTTATTTACAGCTGTTGTTGCAAATGATGATTTGGTCTTTTCTCGAGATCATCTGACTCTCGATTTGGACCCTGATAATGAGTTTATTTGGCCTGATGAGGCTGTCGATAAGGTGCAGAGGCGTTTTCAAGAATTGGTTGATTCGCAAGCTGGTAATGAATTGACTGATTACAACCTGCGACGTATTGGCTCTGACTTAGAAGGAACAATTCGTGCATTACTGCAGGCAGGAAAGTTGAGCTATAACCCTGATTGTCGTGTCCTGAATTACTCAATGGGACTCCCTAGAACTCCCGAATTGCTGTGACTCGTCCTCCTTACGGTCGACCGCCATCAGGGCGAAGAGGGCCTAGCGGGGGCTCTAGGCGTGGAGGAGGGTATAACTCGTCAGATCGTCCAGAAAGATATGAATATGGGCGTTCTCCTCGCTCTGGTCCCCCACTCCCCCCAGGAGGGGCGAGTAGTGCAATGAAGATGAACACGGGCACATTGGCTGTTCTGGCTGGTGTCCTTGTAGTAGGAGTTGGTATTGGGAGTGCCGTCACAAGTACAACTCAAGGCGGCCAGGGGAATATTGCAAGTCAGCAGCAACTTGATATGGCTGTCCCAGACCCTGAGTTTTGTCGGCAGTGGGGTGCTAGTGCATTTGTCATTGATGTCGAGATGTACACGACTCTCAACCCATCAACGAGCTTTGTAACTCAACCCGCATTGCAACCAGGATGTGTGATCCGCAGAGAAAATTGGACGGTTCTACAAAAGCAGGGTGCAATTACCAATGAAGATGTAAGGGAATGCAAGCAAAGGATGAATACTTTTGCTTATATAGGTTCGATTCGGGATAATCCAGTTGTTCGATGTGTTTATCAAGCTGACATTAATGAAAACAAATTTATTATCAAAGGAGCTGCAGAAGACGCGGTAGGAGTTAATCAGGAAGCGATTCAGTTTTAGTGATCAGGGCAATTGTATAAGGATTTAATTGTCTTTTCTTAGTGGACTATTTTCGCTAGCAAATATAGGAAGTATATGGTCTCGGAATGCTTCAGCAGCCCTTGAACAGTATCTAGCAGGATGGCTAATTAATTTTAATTCGCGGTGTACTTCTAAATCGGCGACAATTGGTTTGTGAACAGTGCCTGCATTTAATTCCCTTTCGATGGAGACGACTGGAAGAAATGCTGCACCTAATCCAGATTGAACAGCATTCTTTATTGCTTCAAGCGAATTTAGCTCCATTTCAATTCGAAGTCTATGAACATCTAGTCCTGAACTTGAAAGTAACTGGTCAACTACTTTCCTTGTTGTTGATTGAGCATCAAGACTTATAAATGCAAGTCTGTATAGGTCTTCTTTAGTGAGACCTCCAAGTCTTGATAAATGGTGTTTGGGTGGCAGTACCAGTGCTAGTTCATCCGTAGCGTAAGGAATGACATTGAGTACTTCGTTTAGTTCTGGAGGCAATTCACCACCAATTATTGCAAGGTCAATTTGGCCGTTTGCAACACTCCAGCCTGTTCTTCTGGTGCTATGAACTTGCAGTTGAACTGCTACATCTGGGTATTTTTGTCTAAACAGGCCAATCATTCTTGGCATTAAGTAAGTGCCAGTAGTTTGACTTGCGCCTATTACAAGCGACCCCCCTTTGAGGTTGTGAAGGTCCTCAATTGCACGACAGGCTTCTTGGCATTGGCTCAGAATCCTTTCGCAGTAATTAAGTAGGACTTCACCTGCTTCAGTGAGCTGAGCTTTACGCCCGCCCCTATCAAAAAGTGGCACCTCTAATTGCTTTTCTAAATTTTGTATTTGCAGGCTGACGGCAGGTTGCGTCACATAAAGACTGTCGGCGGCTTTTTTGAAGCTGCCCTCATGCACTATTGCTCGGAGGATCCTGAGCTGATCGAGAGTGAAGGGCAGATCGGCCATAGTGGCCTTTGGATCTAGCAGCAACAACAGCAAAAACTTTAAGCGGGAACCTCCTCTTGCTCAGAATCCAGTAAAGATTGCAGTGATTGTGTGGCACAAATGTTTTCAGACGGAATACATCAAAGCAGCTTCGTGATGCTCTTACTGATAGTGGGCTTTGCTGTTATTCATAGTGGTGGTGCAGCTCTTAGGACTCGTGCTGAGGCTCTAATAGGCGCAAGGGCATGGCGTTTGATTTTTGCTACTGCAAGCATTCCTTCAGCAGTTGTTTTGATCGGTTATTTCTTGGGGCATAGATATGACGGTGTTCGCTTGTGGAATATTCAAGGTGTTCCTGGAATGGTGCCTTTGATTTGGGTGCTTACTGCAGTGAGTTTCCTTTTTCTCTATCCAGCCACTTACAACCTTTTAGAAATTCCAGGGATTCTTAAACCAGAAGTTCGACTGTATGCCAAAGGGATTATTCGCATTAGCCGACATCCGCAGGCAATTGGGCAAATTCTCTGGTGTTTTACCCATCAACTTTGGATTGGTAGCAGTTTTACGCTGGTTACTTGTTTAGGGCTAATAGGCCACCATTTATTTGCCGTATGGCATGGGGACCGAAGGTTAAAAGCCAAATTCGGAGATGCCTTTGATGAGCTTTGCTCCAAAACTTCGGTGATTCCTTTCGTGGCAGTTTTTGAAGGGCGACAAAAGTTGCTTTTGCGTGAATTCCTGAGACCGTCTCAATTAGGCATTGCTATTGCAGTTGGATTGTTTTGGTGGGCCCATCGTTATATCTCTCTAGGTAGCGAAATATTTCTCTCTTCTCACATAGGAGAACTGCTTAGCTGACCTGACCTGCGTACACTCCCAGAAGCTTGCCTCGCTTAGATGCCCTCGGCCGCTGAATTTGCTTGGTTAATTCCTTTGCTTCCATTATTGGGAGCCGTTATAGCTGGTCTTGGATTGATTAGTTTTAATCAATCCATCAATCAGCTTCGCAAACCTGTAGCAATTGCTCTGATTACAAGCGTTGGCGCAGCTGCAATTCTTAGCTATGCAGTTCTAGCTGAGCAGCTTGGAGGTGCTCCACCTGTGGAGCATTTGTTTGTTTGGGCTAGTGCTGGAAGCTTCATTTTGCCCATGGGTTATGTGGTGGATCCTCTTGGAGCAGTGATGCTTGCACTAGTTACCACCATTGCTCTTTTGGTGATGATTTACTCCCATGGCTATATGGCTCATGACAAGGGGTATGTTCGTTTTTTCACCTATTTAGCTCTTTTTAGCAGTTCAATGCTGGGACTAATAGTTAGTCCCAATCTTTTGGAAATTTATGTTTTCTGGGAACTGGTGGGCATGTGTTCATATTTGCTAGTTGGTTTTTGGTATGACCGTGATGGTGCTGCTCATGCAGCTCAAAAGGCTTTTGTTGTTAATAGGGTCGGGGATTTTGGCTTGTTGTTGGGAATCCTTGGTTTGTTTTGGGCGACTGGGAGTTTTGACTTCAATGGAATTGCTGAGGGACTTGCGAATGCAATTTCTGCAGGCACAGTTCCTGGCTGGGCAGCATTGACATTGTGCCTTTTGGTCTTTATGGGCCCTATGGCTAAGTCGGCCCAGTTCCCTTTGCATGTTTGGCTTCCAGACGCAATGGAAGGTCCTACACCTATTTCAGCTTTGATTCATGCAGCAACGATGGTTGCTGCAGGTGTTTTTCTTGTTGCGAGATTAGAACCGCTTTACAGCCAATTCCCTTTGGTTGGTCTAGTGATAGCAATCATTGGGACTATTACTTGTTTTTTAGGAGCTTCTATTGCGCTCACCCAGATGGACCTTAAGAAGGGCCTCGCATATAGCACTGTCTCTCAACTTGGTTACATGATGTTGGCAATGGGTTGCGGTGCACCTGTAGCCGGCATGTTCCATTTAGTCACTCATGCATTCTTTAAGGCGATGCTTTTCTTGGGTTCAGGCTCGGTAATTCACGCAATGGAAGATGTGGTTGGCCATGAACCAATCCTTGCGCAAGACATGAGATTGATGGGTGGTCTTCGTAAGAAAATGCCGATTACCTCAGCAACTTTTTTGATCGGCTGCATAGCAATAAGTGGTATTCCGCCATTAGCAGGTTTTTGGAGTAAAGATGAAATTCTTGGCCAGGCATTTAATTCGTTCCCTGTGCTCTGGTTCTTTGGGTTCCTGACTGCAGGAATGACTGCTTTTTATATGTTCCGCTTGTACTTCCTTACTTTTGAAGGGACTTTCAGAGGAGACGATCAAGATCTTCAGAATCAATTACTTGTTTCTGCTGGGAAAGTTTTGGAGGAAGAGGATCATTCTCATGGTCTAGGGGTAGTTCACGAATCTCCATGGTCTATGACTTTCCCTTTGGCGGCTTTGGCAGTCCCATCTGTGCTCATAGGTCTCTGTGGGGTCCCATGGAATAGTGGGTTTGCCAAACTCCTCAACCCTGAGGAGGCCTTTGAGATGGCGCAAAACTTCAGTTGGGGTGAATTCTTACCTCTTGCAGGAGCATCTGTTGCAATATCGTCTACAGGTATCAGTTTGGCTGTCTTTGCATATTATTTAAATCGCATTGACCTTGGTCAGGCGGTAGCATCTCGTTTTTCAACCTTGAATGCATTCTTTGCAAATAAGTGGTATTTAGATGATATCAATGACAAGATTTTCGTGAAAGGTAGTCGCAAATTAGCTAGGGAAGTACTTGAAGTAGATGCAAAGGTTGTCGACGGGGTCGTTAATCTCACAGGACTGCTTACACTTGGTAGTGGCGAAGGCCTCAAATATTTTGAGACCGGTCGGGCTCAGTTCTATGCACTTATAGTTTTTGGCGGTGTGATTGCCCTTGTAGCTTTGTTTGGGGTTCTAGGCGGGCCATCGATTTGATTGATCTAATTCCTATGTGTGTGCCAACGCCTATCGAGAGGATGCCAGATGTCTCAGTATTTCTACACTCCCACAAGTGGTGAGAAGCATTGGAAGTGCTGGCGTTGTTCACTAATCAAATTTTTTACCCCTTTGCTGGCGTGGTAAATGAGCAGATGATTGCTGATTTCCCATGGCTCAGCGTCTCGATTTTCTTTCCAATTGTTGGATCATTGATTGTTCCATTCATTCCAGATGAAGGTGAAGGTAAGCAAGTTCGATGGTTCGCTTTAGTAATTGCACTTGTAACTTTCCTAATAACTGTTGGTGCTTATCTTTACGGTTACGACCCTAGTGAGGAGGGGCTTCAACTTTCAGAGAAGGTCAATTGGCTGCCTGATTTAGGCCTCACATGGGCAGTGGGGGCAGATGGCCTTTCTATGCCTCTAATTCTTCTTACAAGCTTCATTACTGCCCTTGCAGTCTTAGCGGCATGGCCAGTTTCCTTTAAACCGAAATTATTTTTCTTTCTTCTTTTGGCCATGGATGGTGGTCAGATTGCTGTTTTTGCAGTTCAGGACATGCTGCTTTTCTTTCTTGCCTGGGAGCTGGAACTTTTACCTGTTTATTTGTTGTTGGCTATTTGGGGTGGAAAAAAAAGACAGTATGCAGCTACTAAATTCATTATTTATACAGCAGGTAGTTCTTTATTCATACTTCTTGCAGCTCTCGCTATGGGTTTCTTTGGTGGCGGAGCACCAAATTTTGAATTCACCAATCTTGCTGAAAAAGGTTTTGGTAGTGGATTCCAGTTGCTTTGCTACTCAGGATTGTTAATTGCTTTTGGTGTAAAGCTTCCAATAGTTCCTTTACATACTTGGTTGCCAGATGCACATGGTGAGGCTACAGCGCCTGTACATATGCTTTTAGCTGGAATACTTTTGAAGATGGGTGGTTATGCTCTTTTGCGCTTCAATGCTCAACTGCTCCCTGATGCTCACGCGCAATTTGCACCACTGTTAATTGTTTTGGGTGTGGTCAACATTATTTATGCGGCTTTAACTTCTTTTGCGCAAAGGAATTTAAAGCGAAAGATTGCATATAGCTCGATTAGCCATATGGGATTTGTATTAATTGGGATAGGAAGCTTTAGCTCGCTTGGGACTAGTGGAGCTATGTTGCAAATGATTAGCCATGGCTTAATCGGGGCAAGTTTGTTCTTTCTTGTTGGAGCAACATATGACAGAACTCATACTCTTCAGCTTGACGAGATGGGCGGAGTTGGGCAAAAGATGCGCATTATGTTTGCCTTATGGACTGTTTGTTCTTTGGCCTCTTTAGCTTTGCCTGGAATGAGCGGATTTGTTTCCGAGTTAATGGTCTTTGCAGGCTTTGTTACAGATGAGGCTTATACGCTGCCCTTCAGAATTGTTATAGCTGGACTAGCTGCAGTTGGAGTAATTCTTACACCAATTTATTTGCTTTCAATGCTTCGCGAAATTTTCTTTGGCAAGGAGAATGCAGAACTAGTTGCTAATACAAATCTTGTGGATGCAGAGCCTAGAGAGGTTTACATTATTGGCTGTTTACTTGTGCCAATAATCGGTATTGGCCTTTACCCTAGGTTAATGACAGATAGCTATATAAGCTCAATAGAGGCATTAGTGAAGAGAGATGTAGTTGCTATGGAAAGGCTTACCAAGCCTGCTGCTCCAATCATCAGGAATGTGAATATGACACCAGCATTAATTTCCGCTCCGAAAGTAGAAAAGAATCTTTTCTAAATCACTTAGTTCTGGCATAAGTAAGTTGTTCTCTGTAGCACTTTCTTGCTTCTTTCTTAGTAATATCCTTAGGCTTATTTGAAAGCTTCTCAAAGGATTTTTGGGTTGAGGAGAGATTTTTTTGCATATTGGTTTGAACTACTACTGGCGCTACCTAGCCACTATCGATAACTTGCCTGAAGACTGGTATTTGCTTTGCGGGATGATGGCTTAAAAACGGGAGCTGATGCAGGCGCCCGCCTTGCTATCCGTCTTTTGCAAGATGCTGCACAAAAAGGGGACTTGGATCCTTGGGATGTTGATGTTATTGCAGTTGTAGATGGATTTTTGGACCAGCTAAGGCAGAGGATTGAAATGCCCAGGCAGATCTCTGCACAATTGAACCGTCATGGTGGCAGCTTTGAGCGGGATCTTGCTGATAGCAGTGAAGCATTTTTAGCTGCTTCAGTTTTAGTGGGATTAAAGGCGGAAGTGTTGGAATCTCAGACTTTTCCTCCAGAACCATTGCTGGACAATGGCTTTGAATCTGAAATTTCAGAACAGGGTTGGCTGGATTCAAGTTTTGAATTGCCAAGACGTCCAGAGAATCATTTGAGCCGTCGTCCAGTGGCGCCTCCGCCATTACGTCGACCTGTGACCCTTGGAGAGCTTATAGAGCAACTGGAAACAATTGCTGAGCAACTGGAGTCTGATGAATTACAGAATCGCAGAAGGCGAAGGCAGAAGCGCTTTAGTGAACGTGAGGCAATTGCTCAAGTTACTGCTTTGGCGCATCGTGAGAAATTGCCAGAGACCACTGCTGCTTTAGGAGTTTTTCTTAATCAATGGGAGCAAGCATTGCATTGGGTTGAATTTGAATCTTTAGTTGGATATTGGGCAGAGGCTGCCTCGGCTGATTTGGATACTGATCGTGTAGGGGTTTTTTGGGCACTGCTGTTTCTTTGTTCTCAAGGCAAAGTAGAGCTTGCACAAGAAGGTTCTCTCTTTGGTCCATTGAGACTCAAGCGAATACTGTCCCCAGGGACGATTGCTCAACTCCCCTTGCAAGCTTTGAACGTGCCAGATGCTACGCCGGCTGCGGCATAGATGTGGGCTTCAAAGGGAGTCTATGTTGGCTTAGTTTGAATTAGCTGAGGCCTGCAACGCCTATGAAGGCGATGATACTGGCGGCCGGCAAAGGGACACGAGTCCAGCCGATCACCCACGTGATCCCCAAGCCGATGATTCCCATCCTTCAGAAACCCGTAATGGAGTTTCTGTTGGAACTACTGAAGGAGCATAATTTTAAAGAAGTCATGGTGAATGTTTCTCACCTGGCTGAAGAAATCGAGAATTACTTTCGAGATGGTCAGCGCTTTGGGGTTGAGATTGCATATAGCTTTGAAGGAAGAATTGAAGACGGGGAGCTGATTGGGGATGCATTGGGTTCTGCAGGTGGCCTTAAAAAGATTCAAGACTTCCAAAGATTTTTTGACGATACATTTGTTGTTCTTTGTGGCGACGCATTAATAGATCTTGATCTTTCTGAGGCAGTTAGAAGACATAAAGAGAAGGGTGCTTTGGCCAGTTTAATTACTAAGAGAGTTCCCAAAGATCAAGTAAGCAGTTATGGAGTGGTAGTTACTGATGAACATGACAGAGTGAAGGCTTTTCAAGAGAAGCCCTCAGTAGATGTTGCCTTGAGCGACACAATTAATACGGGAATCTATTTATTTGAGCCTGAGATATTTGAGCATATTCCATCTGAGAAACCATTTGACATTGGCTCCGATTTATTCCCTAAATTAGTAGAGATGGGTGCACCTTTCTTTGCACTCCCCATGGATTTTGAATGGGTCGACATAGGTAAAGTTCCTGATTATTGGAAGGCTATTCGTAGTGTTTTACAGGGAGAAGTACGACAAGTTGGAATACCAGGTAAGCAGATTCGCCCTGGAATTTATACGGGGTTAAATGTTGCTGCTAATTGGGACAAAATCAATGTAGAGGGGCCAATTTACGTAGGAGGGATGACGCGTATTGAGGATGGGGCAACGATTATTGGCCCATCAATGATTGGGCCAAGTTGTTGTATCTGCGAAGGTGCGACTATTGACAACTCTATTATTTTTGATTATTCACGCATCGGGCCTGGAGTTCAATTAGTTGAAAAATTGGTTTTTGGTAGATATTGCGTAGGTAAAAATGGTAATCACTTTGATCTTCAAGAGGCGGCTCTTGATTGGTTGATCACAGATGCCCGAAGACAAGATTTAGTTGAGCCTTCACCACAGCAGAAGGCTATGGCTGAATTGCTTGGTACAGACCTTACGGCTGCAGCAAGTTGATTTCAGCGTGCTCCAGTATTTCAGGAATACGTTGCTCCGCTTTGATGGCCATCATGTGTACTCCTTGAGCTAATCCAAGAAATGCCTGAACTTGTTCAGCTGCTATAGCAACTCCTTCTTGAGCAGGGTCCTTGGCCGAATCAAGACGATTTATAAGGTGTTCTGGAATACATGCTCCAGGTACTACACGATTAATAAAAAGCGCATTTTTAGCTGATTTCAATAAAAAGACCCCTGCAAGTACTGGAAAATCGAGAGGGTTTGCAACTTCTTTGCAAAAGTTTTCGAGAACTGCTGGATCCATCACCATTTGCGTTTGCAAGAAACGAGCACCGGCTTCTTTCTTACGCTCTAACCTTTTTCGCAAGCTCTTGAAGCTAAGGCAATTAGGGTCTGCTGCTGCGCCTGCAAATAAGTCTGTTGCTCCGTCAGGCAGCTGCCCAGATACAGGATCTTCTCCTCTATTTAGTGCACTTAATTGCTTCAATAGTTGTACAGACTCATAGTCATGGACTGGCCTCGCATTTGGCTGATCACCTACTCGTACGGGGTCTCCTGTGAGGCAAAGCACGTTTCGAATGCCAAGGGCATGAGCCCCTAATAGATCTGCTTGAAGGCCAATACGGTTGCGATCACGGCATGCCAGCTGAAGAACTGGTTCTATCCCTGCCTCTAAAAGCAATTTGCAAACGGAGATGCTGCTCATTCGCATTACAGCTCTGCTCCCATCTGTAACGTTTATTGCGTGAACACGATGAGCTAGTTTTTTTGCTATATCAAGTGAATGAGAGGGGTTTGCGCCACGAGGGGGCATTACCTCTGCGGTGATTGTTACTGCTCCTGACTCCAGGGAGCGCTGCAAACCTGAACTCAAATTGCTTTGCTCGTAAGGTTCTTACTATGGATTATCAATGGACGATTAGTCTGCTTATTATGAAACGTACGGGTTGAGAGGGAGGACATGGCCACAGGCGAAGCCTCCAATTCAGCTCAGATAGCCCTCTCGGCGAGGGAAATGGAGATAATTGACTTGGTTGCTGATGGGCTGACCAATCAAGAAATTGCTGAGCGACTCACTATTAGCAAGCGAACTGTGGATAACCATGTCAGCAATATGTTCACTAAGACGGGCTCTAAGAATCGGGTTGCCCTTCTGAATTGGGCAATGGATCATGGCAAGATTTGTCGCGATGGCTTTAATTGCTGCTCGCTACCCGATTCCGATTCCGATTCTTCTGACCTTTGACGATCACATGATTTGGCTCCGGTAGGGCCATTAATGAGCAGTCAATTGATTGGAGGCCAAATAATTCTGCATATGCAAGACAGGCCTCAGGGTCTTTGCAGACGTAGCGAAGGATTCCATCGGTGTCATACAAGCCAAACACGGCCACCCTCCTTGCAGCTTTAGCTGCTTGACGCCGACATCGCGCCGGCAGAAATATAAAGATAATCTAAAGGAGCAGGAGTCTGTTTTGGGGAATTTATTTAAGTAGTCTTTTTTCGATGGAACAATCTGATATGGGGGTTTTTGCTAAGGATGCATTGCTCCAGTGATAAGCACCAGTTAATTCTTGCCCACACCAAGCAGGCTTCTCAATCGTTTCTTCGCTAGAAGCAAGTTCTATCTCTGCGATCACCAAGGGAAAATTCTTTCCTTTAAAGCAATCGACTATCCATGAGCCTCCGCTCAAATTTATTTCGAAGCGTTCTTTAGTGAGCTTATGTGTGGAGAGCTCCCATATTTGTTCTGCTTCTTCTAAGGGGATTTTGTATTCAAACTCATGTGTTCCAATTCCTTCGGCTGGAGATTTAAGTGTTAGCAATGAAAACTTGTTGGAATCGATTCTGATGCGAACTGTCCATCCTTCAATAGTGCTTGATAAATAACCTTGCCTGATCGCTTTTGATTGGGATACAAGCGGTTTCCATCCTTCGCCAGATACTAGAAAACGTCGTTCGAACTCAAGGGGCATTTGGTTTATTCAGATGCTTGATGGTTGTTCGCCAGGCTGCCTGCCCATCGGAGCTTTTGAGTCAGGGTTTGGTAGTAGGACTGACTTTGCTCTAGAACAATCATTTGTGCATGGTGTGGCGCCCTTTCAACTATGCAGCTATCTCCTGGAGCGAGTAATGCACCACTGGCGCCATCCTTCCATAGCTTGATTCTTCGAGATTGATCTCCCATAGGCTTGATGACAAGTTTTGATGATGGGGGTACTACAACAGGTCGACTGGAAAGGCTCATGGGAGATATAGCACTCACAATTATTGCTTCTATATCTGGATGAAGTATTGGTCCGCCAGTCGCCATTGCATAAGCAGTTGAGCCTGTTGGAGTAGCAAGAATTAAACCATCACCTTTATATTGATCAACTGATTCATCATCAATTTCTAATTGAAGGGTGCATGTTGGGGAGACATCATCTCTATAGGCACGAAAGTAGAAGTCATTTAAGGCCCAGAAAGTTTCATTTTTATTAGAAGAATGACTTTTGCTTCTGCTTGTGATTTCTTCAGTTGGATTGATGTTCAATCTTGCTTGAAGCATCATTCGATGTTGTATTGAAAAGTGATCTTCAAGAATAGTTTTCCAAATTATTTGACTTTTAAGTAGTCGATGATCGTGGGTTAAAAAACCTAAATTCCCACCAACATTGAAGCTAAGGATTGGGATATTGTATATCCCAAGATGGCGAGCTGCTCCTAGGACTGTGCCATCCCCTCCTAGAACAATTGCAATATCTGGCAAGGAATTATTAGATGCAAGCAATTCTGGGAAAGGGTTTGACTCGATACCACTCATTGCAGGTATCACTTTGACACCTAGAGCTTTTAGCTCTTGTACACAACAAGATGCTTCGTGTTCTGCATCATGACTATTTGCTCGATAGATTACCCATGCAAAAGTGAGACGCATTGGTTGCTTCTCCTACCAGCGAAGCAAATTGAAGCTTTCCATATCAACAGTTACTCGGTTTCTATAGAGGGATAGCAAGATAGCCAGACCTACAGCAGCCTCTGCTGCAGCAACAGTTATTACAAAGACTGCAAAGACTTGCCCGCGTATTAGTTCCCCATCTAGAAAGGACGAGAAAGCCATGAGATTGATATTCACCGCATTTAGCATTAATTCGATACTCATCAGAACACGAACTGCATTGCGACTGTTAATCAGTCCCCATACCCCTATACAGAACAAAAGCGATGCTAGTACTAGATATGCTTGAAGAGGTACTGGCCCTAAAGAAGAATTCAACATTGGAGCTTTCTGGAAGAAGAAAAAGGATTTTGAGGAGCAGTTAAGTGGATGATTTATCTATAAGTAATGGTGTGTTTGTCTTCTCAATTAGGCCTTGATCAACTGGGTCACCAGTACCTATATCTGCTCCTAGAACATCTCTTCTAGCCAAAACTATTGCTCCTATCATTGCCATTAGTAGGAGAATAGATGCCAGCTCGAAAGGTAAAAGATAGTCAGTAAATAAGTGCTCACCAATTCTTACAGTTGCCTCTTCTCCAATAGGAACTGGCCCTGGCAGAGACCAAGGAGTAGTTATATCTACACGGATTAATAGAGCTAACAGCCCAGCACATATACCCCCTGAGAGAAGCTTTCTAATGCGTAAACCCTTTATAGGAATTAGATCTTCTTTTTTGTTGACTAGCATTATTGCAAAAAGGATCAGAACATTTACTGCACCTACGTAGACCAGTACTTGTGCGGCAGCAACAAAACTGGCATTTAGCAGAAGATAAAGTCCAGCTACAGCCATGAATACTCCTCCTAACAAGAAGGCTGAGTAAACGATGTTGCTGAGTAGAACGACTCCAAGGCTTCCAAAAATAACCACGCTCCCAAGGAGAGCAAAACAGATCAGTTCAGTAGAAGCAGCAATTGTCATTCTTTTGTCTTGTTTATTTCAGGTGAACTTTTTATGCCAAGACTAGGATCGTCTTTAGAGGGTCTTGCTTTTAGTAACTCAAGCATTTCATTAGGGAGCATACCTGCTCTTCGCTTGTTTTCTGAGACATCATGCGGGTCCATTGCTCCTTTAGGGAGATAGGCCAATTCTCGAAGAGCTTGAACTGATGGATCAGTTGTCACATTGGTGGGAAGGCGACCAAGCGCAACATTGTCATAATTAAGGCTATGTCTATCGAAGGTTGCTAGTTCGTACTCTTCAGTCATGGAAAGGCAATTAGTAGGACAGTATTCGACACAATTTCCGCAAAAAATACAAACTCCGAAGTCAATAGAGTAATTACGCAGTTCTTTCTTTTTGGTCTCTTTATTCATTACCCAATCAACAACTGGGAGATTGATTGGACAGACTCTTACGCATACTTCGCAAGCGATGCATTTATCAAATTCGTAGTGAATTCTCCCTCTATAGCGCTCGGACGGGATCAGCTTTTCGTATGGATATTGAACGGTGATTGGCCGCCGTCGCATGTGGTCGAAAGTAACTGATAATCCCTGCGCCAAGTAGTTGGCAGCATTAACTGCATCGCGAGTGTAGTCAGCAACTTTTTTGAGGAACCCGAACATTCGAATTAACCTGCTTTAGTGCAAAATGGTGCTCTATCCAATGTTACAAGTTTTCAGGCTGTTGTGAGTACAACTACTCAAAAAAAGAGGTTTGCTTTGGCTTGAGCTCATCCTCCAAAAGCGATAGGAAAGGCCAATTTCAGTGCCGCGGTAAAAAGCAAATTAACTAGTGAGATGGGTAGAAGAAACTTCCAGCCAAGATCTAGCAACTGATCAATGCGAACTCTAGGAGTTGTCCAGCGAAGCAAAATTGCTAAGAAGACTAGGAGGTAAGTTTTGAGAATCGTCATAACAATGCCTATAGAGGCAGTTATGACTTGAACCAATGGAGCATCAATAGATTGCCCCATCCATCCTGCCAGCCATTCCACTGGTATCGGGAATCCCCATCCACCTAGATATAAGACTGAAACTAAGAGTGCAGACAGAACTAAATTGATATAACTGCCGAGATAAAACAGGGCAAATTTCATCCCTGCATATTCCGTTTGATATCCAGCAACAAGTTCCTCTTCGGCTTCAGGAAGATCGAAGGGGAGGCGTTCACATTCAGCCAGAGCACAGATCCAGAAAATTAAAAAACCTACGGGCTGACGCCAAATATTCCAGCTAAGTAAACCAGCGCCATTCTGTTGGTCGACAATATCTACAGTGCTGAGAGAATTACTCATCATTACTACTGCCAAAACTGCTAAAGCAAGCGGGATCTCGTAACTGATTGATTGAGCCGCTGCTCTTAGCCCTCCGAGTAGAGAATATTTATTGTTGGATGCATATCCGCTCATCAAAAGTCCAATTGGTTGAATACTGCTGAGTGCAATCCATAAGAAAATCCCTATACCTACGTTGCTTATCAGTAAGTTTTGACCGAAGGGTACTATTAGCCAAGAAAGTATTACTGGAACTAATACAAGTACTGGACCAAGGGTGAAAAGTAAGCCATCTGCTCTTGCAGGTATTACGTCTTCCTTAACTAGCAACTTTAATCCGTCAGCCATTGGTTGAAGTATTCCTAATGCACCTGCATACTCGGGCCCAATTCTTTGCTGAGCAGCAGCAGAAATTTTTCTTTCAAGCCATACGGTTACAAGGACGCCTACTACAGCAGCAACAAGGACAATAGCCATTGGCAAGGGGAGCCAAAGTATGTGGGCGACTTGAGGTGAAAGACCTAACCCTTGCATTGCATTGGTGAAACTCGACTCCAGATCTATGCCTGCAGGATGAATCATTGCTAGGGAGGCTTTAGCAGGAGTGGTGAACATATGCATTTTGTGCTGAATGTAACTTAAGTCTCTGAGGCTGTTTTGCGCTCTTCTGCGGGAACCCAGGAGCGCAAGTTGACGCCTGTGTAAATCTGAGAAGGCCTAAAAATTCGATTTGCACCTAGTTGCTCTCGCCAATGTGCTAGCCATCCAGCTACGCGTGAAATAGCAAAAACTGGAGTAAAAAGATCACGAGGAATGCCTAGCTTTCGGTAAACCAGGCCTGAATAAAAGTCGACATTTGGGTAAATCCCTTTTGAACCCAAGCGAAGAGCAGCTTCTTTCTCCACTGCTTGTGCTACGTCATACATCTCATCTTTGCCGAATCTTGCGAACAACTCTTCCGCAAGGCCTTGCAAAATCGTCGCTCTAGGATCTTTTACTCTGTATTCCCGATGTCCAAATCCCATTATTTTGCGTTTGTTCGAAATTGCATTATCTAAATAAGTTCCTGCTTGGGTTGGGGTGCCAATCTCTTCCAGCATTGCGAGAACATCTTCGTTAGCTCCTCCATGTAATGGACCTGCAAGGGTTCCTACAGCTGATGCAACTACTGCATAAGGGTCAGTCAGTGTGCTTGCTGTTACTCGCGCACTAAAGGTACTCGCATTAAGGCTATGTTCAGCATGGAGAATTAAACAGCGGTCAAAAATCCTTGCTGCTAGAGGGTCTTGCTCCCTTTCAGTAAGCATGTAGAGAAAATTTGCTGAGTAGGCCAGATCATCGCGAGGTTGAATGGGGTCTTGTCCTTTGCGTATAAGTTGAAAAGCCGCAACCATTGTTGGGATCTTGGCAATAAGTCTCACCACTGCGTCATAAACATATTGCGGGTTGTCAATTGCCCGACGCGAATAAAAAAGTCCTAGTGATGCAGCACTTGATTGAAGAGCATCCATTGGGTGCCCAGTCGCTGGGAAGCATTTCATCATGTCCCGGACACGAAAGCTCACCCTTCTGTGCATCTGAACTTCGGCTTCAAAATCACGAAGTTGTTGTGGATTGGGTAAATCGCCCCAGATCAATAGATAAGCAGTTTCAAGAAAACTGCTGTGAACTGAAAGTTCATCTATTGGAAAGCCTCTATATGTGAGGGTCCCTTTGAGACCATCAATGTCACATATGGCTGATTGGGTGACTGGTACTCCCTCAAGCCCTGGTCGCAAAGCCATTTTTGTTGTTTCTTGCTGTTGCTCTATTGCCTTCTCCTCCAATAATGCTTTTCAAAAGTTACTCGGCAACCTAAGACGAATGCGACAAAATTAGTCTTGGTTTTAGTAAGCACATAAGTTTTGCCTTCCTAAAAGGATGACCTATGTCGTTTCTCCGTTTGAAATTGAGGTGACTGGCTTTTTTGGCTGAAGATACCCCTGGGGTTCCCGTATCAATATCTTGGCCAAGCTACTGAGGTTTGGTTCATGGCCAACTACAAAGCATTTGTTAGACAATTCTCCAACCAAAGAGGTTGGATTTGCGTCAGGTTCTAAAAATTGATTGATTTCCATTTTGCTAGCTAATCCAATAGGAACTGCTATTTCAGATGAGTGGAGAGCTCTTGAGAATGGATTGCTGAATACTCTTTTGAGCAAAAATATAGCTCCTTGAAACTTTTGAGTGTAGCTGTTTTGAGTTGAATTCCCTTTGAGATTAGAGGTCGAAGGGCATCCTCATAGATCCAAAGACCCATTTATATTAATCCCATAACGCATGAGAAAAAGATCAATATTATCCGTGGTTCCATTGAGCCTTTCGAAAAAATTGGACAAATTCTTATAATGCTCTAGGGCTCACTTCAGCTATTCATATGCTGCTGGTTAGTTCATCAGATAAGAATATATATTAATATTTTAAGTCCGTATTTCTTGAGAAATAACTATTTAAAAGCCTCTATTTTTTATTCACTAATTTAAAATACTAGATGAATTTACCATCTCCACAACATATCTCACCAGCTGATCTTCATTGCTGGCTGACCGCTAAGCAGCAAAAGCCAATCTTGGTCGACGTTCGGGAATCCGATGAATTAGAGATGGCTGCATTTCCTTTCCCTGTAGTCCATTTGCCCTTAAGTCAGGCTTCGGTTTGGAGCCAAGATTTACCCGATAAGCTCGCAAACAACAGTCCAATTGTAGTGATCTGCCATGCAGGGATTAGAAGTTTGAACTTTGGCACCTGGTTGATTCAGCAAGATTGGGGATATGAAGTTTGGAATCTAGATGGGGGAATTGAAGCCTGGAGTTTGAATGTTGACTCGTCTGTCCCGCGCTATTGAGTAACTGGAAAAGACTTCTTCACACAACAATTAGATGCGTGTATAGACCCGTACTATCAATTCATCTATGTAGGCCACTTGGAGACTCTGCCAGAACGACAACAGCAGGTTCTCCGTGCAACGGTGCACCATTACGTGGACACCATGGAACCTGTTGGCAGTAAAGCTCTAGTTCAGAGATTTGGACTTAAAGCTAGCTCTGCAACTGTTCGTTCTGATATGGGTGCGTTGGAACAAAAAGGATTGCTTACTCAGCCTCATCCTTCCGCAGGAAGAGTTCCTAGTCCTCAAGGGTATAGACATTATGTGGATTGCCTTTTACCTCCACCTGGCGCACCTGTTCATCATCTTGAAGGAGAGCTGACTAACCTCAGCCTTAGATGGGCTGCTCTTGATGATTTGCTTTGGCAACTAGCTAGAAGGCTGACGGATTTCACAGGTTTAATGAGCTTGATCACTAGACCTGAACGAAAGCAGCCCACTCTTCAGGAAATTCGCTTAGTCCAAAGTGGTGACAGGCTTTTGGTGATGCTTGTGGAAAGTTCAAATCAAGCAAGTCATCTGAATCTTCGATTGCCACTTGAGGCTGCGAAGGAATTGCCTGCAATGGAGGATTGGATTCGAGATCAGTTGGGCCAATCAGCGAATGGCAATTTGGATTGGTCCAGTCTGCCTCCACAATTGCACTTGAGTGGATCGCTTCTAAGGGAGGTTATTCAGAGCCATCGACAGTCCAAATCCATTAATGAAATAGGTGCAGTATTTCATGGGATGTCGCGGCTAGTTGCCCAGCCAGAATTTAGTGAAAGCAGTAGTTTTCGGCCTCTTCTGGAACTTATGGATAGTCAGCCTGCAGCAGTAGTGCCTGTAGGAGAGAATCAACTTGGTGGGGTTTGGATTGGTGCAGAACATCCACATCGTGCACTGGTGGATTGTTCTGTAGTGATGGCGTCCTATCGCAGTTCGAACAAGGGAATTGGTCAAGTTGCATTAATTGGCCCTACTAGAATGGCTTATGCCACTGCTATGGCCTCAGTTCGCAGTGTTGCGAATCACTTAAATAGAATTTTGACTTGAGTGGATTCTTAAAGTCGCAGTTCAAACTGACCGCCAAGTCTCTCTGCCACTGTATTTACGTCTTTATCTCCACGACCAGAACAATTAATTACTATTTCTGTTCCTGGATTGAGTGTTGGGCAAAGTTTTTCTAACCATGCAAAGGCATGCGCGGTCTCAAGTGCAGGAATTATTCCCTCTAGCTCACTGACAAGTTGCAGCGCTTTCAAAGCTTCTTGATCTGTGACTGCAACATACTCTGCTCTGCCGATCTCTTTTAAGTAACTGTGTTCTGGTCCAACACCTGGATAATCGAGGCCTGCACTAATTGAATGTGCTTCCTGTACTTGGCCTTCTCCATCTTGGAGTAGAAGGCTCATGGCGCCATGAAGAACACCTATCCTGCCTTCGGTGATAGTGGCAGCATGTCGACCTGTATGGACTCCATCACCGGCTGCTTCGACACCAATCATTCTTACTGAGGTTTCTTCTACGAATGGGTGGAATAGACCCATGGCATTCGAGCCACCTCCTACGCAGGCCAGAAGTACATCCGGCAAGCGGCCAAACTCTTCATGACATTGTTTGCGGGCCTCTTCTCCAATAACTGCATGAAAGTCTCTGACCAGCATTGGATAAGGGTGAGGGCCTGCGACTGAACCAAGTATGTAGTGCGTGCTTTCTACGTTGGTCACCCAATCGCGGATTGCTTCGCTTGTGGCGTCTTTGAGGGTCGCCGTTCCAGCTGAAACAGGTTGAACTTTTGCTCCTAATAGTCTCATCCTGAAAACATTTAGGGCTTGACGCCGCATGTCTTCTTCTCCCATGTAGATAACGCAATCAAGACCAAAACGGGCGCAAACTGTTGCGGTAGCAACTCCATGTTGACCGGCACCTGTTTCAGCGATGATTCGCTTTTTCCCCATGCGAATCGCTAGCAAGGCTTGGCCTAGTGCGTTATTGATTTTGTGTGCACCAGTGTGATTGAGGTCTTCTCTTTTGAGCCAAATTCTTGGTCCCCCTTCTTTGCGGCGATAGTGTTCGCTCAGCCGCTTGGCTTCGTATAGAGGTGTCTCACGCCCAACATAGGAACGTAATAATTGATTAAGCTCGTCAGTAAAGGATTTGTCCTTCCAGGCGTCTTCTGCAGCTTGCTCTAGTTCAGCAAGAGCAGGCATAAGTGTCTCAGGTACATATTGACCGCCAAACTTGCCAAAACGACCTAAGGCTGAGGGTCGTGCAGTAATAGCTAGATCCCCGTTTATGGATTGAGCGGAAAGGGTGCTTTTCAACTGTAAGGATCAGAAGATAGAAACCAGCCTAAGAATTAGATCAATGCCTAAGCCAAGTTGGCGAGAATTTGACAACCCTATTGCAACTTCTCGCCCTAATAACTCAGGCCATACAACAGCTAAAGCTGATCGCCAAGTTCGTGTTAAAAGTACACGTGGCGGAAAAGGCGGTAAGACAGTTACTTTAATTAGTGGGTTAGAGCTTGATCCAGTAGAAGCTCGTGTATTGCTGAAAATTCTGAAGTCCCGCTGTGGGACTGGCGGTACTCTTAAAGAAGGCAACCTTGAACTACAAGGTGACAAAGTCTTGGACGCTTTAGAACTTTTGAAGAAAGAAGGGTTTAGGCCTAAAAAATCTGGTGGTTAGGACTTTTAGAGCCGCTAGTTGTATCAGAATGGATTTTGGGAAAACAGTTTGATTTTTGGAGATGACAAAAGCTGCATTAGAAGGATTAAATCCCAAGGCCACAAACATCGTTTGGCATCAAGCTTCGGTTAATAGGGAGGCAAGGGCTCAACAAAATGGCCATAAGAGCGTGATTCTCTGGTTTACAGGATTATCAGGATCTGGAAAAAGTACGCTGGCTAATGCGATAAATGTTGCTCTTTTTGAGCGTGGAATTTCTTCTTATGTGCTGGATGGTGACAATGTTCGTCATGGTCTTTGTAAAGACCTTGGCTTTTCAGATTCCGATCGCGAGGAAAACATAAGGAGGATTGGCGAGGTTGCCAAGCTATTTCTTGATTCAGGTGTAATAGTTTTGACTGCATTTGTTTCTCCATTTTGTGCTGACCGTGCAAAGGCAAGAGCTTTAGTTAGTGAAGGAGACTTCCTTGAAATTTATTGTGCGGCAGATCTTCAAGCCTGTGAAAATCGTGATCCAAAAGGGCTTTATGCAAAAGCTCGAGCAGGACAAATTAAAGAATTTACGGGAATTTCCAGCCCTTATGAAGCACCTGAAGCGCCTGATTTAAAGGTTGATACAGCCTGTCAAGATATACAGAGCTCTGTGTCGGAAGTGATTGGGAAAATGATCGATTTAGGCTTGATTCCACCTAATAATTAATGGCTAAGTAGATCTAGATGCTTAATTAAATTGTTTAAACTACTTTCGAAATTGCTCACATAGGCTGTTTATTTACATCTGATTAAAATATAAATTTGCTCCTAGTTTCATTAGCCTGGAATCTTTCTCTACCACTTCATCATGAAGCTTTTGGCGATAATTAGTGATCTTTTCTGAAAGTGTGGGGTCAGCAATTGCCAAGATCTGCGCAGCAAGTAATCCTGCGTTTAGTCCTCCTGCTATGGCGACGGTGGCCACAGGTATTCCATTAGGCATTTGCAAGATGGAATGCATAGAGTCCACACCAGATAAAGCTTTACTTTTGACGGGTACACCAATAACTGGAAGGGATGTTAAGGATGCAACCATCCCTGGTAGATGAGCTGCACCTCCCGCTCCTGCAATGATTACTTTCAATCCATTGAACTTCGCTTGACGAGCGAAACTAACCATTTCAAGGGGAGTGCGATGTGCTGAGAGCACGCGCACTTCTACTGCGACCTGAAAGCCTTCTAAGACTTCTATGGCAGGGAGCAGAGTAGATAGGTCAGAGTCACTACCCATTAGAACTGCGACTTGAGCCGTCAATTCAGCTTTTGCTGAAGGCACTTGTCTTGAAGTAGGGGGCACTATTAATAATGACTGGTGTCCATTGGTCCCGCACTAGTTATCTTGGTCTTCTCTTATGCGCAGGATCACTAATGTCCGGCTGCCAAAACCAATCGGGGTAAATATCGATCCCAATCTTTGGTGGCTTCTTTTGAATGATGAGGACATTGTTCTCTCAATTAAACGCATGCCTCCTGACGCTGCTATGTCTGGAGAGAACTGGGGCGGAGATTGGTTAAGCCCTATGGGTATTGATCTTCAAATAAATGGTGGTTTTGGAGTTGCTTTCAATGAGCTCAAGTTTGAAGGTCTACCTAAGCT
This sequence comes from Prochlorococcus sp. AG-409-O23, assembly GCA_003215355.1. Taxonomy (GTDB): domain Bacteria; phylum Cyanobacteriota; class Cyanobacteriia; order PCC-6307; family Cyanobiaceae; genus AG-409-O23. The sequence goes on from QCKL01000002.1 coordinate 44,418, forward strand.
TTTTGACTTATTAGATCAGCTTTGGGCTGATGGGGTTGATTCAATTTGTCCAACATTTGTGAGTTGTGGGGTCCCTGAATTACGCCGGGGTCTTTCGGTCATTCAAGCGGCTAGAAAACTTCACTCTGCAGAGCGTTGTGAACTACTTGGAGCTCATTTGGAAGGCCCTTTCATATCTCCAACTTATAGAGGAGCTCATAGTTTGGGATTTATTTGTGAGCCAAGCCTGGATGAGTTGGATCAGCGAATTGGTGATTTTGAAGATCAGATTGCGTTGGTCACCTTGGCACCCGAATTGAGTGGGGCTAATGATGTTATCAACAGGCTTTTGAAGTTGGATGTAGTGGTCTCATTGGGTCATTCTGCTGCTGATGCAAAAGTTGCTAGGTCTGCTTTTGATATTGGGGTGGGAATGATTACTCACACTTTTAATGCAATGCCAGGTTTACATCACAGAGGACCTGGGCCTATTGCTGAAGCAATAAAAAATGGAAGGATCGCTATGGGTTTAATCGCGGACGGAGTGCATGTTGATCCAAATATTGCAGTGTTATTGCAGAGACTTGCAGATGAAAGATTGGTGTTGGTTAGTGATGCTTTAGCTCCTTATGGCTTGGGAGAAGGCGAATATCAGTGGGATACGAGGCTGATGAATGTCATTAACGGAACTTGCCGTTTAGTAGATAATCAGATTTTGGTTGGCAGTACTCAAACTTTGCTTGATGGATGCAGAAGACTTGCAAGATGGAGTGGTGAGCCTTCTGCTGCAATATGGGCTGCAACTATTTCTCCGCGCCATGTTTTAAAGCAAGGGGTTCCTGCGACTGAACATATTGTTGGTAAGCCTTTAAAAAATTTGCTGCGTTGGCAATTTAATTTCAGCGATTTTGAATTGACCTGGCATAGAGCTTCGTAAGATCTCGATGGATTGATAATTAGCTCATGGCTTCCGAACAACTTCAGGAGATAAAACAATCAGAGAAGGCTGAAGTTGCCAAATATTTCAATGGGATGGGCTTTGATCGTTGGAATCGCATTTATAGCGATAGCGATGAAGTCAATAAAGTGCAACGGAATATTCGGATCGGTCATCAGAAGACAGTAGACGAGGTCCTTTCATGGCTAAAGGAGTCTGGGACTCTCAAGGAGATGAGTTTTTGTGATGTGGGTTGTGGAGTTGGGAGTCTTTGTCTCCCACTTGCAGCTATGGGGGCTGGTTCAATTGCTGCAAGTGATATTTCTGAGTCTATGGTGGCTGAAACTAGAAGACGTGCAGAACTAGCTGGTATTGACCTCAGTCGAATCACATTTAACACCTCTGATTTAGAGACTCTTCAGGGCTCATTTCATACAGTTATATGCCTAGATGTGTTTATTCATTACCCCCAAGAGGCTGCAGAAGAAATGGTTAGACATCTTTGTGGATTAGCACAAGAGAGATTAATTGTCAGCTTTGCTCCTTATACACATCTACTTGCATTATTAAAAAGGATAGGACAGTTTTTCCCCGGCCCAAGTAAAACTACGCGTGCATATACTCTTAGAGAAAAAGGTATCATTTTAGCTGCCAAAGAATGTGGTTTTTCCCCTAGCCGAAGAAAATTTAATCAGGCACCTTTCTATTTCTCACAGCTAGTAGAATTTCATAGAGATTAGACATTTTTAAATAAACTAGGGTTTCTTTGTTTCAGCCTTTAATCTTAATTCACGTTAAAGGATGGTTCCTGCTTCCATTTTTAATTTTTCAGGAGGCTTCGCCTCGAAGCAAAGAAAATCATTGCCAATAGGGATATTTTTTAGTTTATGCGCATGTAAAAGATATCCACCTTTGCCTGGGGTAGAGCAAGGAGAAATTTTTCCATATTTCTTATAAAGAGTATCTCCTATCAAAGCACTTCCTATAGCAGCCAGATGAATTCGGATCTGATGTGGCCTACCAGTTCTAATGTTCACTTCTAGTAGATCAGCTTCTTTGCACCTCTCTAGTAATTTGATAGTTGAATAGGCCTCAAGTTTTGAATATATAGTAGATGAATCTTTGATCTCATTAGGCTGAGAATCAGCTGCATTCCAGACTGTGCCAACTAATGGATGTGGATATTTGCTAATAGGAATATTTACTTCTATTGGGACTTTTAATTCTAAAATTGGGTTTATCTCTGCAAGTGCTCGATAGATCTTTTGAAGTGTGCTTTTCCCGCTACTCCTATCTCGGAAAAGTGCTGAAAGCTTTGCCCGACTATCTTTTTGACGTGCACACACTAGAAGACCTGAGGTGAATCTTCCTAGCCTATGTACTGGCCTGGGGATTGATGTCTTGTCAGCTGACTGAAACTGGAGGCTTAGAAGCTCGGTTAAAGTATGCTTTAAGAAGCCTCCACCTGGTACTACTGGTAGTCCCGCAGGCTTGTTTATAATAAGGATGTCATTATTGTCAAAGAGTGTTTCCCATCTTGCGGGCACAGCATCCTCTATCCATGGAGGACGTTCCCAGGTAACTAAGTCCCCCATGGTTAGATTTTTATTCATCTTTATTGTTGAATTATTTAGTCTTAACTGGCCTTGCTTTAATCTCTCTGACCACTCTAGCCAGCTTGAATGTTTATAACTCGAACTAAGGATTTCCAATAATGATTTGCCGTCATCTTTTTTCGTGAGCACTTGCCTATATGTCCAACCATTGTTTTTATTAGCTGGAATTAATTCACTAGTTTCAGTGGCGTTACGTGTAGCCATTCCTAAGTTACAAGATGATTCTCAAGGGCATAACGCACTAACTCAGTTCTACTAGAGGTGCCAGTTTTTATAAAAAGTCTGCTCACATATTTTTCAACATTTCGTATAGAGGTTTCAAGCTTTCTAGCGATTTCTTTATTCATTAGGCCTTCGGCAACTAGTTGTAAGACGCTCGCTTCACGTGGAGTGAAGTTGGGAATCTCTATATCTTTAGCAGGAGTTGCATCAACTTGTGTAAGCATTGAACGAATTTCAGTTATTTGCCTAGCCATTTGACCAACATCTGCATCTGCAAAACGGGCTGCCTCTGCTAGCAATCTTTCTTGTCTTTGTAAAACATTGCGCACTCTTGCCACTAATTCGTCAGGATCAAATGGCTTAGGGATGTAATCATCAACACCTGCTTGATATCCCTGGATGCGATCAGCGGTCATCCCCTTCGCTGTGAGAAAGATAACAGGTGTGCCACTTAGCCTTTCATCTTCTCTTAGTCGCTTAAGTAGCCCATAACCATCACATCTAGGCATCATTACATCGCTTATGACTAGATCAGGAATTATTTGCTGGGCTTTTTGCCATCCTTCTTCTCCATCTACTGCAGTAGTGACATCGAAACCCTCGTCTTGCAGATATGCCTGCACAGCATTCCGAAGCCCTGGCTCATCGTCAACAAGTAATAAGCGTGATGGGTTGGTTATTTCCTTGTTAGGGAGGGAGTCACTCATAGCTGTCTAAGCTTCACTAGTTATAAATCTAGAAGCGATATAGGTGCAAAGGTTGATCTATTTGTGCTGCTCCTGCAAAAGTTTGAAAAGGAAAATATACGAATCGATTTAGAGCATCTGTCAAAAAGTCATTTCAAGATGGGTTCTCGCTATAAATAAATTCATATTCAGAACATTCTTCCCTTTAATTGAATTCAAAATTAACCGATGCCTGCTTTTGTGAGCTTGGTTGAAGAAAACATTGCCTATGGCCTTTACCAAAGACGCGCTTGAGAAACCTGATATGAACGAAGAAAGCGACAAAGCTCTCAGCTTTGATAAAGGGCGTTCTTCTCCCTCCTTCGAAGCTCGGCCAATGGAATTTGATTATCAATCCACAACACCTTGTGACCCGGCAGTCTTGGCGGCTATGGAGCCTTACTGGAATCAATATTGGGGGAATGCGTCAAGTCGGCACAGTCGAATGGGCTTGCACGCTTCAGCAGCAGTTAGCCTTGCGAGAGAGCAATTGGCTGCATTTCTAAAAATTCAGCCTGAAAGATTGATATTCACTAGCGGAGCCACTGAGGCAAATAATTTAGCCTTGCTAGGTCATGCTCGAGCAAGGGCATTAGAGCTTGGTCGTCCTGGTCATTTAATCACGCTTGCTACAGAGCACCATGCTGTATTAGATCCTCTGCGGCAGCTTCAAAGGGAAGGGTTTCGTTTGACGGAACTTAGACCAGGTTTGGACGGACTGTTGTCAGCAGAGAAGCTATTACAAGCCTTTGAAAAGGATACTTTTTTAGTGAGTGTGATGATGGCAAATAATGAAATAGGGGTCGTGCAACCCATATCTGAATTGACAGGCTTATGTAAAGAGCGAGGTGTTGCTTTTCATAGTGATTTGGCACAAACTTTTGGTCACTTACCTATTGACCTCAATCAGCTTGGATTGGACTTTATGAGTGTAAGTGGCCATAAATTGTATGGTCCGAAGGGCATTGGAGCACTTGTCATAAGTTCTGAATTTTCATTAATGCCTTTGCAGTGGGGAGGAGGGCAAGAGCAAGGCCTTAGGCCTGGGACGATTCCTGTTCCTTTGGTCATTGGCCTTGTAAAGGCGGCAGAACTGGCCATGCAGGATTTGCATAGTCGATATCACAGACTTCGTGAGCTGCGCAATCAACTTTGGGAGGGGTTACTAGAGCAAATCCCAAATTTGATAATTAATGGATCTATGGAGCAACGTCTACCAAACAATTTGAACTTCACTGTCCCTGGTGTGAGGGGCAATCAATTACATCGAGAGTTGCGTTCATATTTATCTTGTAGCAGTGGGTCTGCATGTAGCAGAGGGGCTCCTTCTCATGTGCTATTAACTCTTGGGAGGACTCCCAATGAGGCAGAAGCTTCTCTAAGGATGAGTCTTGGGAGAGATACCACTTCTGAGGAGGTTGTTAAAGCTGTTAGGTCAATTACGAAAGTCGTAAATGAATTAAGGGAATAGTTGAATCAGGAATTTCGACTATAGATGTCCTTTTATAAGCTTTTGCCGACATATTTTCTCCTTCTTGAGGCTTTTGTCCCTAAGCGTTTCGCTGGGCGATACGACACTTTGCACTGCGGCTACGAGCATTTGTCAAAATCTCATCATCACTAGCTATGAGTGGTTTTTTAGTAACACGTTTTAAGCGACTATCTAATTGAAAAGCATTTTTAACGCGCCGATCTTCAAGAGAATGAAAGCTAATTACTATAAGTAGTCCTCCTGGAACCAGCCAAGTGGGAGCTTTTTTGAGAAAACTATCAAGAGCTTTTAGCTCGTTGTTGACAGCAATTCTTAAAGCTTGAAAGGTTCGTGTGGCTGGATGAATACGACCATGGCGCATTTTGGGGGGGTAGCAACCTGCTATGGCGTAAGCCAAATCTGCTGTTCCGGAATAAGGACCTTTTTCTGAGAGGTCGCTTTTTATCTTTCTAGCAATTCGCCTGGACAATCTTTCTTCTCCATTGACATAAACCAGATCCGCTAGTTCTTTTTCATTCAGGCGTTCAATTAGTTCAGCAGCAGTATCACCATTCTCTGGGTTCATTCTCATGTCAAGAGGTCCATTAAGTCGAAAACTGAATCCTCTATTTGGATTATCTAGTTGAGGACTGCTTACTCCCAGATCAGCTAGAACAACGATTGCCGGTTCTGGGGGTGTGAACTCAGCAAAATTTGCTGAAAGAATTTTTACTCTTGATCCGAAAGCTTTTAAATGTTCTTCGGCAGCAGCTGTTGCATTGGGATCTTGATCCAAGCCAATGACACGTACCTTGGGATTTTCCTTAAGGATTAAGGAACAGTGGCCACCTCCACCAACAGTGGCATCAATGATCAAGCCTCCATCTAATAGCTTTGACGATAGGTTGTTGTTGATTGCCTCGAGTACTTCTTCATGCAGCACAGGTAAGTGTTTGAAGCTTGAAATAGAGATAGAAGATTTTTCGGGCATGAGTTCTTCCTAAGATCAGGAAACAGCACTTTGCCAACTGGGCCTATGACGCAACTGGAAACGCGCACGGAGCCAATGGTTGTGAACTTTGGCCCCCATCATCCTTCGATGCATGGTGTGTTGAGATTGGTTGTGACACTGGATGGAGAAGACGTTGTTGATTGCGAACCTGTTATTGGTTATCTGCATCGGGGGATGGAGAAAATCGCAGAAAACCGTACAAACGTCATGTTTGTGCCATACGTCAGTCGCATGGATTATGCGGCTGGCATGTTTTATGAAGCGATAGTTGTTAATGCTCCAGAACGACTGGCCAATATTTCTGTACCAAAGAGAGCAAGTTATATCCGAGTGCTGATGCTTGAATTAAATCGCATAGCTAATCATCTCCTTTGGTTAGGTCCATTTCTTGCTGATGTGGGTGCGCAAACTCCTTTCTTTTATATCTTTCGAGAAAGGGAAATGATATATGACCTTTGGGAAGCTGCTACTGGCCAACGATTAATTAATAATAATTACTTTCGAATAGGTGGCGTGGCTTGTGATTTGCCATGGGGATGGCTTGAGAAATGTAGAGACTTTTGTGATTGGTTTGGTCCCAAGATTGATGAGTACGAGAAATTAATTACTAATAATCCGATTTTTCGTCGCCGTATTGAGGGTTTGGGTTCTATTGGACGTGAGCAAGCTATTAATTGGAGCCTTTCTGGACCAATGCTTCGAGCTTCTGGCGTCCCATGGGATTTGCGCAAGATTGATCACTATGAATGCTATGACGACTTTGATTGGGAGGTGGCATGTGAGAAGGAAGGTGATTGTTATGCCAGATATCGGGTTCGTATAGAGGAAATGCGGCAGTCCTTAAAGATTCTTAAGCAGGCTTGCGAAATGATCCCTGGCGGTCCAACAGAAAACCTTGAGGCACTTCGTACCTCTGAGGGTAAGGCGAGTTCTTTTACAGGTTTTGATTATCAATACGTTGCCAAGAAAGTTGCGCCTACTTTTAAGATCCCTGATGGTGAGTTGTATACCCGGTTGGAATCGGGAAAAGGTGAAATTGGTGTCTTCATTCAAGGCAAGAATGACGTCACTCCTTGGAGATTCAAAATTCGTGCTGCAGACTTAAATAACCTGCAGATTCTTCCTCATATTTTGAAGGGGGCCAAGGTTGCAGACATCATGGCTATTCTTGGGTCAATTGACGTCATTATGGGTTCAGTGGACCGTTAAAAGTTTTCTTGTCTACAAAACAACCAGGCTCTTGGCTTCAATTGAAACGCGTAGTTCGTTTTGGGGATACTGATCCTGCTGGAGTAATTCATTTCCATCAGTTGTTTCGTTGGTCTCATGAAGGTTGGGAAGAAAGCCTTCAGCTGTTTGGGTTGCCTGCCGCAGAAGTTTTCCCAGGTGCAAGCAAAACTGACCCTGCCCCTCCGATTGCTTTGCCAATCGTGCATTGTCAAGCTGATTTCCTTTCACCGATTAAGACTGCCGACAATTTGTCTGTACAGCTTTCACCAGAAAGAATTGACCTGAGTAGTTTTGTGGTGCGAACTCAATTTTTTCGTGGAAGTGAAGAAGTCGCTAATTCAGTACTTCATCATCTTGCGATCAATGCCCAAACACGTAAGCGTTGTGATCTACCTGTGGGCATTTGTCGTTGGCTAGAAGCCTCTTCTTTGTATTTAGGGGTTCAGCCTGTGTGAAGAGAAATGTTAATTCGTTGCCGCTACCTTCTTAATGAGGTTTTGAATAAGGCTGCTTATCTTGTCCGCTTGGCCAACTAATATTGTTGAGCATGGGAATTTCTTTCGGTCTTCTTATCTATGTCAGAGCCCAAAGCTCTATATGTATTGTTAGCCCCTGTTGGCCAGCTGACTGGTAATGGTCAGTTGCGTGAAACAATCAGCGAGCGTCGGAATCGAAAGGGTTCAGATGTCCTCTTTTGGTATCTTTCGCCTGAGTTGGTAAAGAAATTTGATCTTCCTGGAACCGGAGTTGAAGCAGTAGTGGCAGATGAACTTACAGCAATTAATTGGTTGAAGATGCGTTTTGGGGGTGAAAGCAGCACTTTTCAGCTAGACATTGAACAACTCCGTGAGCATGCAAGTGCCTTACCCCCTGCACCGACAAACAGAAATATCAGTGCTTCATAAATTATTTAGCTAATGTAGTTTCTCAATTTTCCAAAAATAATAAGCCTTTAATTAATATAATTAAAGGTGTTCAAACGCTCTCATCTCAATTATTTCATCCTAAAACTTACATGGAATTCAATTTAAGGATACTTATATGAAACCTCTCCACAAGGTCACAATCCATCACAGGAAGGCTGGACGTACTATTTCTTTTGATGTTCCAGAGGGTGAATATATTTTGCGTTGTTTTGAATCTCATGGAGAGGAGCTTCCTTTCTCTTGTCGAAATGGTTGCTGTACCACATGCGCTGTAAGGATTTTGTCAGGTGAGATGGATCAAACAGCTGGAATTGGGCTTTCGGCAGAAATGCGAGCACAAGGCTATGGTCTTCTTTGCGTGGCTAAGGCAATTGGTCCACTTGAGGTTGAGACTCAGGATGAGGATGAGGTATATGAAATGCAATTTGGGAAATATTTAGGACAAGTTAAAGCTCAGGCAGGCAGCCCATTTGATATTTAATCTGAATGATAATTACTATAATTATTGAAGGCAAAAAAAGTTTTTGCTGAGACTGTCTCTTGGTATCAATGGATTAACCGTATCTAACAGCATTTGTTTTCTCCATTGGGAGTAAAAACTGCTGAAGAATTAGTGAGACGAATTTGCCAAGAGCTAACGGTTTTGCCAGTCCAGTACTTTCTCTCCATTTGCGGAAGGCATTCAATATCTGTACGCGCATTTCAAGGAACTTGCCGTCATCAAATTTATAAACCCAAGGGAATGCATTGCGTGATGTGTTATTAGTTTGGATGATTACTTCTTCGTCAAAGAGAACGGGGTCTATACCAAGAAGGTTGTAAAACTCACCTCTTTCACAAACAGTGAGGGTATGGGTTAGGAAAACAGTCCACAGGAAGAACCGGCTAAGTAGCTTACCTCGTAAACCTTTAGTCATTCCTGGCCAGCAGCGCATCATCAGATTGATGCAATCTCCGTGACGATTTTCGTCCTGACACCATGGTTCAAAGAAGTCAAATAAGGGAGCACATGCTTTTTCAGGATTGTCATTCAGGTGACGATTAATGAGGATATAGCGCCAATATCCAATCTTTTCTGAGAGGTATAACGAGTAAAGAACCCAGCTTAGGGGGAAGAATGTAGCGGCTCTTTTATTCCCTAAATTTGGGAGGTCAACGTTGATGCCTTCTGCTTTTAAAGCTCGGCCTAGGAACCCAGCATGGCGAGCTTCATCTCTGGCTAAAAATTGAAAGAATTGACCAAGTTCTTTCCTCCCAGATTTCTTAAATCTATTAGAGATCTCCTTAAAGAGTAAAAATCCTGAGAATTCAGATACTACTGATCGAACAAGGTAGCTTTCATAAACTGCCTTATCTTCTGGTGAAAGCTCATTTAGGCGGTCAAGTGAAGCTTTGCGATCGAAATGTTTGAGGTTGTAGTCAGCCTCCATTTCCTTGAACATTGCCTCGAAATCTTGCCTTGCTATATCGAGGTCGGTTTTGGCAGCTTTATCGAACTCAGTGGTGTAAAACCTTGGAGTTAGTAGGTTCTCGTCAAGATGTGGGGGGAGTTCATTCCTCCCAGCTCCTCGTAGGGCAGGGGCAGTAGTAGCAGTAGCTGTCATTGCCTTTATCTAACCGATGAGTGATTCTATGTCTTTGACTTAAGTCTTGGACGTTTGCTTAGGAACTCGAAGTCTTCTGAATGAATTAGCAAGGTTATGCACTTGATTTGAGGACTAGTGTTTTGCCTTCAGCCAAGTTGTCCAGCGTGCTCTTTCCCACTTCCCTGCTGAATTAGGAGCAAGTGTGGGGCAATGAATCCAATCGACGGGCTTTTCTGCAGGTTGCCAATTTGCGACTAGTTTTTGAAGTTCTATAAATGCTTCTGAGTTGGGATCGGTTTCTTGCTGGTTCCGAAAACGCACTAAAGCAACTATTCGCTCTCCCCATTCTGGGTCTTGAATGGGTAAAAAAATAAGTTCTTCTATGGGCAATTTAGTAGCGCTAATAGCCTTTATTAATCTTGCTTCTAGTTGCTCTGGGAAAACTGTTTCGCCCCCAGAGTGAATTGCATTATCGACTCTTCCAGTAACCTTTAGTTGTAAGAGTGAACTCTCAGATATTAATTCTGCAAAGTCTCCTGAGCGCCACCATCCAGATTTGTTGCTTAGGCCTTTGAGTGCTCCCTCTTTGCAAAGAGCGATTGCAAGTCTTGGGGTTTTTACTTCTAAAGCTCCATTTGCATCTAGTCGCAATTGAACATCGATTAAAGGTGCCCCACAGGTATTGTTGCCTGAGAGAAATTCTCTAGGAGAGAGGGCCGTTACCATTGCTGCCGTCTCAGTAGATCCATAGCACGGTGCAAGGTTTAGTTTTTTTGCTCTAGAAGTTGTTTTTAAGTCTTCTGCAATTGCTGCACCACCAACCCAGATTATGGAAAATCTCTGTAAGAACCTTATACCTTCGTGGTTGTTAAGTAATCTTCGCAATTGAGTAGGGACTAATGAAATAAGGACAGGTTTTTTATCTTGCTCAAAAACAACTTTGCAAGCTTGATCTAGTTCAATTGGATTGTGCATGAGAGATGGCATTAGCCATTTATGTTCAGCACCCCAAAAGCGACTGCGCCACCAAGGCATCAATCCACTGACATGATGAATTGGTAACGGGTTAAGAACTATGCAGTTTTGAGGTTCTATTCCCTGCGCTTGTAGCCATTGTCCAGTTGCTTGAGCAGATTGATTGAGATGAAGGCAGGGTTGTAAACATTGCTGTGGCCCTCCTGCCGTGCCACCACTTGAGAGAATAACTCCAGGACCTTTTGGTAAAAGTGATTCTGGAATTAATACTTGTTGCGCTCTAGGTGGCAATAATTCCACCCATGAACCGTGTAAAAGATAATTTTCAAGTTTGCTAGAGCATTCTTTAGCGTTGATTGGGTTGCAATGAAGAGTTCTTAGTGCATTCATGCAGCCTTCCAGACCAACAATGGATCGTTCCGAAATAGATTCCCATTAGGACAGCAGCCAGGTGCTAATCCTGGAGCGGTTGGCGTGGGCCCTTGTTGTTGTAATGCTGCTAGGTGGTGAAGCCAACGGCGGCCAATGCCTGTTTCAAATGCAGTGCTGACAACCCTCAAACTCATTCCCTGCTGAAGCTCTTTTAGCAAAATTCTTGGATCGCCATCTAATGCAGGTCGACGGATTTGCCAGCCTGTCCATTCTTGTCGCAACATAGGCTTTACAGCTAGTGACTCGTCAAGTGCGATGGGTACTTTTTCCGATAATTCTTTTAGGCCGGCAATATCTTCTGCGGGTAAGGGTTGTTCAAGCCATTCTAGACGTGGGTCGTGAAGAAAATGCTGGGCCCAAAGATGAGCCTGTTTTCTATCCCAACCGCCATTGGCGTCGAGTCGAAGACGTGCGCTAATAGGAACCTTATGTAAAACTTCCCTTAGGAGACTCTCTTCATGCTTAATGGGGTCAATCCCAACTTTCCATTTAAAAGTTACTGGCTGATTTATATTTATAGATGATTTCAATACAGCATCAATAGTAGTTAATAATGACTTGCCATAAGGCAGTAAAAATGCAGATTGTGGAGCTTTTAACCAGCCTATCTTTGTCTTGCAGCCAATTAAGCAATCCAATTCTGCTAAAGCTGCTCCCATGCCAAAGGCTAATGCTCCAGGCCATGTACTTATCTCTGTTTCCAGGCTTTCTCTGGAGGGATGTGTCCCTAACTTCTTTAAAATACTTTCACATGTTTTGAGCTCCTGTGGATTTAAAGGAGATACTTCTCCCCACCCTGAGTCTCCATTTGATCTTTGCAGATGTAATAACCACCCTTGCTTTTTTTTGAGCAAGCCTTGTGAAGTACGAATAGGTCGAATTAGCTCAAAAGAAAATGGTTTTAGATCAAGTGTGAGGAGCATGTATTAATTGAGTCCTAGAACAGGCGCTAGAGCTAGTCCAATACTCATACCTAAACCATTGAGCGCTTGAAATCGCAATGCTAAAAACTTACTTCCACTTATTAATTCAGGATGATTGTGATGTTTTTTGAGTAAACGTATTAATTTCATCGCCGAAGGTAAACCAATGGCCCCCAGCAAAGTGCTGATAGGCCAAGCCCCTTGCATCACAGGAATCCATTCCAGTGCAATTGTTAGCACTATTAACCATGGCACCAATGCGGCTGCCCTTTGAGTCCCTAAGCGGACCAATGGTGATTTTTTGCCATGAGCGGCATCTTCAGCTACTTGGTGAAAATGTGAACAGAAAAGGACCAGTGTTGTGGCTAGGGCTGGACCTGCTCCAAGTGTTGTTGCTGTCGCCCAGGGAATACCGGAATTGCTAGATACGCTTGGCGAAAGGACTAATAAGGCAGCAGCAGTTGCAAAAGGACCAAAGGCAAGCCAGCAAAGAGGCTCTCCTAATCCTTGGTAACCAAGTCGAAACGGTGGCCCTTGATATAGATAACCAAGACAACAACTTCCTAAAACTAAGAAAAATACTGCTGAATTGCTTCTCAAGGCCAACCAGAGAATGAGCAGCAATCCCAAAAGAAGTACGACATATGCCATGCGTTGAATAGGCTGCCGTCTTCCAAGAAGGGCGACTACTGAATGAGGCTTTGCAAAAGTATCTACCCCAGTATCTGCGTCAAATAAGTCATTCGTTAGGTTCTCCCATAGCAAAAGCATGACCGAAGCCAAAAGGAAGCCGATTAATTGGTCCATGCGAACTACTTGACCTGTCCCGTGCTTCCATCCAGCCGCTAAAAGTACTGGCATGACTGCGACTGAGTACAACGGCCATTTGATTGCGGCCTTCCAAAGCTTGCGTCTGTTGGCTTCGGAGGAGTAAAGGGATGCAACAGCCTGTTGGTCTTGCATGGAATTAGGCCCCGTTAGTGGAGAAAACGGTTTATACATTTGAACAGTTCATTTGATCGGCTCACAATTCGAATGACTGCTGGTACGAGTTTCAGCGATATTTTGACTGCAGCATCAAAGGGTTGGTGCGTGAAGAAGGGGGATGAAGGCTTTTTGAGCATGGCACTGCCTGTGCGAGAAGTTGTTGATCCACTGCATGAGTTGCATTTAATAGCTGAAGATCAGGAATTTCGTTTTATTTGGGATAGTGCTCCTGGTCTTTGTATAGCGGCAGCAGGCCAATGCCAAAAATTGGATTTAGCTGGCCCTCGGAGATTTGAGCTTGCTCAGAGATTTAGTGACGCTACGTTTGCTCGTCTGAATGATGTAAGCCCTGAAGCACCAGATCAGGCACGCCCTCGAATTTTGTTTGCATTCTCATTCTTTGAACAAGAGTCAGAAAGATTAAGAACTTTAGGTGCTCCTTCTGCTGTTCAAGCGTTACTCCCTAGATGGCAATTAACACGTCAAGGAAGTATTAGTTGGCTGCGTCTTAATGGAGTAGCTACCGATGAGGCAGAAGCAAGAGAACTTGCTGAACAGTTATGGTTAATGCGTGAACGCTTATGTAATAAATCTGCTCCATGGAAATCTATTGGGGCCATTAATTTTTCAGGGCTTTCAGCTGATCAGAAATGGCAGGATTGTTATAAGCCAGGTTTAAGTAGAGGAATTGACTTAGTTAATAGCGGCATCCTTGACAAATTGGTTTTAGCTGTTCGGCAGTCAATTTTGCTTGAAGATGCATTAGACCCTCTCGCGATGCTTTTGCGCCTGAGGAAGCAACAAGCAGGCAGTTGTCGTTTCTTATGGCAGCGTCAACAAGATGATTCTTTTTTTGGCGCCTCACCAGAAAGATTGATTTCTTTACGAAGTGGATTTTTGCGCAGTGATGCTCTTGCAGGAACTACGTGTCTTAATCAAGATTACGACTCCCTTCTTAGATCTGAAAAAGATTTGAGAGAGCATGAGTTAGTTGTTGGATCAATTACCAATCAACTATTGGGTCAAGGATTGCTCCCAAGAAGACCAAGAAAACCTCAATTGGCACGACATGGCCATCTTGTGCATTTGCACACTCCAATTACTGCTGATGCTCAAGGGAAACAGCCTTTGCACTTGGCGGATGCATTGCATCCCACTCCAGCAGTTGCAGGTTTACCTCGTAGAGACGCTATGAAGTGGATAAGGACTCTTGAAAGATTTGAGCGAGGAGGCTATGCAGCTCCTATGGGCTGGATAGATAGTGTTGGAAATGCAGAGTTCAGAGTTGCGATACGTTGTGGCAAGTTAATTGGTAAGAAGCTTGAATTAACCGCTGGAGCTGGTCTTGTGAGAGGCTCCATTGCTGAGAGAGAATTGCAAGAAGTTGGGATGAAGCTTTCAGTCCTTGCCAATCAACTTGACCTTCAACCAAATTCATCAATTAAACAAGTTATAACTTGATCTGCCAAAGGAATAGCCATAAGCCTTTCAACTTCTCGAATACCTGTAGGGCTAGTGACATTGATTTCACTCAACATGCCTCCTATTACATCTATTCCAACGAAAAAGAGCCCTTGATCTTTCAAGGAAGGTGCAAGCTCATTACATATTTCATACTCTCGATCTGAAAGTGTGGTTGCTTCAGGTTCTCCACCTAAAGCAAGATTGCTTCTGAAATCTCCTGACTTCGGGCGACGATTAACAGCTCCAAGGGGCTTCCCATTCACTAGGAGAATTCTTTTGTCTCCTTTTGATACTGCTGGAAGGAATTGCTGCATCATCACAGGTAGTTGTTCTTGATTAGTCACTAATTCCAGCAAAGCTTCTAGACCTGGCGCTGCTTTGGCGACCCTAATAACTCCTTGACCGCCTTTGCCTCCCAGTGGTTTTAAAACTACTTCTCCTTGTTCGCGAGCGAAGGCTGAGAGTTCCTCGACTCTGCTTGCCACAAGAGTAGGGGCCATTAATTTGCTGAAACGCAGGGCCCCGAGCTTTTCATTCCAAGCTCTTAAAGATGCTGGCTTGTTGAGAATGAGTACACCATCCCTTTCTGCTACCTCAAGCAAATGGGTTGCGTAAAGGAACGCTTCGTCAACAGGAGGATCCTTCCTCATCCATATGCAGGTGAAATCAGCCAGTGGTCTGCTTTGAGGTTCCTTCACATTGATCCAGGGCTCTGGGGATACAGGCCTAGCAACAACCCATGCTTTTTCGCCTCTGGCTTGCAGATCTGAGGGTGTACAAACCCAAACCTCGATTGAGGCTCTTTGGGCGGCTTGCATTAATGCCGCTGAGGAATCTTTCTTAGGATTTATCTGCTCAATAGGGTCGAGTACGAAAAGCTGTTTCATGGGTTTAGTTGGCGAGGCCTAAAAGATCATCTAGTTGCTGAGCTTGTTCAAGTGCATAGAGCTCATCGCAGCCACCAATGCTTTCGTCATTGATAAAGATTTGGGGCACTGAAGTACGTCCGTGCGCTTTTTCGCTCATTGCGGCACGTCCTACTTGGTCACCATCAATCTTGTGCTCAAAATATTTGATTCCCTTTTTCTCAAGAAGGGCTTTTGCTCGGATGCAGAAGGGGCAATACTGCCAGGTGTAGATCTCAACTTTTGCCATTGAGCAATGATTAATTGATGATGATCTTATGCAGGCTTGTTCTGCTTTAGCGTCAATCCTTTGAAGGGACTTATCACCATTGTTGGATCTTGTAGATTTCAAAAGAGACCTTTCAGTGCTCACTGATCGCCTGGGCAATGCTCAGGACTGTCTTTGACGTTCCTGCTTTAACTGCTCGCAAGAATGATCTCGAGCAACTCGCAGCTCAACCAGATTTTTGGAACGATCAGCAGAATGCTAAGAAGCAGATGCGTCTGCTGGATGAGGTAAAGGCTCAGTTGAGTCAATTGATGCGATGGAGTAAAGCGGTGGATGATGCCCAAGCAGTTATTGAGCTATATGACCTAGATCCAGATGAAGAGATGCTTGGAGAAGCTCGGTTTGGATTAGAGCAGTTGCGTCTCGAGCTAGATCGCTGGGAGCTAGAGCGCTTGCTTAGTGGCCCTTATGACAAAGAAGGAGCTGTGTTGTCTATAAATGCAGGAGCAGGGGGAACTGACGCCCAGGATTGGGCTCAGATGCTTGTAAGGATGTATTCCCGCTGGGCAGAGGATCATGGGATGAAAGTTTCCGTAGATGAACTCTCTGAAGGGGAGGAAGCAGGAATAAAAAGCGCCACAATTGAGATTGAGGGAAGGTATGCATATGGGTATTTACAGAATGAAAAAGGAACACATCGTTTGGTAAGAATTTCTCCTTTCAATGCCAATGGCAAGCGTCAAACCAGCTTTGCAGGAGTTGAGGTTATGCCCAAGCTTGATGATGAGGTCGAGTTGGATATTCCTGAAAAGGACCTTGAAGTGACTACTAGTCGATCAGGAGGGGCTGGTGGTCAGAATGTAAACAAGGTGGAGACAGCGGTCCGCATTCTTCATATCCCGACTGGCTTGGCTGTGCGATGTACTCAAGAGCGATCACAGTTGCAGAACAAGGAGAAGGCTATGGCTTTATTAAAAGCAAAGTTGATGGTTATTGCGGAGGAACAAAGAGCTGCTGAAATTGCTGATATTCGTGGCGACATTGTGGAAGCAGCATGGGGGAATCAAATCCGAAACTATGTTTTTCATCCATACCAAATGGTTAAAGACTTAAGGACTAATGAAGAGACAACAGATGTTCAAGGTGTGATGAATGGAGAATTAGATTCATTTATTCAGAGCTTGTTGCGTAAAGGTGTAGATCGTCCAGGCATTGATTCGGAAACCTGATTTAAATCCAATGACAACTGATTCAACCACTAAGCAGAAAGCTACTAATCAGCTACCACCTCCAAGCTTTGTCAAATTGGCAATGCGAAACATGGTAAGGAAAGGCGGGCAGAGTCTTTTTCATTTTGGTTTAACAGCAATTGGTTTGATTGGCTTCATTTTGCTAATTGCTTGGTTTGGAAGGCCAACGCTCCCTCATTAACGTGAGCATGAATGAACAGCTACCTGACGTATTAGATCTTGAGCTAGACCTGACTTTTGAGGGTGCTTCGGAAGATATTTGTTCAGGAATTAAGGATATGCCTACTAAGTGTCGACTTACTCAGGCGGATCCTTGGCATGATGATTTAAAAGCCTGGATTCAAGTTTTACGCAGTGATTGCTCTTTAAGTTGTCCTGATGTTGTAAGAACAACTTCCTTTTTGAGTATGGGATTACAACTTACGGATGATCAAACCATCACTGCATTGAATCTCAGTTGGCGTCAGAAAAATGAAAAAACAGATGTTTTGTCATTCCCTGTCCTTGATGAAAGCATTCTCCATCCAGTAGACCAATGTGTGGAACTGGGGGACATTGTTATTTCGGTACCCACAGCTGAACGTCAAGCGAACGAAATGCAGCATGCATTATCAAAAGAGCTTCGATGGTTGGTAAGTCATGGCCTTCTACATTTGCTGGGTTGGGATCACCCAACTTCACATCGCCTGAGTGAGATGCTTAGCTGTCAGCAGCAACTCCTTGGTTGCAACGTTAATCTTCAATCCCATGGAGATTAAAAGAAGAGATTATTGATGTCCCCTCCGATCACGAACTTGGTGCCCTCAAAGATCACCCCCTTTGCAAGTAATGGGCATAGAGCTTCTCGCCGGGGTGCCTGGAAAATAGCTAGTGATTTACCTGCAAGTTTTCGCTACGCCGCTCAGGGCTTGGTTTATGGCTTCTTAAGTCAGAGAAATTTTCGGATACATGTCTTTTTAGGAATTGTTGTTTTAGGACTTGGCTTTTGGTTGGAATTGACGCCTGTCAACTTGGCAGTATTGGTTCTTACTGTGACTGCAGTCTTGGTTCTTGAGTTGCTAAATACTGCTATTGAAGCAGTCGTAGATCTTGCCATTGGCCGTCGCTTTCATTCATTAGCTCGAATTGCAAAGGATTGTGCGGCTGCGGCTGTACTTGTTGCTTCTATCAGCTCTTTGCTGATAGCAGTGCTTCTTTTGCTGCCACCCCTTTTGCTACGAATAGGGATTTAACTCACTGCAGATCAATGCTTTTGGTTATTGACAACTACGACAGCTTTACTTTTAACCTTGTTCAGTATCTGGGCGAGTTGGCTGCAGTTCATCCAGTTGCAGCAGATGTAAGAGTAGAGCGTAATGATGCGCTTCTTTTCAGTGAGATTAAAGAACTTAAACCAGAAGCGATTCTTTTGTCCCCGGGGCCTGGAGACCCCAATCAATCTGGAGTTTGCCTCGAGATATTGGCTGAGCTTTCACCTGTTGTCCCGACTTTGGGAGTTTGTTTAGGACATCAGGCGCTTGCTCAAGTTTATGGATCTAGCGTAGTTAGAGCGCATGAATTAATGCATGGGAAAACATCTCAGGTTTTACATCATGGTGAAGGTATTTTTGCTGGACTACCTCAACCTTTAATTGCAACCAGGTATCACAGCTTGATGGTTGACCGGGATAGCTTGCCGGACTGCTTGGAAGTTACTGCTTGGCTTGAAGACGGCACAATTATGGGTATAAGACATCGAGAGTATTTGCACCTGCAAGGAGTGCAGTTCCATCCTGAAAGTGTTCTCACAGAATCTGGCCATCAATTACTCAGTAATTTTTTATCTATGGCTGAAATTAGCTAATGCACTGCTAGCTTCCACAAGCTGAAGGCTCTTTCCAATGTCAGCTAAATTTCAGGTCTTCAAAATCCTCGGTCAGTTTCTTGTTTCTACCGTAGGAGTTTTTTGTTGCTCTGTTTTGCCTGCTTGCGCGGGCGGTGTTGGTATTACTAGCTATGGACACAGCTCACTCTTAATTAAAGGTGGGGGACATTCAGTGCTAATTAACCCTTTCAAAGCTGTGGGGTGCGCATCAGGGTTGAAAGAGCCGAGGGTGAGTGCAAATGTGATTCTTGCTAGTTCTGAGCTGGCTGATGAAGGCGCCAAAGTCGCTCAAGGAAAATTTCTGGTTCAACCAGGTTCATATCGAATAGGTGGTTTAGCCCTGGAGGGTTTTACTGCTCCGCATGATCGATTGGGAGGCAGACGCTTTGGTAATGCCACGCTTTGGCAATGGACTCAGGGTGGGCTGAGATTTGCCCATCTGGGAGGTAGTGCTGCCCCTTTAACTGGAGAGGACAAGGTCTTGCTTGGACGACCAGATATTTTGATCATCGCTGTGGGTGGTGGTGCGAAGGTATACAACGGCGTGGAAGCAGCAGAAGTAGTGAGGGCTTTAAAGCCAAAGCGTGTTATACCTGTGCAATTTTCGAGAGAGGTTGAAACACCACGCAATTGTGATCAGACGGGTGTTCAACCTTTCCTTGATGCTATGCAAGGGATTGAAGTAAAAGAAGTTGGTATGTCTATTGACTTTCCTAGAAAGCTGTCCGATGAGACAGTCATCAACGTAATGCGATGAGCTATTTCTCCAAATGTTCATGTTTTGAGAAGGCTGCCCAGAACGTTTTCATTTGAGTGATTGTGCCAATACTTACTCTTAGTGAGTTATCTATTAGTGCCTTTCCTGTCATGTTTCTAACTAGAATACCTTCTTCTTTAAGAGCAGCTTCAATCTCATCAGGCTTTCGTTTTGGCCAGATTAGAAAGTAATTGCCTCCTCCGAGATGGTAACGAGTTCCACTACTTATTAACTGCTTGTTAATCCAATCACGAGCATGTAAGACTTCTGCTACATAGCTATCTATAAATGCTTTGTCTTTTAATGCTGCAAAAGCTGCAGTCACGGCAAAGCTGTTTATGTCGTAGGGACCAGTAACACGACTAATTTTTTCAATTACATCAGCATTGCCTATTGCAAACCCAATTCGCAGGCTTGCTAAGCCCGCTGTTTTGGAGAGAGATCTCAGGAGCAAAATGTTGGGTATTGAATCAAAGTCAACGAGTGGCAAGAGGCTACTCCCGCAAAACGCTTCGTAGAGCTCATCCACTACTATTAATGTTTCAGGGGCTTCAACTGCTAACTGAAGAATCGTCTCAGCATTAAGTATGGTTCCCGTTGGATTATTTGGATTGCAAATAAGTAAAAGTTTTGGTTTGTGTTCTGTTAAAGCTGTGCGGATTTTTTTTAGGGGGAATTCAAAAGTCTCCCCTTCATAGGGAATTGCGATTATGTCCATACCTTGCATAGCGGCACAAGGTGTGTAATAGCCAAAGGTGGGTGTAGTTGTAAGGAGTCGATTGCCTCGATCACCGTAGGCATGAAAAGTTGCATGGATTGCTGCATCGACACCATTGAAGAGCCCCACTTGCGAGGGTTTTAGGCTGACGGTGCACATGTCGGAAGAGCAGTGGTCTACGACTGCCTCTCGGAGGCCATCATATTCTGGATAAATTGATAGATGACTATCCGGGATAGCCTTTAGAGCTGCAATGACTGAAGGACTTGGGCCGATTGTGTTTTCATTAAAGTCAAGGCGCAGGAAATCTCGTCTTCCTTCCAGTGGCGCCGTATAGGCATGCATTTGCTCTACCTCTTGACGAGGCAGTGGGGGACTAGAGGTTAGTGATTGTTGATTAGGCTTCATTACATCCTATCCAGTGTTGGGATGCCAAGTAAGCTCATGCCTAGCTTGAGTGTATTGGCGGTAAGTCGACATAAGACCAGCCTGGAGCTTTTATATGGCTCACTAGCTTTTAAAATGGGTAGATGATCATAAAAACGATTGAAGACTTGGCTAAGTTCAAATAAATAATTGCAAAGACGATTTGGCAGTAATTCCTCTTCGACTTCTACGATCACTTCATCGAATTTAAGTATCTCTCTCACAAGATCCCATTCTTTGTGTTCACTGAACTTCAGCTCATTATCAAAATTATTCAAGTCTCCTCCTTTTCTAGCTATGCCTGCGATACGGACTAACGCATAGAGAAGGTAGGGCGCTGTATTGCCTTGTAGTGCGAGCATTCGATCAAAGCTGAATTGATAATTAGTGATTCTGTTTTGACTTAGATCGGCATATTTCACTGCTGCAAGGCCTATTGCCTTGGATACTTTTTCAATGAACTCTTTGCTCTCTTGACGTCCCTCTTCATTTAGTCGCCTTTGAAGGTCTGCCTTAGACCTTCTGATGGCTTCATGTAAAAGTTCACTTAGGCGAACAGTTTCTCCTGAACGAGTCTTGAGCTTTTTCCCATCTTCTCCTTGGACGAGCCCAAATGGTACATGTTCCATTCGACCTCCTTTGGGGATCCAATTTGCACGCTGCGCTATTTGAAAGACCCCTCGAAAATGATTAGCCTGACCGGCATCGGTTACGTAGATCAAACGATGTGCTCCGTCTCCTGATGGGGGAGTATTAAAGCGGTAACGAATAGCGGCAAGGTCAGTTGTTGCGTAATTGAACCCGCCGTCACTTTTCTGAACAATTACTGGAAGTGGTTTGCCATCTTTCCCATTTATGTCGTTAAGAAACACACATTTAGCACCATTATCGACGACCAGAAGGCCTGATGATTCAAGCTCTTCAATGATGTCGGGTAAAAATTGGTTATAGAATGACTCCCCACGCTCGCTAAGTCGAATATCAAGAAGGTCATATATCTTTTGAAATTCTTTGCGAGATTGGCTGCAGAGTAATTCCCATGCGTTTAGGGAGAGTTGATTACCACTTTGAAGTTTAACTACCTCCTCTCTTGAGTCTGCTTGAAAAACCTCATCTTGGTCAAAGCGCCTTTTTGCTTGACGATAGAAGTTCACAAGATCTCCGAGGTCTACAACATTCTCTTTAGTTAAGGCTTCTGGAGCAGCCTGCTTTAGGTACTTGATAAGCATGCCGAATTGTGTCCCCCAGTCACCAACATGGTTAAGCCGTAGTACAGGGTGACCTCGAAATTCGAGCACACGAGCGATCGAATCACCAATAATCGTGGAACGTAGATGGCCTACGTGCATTTCCTTGGCGATATTTGGGCTAGAGAAATCAACTATTACTGGCGCAAGCGTTTGCTCATTCCCATTACTCCTGACTAGTGGGACACCAAGACGTTCATCTTGAAGACGGGCTTGTATTTCTTGAGTCAGGCATTCTGTTCGAATAGTTAGGTTGATAAAACCAGGGCCTGCAATTTCTGGAGGCTCGCAAATCCCTAAGAAGTCTTCATCGTTTTCTAGTTGGGCAATTATCGCTAAGGCAATTTCTCGAGGTGGTTGCTTTAGATGCTTAGCAAGAGAAAGAGCACCGTTGATTTGGAAGTCACCGTATTCAGGCTTGCTTGCTGATACAAGTTGTGCATTAAGTGGTGCCCCAGATATTCGTGCAGCCTTTGATGCTTCAGGGAATGCTCTCTCGAGGGCGCCTAGAAGTTGTGCTCCAAGTGAACTGGACAGATTAAGCATTGGTTCTAATTGGCCGCTGACTGATTTCTGGGAATTTGATCATTTTTAGTTGGCGCATTAACTAGTGAGTTCGAAACGCATACTGAAGTCGATCCATGAACTTTTTGTTATAGGAGCACTTGTGGAGATTAAATCCACTCCTGTGGCTGCGTAGGCTTTTAAATCCATAGGATCTACTCCAGAGGCTTCAAGCACAATTTTGTTAGAACCTCGATGCTGGGCTTCATTTGAAGCCAACTCCCGTAAGTCAGGGACCAAATTATGAAGCACCTCGGGAGAGATTTCATCCAAAAGAATTCCGTCTGCTCCTGCTAGTAGTGCTTCCTTCGCTTGTTCTGGAGTCTCAGCTTCTACGATTATTCGTGTAGGCCATGGCGCTGTTTTGCGCACAGCCTGAACTGCAGTATCAATATCGTTGACCCAAGCGAGGTGATTTTCTTTAAGCATCGCTGCATCATCCAGGCCAAGTCGATGATTTATTCCACCACCACATCGCACCGCATATTTTTCTAGAATGCGAAGTCCCGGTGTTGTTTTGCGAGTATCAGCAAGGCGGACTCCCGTTCCTTCTAGCATTGCAACTAGAGCCGCTGTAGACGTGGCAATGCCAGAAAGATGCATGGCTAAATTTAAGGCTGTCCGCTCTCCTGCTAAGAGACTTTTTCTAGGACCGTTCAGCTTTAAAAGTTTTTGATTGGCTTCGAAATGTGCGCCATCATTAATTAGTAATTGAATTTCGACAGAATCATCGAGTCGTTGGAAAAGACGTTCTACTAGGCCCCCACCACAAAAGACACCCTTTTGTTTTGCAATCCATTGAGCAGAACCATAGGAGTTCCCAAGTAAAACACTGGTCAGGTCACCGCGCCCTAGGTCTTCATCTAGCCATGCATCCAGAAGGTGATTAAGTGAAGGAGTGTTGAGATCCAAGTTGCTCTAGCAGCAGAAAGCTTTATAGATGAGCCTATGCAGATAAGGGCAGGAGAGCCAATATCGTGACCCTACTTGCCAATACAAAAGCGTGAAAAAATGCGATCTAGGATTGATTCTGTGATCTCGTCGCCTGTGATTTCCCCTAAGTTGTGAATTGCTTGTCGTAAGTCAATTGTCCAGAAATCCCAAGGAAGTTTCTGTGAAGCAACGTCTTTAGTTCGCTCTAAAGCTGCTAGGGCTGCAGTTGCTAAATCGAGTTGCCTTTCATTTAATGCTGTCATTACACTATTTGAGTCACTAGCTCCGCAGACTTCTAATAACCTTTGAATTAAGGTTTCTTCTCCCAAGCCTGTAAGGGCGCTAATTCTTAAGGCATTAGAGATGTCAGTGGCTTCACTACCTTGCGCATTGAATGCCTCCTTTTGAGGAATATCAGCTTTATTGCCTACAAGAATTTTCCGGGAATTCTGTGGGATTTGTAAAAGTAGCTTTTGATCATTTTTGGTCCACCCTAAAGACAGATCAAAGATCAAGAGGACAACATCGGAACTTATCAGTGCCTCATGAGTGCGAGCGATACCAAGTTTTTCCACTTCATCTTTGGTCGTTCGTATTCCTGCGGTGTCAATGAGATTAATTGGCACCCCTTCCAGGATGACTTCACTCTCTAGTAAATCTCTTGTAGTTCCTGGCAAGTCAGTGACAATTGCTTTCTCTCTTCTGCTGAGTCGATTCAGTAAGGAACTTTTCCCGACATTTGGGGATCCAATAAGCGCCACGTTGATGCCTTGGCGAAAAAAAGCTCCGCGATTAGCATCTTCAATTAGTACTTTTAATGCTTGCTGGACTGTCTCAATTTTATTTAAGACCATTATTTCATTAAGTCTAGGCAGCTCATCCTCAAAATCGACTCTCGCTTCAAGCTCGCTTAATTGATCTAATAGCGTTTCTCTTAAGGCAGTAATTCGATGCTGTATTCCACCGTCTAACCCTGCCATGGCAAGCTCGGCAGCCTTACGGCTTCTGGCCGCTATCAGTTCACTTACTGCTTCAGCTTGAGTTAGGTCCATTCGGCCATTGAGTACGGCCCTCAGACTGAATTCCCCTGGCAATGCGCGCCTAACTTTTGGATGGATAAGTACTCTTTCAAGGACCCGCTGTACAGCGATTAAGCCTCCATGGCAATGGATCTCGACAATGTCTTCACCTGTAAAGCTTCGTGGGGCATTCATTATTAAGATCAAGACTTGATCAATACGCTCTTTTCCTTTTTCATCCGTTACATATCCATAGAGCACGCTGTGACTAGACCAACGTTGCTTCCCAGGGACAGTTACGACACTTTGTGCAACTTCTTTGGCGGCTTGCCCTGAGAGTCTTACGACGGCAATGCTTCCTTGACCAGGTGCAATTGCAGTAGCGATTGCAGCGATTGTTCCTTCGCGATTGGAAGACACAGTCATTAAAAGATCATCCTTGAACTTTTCTTTGCGACCTATCCCAGTTTGTAGCCTCGTTGTACTAGACGCTCCTTAATGCTTCAAATTCTTCGGAGCCTTGGCTTGCGACTTCGTTTTTGGCTCGCCTGGGTTTGGCAACAAGAAGGGACCCCTGGCCAGCGTGCATTGGGCCTTGCACTAGGCATCTTTAGTGGATGCTTCCCCTTGTTTGGCCTTCAGAGTGTTTTAGCAATTATCCTGGCCAGCTTATTCAGAGGCAATCGATTACTTGCAATTATAGGAACTTGGATTAGTAATCCTTTTACATATGTTCCATTATATTGGTTTAATTATCAGCTTGGTTGCTATTTCTTGGGAAGCGGAGAAGGGCTTCTAGATTTTAAGAAATTAACACTTGGCACTTTTTTGGAAAGCGGTTGGATATTTATTAGCCGCCTGTTATTAGGGTCATCATTGGTTGGTTGTGTCTTAGGGATAATTGCAGGCGTAATTATCTATGCTTTCATTAAAGATGGCCCAAGAAATAGGCAGTGAGAATATTTTCAGCTTGAATTCGCAAACTCTTCAAGATCGAATTCGAATCACATGAATTACTAGCTTACTTAATCCAGAATTACAAGCTTAAGCCACTTTTCTGGCTTGTTCCAGTCTTCATTTTGATCTATTGCTTCCCAGGTTTGTTGAATTACTTTTCTTCTGGAGATTTCGTGAAGATTCAATCTCTTTAGTCTGATAGGAATTGCACCTATTTAAGCCGAATCAATTATCATTGCAGAATGTTGTTGCGACCACCAATTGTCTCTCCACTGAATCCATTCTTCGCGAGGTGCTGGAGGGGCTCGAACTCTAGAAATAGTAATGAATTGTCCAAATCATCACCCGCAGTACAGTTTTGTTCGGCTGCACTCATTAAGAGTGATGATTACTATCCAAATCCAACGCGTGCAATATCAAGAACATCAGCCATTGAGCGAATTTGATTCATTGTTGTTTCCAGTTGGACAGAGTTATTGAGCTCTACTCTTAAATCAATACAGGCTGGTTTTCCATAGGCAGTCTTCACTCTTGCGTCGCTTACGTTGATTTGACTGTCGGAAAGACGCATAAGGATGTCCTTTAGGATCCCTACGCGGTCAATCACCTCAATTCTTAGTTGAATTGGAAATCTTTCAAGCTCCATGCAATTACCTTGATTCCAATGAACAGGTAGCCTTCTCTCGTTTGGCATTGATGTGATATTGACGCAATCTTGTCGATGAATGGTTATACCGTGATTGCCCAAGGCAACTGTTCCTAGGATTGGCTCTCCAGGAAGTGGGCTGCAGCATCCTCCTAGTCGATAGTCAAGGCCTTCAACTCCTAGGATTGGAACTCCTTCTGATGAGGGTGTCCTTTGAAGGTCAGACTCTGATTGGGCAACTAGTTGCTTCGCTACATCAATATTGTTGAGAGATTGTTTTGGAGCGTCATTTTGTAGTCGGAACTCTTCTCTTAATCGATTGATTACTTGTTGAAGTGTGATAGCGCCAAAACCTAGAGCTACTAGTAAATCTTCTGTTGTTTGAAGATTGCAGCGCTCTGCAACCTTGGTGACTGCTTCACTATTTAATAATGCATCAAATCCATTACGGCCTAACTCTTTCTCTAAAAGCTCCTTGCCACGTTGAATAGTTTCATCTCTATGACTCCTTTTGTACCATTGACGAATACGATTGCGTGCAGTTGGGGTGGCTACAAAATTGAGCCAATCGAGACTTGGATGCGCAGTTTTACTTGTAAGAATTTGTACAAAATCGCCATTATTCAAGGGTCTCGATAAAGAGCATAGACGATCATTAATACGAGTTCCGTGACAATGATTCCCAACTTCGGAGTGGATTCGATATGCAAAGTCTACAGCTGTAGAGCCTTTGCGGAGCCCTACCACATCTCCTTTAGGAGTGAATACAAAGACTTCTTCGTCAAATAAATCTTCCTTGATTGATGCTAGGTAGTCATTGTGATCATCATTCCCTCCCTCTTGTTGCCACTCGACTAGCTGGCGAAGCCAATTAAATCTCTCCGTGTCTCCTGTGGCTGGAGATCCACCCTCCTTGTATTTCCAGTGTGCTGCGATACCAAACTCTGCCACTCTATGCATTTCTGTAGTGCGGATTTGAACTTCAATCGGTCTATGACGACCAATGACCGCTGTATGCAACGACTGATATCCATTTGGCTTGGGTAAGCCTATGTAATCCTTGAAGCGTCCTGGAATTGGCCTGAAAGTGTCATGTACAACAGCTAGAGCTCGATAACAGCTCTCGACATTTGGCGCAATAATCCGCAAGGCTGCCACATCAAAAATCTCATGAAAGGCTTTTTGTTGCCGTTGCATTTTGCTCCATATGCCATATAGATGCTTAGGCCTACCACTGACTTCGCAACTATCTAAACCTACAGAAATTAGTCGATCGTGAAGTAATTGCACAGTCACTTCTAGACGATCTTCTCTCTCACTACGCTTCGTTGCTACTTGTTGTTGAATTTCACGGAACTCTTCAGGTTCTAGAAGTTTAAAAGCAAGATCTTCAAGTTCCCATTTAAAACGCCCTATCCCAAGCCGGTTAGCTAATGGAGCATAGATCTCTCGAGTTTCTCGAGCAATTCTTTGTTGCTTGTCATTTTGAAGAGAGCTCAGCGTCCGCATGTTGTGGAGCCTGTCAGCGAGCTTCACAAGAACAACCCGAATATCACTAGCCATAGCCAGGAACATTTTGCGTAGGTTCTCCGCTTGAGCTTCAGTGCGATTTGTGAAATGAATACCGCCAAGTTTCGTGACCCCTTCTACTAGCCCTCTGACTTCGTTGCCGAAAAACCCTTCTAATTGTTCAGGTGTTGCATTCGTATCTTCTACAACGTCGTGAAGCAATCCTGCAGCTATAACGCTTGTACTGGCTCCAATGTCGTGTAGTAAATCTGCTACTGCCACTGGATGGACAATGTAGGGTTCTCCACTCGCACGAAATTGGCCTTCGTGCAGTTGGAAGGCCAAGTCAAAAGCTGATGCGAGCAATGCTTCTGAATCTGTAGGACAACTTTGCCCTATCCCAGGAGGAATTTGTTCAATGCAATCTTTTAACCATTCCGGTAATTGGATGCCATAGTCATCACTGCTGCCTATGGGCTTTGGCCTAAGTTGAGGACCGCCAGACAGCTCCATTTCACAGACCGGATCGGCCTGTTTTGGATTAGGAGTAGAGGTGGCGTTAAGCATTCGACCCATCGGTCAAATACATGCTATTCAGGCTTAACAACACTTGCTACTTCCTATGCCCAGTTCTTTAGGGCATTTACTCGAGATTGAACAATTACGGATGCGCTATCCCAATAGCGCTAGCTGGATATTAGATGGGTTGAATTTGAAAGTCGCTGCTGGAGAGAAGCTGGCTTTAGTAGGTTCTTCTGGCTGTGGTAAAAGTACAGTCGCACGGGTTGTATTGCAGTTACTGCCTTCAGGTTGCGTCAGTAAAGGGAGATTGTTGCTAGCGGGTAAAGACCCAAGAAAAATGACTCAATCAAGTTTGAGGAGGTTGCGCGGAGAGTCTGTGGGGCTGGTGTTTCAGGACCCGATGACTCGATTGAATCCACTTATGACAATTGGAGAACATTTGCTAGATACTTTGAAAGCTCATAAATCAGAACAAAGTTCTATATGGAGAAGGGAAAAAGCAGAAGAATTGCTTGATCGTGTTGGAATTAATTCAGCACGTTTTGATGCTTACCCTCATGAATTTAGTGGTGGCATGAGGCAGCGTTTGGCAATTGCATTGGCTATTGCTTTAAATCCACCTTTGGTAATTGCTGATGAGCCAACAACAAGTCTTGATATGGCTGTAGCCAATCAGGTGATGGATGAATTAAGGGCTCTTTGCGATGAACTTGGGAGTGCACTTTTGTTGATTAGTCATGATTTGGGAATAGCAGCTAGATGGTGCGATCGAATGGCGATTCTTGATAACGGACAAATAGTGGAGACAGGTTCTAGTCGTGAGGTTCTTCTGGCCCCTAATTCATTTATAGGGAAGCGTCTTATCAAGGCTGCGCGTGCGAGAGAAGGAAGAAAGTCATCGGCAGGACTTCAATCGCCAGTTTTATTAGAAGTTAATAACTTGCGATGTTGGCATGAGTTAGGAGGCTGGCCATGGCAAATAAATTGGCTTAAGGCCGTTAATGAAGTTAGCTTTTCTCTTCATAGTGGAGAGTGCCTTGGAGTAGTAGGTCCGTCTGGTTGCGGTAAAAGCACACTTTGTAGAGCCCTTTTGGGACTTAAATCAATCAGAGGTGGTGAGGTGAAATTGTTAGGTAGAGATCTTCTTAAACTGGACCGTCAATCTTTAAGGAATGCTCGAAAGGCTTTGCAGATGGTCTTTCAAGATCCATTGGCTTGTTTAAATCCCAAAATGACTGTTGGCGAAGCTATTGCGGATCCACTTTTAATTCACGGTGTTTGTAGCAGAACAGAGGCAAATGAAAGGACTCGTGAGCTGCTTAGGCAGGTGGGCCTCACTCCTCCAGAAAGTTTTCAGAACCGAATACCTAGAGAGCTCTCAGGAGGCCAGCAGCAACGAGTAGCTATTGCTAGGGCAATTTCTTTACATCCAAAAGTACTGATTTGTGATGAAAGTTTGAGCATGCTCGATGTTGAAACACAGTCGGAAGTATTGGTGTTGTTGAAGTCCCTACAAAAAAATCTTGGCTTGGCAATGTTGTTTATTACCCATGACCTTTCTATTGCAACAGGATTTTGCAATCGTGTGATTGTTCTAGATCAAGGGAGAATAGTTGAGGAAGGCTGCGGAGAGCAGTTAATAGATGAGCCTAAAGCTGCAATTACTCGCAAGCTTGTGAATGCTTGTCCAAGACTGCCACTAGCAACAGAACTTTTATAGTCTTCGCCTTAAAACCATCATGAGATTCTCTAATGATTTTGGGAGAGGAGCTTTGAAGCTCATTCGCAAGCTAGTTACAGGATGATTTAACTCAAGCTGTAATGCATGCA
Source organism: Prochlorococcus sp. AG-409-O23 (assembly GCA_003215355.1). GTDB lineage: Bacteria > Cyanobacteriota > Cyanobacteriia > PCC-6307 > Cyanobiaceae > AG-409-O23. Next base: position 74,279 of record QCKL01000002.1, read on the forward strand.
GTGCCTGCCCAGGTAATTCTGTTGGTAATTTCTTGCAACGGCTGTATATCGGATCGCCAATAATTGGATGCCCTATGTGTGCACAATGGACACGAATCTGATGGGTTCGTCCTGTATCGAGTTTGAATTTAAGAAGTGAATAATCTCCAAGCCTTTCTATCAAGCTCCAATGAGTTCGTGCGTACCTGCCTGAGTCATCATTGACGACGGCATATTTTTTACGATCCTTTGGGTGTCGTCCAATGGCCCCAACTATTACCCCGGCTTCACCTTCTGGCACTCCATGAACTATTGCTATGTAATTGCGAGAGGCGATGCGTTTTTGAATCTGCAATTGGAGCTTCACAAGTGCTTCTTGGGTTTTGGCGACGACAATGCAACCTGTGGTGTCTTTGTCGAGGCGGTGCACAATCCCAGGGCGTAGCTTGCCGCTGATTCCAGGTAGGTCAGAGCAATGATGCAAAAGACCATTTACTAATGTCCCGTCTTTATTTCCAGGTGCTGGGTGCACTGTCAGGCCTGCAGGTTTGTTGAGAACTATTAGATGCTTATCTTCAAAGAGGACATCAAGCGCCATTTCCTGAGGCTTTAGATAAGCAAGGGGCTCTGGTGGTGGGACCCATAACTGCACTTCATCTCCTTCTCTCAACGCTGTTTTGGCTTGCCCTTCAATCCCATTAACACGGACAAAGCCTGCTTCTATGAATTTTTGAATGCGTGCACGACTTTGTTCAGATCTCTGGCTAACTAGCCAGCGATCAAGCCTCATGGGCAATGGCTTGGGGTAATGGAGTGTAAAAAGTTCGCCTTCTCCTTCCCCGAATGATTGCTTGAACGGCTCCGTCATATTGGCAGCTCAAGAGATATAGGCCCTAAAAAAGCTTTTCTAAAGTCATCTAGGAGTCTTTGCGCCATCCTTTCGGTGCTCCCCGATGTATGAAGGTCTGCCACTTCAGTCAACCATTTTTGAGGGTCTTCAGAGTTTCTTCTTCCCCATGGGAATCCGTAGCGCTGTTCAAGAAGATTTGGATTCACCCCAGCGGCACTATTCCTTTCCAAGGTCAATAGCATTTTCAACAGTTCAATTGCAACTGACTCAACTTCATAAGCAGCCTGCCCAATGTCATCGCAAAGAGCTAGATGCAATGCAGCTTGCTGATTGTCCAGCATTGGAGGCAAAACTCCTGGGGCATCCAGCAGATCCAGCTCTTGTCCTACTCGAATCCAGCGCAGGGACCTGGTTACTCCTGCTCGACGAGCACTCTCCACAACCTTTCTTCTAACTAGCCTATTGATGAGAGCTGATTTGCCGACATTGGGGAAGCCAAGGGTAAGTGCTCTAACGGGACGACCTTTCATTCCTCTCGATTGACGGCGCGCATTTAGTGCTTTACCTGTTTGGATTGCTGCTGTCTGTAATTGCTTAACTCCTACTCCTGACTTTGCATTACACCACCAAGGTGAATCACCTTGCTTACGAAACCATTCATCCCATTTTTGAAGGGCTTCGGGACAAATCATGTCTCGACGATTGATGACTAATAAGTGATGCTTGCCGTTAATCCAGCGTTGAAGATGTGGATGGGAAGTGGCAAGTGGGATGCGGGCATCTCTTACCTCAATGACTAAATCAACTTTGTCGAGGTTCTTGTAAAGCTGTTTTTCTGCTTTGGCGATGTGGCCTGGATACCACTGAATTTTTGGTGTGCTCACGGCACCACTAGCACTGGGCAAGGGGCTAGTTGGATAACACGAGCTGCGGTGCTCTCATTATTTTCATCCAGGTTTATGCCCCTTGTCCCCATAACAATTACATCCACATTTAATTCATCCGCTACATCGCAGATGACAAAGGCTGGTTTCCCTTCTCTTTCAATGACTTCACAAGAAACGCCAGCTTGTTCTGTTTTCGTACGAGCAAGATCTAGGAGTTTGGTAATTGATTCGTGATTATTCATTTCAGTTTTTTCAGGCTGAGCAACAGAAAGAATGATCATTCGACTGCCTTGACTTTGAGCTAGCTCAATAGCTTTGCTTGCGGTTGCTAGAGCTTCTCTGCTCTGGTCAATTGGGAAAAGTAAGGTCTCAAACATCTAGTGCCTCGCTCTAACTGAATTCCATGCTGCCTTAGCAACTGTTGGATAGGTAGCTCTTTCGTTAAATGAGTCAAGAATGCAGTCCAAGGGTTAACCTCACCGCGTTTGCATCCTTAAGGCACCCATGGCGAAGCGTTCCCTGTCTACTCTCAGCGCAGAGGACCTACGCGATAAGCGTGTATTGGTGAGAGTGGATTTCAATGTGCCTTTAAATGATGAAGGTGCAATCACTGATGACACAAGGATTCGCGCGGCTCTTCCTACTATTAATTATCTCATTACTAAGGGAGCAAAGGTTGTACTTGCTGCACACTTTGGGCGTCCAAAGGGTCAGGTTAATGAGGCCATGCGACTCACGCCTGTTGCTGCAAGGTTGGGCGAATTACTAGGGCAAAAAGTGATCAAGACAGAAAGTTGTATTGGCTCAGATGCTGAGGCAAAAGTGAATGCTTTGGTTCAAGGAGAAGTGTTGCTTTTGGAGAATGTACGATTTTTCGCTCAAGAAGAAAATAATGACGCGCAATTTGCTAAGGAGCTTGCTTCTTTAGCTGATGTTTATGTCAATGATGCATTTGGAGCCGCGCATCGTGCTCATGCATCAACAGAAGGAGTCTCTAAGTTTTTGAGCCCTAGTGTTGCTGGCCTTTTAATGGAGAAGGAACTTCAGTACCTTCAAGGTGCAATTGATCAACCAAGTCGTCCTTTGGCTGCAATTGTTGGAGGTTCGAAAGTAAGTAGCAAAATTGGCGTTCTTGAATCTCTAATAGACAAGTGCGACAAGGTGTTAATAGGGGGTGGAATGATCTTTACTTTTTATAAGGCTAGAGGCCTATCTGTAGGTAAAAGCCTTGTTGAAGAAGATAAACTTGAGCTAGCAAAATCCCTAGAGGCCAAAGCAAAGTCAAAGGGCGTGCAATTGCTTTTGCCAACTGATGTTGTATTGGCGGATAATTTTTCTCCAGATGCAAATAGTCAGGTTTCTTCAATTAACTCTATTCCTGAGGGCTGGATGGGTTTAGACATTGGTCCTGACTCGGTCAAGGTTTTCCAAGAACAATTAGCTGATTGCAAAACTGTTATTTGGAATGGACCAATGGGCGTATTTGAATTCGATAAATTTGCAAACGGAACTAATTCCATTGCTACAACCTTGGCTGACTTGGGAAGCACAGGTTGTTGCACAATTATTGGAGGAGGAGATTCAGTAGCTGCTGTAGAGAAGGCTGGCTTAGCTGAAAAGATGTCCCATATCTCCACTGGAGGTGGAGCAAGTCTTGAGCTTCTCGAAGGGAAAGTTCTCCCTGGCGTAGCGGCTCTTGATGAAGGACTTTGAAGCCCTTTTAGAACACTTAATTGGTGGGCGGACAAATGCTTAGTTGCTAAGATGATCAAGCGATTTTTAGAGCCCATAGTTACTAATAGAAATTTAAACTTTTTAGGATTAAATATTGAATAGTATTTGCCCATCTAAATGCTATCCAATTGATCTTTAGTAAATTATATTTAGGGATTTTTTTCATCCTCATTTGAAATTATCCTGACTCTCTTGGTCACCATGATGAGTCCATCTGGATGCGCAAGCATTGCGGCCCAAGTTTGAGACCCGGGCTTTAGAGGGGCTTGAACAGACTTGAATAAACCACCGCCGCCCATTGGCTTAATTTCTATATAGGGATTAGTTTCACTAAGGATCTGCTGCTCGGTAATATTAATTAAACCTCCCGCAACTATTGCATCACCTAGAGGTTCTTTAAGGACCAGATCTATGTCATAGCGAGTACCAGTGAGAACGACATCAGGGATTCCCAGCTCTATTTGTAAGGGCTTTTGGCTATTCCTAAGTATTGAGTATTCGCTGAGGATCTCTTGATTGATAATTCTCCCTGCATTAGTTTTGACCGCTAGTTGTTGTTGGGACTTGAGAAAATATTTGTTTCCCCCTGATTCTCTGGTCCCAGTAATTCCGATATTTAATAATGTTCTCCCATCTTTAAGAAGCGTTGATTTGTCAACAGTCCACTTTGCATTAGGGAACCGGTTCGCGAAGTCTTTATATCGATTTTTAAGGCCTAAGTTGTCATTCTCGAAAAGAAAAAGATCTAAGGCGGAGTTATTGGCTGTATTTAGAGCGTGTTCTAGTCGGATATCAAGAGCCTGACTAGTTAGATCCTTTGCATGTAGTGCATGGACAGACGAAAAAGAGAAAACGAGTCCAGAAGCTATAGCCATTGTTGCCAAGTTATGCACCTTGGGCTTCCTCGGAATCTCGATAAGTTAGGCGCAATAATATTTTATTGCTTGTTTTTATGCCCAGGCTTTTAATTGCCGCTAGTGGCACAGGAGGCCATTTGTTTCCTGCGCTGGCAGTTGCCGAGTCACTTCCCTCACATTGGAAGGTGAGTTGGCTAGGGGTGCCTGATCGTTTGGAGACTCAACTAATACCTAGTGAATATCAATTATTTCTGGTGAGAGCGGGAGGTTTACAGGCTCATGGTTTTAAAAGGCTTTTGCAATTGCTTCAGTTGCTCTTCTCTACTCCAAGAGTTCGCAGCCTGCTAATTGACCTAGATATTGATGCTGTCTTCACTACAGGTGGATATATTGCGGCACCAGCGATTCTTGCAGCAATCTGGTGCGGACTCCCCGTGGTATTGCATGAATCGAATGCTTGCCCAGGAAAGGTCACACGGTTGCTTGGAAGATTTTGCAAAATAGTCGCCATTGGTTTCCCTTCCACTGCTACTTCACTTTCAGGCTGTAACAGCGTATTAACTGGTACTCCTGTGAGGCCTTCCTTTTTGATCCCCCAGGGCTTGCCTTCGTGGGTGCCTTGTGGACCTGGGCCATTAATTGTTGTTGTTGGAGGCAGTCAGGGTGCTGTAGGGCTCAACCGTATGGTCCGACCAATTGTGCCTTCTTTGCTTAAAGCAGGATGTCGAGTGGTCCATTTAACAGGAGAGAATGATTCTCAATTGACCCAGATTTCTCATCCCAACCTTGTAGAGCGAATATTTAGTGATGAAATTGCTTCATTACTTCAACATGCTGCCCTCGTAATTAGTAGAGCAGGTGCAGGTGCTATTAGTGAATTGGCTGTATGCGGCACCCCTGCAATTCTTGTGCCTTATCCTCAGTCAACGGATCAGCATCAAGATGCCAATGCTCTTCGCGCTGCTGAGCTTGGTGCAGCTGTGATTGTCCATCAACATGCACCCGCTCATAGAGCTTTGCGTGATGCAATTTGGCGGATATTAGGTAATTATTTGGTTGGTAATGATGAGAATTTTGATGTTCTTTTAGAGATGAAAAAAGGGATGGAAAGACTTGCAATATTAGGTTCTGAGGAGAAATTAGTTGATATACTTAATAAGATTATTTGAGAATTTTTTTAAGGGCTGAAATAATCCTTCGATTTCCTTGTCTTGTTTGAAGACTCAGGCGCAAATAGCTTGCCCCGAGCTCTGGGAATGAACGACAATCTCTAAGTAAGATTTTCTGTTCAACTAATTTTTCACGTAAGGGGATTAGAGATTCTTGATGATCACTTTCTATTAAAAGGAAATTTGCAGATGAAGGATGTGGAATTATTCCTTTTATGCACTTTAACTCTTCAAAAATCCAAGCCCCTTCTTTTGATACCCAGCTTTGAATTTTAGTTAGCCAATTGTTTAGCATTACTTTGTTACTCATTAGTAGAGTCCCTGCTTCTATTGCAAGGCCATTTATCGGCCATGGGTCACGCCATTTCCCCCATTCACTTAGTCTTGCTGGAGTACCAATTGCATAGCCAAGTCGTAAACCGGCTATTGGGAAAAGTTTAGTGAAGCTTCTTATGACAATCAAATTTGAGTGATTGGAGACTAGAGGTAAAAGAGATTGGCTTTCGCCATCAGGCACTAAAGGTAGAAATACTTCATCGCAGATCACTAATTCATGAGTGGCTAGTAAAAGCTTGATTGAATCTTTAGTCCATAATTGCCCTGTGGGATTGTGTGGATTTGTAATCCAGATCACGTTTGTTTTGGGCAATAAAGGGAAGGGTTGAGGACTTTTCGATGTCCACCTCAAAGGTAATGGAAGGTTGATAAAGTGAGCGTTCCAGCATTGCAGTGCTCTTTTGTAATCATGAAAGCCTGGTGTTGGCAAACCACTTACACCTAGATCTGCGGCATTACGTGCGGCCCAAGTAAAAAGTTCAGAAGCACCATTGCCTGGAATTACCATGGATGAATCAACTCCATGCCAATCGCTAATGGCTTCTTTTAGAGATTGATGTGTGCAGTCTGGATAGTTCCTAATAGAGTTATTGTGGATAAGCTTGATAAGACTGTCATTAAGTGCTTTTGGCTGTTTAAAAGGCACAATTGATGCGCTTGCATCGAGAATTTCATCCGGTCGAATCCCTCGATGCCTGGCTTCCTCAATAATGTTACCGCCGTGGATAGGAGGAGAATTCATATCAATTAGTGCAAATAAAAAATATCAATTTAGGGAGATAAACGCAGCTGTTTGCGAGGGTTGTAGCTTGCAATTTGGAGTTGATCAAAATCTGTTCTTAAAAACTTTTTAAGTTCACCCTATGTCTTCGGGACTAAAGACTTGAGAGCTAAGTCCATGGGACTTCGCTGCCGATTGCTTCGGAGATATCTCTGAAGCCATGTCTGTCGAGTTGAGTAAGAAGCCCTTCAAGGATGAGTGGCACTAAGGCAGGGCCTTGAAAAATCCAGCCGGTGTAAATCTGTAAAAGAGAGGCTCCAGCTGCAAGTCTTTCCCAGGCAGCCTCAGGAGAGTCGATACCTCCTACACCTATCAGGGGTAATTCTTTGCCAGCAACAGCTCTCAACCTACGTATGACTTCTACTGCTCTGGCTCTCAATGGGGCGCCACTGAGGCCACCCGTTTCTTCTTTAAGACTTAGTCCAGTTTTGTGGATCACTCGATTTTCAAGTCCTAGTCGATTAATGCTTGTATTCACGGCTATTACTCCAGCCAAGCCTTCTTCAAATGCGACTCTCGCCAATCCATCAATGGAGTTGTTGTCTAGATCTGGCGCAATTTTTACAAGCAAAGGTGGACAACCTTCTAGCCTCCTTAGCCGTTCAATCAATCTCCTCAATTGAACTGTGTTTTGTAGATCACGAAGACCAGGAGTATTTGGTGAACTGACATTAATAACTACGTAATCAGCTAAAGGTGCAAGTACTTGTAATGATGATGCATAGTCATCTGGTGCTTCTTCGAGAGATGTGACCTTGGACTTCCCTAGGTTTAGTCCGATGATTGCAGCTCTTTCGCCTGGCTTGGGAAGTAATTGCTTATCAAGGGTACGAAGCATTTCTGCGGCACCTTTGTTGTTGAAGCCCATCCGGTTAAGTGATGCTTGTTCAGCCGATAGCCTGAACAATCTGGGACGAGGGTTGCCTGCTTGTGCATGCCAGGTAACTGTGCCAAGTTCTGCAAACCCAAATCCAAAGTGATCCCATATACCTGCAGCAACTCCATCTTTATCAAAGCCTGCTGCAAGGCCTACTGGATTTTTGAAATGACATCCAAATAGCCTTTGTTCAAGCCGTTCATCTTGTCTTTGTAGGTCTTCTGATATCTCACCTAACAACGAAGATATGACTGGCCATTTTCGATGAAGTGACGCTTGTTTAAGAGTACTTAATGCAATTTGGGTCATATCTTCGGCATCAAAGCCTCCATCTTTCGAAAGGATGGGGCCCAATAATTGTTTGTAGAACCGTCCAACCTGAGAACCCTTTGTTGTTGGTGATTTAGTCATCTCGATCTTCTCCTGAAATCACCTTGCTTTGGTTTAAGCAGTGCATCCTCCAACGGTTGTTGCTAATTGGTTCTACTATCCAGTCGCGCCATTGCCAGGCATCTTTTTTTTGTTTTAGGTCCTGAACAGGTTGGTTTACTAGTTGAGCTAGCTCATTGGAGGTAAGGCTATATCCACATTTGGCGAATTTATCTGCCATCTCTAATCTTGAGAGCAGCTTTTGAAGCTTTTGAGGTCCTGGTTGAGTGTCTTGGGTAGATGAGCTGTAAGCAGGATTTGGAATTAATTCAAGAGGCTTTGATTTCTCATGGCATTGGCTTGAGATATCAACGCCTCTTGAAAAGCTCACAGCAATTTTGTCGACTCTTTCATTATCTGGATCACCACTATGGCCTTTTACATATTCTAGAGATACATCTGAAAGCTTAGCTTGATCTAATGCTTGCCATAAGTCTTTATTCAGGACTGGTTTTCCAGCACTTGTTTTCCAGCCCTTAAGCTTCCAATTAGATATCCATTGTGTTAGTCCATTAATCAAATATTTGCTATCGGTTCTTATTTTTAGCTCTGGAAGTCTTGGCAGCTCTTTTAGCTTTTCAAGAGTTTTTAAAGCTGCTTTCAGTTCCATTCGGTTGTTAGTTGTATGGGGTTCAAATCCGCCTAGCTCTTCAACGGTGCCATCTTCAAATCTGATTAAAGCTCCCCAGCCTCCTGGGCCGGGATTGCCACTACATGCTCCATCAGTTGCAACCGCTATTACTCGTCCTCTCGTGTCACTCATCAGATAAGGCTCCAATATTTAGGTAGTAAAGCTTTGGCAAGTTTTTGAAGGTACAGGTGTTGTTTACTTGAACTTAACTCTGCTTGATTCTCTTTTGAAGGTAGAGAGGTGAATCTCATTTGGCATTTTTATAATTACTAGCCAATTTGATATGAAGCCAAATTTTCAGAGCTTGATTAATAGTTGCTAGTAAATTACTTTTATAATCTGATTATTTTTTCCTCTCTTAGGGATGCAAGCAAATTGGCTTATATGACAGTTGTAGGAGCGGCATGAAAGAAATTCTTTTGGCTTTATAGAAGATATATTTATTTTGTGTGAGGGGTGCGGATACTTCTTTCAGGGTCGAAACAAGGAAAGACTCCTGAATAGTCTCCACCCATTTAAGCCCTGCCTTAGGCAGGGCTTTTTTAATTCCTTTTCAAAAAAAAGCCGGTCTTATTACCGGCTTTTTTGAAAAGGAATCATTGGTGTGAATAATTCAACTGAGGAGTTGTTTATTTAAGGGTGACTTTGCCACCAGCTTCCTCGATTGCTTTTTTGAGACCTTCGGCTTCATCTTTCCCAACTCCTTCTTTAATAGTTTTGGGAGCTGCTTCTACCATTGCCTTTGCATCTCCAAGTCCTAGTCCAGTAGCTTCGCGAACAGCCTTCAGGACTTTGATCTTGGCAGATGCCTCAAAGCTTTCAAGAACTACATCGAATTCGGTCTTTTCTTCGGCAGCATCACCACCGCCACCAGCGCTAGCTCCTGCCCCTGGAGCAGCCATTACTACTCCTGCAGAAGCGGCGGCTGAGACATCAAACGCTTCTTCGATTTGCTTGACAAGCTCTGAAGCTTCAAGCAGGGAAAGTTTTTTGAGTGATTCGAGGATCTCGTCAGTTTTTGTAGACATGATTGGAATTCAGCAACGAATTTGGGAGGAAAAGTTCAGTCGATTAAGTTCAGCTTTCGCTGCTTTCAGAGTGTTGTTTGAGCGAGCGAGCGAGACCAGATGGAACCTCGTTGATTCCAACTGCAACTTTGGTTGCAATTGAATTAAGGGCACCTGCCAGTTGTGCCATAAGAGTTTCCTTAGAAGGGAGACTTGCAATGGCTTTGATTTCTTCCTGAGAGAGAAGCTTGCCTTCGAAAAGGCCGCCCTTTGTCTCAGACTTCTTGGTTTCCTTCTGAAAGGTTTGTAAGGCCTTAACGGATCCACCAATATCGCCCTTAATTAGAACGAATGCGTTGGCTCCACTCAGTAGGGATTCAAGCCCTGACCAGGTATTGTCCCCATCAATAGCTTGACGCATTAAGGTGTTTTTAGTCACCTTGCAGACGCCATTGTTTGATTGCAGACGGTTCCGCAGATCAGACATTTCTTTGATGGATAGACCTTTGTAATCGAGGACTAATGCCATTTCTGCCTCGCCTAAAAGCTCTTTGAGCTCATCGACGATCTTTTTTTTGCTCTCCAGCGTGCGGCCCATAGGTTTTGGATCGAGTCGGGTGAAGGAGCTGGACAACGACCTTTGAATACTCCAGGGGGAGTCTCGAGGCCACAATCCGACTGATCCAATAAGGGAAAAACGGTTGCTTATGCCTCGGCAGGAATTAAACAGTCTTACTTGATGCAAATTAACTTCAAGTAAGTTTTGATACCTGCTGTCTTTGGCCGGGTTCATGCCCGTGGCTTACGCCATTAACAAAGATACAGTAAAAGGGGGTCAGCCTTCCTCTTGGATATCTTGTAGAGCGGTTACATCTATCTCTACTGAAGGCCCCATAGTTGAGGTGACGTAAAGGCTCTTCCAGTATCGACCCTTCGCACCACTTGGCTTGTTGCGATCGATGGTCTCTTGCAAGGTTTTCAGATTTTCAAGTAGTGCTTCTGCAGAGAAGCTCGCTTTTCCAAATCGTACGTGAACAATGCCTGCGCGGTCGGCTCTGAACTCGAGCTTGCCTGCTTTGAATTCTTTAATTGCTCCGGCTAAATCCGTTGTAACAGTGCCTGCTTTGGGGTTAGGCATTAGGCCTCGAGGACCAAGCACCCTGCCTAGTTTCGCGACTTTGGGCATCATGTCAGGAGTTGAAATCAGGAGATCAAACTCCATTTCACCCTTATTGATCTTTTCGACCAGATCGTCGTCGCCTGCAAGCTCGGCACCTGCGGCCTTGGCTTCAGCGACTTTTTCTCCACTTGTGATGACAGCAATTTTTATGCTCTGACCAGTCCCCTGAGGAAGGGCGACTGTTGTCCTTAATTGTTGGTCTGTGTACTTTGGATCAATGCCTAGGCGGGCATGGGCCTCGATTGTTTCATCGAATTTTGCGTTGGCACAATCTTTTACAAGCTTAATAGCTTCAAGGGGCTCATAAGCTCGATCCTCGATTTGGCCTGAAATTTTAAGCAGTCGTTTGGAAAGTTTTGGCATGGCAAATTAGGGGTACAAGCGACAAGATTTGTCTCCCCCGATAAAGGGTTGAAAGGCTTGATGAGGGTAGAAACTCGAGAGGAGTTTCAATCACTGATGGAAACACCCATATTGCGGGCGGTGCCTTCTATAACACGCATTGCAGACTCAACATTGGAGCAGTTGAGATCGGGCAATTTGGTTTTGGCAATTTCCTCAAGCTGCGCACGACTAATCGTACCGGCCTGACCTTTTGCTGATTCTCCTGAGCCTTTCTCAATTCCCGCTGCCTTTGTTATTAACACAGATGCAGGCGGCGTTTTGGTGATGAAGGTAAAACTACGATCTTCAAAGACCGAGATTTCAACAGGAATTACAAAGCCAGATTTGTCTTGGGTTCGAGCATTGTATTCCTTGCAGAACGCCATGATGTTTACCCCGTGTTGGCCTAATGCGGGGCCTACAGGGGGAGCAGGGTTTGCTTTGCCAGCTTGGAGGGCCAGCTTGATCACAGCTACGACTTTCTTAGCCATCGGCGAGTGGAATTGGACGACTGCGGATCACCTGGCTCGGAAGACAGATGTGGCGAGGATGCAAACTTACCTCTTCGGCCGCCCTCCGCAGGGAGACGGCCACCGCTGACTTAGTTCTGCTTATTGATTTGAGAGAACTCAAGCTCGACGGGTGTTTCTCTTCCAAAAATAGAAAGAAGGGCTTTTAGCTTATTGCGCTCGCCAGAAACTTCGATTACTTCCCCTTGGAAGTCTTTAAAAGGACCTGCGGTAACAAGGATTTGATCGCCCTCACTTAGATCAAGCTTGACAACGGTTTTCTTCTCAGCGGCTCGCTTGAAGATTCTGTCTACTTCTTGCCTGCTTAGTGGTCTTGGTTTGATGTGACCTCTAGCTTTGCCGGTGGCTCTGCGATCTTCTGCTCCAACAAAGTTGATGACATTAGGCGTGCTGCGAACAGCCATCATTGTGTCTTCATCTAGGACCATGCGAACTAGCACGTAGCCAGGGAAAACTTTTTCTTCAGTTGATTGCCTGCTTCCATCTTTTTTTAATTTCACTGCAGGGGTTTGAGGAATCTCAATTTCTAAAATCCTATTGCTTACCCCCAGGGTTACAGCTCTTTGTTCAAGAGTTGCCTTTACTTTTTTTTCACAGCTAGAGGCAACCTGAACTGCATACCAGCGGGCAATAGTGGTTTTGGCAACTGCTGAGGTTGATGTTGTGGATACCTCTTCCCCGTCATTGGGAGCAGGAAGATCCATCACCTCTGATGATTCTTTGGGTGTGGGATCGAACTCTGGCACAGGCTGTATGGGAGGCGAACGATTGTGATTAGTGGACTTGAACTTTATGCAATTACCTGAAAATTTGGGAAGCACCCCAACCGTAAAAGCGACTAACGGCTGCAATGGCAGCAGCGGATAGCATGACCATAAGTATGACCGCAATAGATTCGCTGAACAGTTGTTGGCGACTGGGCCATACAACTAGTTTCAGTTCCTCAAAGGTTGCGGTAAGAAATCCACTCTTGGCTGGAGTGGGCTTCTCCTCAATAGGAGGTGTTGGTGAATCTGTGGTGTCTTTTGGTGTGGGGTTTGTCACGGACACTAAAGCCGGAGGCTAACGCCGGTGCTTTTGCACTCGCCGGCAAGCTGCCACCCTACTGGATACTCATTTCTTTAGTCTTCTGCAATAAATAAAAGAGAGTCTGATTCTGAGGCTCCAGGCTTCACTCTTACAGCACGAACACCAGTGAATTGTTCTTCCAGCAACTGAGTAGCGAGAGGATTCTCAAGTTGCCTTCTAAGGACGCGTCTTAAAGGTCTAGCCCCATATTCAGGCTCGTACCCCTTCAAAGCAAGCTTTTCAACAGCTTCATTGTCTACGCGTAGCTCAATTCCTTGCTCGGCCAGAAGTACTGCAAGATCTGCCAATTGGAGTCGAACAATTTGCTGAAGATCTTGTTCTTTAAGAGGACGAAATCTGATTAACTCATCAATGCGATTAAGGAATTCGGGACGAAATTGTTTCCGTAAGGCCTCATCAATTTGTTGAGCAAGGTTTTGATCTAATGCTTGGACGTCACTTTCAAATTGTTGAGAAACTCTTGCTTTTTCAAGGATGGCTCGACTTGCCAGATTGCTTGTCATCACAATTACTGTGTGGCGGAAATCAACAGTTCGACCTTGGGAGTCGGTTAGTCGACCATCGTCAAGTACTTGAAGAAGCACATTGAATACATCTGGATGAGCTTTCTCAATTTCATCGAGGAGTAAGACCGCATAGGGTCGTCTTCTGACTGCTTCAGTTAGTTGGCCACCTTCTTCGTATCCGACATATCCAGGGGGTGCTCCAAGCAGTCTTGCGACTGCGTTTCTTTCCATGAATTCACTCATATCTAATCTGACTAGTGCCTCTTCTTCGTCGAAGAGGGAGGCAGCTAGTGCTTTTGCTAGCTCAGTTTTTCCAACGCCAGTAGGGCCCAAAAATAGAAAGGATCCAACTGGCCTTTTGGGGTCCTTCATGCCTGCTCTGGCTCTACGGATTGCTGCAGAAACGGCTTGAACTGCTTCAGATTGGCCTATCACTCGCTCGCCTAATTCGGCCTCAAGACTCAACAACTTTTGCCTCTCACCAGCCAGAACTCGTTGAACAGGTATGCCTGTCCAACGAGCTACTACATCAGCTATATCTTCAGCCTCTACCTGATCTTTCAGAAGTGCTGTCCCTTCAGATTGAGAAGTGGCTAATGTCTCCTCAAGGTCTGAACGACGATGTTGAACACGATGCAGTTGATCGTATTGCAGTCTTGCGGCTTCTTCTAAATCACCAATGCGCTCGGCCTCAGCAATTGCATTGTGAATATCCTCATCTTGTTGAAGCAAATCTCGGAGTTCTTCACGCTTAGAGCGCTCAGCATGCCAGCGTTCCAGTAGATCAGATAAATGCTTGGAAGCTATAGCCTGTTCTTTCTGTAGTTGGACTCTGTCGTTACTGTTGTCTTTTTCATCTGATAGTAAAGCTAGCTCCAAGCTCTTTATCCTTGACTCTGCATCCTCAATGATTTGAGGCTTGGAAGTTGCCTCCATCTTGAGCTGAGCAGCAGCTTCGTCGATCAGGTCTATCGCCTTGTCAGGCAGACAACGATCACTGATGTAGCGGTCAGCCAAACGATTAGCCGCTCTTACCGCTTCATCTGTAATGGTTACACCATGGTGAAGTTCATATCGCTCTTTGAGCCCTTGCAAAATCTCTACGCTTAATTCAAGACTTGGCTCTTTGATTAACACCTGTTGAAACAGTCGATTAAGGGCCTGGTCTTTCTCAACAGTTCTTCGATAATTCTCTGAAGTTGTTGCACCTATGCAGCGAAGATCGCCACGAGTAAGCAAAGGCTTTAACAAGCTACCTGCATCCATGCTTGGACGATCCGTATTGACCACTGTGTGCAATTCATCTATGAAAAGAACCACCCCGGCGTCTGGATCACTCACTTCTGTAAGAACTGAGCGAAAACGCTCCTCGAATTGGCCTCGAAATTTAGCTCCTGCAATAAGAGCACCTATGTCTAGAGCTACTAATTTCAGTCCTTTGAGAGAATCTGGCACTTCTCCAGTGACTATTCGCTGCGCTAACAATTCAGCAATAGCAGTTTTGCCTACACCAGGAGCACCGATTAATACAGGATTGTTTTTCCCCCTGCGGGATAAGACTTTGATTAATCGACGTATCTCCGGATCTCTCCCAATGACAGGGTCTAATTGTCCAGCTTCCGCTGCAGCGGTGAGATCGCGCCCGAAAGTATCTATCGCTTTGGGCTCTTCTGGTTGAAGCTGTAATGGGATAGGTTCAATTGAATTAAAGGGGTCGCGGTTCGAATCAGTTTGTTTTGCGAGGGGAGGGGAGGAAGTCTTTACTAGTGACGAAGTACTAGAGGATGTGCTAATTGCCAGGTTGTTACTTGAAGCTTTTTGAAAGCTTTCCTCGGTTCGCCGAGCAGTAGTTGTTGGAAGTCGTCTTAATTCAGCCTCAAGCCGTTCAATTGGTAAACCAAGTTGTTCAAATAGTTCAGCTCCGATTCGGTTGTCTCTACCTAGAGCGAAAAGAAGATGGGATACCTCTATTAGACGAGATCCCCACCTACCTCGGAAGCGTTCGGCTGTTTCAAGAAGGTCTTCAAGATCGTCGCCAATGTACAAATCACCTCCACGTGACATGGGTTGTTCTGCAAGAAAACTTTCAAGTCGATCCAGTAGAAGCGAATGATTTATTGGTAGACCTTCAACAAAATTCGAGTAAGTCTGATCAGTGAAGAGCAGCTGAAGCAGGTGCTCTACATCCAGTTGCCCATGTTTCCATCTCCTGGCGACGTCTTGGCCACCCACTAAGAGATTCCATGCATCGTCACTAAAACGATCAGGATCGTTTGTAAGGCTTCCTTGCATGGAGTCAGCGTTAGCAGTCTCAAAGGACATGGTTGTTAGACCGATTTATTGCGAGAGGCCATTTCAATTAGCTCAATTTTGTACCCATCTGGGTCTTTGACAAAAGCAATTATTGTGTTGCCGTGCTTCATAGGGCCTGGTTGTCTGATTATTAGGCCACCGCTATCAGCAATTGCCTTGCAAGTTGCGTAAATATTGTCCACTCCCAAGGCGATATGGCCGTAGCCCTCACCAAGATCGTAGTGGTCTTGATCCCAATTATGGGTTAATTCCAATACGGCACTTTCGCTTTCGAGGCCGTAACCAACAAATGCCAGTGTGAAACGTCCAGAGGGATAATCCTTGCGCCTAAGTAGTTGCATCCCTAGGACCTCGGTATAAAACCACAGGGATTTATCTAGGTCTCCTACTCGAATCATCGTGTGCAGTATTCGCATCTGTGACTTTTTAGTGAACTTGTACAAGTAAGTTCATTCTGGGTGCAGATGCGTTCTCTTTCAGTTTCTGAAATAGCAGGAGTACCAAACAACACTCGACCAGCTCATAGTGCGCCCCATAGGATCTCAACAACATCAACTCGACAACGTGATTGATTCCCTCGAACTTGTCATCGATACCATCTTGGCTCGGGAGGTTTTGGACTCCCGTGGCAATCCCACAGTAGAAGCTGAAGTTCTGTTGGAAGGCGGGGCCATTGGACGAGCCATCGTTCCCAGTGGTGCAAGTACTGGAGCACATGAAGCACATGAAATGAGAGATGGAGGCACTCGTTATTTGGGCAAGGGTGTTACTAAGGCTGTAGACCATATCGAGGAACGCATTGCGCCGTCTTTATGCGGCCTGTCAGCTCTTGATCAAGCGACTGTTGATGCTGCCATGAAGGAGCTTGATGGCAGCATCAACAAATCTAATCTTGGCGCTAATTCAATACTGGCTGTAAGCATGGCCACTGCACGTGCCGCAGCTAATGGGCTTGGATTGCCTCTCTATCGGTACTTGGGCGGGCCTTCGGCATCTCTCCTCCCAGTCCCACTCATGAATGTAATAAATGGGGGGGCACATGCGGCTAATAACATTGATTTTCAGGAATTCATGCTTGTGCCGCATGGTGCTGCAAGTTTTCGAGAGGCTTTGCGTATGGGTGCAGAAGTTTTTCATAACCTCAAGCATCTATTAAATGATCAGGGTCTTTCTACTGCTGTTGGAGACGAAGGAGGTTTTGCTCCTGATTTGGAAGATAATCATGCAGCTGGTCGCCTTTTAGTTAAAGCAATTGAGAAAGCTGGATTTATTCCTGGAGATCAGATCTCATTAGCATTAGATGTTGCAAGCTCAGAGTTTTTTAAAGATGGAATTTATAGCTTCGGAGGAAGTAATTATTCCAGTGAAGGAATGGTTGAAGAATTAGCTAAGTTGGTTGATTCGTTCCCAATTGTTTCTATTGAAGATGGTCTTGCAGAGGACGATTGGGAAGGATGGAGCCTTTTGACCAAGGCATTAGGGCACAAAGTTCAGTTGGTTGGGGATGATTTGTTCGTGACTAACTCAAGACGTTTAAAACAAGGTATACAAATGAATGTGGCTAACTCTATCCTGATTAAAGTTAATCAAATAGGCTCTCTTACTGAAACATTTGAAGCAATAGATCTCGCTACACGTTATGGCTATACTAGTGTTATAAGCCACCGTAGTGGGGAGACTGAAGATACTACAATTGCTGATCTTTCTGTCGCTACTCGTACGGGACAAATTAAAACTGGGTCATTAAGTAGAAGTGAAAGGGTTGCTAAATATAATCAGCTTTTGAGAATTGAAGATGAGCTTGGTGGACAAGCAATTTATGCAGGAGCGGCAGGATTCGGGCCTAGAGGACGTAAGTGAAATAAAGGATATTTATTGACTGCTTACTTATTAATTCTTCCTTGGGATTCGATCTATACGCGCATCTCTTGACATCTTTACTTGTAGCTTTATCCAACTTAATCCTATTGGGAGAGCTGCAAGGATTGGTAGGAAAGCCCATGAAGGTTGATTACTCGTTCTCAGAAGCGCAGCTGCAATTCCAAGAGACCCAAGCAAAACTGACTGGCTCATTGCTTGCTGGGCATTAACCATTCGGCGAAGTTGTCTATCAGACTCCCCCATGCGAATTTGTAATTGCAAGTCACCTTGTTCAAGCTTCTCCAGGCTCTCGTCTAAGCGCTTTGGAAGTCCAACTGCCTTGCTACCAATTGCACCTACTTGACGTCCGATCTCATTGATTAAATCATTTGGATTGGAACCACTTGAAGTCATGAGTGGAAGGAGGTATGGCTGGGCTATAGCCATCAAATTAAAGCTTGGATCAAGACTTCTTCCCACCCCTTCAAAAGTTGATAGAGCCCTAATTACAAATATCAGTTCAACGGGGAGTCGAAACGGTTCCCCATAGACCAGGTCATAAATATCCCCTGAAAGCTTTTCGATGATATTTCCTTTGAAGGGTGGGGTTAATGCTTCTTTCAACATGATGCGCACAAGTCGGCGAACTGGCCCTAGATCTATGCCTTCATTGATCAGGCCTGCATCTTTAAATTCCTCAACTAGTGCTCGAGCATCTCTTGCCGCAGCTGCACGGACCATCGAACCTAATCTCTTCCGTAGACCATCAGAGATCAATCCCATCATCCCAAAGTCGTAGTAAATAAGTGCTCCATCACTTGCTACAGCTAGGTTCCCAGGGTGAGGGTCAGCATGGAAAAAACCAAAATATACAAGTTGTTGAAGGTAGCTTGCTGCCCCAATTTCTGCTACTGCTGATGGATCTATGCCTTTGTCCATCAAGGCTTCTAGATCATTAATTTTGATTCCTGGTAGATAGTCAAGACATAGAACTCTTTTAGTACTTAGCTCCCATATCACTCCTGGGATACGAATACTTGGATTGTCCAAAAATTGTTGTCGGAATCTTGCTGCATATTGCGCTTCTATCTGAAAGTCCAGTTCGCGAAGTAATACCCGTCGACACTCTCTAGCCATAGCAACCCAGTCGCGTCCTTGACTCCAGTTGGGATTCTTTTGAAGTACCGAAGCAACTTGTTGCAATATCTCGAGGTCTAGGCGAAAAAGTTTTTCAAGTTTTGGACGCTGGATTTTTAGAACAACTTGACGACCACTTCTTAAGATCGCTCTATGAACTTGGGCTAAAGAAGCCGCACCAAGGGGCCTTTCATCAATATCAATGATTTCTGCGCATCTTGAACCTAGTTCTTGCTCAAGTAGTGTTTGAGCCTTTTGAAAACTGAAGGGCGGAACCCTATCTTGCAAACCTGCAAGTTCTATAACCCACCCTGCAGGAAGCACGTCTGGTCTGGCGGATAGCAGCTGGCCAAGCTTGATGAAAGCAGAGCCGAGTTCAATAAATTCTTTAGTGAGCCATTTTGCTCTAAGCCTTTGTCTTGCATTGAGCTGTTCTTTTATAGGGCCTTTTGGATATGTCCAAGATTGAGAGTCCCACCAAAGGATCAATAAGAGTTTTATGACTAAAGACCAAATGCGAAAGGCACGTATCCCTCTTCTTAAAAGATCTAGCTGTGTAGGCAAAGCCATCAATGCATTGCCTCGAGCTTGCTCCCTATCTCGGCAACTTTTGCTCGCAGGAGATCAATTTTTTCTTGAGTTTGAAAACTTTTAGAACCTTCTTCTTGTGGTTCAACATCTATTCCTTTCTCTTCATCCTCTTTGTCTAGCCTCTCAGCTTCTTCAATAACCTCTTCTTGAAAAAGGTTCCATTCCTTTTGAAGTTTTTCAGGAGTTTCTCTTGCGATCGCTTTTAGCTCGGCTGCGGCATTGACCAGCCGTTCCTCTATACGTGCACCCAAACGATTGAGCGCTGCTTTGATCAAGTTGTCAGAAGGGCTCATTTTCTATTTCAGCGGATTCAATCTTTGGCAAGATATTTTTCCTTAGGAAGGGTCAGGTAACTTCTGGAAGATTTTATTGAAAGTTTTTGGAGAGAAAATTTCTTCTCGGCTTTCAGGTGGAATTTGAGGAGTGCTCAATCGCATTAATCCTGACTCAAGTTTCAACCAAGATTGCTCGACCTTTACTCCTAAATTAGTGTCTAGTGCCTCTAAGGCCTTTTGAATTTCTTTTTCTTTTGTTGCATATAAGGCCCTGAGTTCCTTGCTTTCTGTTTCGGCTTTGCGCTGAGCTTCGAGCTTGGCTTGTGTTTCGGCTTTGCGCTGAGCTTCGAGCTTGGCTTCTTGTAGAGCTATATCGGCTAAAAGGCTTGATTTGGTGGAACCATTTTTCGCCCTAAGACTTCTTAAAGAACTGCCTGGGAAAGGCTGTTGATATTGAAATAACTCAATAGTTGGCTCTTTCCAGTTGTTGTGAAGAATCAACAGCCTTTGCGTTACTCCATATCCAGTTGCCAAGCAACCCCCTGCTACCAGTGGAGCTAACCAATAGCCAGAAGGTTTTTTGAGTTTTCTCTCTTCCCCTTTGGGAGATCCCACTGGCGCGGTAGAGCATTTGTTCACGAGTCTGTCAGCACTCTTAAGCGAGTTTGATCTTTGAAATCCTTTAAGGATCTAGTTATGAGTCTGGAAATTTGAGAATTCCCCCCCCTTTTTCACTAAAGTCCTAAAAAGCGTTCTTTACGAAGTTCAGCTCCAATTAGGTTGTTTTGCAATCATTGGGCTTCCCCTGAGCTTCATATGCTTCTTAAGGCAGAAGTGAACACCTTGAAGGAGATCCAAATCCATTGGAAACTATCGAATCAGATGTAGTGATCGTTGGAGGTGGGCCTGCAGGTTGTACCTGTGCGCTCTATGCCTCAAGGGCTGACTTGAAAACGGTCATTCTGGATAAAAATCCCTCTGTTGGGGCGTTGGCAATTACCCATCAGATTGCGAATTATCCTGGAGTCTCAACTGAGATGAGTGGTGAGGCTTTGCTCACATTGATGAGGGATCAGGCTGTCCAGTACGGGACTGACTATCGCCGAGCTCAAGTTTTTGGTGTAGATGTTAGTGGTGACTGGAAAACGGTTTTTACACCTGAAGGGACGTTTAAGGCACGTGCGCTTGTTCTGGCAAGTGGTGCAATGGGACGTCCGGCGTCATTTAAGGGGGAAGCTGATTTCCTCGGGCGGGGTGTCAGCTATTGCGCCACTTGTGATGGGGCCTTCTACAAAGGTAGAGAGGTCGCGGTTGTTGGTGTCAATAAAGAAGCCATCGAGGAGGCCCAAGTACTTACGAAGTTTGCATCCACTGTGCATTGGATTACTTCAAATGACCCAAAGAAAGACGATGCTCATGCTCAAGGCTTGCTAGCTAGCCCAAACGTGCAGCATTGGAGTCAGACAAGACTGATGCTGATAGAAGGTAATGAGTCAGGAGTTACTGGAATAAGATTGAAGTCTCGTTCTAAAGATAATGAAGAAGGATTGACTGTAGAAGGTGTTTTTGTATACATGAGCGGCTCAAAGCCAATAACTGACTTTTTAGGTGAGCAAGTTGCTCTTAAAGAAGATGGAGGAGTTGTTGTAGATGATTTCATGGCTACAACATCTGAGGGGGTTTGGGCTATTGGAGATATAAGAAATACCCCTTTTAAACAAGCAGTAGTTGCAGCTTCTGATGGATGTATTGCAGCAATGTCTATAGATCGCTTTTTGAATAGCAGGAAAGTAATTAGAGTTGACTGGGTTCACTCCTAAACAGGAAATCTTTTTAACCTCATTCAGCTATTTTTTGACCACTAAGAACAATTAGAATAGAGAAATTAGTTACAGTGGTGTTGCTTCGGATACATACGCAACACCTCCATAATAATTAAGAAGTGGCTCGACATTTTTTTTGATCTTCTGCAATAACTCCTCTTCACAAAAAATAATTACGTGTGCATTAGCTCCTAAGCCAGTAAATTCCATATCTTCTGAGACAACTCTTTCTGGGCCTCTACCAGTAACATGCTTCATGACTGTGTAGCCAGGAACCTGAGCTTTCTCAAGGGACTCGAGCATCGCGTCCAACTCGCGTTCGCCAAAGATAAGGTCCAGACGCTTCATTTATTTATGCTGCAAGAGGAATCAATTTATTTACTAGTCCCATATACAAAGGTATTCCAATAACAATGTTGAACGGGAAAGTCAGCCCAAGTGTAGTTGATATGTAATAACTAGATTTTGCTTCCGGGACTGTCATTCTCATTGCAGCTGGAACAGCAAGGTAAGACGCACTTGCGCAAAGTACAACAAACAACAATGCATTGCCTGGCCCTAATCCAAGTGCTTTTGCTACAAGAACACCCAAAAATGCATTCAGCAGAGGCATCGCTATTGCAAATCCAATGAGAAATGATCCAGCCTTTTTTAAGCTTGGAAGTCTTTGTGCTGCAACTATTCCCATGTCTAGGAGGAAGAAGCACTCCGCACCATAAAATAATTTCCCTGTAAATGGCTGCATTTTTTCTACTGCAGCAGGATTATTTGCTGTCATGAAGCCAATTACAAGGCTTCCAACTAGAAGGTAAGCAGAACCATTTAAAATAGCCTCATGAAATATTTCCCTTAATCGCATTCTTTTAGATTGGGCTCTTGATCTTGGAGCGGCAAACTTGACTAGTAGAAGGCCCACAATAATTGCTGGCGATTCCATGAGGGCTAGAGCTGCGACCATAAAGCCGTCAAAATCTATGTTTTGGTTCTCTAAGAAGCTCTCTGCTGTAATAAACGTCACTGCACTTATGGATCCATAAGCAGCTGCAATTGCTGCTGAATTAAAAACATTTAGCTTTAGGCGGAGAATTACAAAGCAAATCAGTGGGATTAGGAGAGACATGCAAACTGCTGCTCCTACTGTTGGGATTACAAGGCCTCCTAAACCACTTCTTTGAAGCTCTAGTCCCCCTTTGAAACCTATAGCTAAGAGAAGGTATAGAGAAAAAAGCTTTGGAAGTGGAGCTGGTATTTCAAGATCAGACCTTACAAAAACAGCAATTGTTCCCAGGAAGAAGAAAAGGACTGGAGGTGTTAATACATTTTGAAGGATGAGACTGGTTTCCATTGCACCTCCTTCGATTAGTTGATTACTGTTTTGATCTGAGTCATAGGCTTGTAGATAGTCATAAGGCTAGGTATTTAGCTCTCTTATTGCTGTTTCAAGAGCTTCTTTCCTGCTATCAATTAGACAATTTACTCCAAATTTAGATAGTCGATCTCTTACTCGACCACTTGCACCTGCTACATAAGCTGTGCGGGAATTTGTGATTGCTTCTTGGACCATGTCCTCAAGAGCAAGTGTTGCTGTAACTCCTAATCTTGGGACATCAGTGATATCAAGTATCAGGACTTTGTAATTTCGGACGAGCATCATTCGCTCTGTAATTCCTTTGGCTGCTCCAAAACTCAGTGGTCCTTTTAACCGAAATAACATTACTTCCCCTCCGCAACGATCTAATAATTCTTGCTCTTCTGGAGGTAAAGGGATGTCGGAACCCGAAGTTGAATCTCCAAATGGATTATCAGCCTCCATTCCCTCTAATTGTGTCTGCGTTATTGAATCAATTGTGAGCATATTTGCAATAAACACTCCTACCAATACAGCCCAAATTAGATCCCAAAAAACTGTCATCAAAAGAACGCTGTACATAACTGCAGCGGTCTTTAGTGAAAGCTTATGAGCTCTCCTAAGGAAACCCCAATCAATAATATCTAGGCCAACCTTGATAAGGATTCCTGCTAAGAGGGCTGTCGGAATTTCCGCAGCCAGAGGGCCTGCACCTAGCAAGACCAACAGCAGAACTATGGAATGAACCATTCCAGAAATTGGCGTCCTACCGCCAGATTTGATATTGATTACTGTTCGCATCGTGGCGCCTGCTCCAGGTAGTCCTGTGAGCAGGCCTGCAAGGCTGTTGCCCAGTCCTTGACCTATTAGTTCTCTGTCTGAGTTGTGACGTGTTTGTGAAATGTTGTCAGCAACAAGTGAAGTAAGCAACGAGTCAATTGCGCCTAATACTGCAAGTACTAATCCAGCTTTAAATATGACAGTGGAATGTTGATTCCAGTTGGGCATAGTGAAGGCAAGCCCTCCTTCTGGAATTGCGCCAATACGTGGTAAAGGATCTAGTCCGCGAGCTTGAAGTGCTGCATCGCCAAAGAGAATTACTGATAGAGGAGTGACTATTAATAAAGCCAGCAGAGGGGAAGGGAGCCATTGACTGATGCGCCTAGGAGTTAGGAACACAATCGCTAGGGTCATGACAGCTACTGCCACTGCAGCCCCGTTAGGTTCAAAATTTGCAGTGAGAGTTTTCAGTGATTCGATTACACCACCTCTAGTACTTATTCCTAGGAGTGGACCAAGCTGTAGGGCAAGAATGATTACCCCAATCCCTGACATGAAGCCAGAAACCACCGAATAAGGAACCAACGTGATGTATTTCCCAAGCCTTAGGACACCAAATAGGACTTGAAATAGTCCACCAATTACAACAGCAGCCATGACCAGTGGCAAAATTTCTCCTGCACCTAGATCTCTAGAGACTCCTACTGCTGCCAGGCTTGCTACAACACCAGCCACCGTGACACTCATTGGCCCAGTAGGACCACTGACCTGTGCAGGAGTACCTCCAAACAAAGCAGCAATGAATCCAACAACTACTGCCCCATACAGTCCGTAGATGGCCCCGCCTGGCCCTAAGGCTGCATTGCCGAAAGCTAAGGCAAGTGGTAATGCGACAACTGCGGCTGTAATGCCGCCAAGGACATCTCCTCTAAGGTTTTTGAGGTGGAAACCATGGATTAAGGCCACTTAGCGCTCTCCATTCAGCGACTATTTTTAAAAGCCTATATGTCGATGGGTATTTTTTAAATGCTCGCTTCAAATTGGAGGATTGACCAGCTTCATTCAATATTGGAAGTTCACTTGTGCATTACTGGCAAGTTGTATTTTTGGGTTCAATGAAAACATGAATAAAATTTTAAAAGTTCAGCTTTTTAGACCGTTCGGGGTTCCCTACATATTTGAAGAGTCAGTACTTGATTGGAACTGGGAGACTACATGTGATGTGGTTTGCACCTAAGCAACTGTATGGGAGATAGTGGTTATCGGGATTATTTCAAGGTTCTTGGCGTTGAACGTAATGCCAATACTGAAATGATCAAAGCAGCGTTTCGAAAGTTGGCGCGTAAATACCATCCAGATGTGAATCCAGGGAATCGGCAAGCAGAAGCAAGGTTTAAGGAGCTCAGTGAGGCTTATGAAGTGCTGTCCGACCCAGAGAAACGAAAGCGCTACGAACAATTTGGAAAGTATTGGAACCAATCGACAGGAGTGGGAGGGAGATCAAGATCTTCTGCAGGACCAGGGATGGATGTGGATTTTGGAAGTTATGGAAGTTTTGATGAATTTATCAATGACCTTTTAGGGAAATTTGGAGGTGCTACAGGAGCGACTGGATTTGCAAGTGGTTTCCCAGGCTCAGCTGGGTTCTCTCGTAATGCATCTAATAAACCTTTGAATTTAGATGCAGAAGTTCAGGTCAAAATCAGCTTTTCTGAAGCATTCCATGGCACTGAACGCACCCTTTCTGTTAATGAGGAGCGAGTGCAGGTTCGTATTCCAAAGGGCATTAAATCAGGATCTAGGCTTCGCCTTAAGGGCAAAGGAAATTTGCAGCCAGGGACGGGGCGGCGAGGTGACTTATATCTCAATTTAGAGGTTGAATCTCATGCGATTTGGAGTCTTGAAGGTAATCAGCTTCGAGCAAAATTGCCAGTCACTTTGGATGAACTGGCCTTGGGTGCAACTGTTACAGCTGTTACCCCAGATGGAGAAGCTCAGGTTTCAATCCCTGAGGGTACGGCTCCAGGTACAAGCCTCAGGCTGAAAGGTAAAGGTTGGCCGCTAGATGATGGCCGTGGGGACTTGATTTTCACTCTCAGTATTCAGGTGCCTGAGCAATGGTCATCAGAGGAACTTCATTTACTGCAGGAGTTAAAGCGCGTCCGATGCAATGATCCTCGTGAAACCTGGTTTCAGGCTGCCCATTTCTAAGGCCGATCTACGATCAACAAAAGCTTCGCTTTGGCCCTGATGGATCTCACCTATCGTCCTCGTCGCTTGCGCCGTTCACAAGCTCTAAGGAGCATGGTTAGGGAGCACACGCTTAATGCAACTGATTTCATCTATCCGTTATTTGTACATGAGGGAGGCGAAGTTGAGGGCATTAGTGCAATGCCAGGAGCGAATCGTTGGACTCTAGATACGTTGGTTAATGAAGTAGAAAGGGCTTGGGGACTTGGGATTCGATGCATTGTGCTTTTCCCAAAGGTTGCTGAGTCTCTTAAGAGTGAGGATGGAGCAGAGTGCTTTAACGAAAAAGGTTTAATACCTCGGGCAATTAGACGTTTAAAGGAAGAGATCCCTGAGATGACTGTGATGACTGACGTAGCTTTAGACCCTTACTCTTGTGATGGGCATGATGGAATAGTCAGTCCCGATGGCATTGTTTTAAATGATGAGACGATTGAATATTTATGTCGTCAGGCAGT
Source organism: Prochlorococcus sp. AG-409-O23 (assembly GCA_003215355.1). GTDB lineage: Bacteria > Cyanobacteriota > Cyanobacteriia > PCC-6307 > Cyanobiaceae > AG-409-O23. The sequence continues at coordinate 100,340 of QCKL01000002.1, forward strand.
TGTCCAGGCCCAGGCGGGCGCAGATCTTATTGGTCCCAGCGATATGATGGATGGCCGTGTTGGAGCGATTCGTGAATCTCTTGATGAAGAGGGATTTGAACATGTAGGAATAATTAGCTACACCGCAAAATATTCTTCTGCATATTACGGGCCATTTAGGGAAGCTCTTGATTCTGCCCCCAGAGCAGCATCTGAAAAATTAATTCCTAAAGATAAGTCCACTTATCAAATGGATCCAGCCAATGCAAGAGAGGCGATTACAGAGGCTCAGTTAGATGAACAAGAGGGTGCAGATATATTGATGGTCAAACCTGGGCTGGCTTATTTAGACATTATTCACCGATTAAGGCAGGAATCTGAGTTGCCTATCGCGGCTTATAACGTTAGTGGAGAATTTTCAATGGTAAAGGCTGCTGCAGAGCGAGGGTGGATAGATGAGAGATCAGTGGTCCTTGAGACTTTGCTGAGTTTTAGGCGTGCAGGTGCTGATTTAATACTCACTTACCATGCATGCGATGCAGCTGAGTGGCTAAGACAAGGATGAATTACTTTGGATATTTGATATTTAACTTTCCTGCACTTTTTAATATGCAAACCCAAATTAAATCTCTTTATTAGTAAGGTCTAATTAGATTTAAGAATGGTAGAAAGACTTTTGGAATCTCAACTGGCAAATGTCACAAGGCTTGGTCACTTAGCCATTCGTGTTCAGGATATTGAGCGAGCTAAGAACTTTTATATAAGACTTGGGTTGAAGCTAGTTTGGGATGATGCCGATTGGTGTTATTTAGAAGCTGGCCCTGGGAAAGATGGCCTTGCTCTATTAGGTCCTGGATATAAAGCAGCAGGGCCTCATTTTGCCTTCCATTTCACTGATAAGGCTGATGTACAAGATGCGCATATAAAATTAAAGGATTCTGGTGTCCATGTTGGACAGGTGCATGAACATCGAGATGGGACTGCTTCTTTTTATCTAAAAGATCCTGAAGGGAATTGGTTAGAGATGCTTTATCACCCCCCAGGCGGTATCCCAGGCAATCAGCAACCTTGAGGGAGCTTGAAGAGATTAGTCCTTCATTAATGGACGCAGAAATTTCAGGTACTAGTGATGCCTTTCAAGAGACCCTTGAGTTGTTGGAATGGCCACGACTTTGCGACCACCTCTCGACATTCGCAAGTACAAGTCAGGGTTGCGTTCATTGTAAGAACTTACCTTTGCCTTCTGACTTGGCTACTAGCCGATTGCGTTTGGCAGAGACATTGGAAATGCATGCTTTAGATGCAGCTCATGATGGAGGCGTTACTTTTCAAGGAATCCATGATTTAGAAGCTCTTTTGGCGCGTTGCGTGAAGGGAGGGATCGCTTCTGGTGAGGAGCTATTAAAAGTTGCGGAGACTCTCGCAGCTGCAAGGCGGTTACGAAGGCAAATTGATGATCCTGAGATGCGGCCTGTTACTACCTTCCTCTTGTTTGATTTGGCAACTCTTCCTGATTTGGAAAAACTCTTGAGGTTTGGCCTTGAAGAAGGAGGTCGAGTTGCAGATCGAGCCAGTGAAAGGCTCGCTCGATTGCGTGGGCAATGTCAACGCTTATTTGTTGAACGAAGGGATCTTTTGCAGGAGCTTGTGCGGCGATTTGGTTCAAAATTGCAGGACACAGTGATCGCGAATAGAAATAACAGACCTGTTTTGGCTTTGAAGGCAGGTGCTGTTGCTCAGCTCTCTGGGATTGTGCATGACAGCTCGGCATCAGGCAGTACAGTTTTTTTTGAACCTCAGCCTGTTATTCCACTTGGTAACCGAATAGCTGAACTTCAGGGATACATTCTTGAAGAGGAGCAACTACTTCTCACTTTGTGGAGCCAGAAAATTGGTGAGAATTATGACTCGTTGCAGCATCTTGGCAAAGTCATGTTGCAACTTGATGTTGCATTGGCTCGTGCTCGTTATGGCGAATGGTTAGGAGGTGTGCCTTGCAGGTTTGATGAGAATCCCAATGCTTCTTTTACCTTTGATGAATTACGCCATCCTTTACTAGTTTGGAAGGAGCGCCATAAGCATGGGGAGATAGTCATTCCAGTCACTTTAGGAGTCCCTTCCAAGGTAAAAGTAGTTGCGATTACAGGACCTAATACTGGGGGTAAAACTGTCACTCTTAAGAGTGTTGGGTTGGCAGTTCTTATGGCTAGGGCTGGACTCTTAATGCCATGTATTGGTACACCCACTTTGCCTTGGTGTGATCAAGTTTTAGCTGACATAGGAGATGAGCAATCACTGCAACAGAGCCTTTCAACCTTTAGTGGCCATCTAATTCGTATTAATCGAATTCTTCACGCAGTCGCTGCAACTCCTGGAACAGTTCTAGTCCTCTTGGATGAAATTGGCGCAGGGACTGATCCCTTAGAGGGGACCGCCTTGGCCATAGCACTATTAAAGACATTCGCTGATCGAGTAAGGCTGACTATTGCGACAACTCACTTTGGGGAACTGAAGACCTTGAAATATAGCGATTCACGTTTTGAGAATGCTTCTGTTTCTTTCGATAGTGAGACTCTCTCTCCTACGTACTCACTTCAATGGGGAATACCTGGTAGGAGTAATGCTCTCGCAATCGCTGGAAGATTAGGACTTGACTCTGTGGTACTAGAGAGGGCACAAGAGTTGCTTAGGCCTACTGGCGGAGAAGACGTTAATAACGTAATTGCAGGTTTGGAAAATCAAAGGATTCGCCAGCAGGCAGCGGCTGAAGCTGCTGCAGAGTTATTAGCGCGAACTGAAATTCTCCATGAGGAGTTGTTAATGCAGTGGCAACGTCAATCTAAGCTCTCAGAAGAAGCGTTCGAAGGTAGACGTAGACAACTTGAAGCCTCCATTCATGAAGCCCAGCAAGAGGTTAGTGAATTGATTAAGCGCTTAAGGACTCAAGGAGCTGATGGTGAGACGGCTAGACGAGTAGGACAACAGTTACGCCAAATGGAAAAAGAGAATTCTCCTAAGCTCCGACAAAGAACCCCAGACGGCTGGTCACCACAGGTTGGGGAACAAATAAGGTTGCTTGCTTTAGGTAAGGCTGGTGAGGTGCTTTCCATTTCTGAAGATGGCTTGCAGCTCACTGTGCGTTGTGGAGTTTTTAGGAGTACAGTCAATTTGAGTGGGGTGGAGAGCCTTGATGGACGGAAGCCAATTCCTCCAGACCCTGTAGTAAAGATCAATTCCCGCACCATTTTCGGGCTTGGCACAAAGATTCGGACAGAAGCTAATACTGTTGATGTGCGTGGGTTAAGGGTTCATGAAGCGGAAGTGGTAGTTGAAGAGTATCTGCGGAAAGTGAATGGCCCCTTGTGGATTATTCACGGGGTCGGGACTGGCAAGCTCAAGCGAGGATTGAGGCAATGGCTAGAGAGTCTCACCTATGTTGAAAAAGTCAGCGATGCCAATTCAAAAGACGGTGGAGCAGGTTGCAGTGTGGTTTTGCTGCGTTAAAGAAAATAGATCAGGAAGAGGGTACAGGACTAATCCTTCCCTTGAGATCCTTTATCACCACTAGGAGAAAATGCAGTTCATAGATCAGGCACGAATTACGGTTAAAGCAGGCCAAGGAGGCGATGGGATCGTTGCCTTTCGGCGAGAGAAATATGTGCCTGCAGGGGGTCCATCAGGAGGCGATGGCGGTAAAGGCGGTCACGTGGTACTTATGGCAGATGCAAATCTTCAGACCCTTTTGGATTTCAAGTTCAAGAGAGTGTTTCTGGCTGAGGATGGTCGTAGAGGTGGGCCAAATAGGTGTAAAGGAGCGTCTGGGAAAGAGTTATTGATTAGGGTCCCTTGCGGTACTGAAGTAAGGCACTTGAATTCGGGAATAATTCTTGGCGACCTTACAGAAAATGGAGAAAAGCTTGTAGTTGCTTTTGGAGGGCGAGGTGGTCTTGGTAATGCTCATTACCTCAGCAATCGCAATCGTGCTCCAGAGAAGTTCACTGAAGGTCGTGATGGGGAAGAATGGCAATTACAGCTGGAATTGAAGTTATTAGCAGAGGTTGGAATTATTGGCTTGCCAAATGCAGGGAAGAGCACATTAATCGCTGTTCTTTCTTCTGCCAGACCAAAGATTGCTGATTACCCTTTTACTACATTGATACCTAATCTAGGGGTAGTCAGAAGGCCAAGTGGTGATGGGACTGTTTTTGCAGATATCCCTGGGCTAATTGCTGGAGCGGCTCAAGGAGCAGGCTTAGGCCATGATTTTCTGAGGCATATTGAGCGAACTAAGCTCCTTATTCATCTTTTGGATGGCGGTGCTGAAGATCCTCTGGCAGACCTATTAGTGGTTGAAAAAGAATTGAAGTCCTATGGACAAGGACTTATTGATAGACCCAGACTTTTAGCTGTCAACAAACAGGAGCTTTTGGAGGAGGATCAACAGGCAGATTTGGTTAAGTCTCTTGAGGTAGCAAGTGGAATAAAAGTTTTGCTGATTTCAGCAGCTATGGGTAGAGGCCTGGACGAGCTTCTTGATCAGATTTGGGACAAGCTTTGATTTGAGCGGAAGCAGGCTTAAATACCTACTTGTGCATGGCGCATTGATTGGTCATAAATGGATTGCTTTCTTTGAGTTATGACCTTTTACAGTTGCTTCGATGGGCAAGGTGCAGTAATTGCGCGCTGTCAAACCCATCAAGAGATTGAAGTTCTTCGTCGAATGGGAAGACCAATTGTTGAAGTTCGGGAGATGAAGAATGAAGAAGCAATTGTTTGTTCACTGACCAGTAGTCCATCTGACTTCAATCTTGATTATTGAAGTCAGATGGACTACTGGTCAGGCCCAGTTGAGTTGTCGAAGAGTAGAGCGCGGTGATATCGCTCTACTTCCTCTTGCTCGACCATTAAATTGGATCGATTAAATCAATCGTCGTATACGAGGCACTCTGGCTCATCTGGATTTGCATCACAGAAGAGTTCCAATGCATTTGGATCATGCTTGTCTTCTGGATGGTGTTCCTTGTATTCCTCAAGAGAATGAAGCTCATCAGTTAAGTGACGAACCTTGGCGTCGTTGCCTTGGGCTTTTGCGGACTGGATCTCGGATTGATCCTTCTGGATGTGATCGTCGATGGTTTTCATGCGTTCTTGGCCTGCTCTGGCCTTTGTCGACTGCCACACCATACGGCCGTTAGGCAGTTGTGCCATGGGTGTAAACGACACTTGGTTTGCTTTACAACACCATTGCCAAGACTGCATATCCCTGCTTGCCCGCTGAATAGGGAGTTTTGGGTGAAATGAATGGTACACATTTTTGACCGACAGAGCTGCTGTTTAGCCAATGATTCTTGCGATGTGTTCTAGGTCAATGGTCAAAAGGTCTTAGCTGTCTCTCTGAACAGTATCAATGCCTCGTTAGGTTGACTGCTTTGGACGTTGGGTATGGCCGTAAAGCGCTTCGTTTGATTGCTTCCACTAAGTGATTTGGTTGTATAACTTTTGTCTCCATAATATGGAGTAGATAGATAATTATCTCGTTCAAGATTGCTCTGATTTTGACTGGCTTAGGTCGACTAAATTATAATTAGTTAAGAGTGTTGAATTGAATAGAAATATCGTAAATATAGTTTGAAGATTTAGAATTCATGGCTTGAGTTCACTAAGCTCTAACCACCTTTCCTCAGCATTTTTAATTGTTTCGACAAGCTTTGCCAACTCTTTACTTAAAAGAGTCAAATCACCACCTTCTCTGCAAAGAGATTCTTCTAAACTTAGCCTCTTGGCTTCAAGTTTAGGCAAATCAGTTTCTATTTTGATAAGCTCTTTTGCCTCCTTGAAATTGCGACGTCGAGATGTTCCCTGGGCTCTCCCTTCTGCATGGGAGGATTGCGTATCAATGTTTTTTGAGGTTGATTTAGAAATTATCTTGGTTTGATGTGTTTTCGAAGATTGCAGGCTATTTTTTTGCTCTTTAAGTCTTTTTTGTTCTAGTAAGTTGCTATAGTTTCCCTCAAATTGTTTAAGTAGGCCATCTTCGAAACTGAATATCCTATCCACTGTTCGATCAAGGAAATAACGGTCATGGGAGACAATGACAACACAACCTCGGAAATCTTCTAGAAAATCTTCCAGTACGCTAAGAGTTTGAATATCGAGATCATTTGTTGGTTCATCTAATAAAAGTACATTTGGAGCTTGCATAAGCATTTTGCATAATGTGAGGCGTCTCTTCTCACCTCCAGAAAGTTTCTTTATCGGGCTATGTTGTTGGGCAGGTGGGAATAGAAAGCGCTCTAAAAGCTGCGAGGCAGTTACTTTTTTGCCCCCTAGACTTAAGACTTGTGCAACTTCTTGCACGAAATCTATTACTTTCTTCTCTAAGCTTTTTTTGCTAGTTAATTCTCCGGTATGTTGGTTAAGATAGCCGAGATGAACTGTTTCTCCTATACGTATAAGACCACCGGTTGGCTTACGTATTCCTGCTATTAAATCAAGTAGGGTTGACTTGCCTATCCCATTGGGACCAATAACCCCAACACGATCTTCAGGGCTAAAGCTGTAATTGAAATTTTTTAAAATTAAATCCCCATTCTTGCTCCCATCTGCAGTCATAGTTAGATCATCTGCTTCAATTACTAGCTTGCCAATTCTTCTACTTAGGGATTGCATATCTAAGGTTAAAGGCTTTGCTTTCACATCCTTCTCCCGCATTATTTCAATTCTTTTGAGGCGTGCTTTTTGTTTAGTGCTTCTTGCTTTAGGCCCTTGCCGTAACCAAGCGAGCTCTCGCCTAAGTATTCCTTTGAATTTCAGAGTACTTGAGACCTCGGAAGTCTCTTTCTCAGTCTTGTGCTTAAGAAAAGTGCTGTAGTTGCCCTCATAAAATGAGGCTTTTCCGTGACTAATCTCAACCATTTTGTTTGTTATCTGATCTAGTACATAGCGATCATGAGTCACCAGTACTATTGCTCCTTGATAATTCTCAAGCCAGCCTTGAAGCCATTCAACAGAAGTTGCATCGAGATGGTTAGTTGGTTCATCTAATAAAAGTACATCTGGTTTAGAAACTAAGGCTGAAGCAAGCCCTACTCGTTTGCGATAACCACCTGAAAGTTCTTGTACAGACTTATTTAAATCAGTAATTCCAAGCCGTTGCAAAACTTCTTTGCATTGTTGCTCTAAATTCCAGGCCTCGGCATCATCCATTCTTTGACTAAGGGTACCTAACTCGGAAAGCAGTTTGGAATCATTAGGGCTCTTAGCGACAGCTTGAGTAAGTGATTTAAATTTGAGGAGTAGTTCTCTCTTTTCTCCGCACCTAGCAAGGACTTCTTCGATAACTGAATGACTTGGGTTTAATGATTGTTCTTGACTTACCAGCTCTATTCGAAGTTTTGAGGAGCAAATTCTTTCACCTTTTGCAAGTGGTTCTTCTCCTAATAGCACCTTTAATAATGTTGATTTCCCAGACCCGTTAGGTCCAATTAATCCTAGTCTTTCTTTTTCATTGATATGAAGGGTGAGATTTGAAAAGAGGGTTTTAATTCCGAAGTCTTTAGAGGCTTCGGTAAGACTTATAAGGCTCACAAAGCCCCTGCAGTTTTCTGATTCTCAAGGTAATTAAATACACTTTTATCACCTACATCAGACCCTGCATCCATCCCGAACTTACGAAGTGCTAATACCATTAGTAAAAGAGCTGAGCAGGTTAGCAAGGTCATCACGCTTGCCCCTCCTAGAAGTCCGCTGAGATGCCCTAGAAGTGCTATCGGTATCAAAAGGGTTAGTCCAATCGCTTCTGGTCGTCTAAAGCAGAAGAATTCTTTGAATCCAATACCTGTAATTGCTGCAAATAAAGGGCCAATTGGCCAAAGTAATATCGGTTCGGAGGAAATATTGGTGAGTATTTTTATAGTCCCAAGTTTTAGGGTTAAGAGAAAGATGCCTATGCATCCCAGTAACCAGAAGATTTGGAGAGCTCTATGCAGTGGTTTTAAGTAAATGTGGATCCAATTTAGAGCTAGTCCTATGCCGACAGCCAAAGGGATGATCCATAAAGAAGCCCATTCAGGACCTATCAACAGCCAATGACTAATTCCCGCTAAAAAAGTTAATCCGCATAGCAGTAGTGAAAGACGGTAAAACCGAACTTCTAATGCATCCTCTTTTGTAATTCGGTAGCGGCCATATATTCCTTCAAATTCTTCCTCCACACGAGAAGGATTGCCTTTTTCCAATTCTGATGTTTTTGTGTTCATCGAAGTTGAGGCATTGAAGCATTTACCATTTTGACTAGATCTGGGCCCGATGGAACAATTCCGCTTGGATTTAAAGGAAAAAGAGCACCAAAATAATCTTCTCTCCAACTTAAAGAATCACAGGTCTCGGAGACTGATGGGAAGGCCATAAGCCTTTGACGCCATTCCCAAACCTTAGGGAAATGCCACAAGGGATGCTTACTGCATCCGAATAGGGGCATATAAACAACCTCCCAACGAATCATTGTTGGGAATAGCCTTAAATCTGCAATTGTTAGTTGTTCGCCGCAAAGCCAAGGACCTTTGCTTGTAAGGCTTTTTTCCACTTCATTAAGGGCGCCAAAAAGATCGTTAGAGGCTCTTTCATAAGCAGCTTGATTTCTCGCAAAGCCGCAGCGATAAACCCCATTGTTGACAGTAGGTTGGAGCAGCTTTTGCCAGTTGTAGATTTCTTCCCTCAATTTTGAAGGGGCTAAGTTGGGAGCCTCTTTTGGTGCTGGCCAATCGTTAAGTGTCTCGACGAGCTGGGCGCTTTCGTTGCCAAGGATTTTGGGCCTGTAGGGCTTCTCTTGGCCAGGGTCAATGATTACAGGTACTGTTGCTCGATGACTTGGCGGTGTTCCACAGGCTTTGTAAAGGTCGAGAAGAGAATCGCATCCCAGCCAGGGAGGATTTAAAACCCAACGTCCTGCTTTGTGGTCAGCATGCGCAACTAATAAAGTTAAATTGCTCTTTAGATTGCGAAGTTTGTATATCAACCATGTGCGGTGAGCCCATGGACAACTGCGCCCAACTATTAAATGAGGAAGATTTTCTGGCGCTCTCTTTGTGATGCTCTCTATATTTGGAACTGAGGATTTTTGATGTTGGCTAATAGGGCGTTGGTAGTTGCCGTCTTTATCTACAGGTGCCAGGCCATTCATCAATTGATTCCATTGCCATTTCCAACCCAAACGGGCAGAGGCAACAACATAGGGTGGGATTGACATTGAATTTGCTTTTACAGTTATTTTCATTCAAGTTGATTATCGCTAGCAATTTTGATGAAAAGCCTTCAGGTGCTTTTGGTTGCTGGGACGCATGGCAACGAAATTAATGCGCCTTGGCTGATTGATCAGTGGGCGAAGAGTCCAGATCTTATCGAAACTAATGGGGTAAAAGTAACTTGGGTGATTGGCAACCCAGCAGCGAGAAAGGAAGGGAAGAGATATTTGGATTCCGATTTAAATCGAAGCTTTAGTAATGATTTTTCTTCCCTTAATGATCGGGAGCTGCTTCGAGCAAATGAGCTTAGTTCTACTTATGGCCCTAAGGGCACTAATCCTTGTCAAATAGCTCTGGATTTTCATAGCACTACATCTGCTATGGGGAGCAGTGTTGTTGTTTATGGTCGAAGACCCTCTGATTTGGGCTTGGCTTCATTGATTCAGGCCCGTCTTGGCCTACCTATTTATTTGCATGAAGGTGACCAGTCTCAAACTGGTTTTTTAGTTGAGTCATGGCCCTGTGGATTGGTCATTGAAATTGGGCCTGTTTCACAGTCATTGCTTCATTCCAGGATTGTTAGGCAAACGCAAATAGTTTTAGAGACTTGTCTCGAATTAATAGCAAAGGCTAGTTCTGGATTGTTGAATTACCCGGATCGATTAGTGATACATAAGCATTTGGGAAGTATAGATTTTCCTAGAGATTTAAGTCGTCATCCTTCAGCGACTATTCATCCACAATTACAGGGCGCTGATTGGAAACCAATAAAGAAGGGATCGCCCCTATTCTTATCCGCAGATGGAGATGTCGTTAGTTATCAAGGTAATGACTCTCCAATCCCTGTTTTTATAAATGAGGCTGCCTATGCAGAGAAAAACATTGCCATGAGCCTTACAAAGAGGGAGGTTCTTCGATTTGAAAAAGGATGGGGGAAGGAACTCAATTATCTTCTTGGCTCTCAGTAATT
>QCKL01000003.1 GCA_003215355.1 Prochlorococcus sp. AG-409-O23
GAAGTTTTCCTTCTGATAAGTCATTAAGTGAGCTGTGAAGTGCAGTTACTTGACTCTCTAATTGATCAATTCGCTCCATAAGGTTTCTAATCACGTTGGCTTCTGCATCTGGGAGAGCTGAGTGGGCTAGTGGGTTGATTTTTACCCCGCTCTGATGAACCACGCGTCCAGGGATGCCTACAACAGTGCTATCAGCTTCTACATCGCGAACCACTACTGATCCAGCGCCGATGCGGGTGTTTGCTCCAACGCAAATGGCTCCTAACACTTTTGCGCCTGCTCCCACAACAACGTTTTCAGCCAGAGTCGGATGCCTTTTTCCATGGTCCTTGCCAGTGCCTCCAAGAGTGACGCCTTGATAAAGAAGGCATCTATTTCCTATTTCTGCGGTCTCTCCGATGACGACTCCCATACCGTGATCAATAAAGACTCCTGTACCAATTCTTGCCCCTGGGTGAATCTCTATCCCTGTGACGGTTCTCGTTAATTGACTAAGAAGCCTAGGGAAAAGTGGCAATCCAGATCTCCAAAGTCTGTGACTAATGCGATGTAGGAATAAAGCTTGAAAGCCTGGATAGCAGAGCAAAATTTCTACCAGCCCTCTTGCCGCTGGATCTCTTTCTCTGATGATTGCTAAGTCAGCCTTTATGACTTGGAGCATCTGCCTAGATTGCTGAGGCTTGTTAGGAGACAAGAAGCCCTATCTCCTTGCGGAGCTGCTCAATTGTGGCATTGCTGAGATAGCTTTCTGCGCAGTGTACCTGTGGCATTCGGATTAATTGCGAGCGGTTTTGGCGGAGACTGTGTTCAACAATTGGAAGACTTGGACTATCGCAAAGCACATGGCTAGCTGCTCTTAATAGCGCTAGTAAGCGGCTGCCAACATCTGGAGTTGCAGTCATAAGTAAAAGTTCATTACCTCGCATGCTGTGAAGGATGACCTCTGCGGCTCTAAGGATCCCAGGGCTAATGCTTACAAGGCCTACGCAACTTCCGGGCCTAAGTTCTTTTAGCATTGTCAGTTCTTGGCGGAAGTCATTTAGATCTACTGCGACAGCTCTAACTCCATGACGCTTGGCTAGCTCTTCTAAAGGCTGAAGAAAGTATCTACTAGTTACTACTGTTCCGTTACTTGAACTTTCCAGTACATTTTCCAGCTCCTCCATAGGAACAACCTCAACTGGAACATCCAGGTTTGGTGCAAGTTCCTCGGCTATGAGCATGGAAGCACCTATATCTTCTCTGGGTGTGCTTACTAGAACTCTTGCTCCGCAACGAAGTCGCCAATCAATTTCTCGAGTAAGTAACTCCCGAGTTTGTTGAAGAGTGCATCCTGCATTGAGCAATCCATCAACGCACTTACGTACTTCTTGATCTAGATCTTTTACGCCTCTATTGCGGACATTCGGAGAGCTCCTTGTCTCACGTTGCTTTTGCTGATCACGCACATAGATGCCTGAGCCAGCCATTGCTTCAACAACTCCATCGGTTTCGAGTTGCCGATAGACCTTGCTAATTGTGTTGCGATGCAGGCCTGTCTGCATCGCTAGTTGTCGCGTACTAGGAAGCCTGTGGCCTGGCGGGTAATGGCGAGCAGCTATAGCAAAACAGATTTGGTTGTATAGCTGGCTAGATGCAGGGATGTCACTTTCCTGCTGAATATGGAATCTCACGCAGGTGCCAGGTCGCATTGTGGCCACCTTAAGGAGCAGAGCGCCTGGTGACAATCTCTTCTTTGTCATATGACGCTGTGCCAGTGGCTTAAACCCTTCTGGGGGCTTGGCTTTTGGCGTTTATTTTTTTAAATGAAACAATCTTTGGGATCGGTTGATCAGAGCAGTTCAAATAAGCCTCATGCTCCGTTTTAGAGCGTTAAAGGCCACCAGAGAATATTTTTTAGTAATGAATTCAGAGATTTGGTGTTTAGTTCAATGCTAGTCAGCCCTTCCTCTACTAGTAAGTTTTGAAGTGGTAGCCCTCGGAGGAGCCGTTATTGTCCTGACGGCTTTGGTGGTAACTGATTCTTCCTTATCCTTCTTGATAAGAGGTGTCTTGCGTGGTGTGAGGAACATGATCATGTTCCTACCTTCACGTTTAGGAGCTTGTTGAATTTCAGCTTGCTCTTCAAGGTCATTTGCCATTCTTCTTAGCAGTGTTTCTGCTAAGGCCGTGTGTTGAATTTCTCGACCTCGAAAAATGACCGTGCACTTAACTTTGTCACCCGCTTTCAGAAACCGTATTGCGTGACCAATTCGCACGTCGTAATCATGCTGATCGATCTTGTAGCGCATTTTGACTTCTTTGACTTCAGTTTGATGTGACTTTTTCTTGGCTTCTTTGGCCTTTTTTTCTTGTTCAAATTTGAATTTGCCGTAGTCCATGATCCTGCAAACAGGAGGATCTGCTTTCTCACTGACTAGAACTAGATCTAGTTCTCGATCTTTAGCAACTTCGAGAGCTTCTTCTCTATTGATTACTCCGAGTTGACTTCCGTCTGAGTCCACTACCCGTAACTTTGGATAGTTAATGCGGTCATTGATGTTGGGGAGCTCCCGGACGGGAGCACGACGATCAAAACGAGGACGAGGTGGCATTCAGTGCGTTGAGGGGACTAGGCAGAACACAGCAAGAAGTTAAGTGTATGTCTGCTACATCACCCTAGACCGGTTTTGATCAGCGATAACGCTTCTCTCAGTGGTTCCTCATCGTTTAGCCAATGTGGACTGTGCTTTCTACGAAACCAAGTTCTTTGACGCTTCGCAAATTGTTGAGTGCGGCGGATGGTGATAGCGGTTGCTTCATCAAGACTTAGCCTGCCTTTCAGGACATCTACAGCCTCTCTGTATCCAATTGTTTGAAGCATTGGGAGGTCTTGCCCAAAATTCTCAGCTAATTGTTTTGTCTCATCTAATAGACCATTTTGATAGAGCTTTTTAGTTCGCTTTGCAATTCTTTCTCGTAGATTTTTGGGGTCTAGCCCGAGTTCAATTATTTGCCAAGAGGGGGGCTTTGCTTTTTGCTGGAGGCTAATTGGTTTTCCAGTGGCATAAAGAACTTCTAATGCTCTTTGTGTTCTCACTCCATCAGCTTCTGCAATTCGTTGAGCGGCATGAGGGTCTGATGCCATAAGCAGCTGGTAGCAAACTGGCTGACCTAAGGCGTTTAGTTGCTCTCGGAGCTTCTTTTGAGGTGATACTGCTGGTGGGATAAGCCCCCCAGTGATGGCTTTTAGGTACAAGCCACTGCCTCCTACTAAGAAGGCTGTTTTCCCTGAATCGAAGATTTTCTCCAAGCTAATATTTGCTTCCATTTGGAATTCCTTGAGAGTCAAGGGCTCATTCGGATATCGCAGGTCAAGAAGAAAGTGCTCTATACGTTGTTGTTGCTCCCTGGTCGGCTTCGCTGTCCCTATATCCATGCCTATATAAAGCTGACGAGAATCCACGTTGTGAATGCTCAAGTCCAGCAGCTCTGCTAGCTGAAGAGCCAGGTCAGTTTTTCCGCTTGCTGTAGGCCCAAGCAGGACAATCGCGAGTGGTTTTTTGGGTGGCATGAAACTTGTTAGAGAATTGTCATGCCAGAAATGGTTCATCGCAATTTGGACTAAGCATTTCTGCAAGCTTTTTTTGAAGCCGGTGGTAAATTGAGCCTGCCAGGTCGAGGTTTCTGGTTAATGAGGCCTCTTCGAATAGCCCTTCCTGGTTGCTGATTTCCATAATGAGTGACGACTCCAAGGTCCAGAAGGTCCAGGCAGCCTATGGGGCTGCACAGATACAGGTGCTGGAAGGACTGGAGCCAGTCAGAAAGCGACCTGGAATGTATATCGGCTCAACAGGTCCCAGAGGGTTGCATCATCTTGTTTATGAGGTAGTAGACAATTCAGTTGATGAGGCCCTAGCTGGGCATTGTGATGAGATTGTTGTTTTGCTTGGGGATAATGGATCTGCGACCATTACAGATAATGGTCGCGGTATCCCAACAGATGTTCATCCAACGACAGGCAAGAGTGCATTGGAGACTGTTCTGACGGTTCTTCATGCTGGTGGAAAGTTTGGGAGTGGTGGTTACAAAGTTTCTGGCGGATTGCATGGTGTTGGTGTTTCAGTTGTAAATGCCTTAAGTGAATGGGTAGAAGTAACTGTTCGAAGGCAGGGGAAAGTACATAGACAGCGTTTTGAGAGAGGTGCACCTGTTGGGACTTTGCGTTCTGATGTTCAGCCGACTTCAGAGGATGGATTAACCGGTACAAGTGTTTGCTTTAAACCTGATCAGGAGATTTTTACAGGAGGAATTGCTTTTGATTATTCGACTTTGTCTTCACGATTGAGAGAATTAGCCTACCTAAATGGAGGAGTTAGGATTGTATTTCGGGACGAGAGAGCAGCTGCTGTTAATTCACAAGGTCAACCCCACGAAGAAGTTTATTTTTATGAGGGAGGAATAAAGGAATATGTTGAATATATGAACACAGAAAAAGATGCATTACACCCTGAAATTATTTATGTGAATTCGGAAAAAGATGGTGTTCAAGTAGAGGCAGCATTGCAATGGTGTGTAGATGCTTATTCAGACAGTATCCTTGGGTTTGCAAATAATATCCGTACAGTTGATGGAGGCACCCATATTGAAGGACTGAAAACGGTCTTGACTCGTACTCTTAATACCTTTGCACGTAAACGAGGGAAACGTAAGGAAGGCGATGCAAATTTAGCAGGCGAAAATATACGCGAAGGCCTTACAGTTGTTCTTTCCGTTAAGGTTCCTGACCCAGAATTTGAAGGTCAGACAAAGACTAAGTTAGGCAATACGGAAGTTAGAGGAATTGTCGATAGCCTTGTTGGAGAGTCTTTAAGTCAATACTTAGAGTTTAATCCAGGGGTTATTGATTTAATTCTTGAGAAGGCAATTCAGGCTTTTAATGCTGCTGAGGCAGCCAGGAGAGCAAGAGAACTTGTTCGGCGAAAAAGTGTTTTGGAAAGTTCTACTCTTCCTGGAAAACTTGCTGATTGCAGCTCTCGTGATCCTTCTGAATCAGAGATATACATTGTGGAGGGTGATTCAGCTGGAGGCTCAGCTAAGCAGGGCCGTGATAGACGATTTCAGGCAATCCTTCCTTTGCGTGGAAAAATATTGAATATTGAGAAAACTGATGATTCAAAGATTTATAAGAATACTGAAATTCAAGCTCTAATTACTGCTTTAGGTTTAGGAATTAAAGGTGAGGAGTTTGAATCTAAGAACCTTCGCTATCATCGTGTGGTAATTATGACAGATGCAGATGTTGATGGCGCTCATATTCGCACTCTACTTTTAACCTTTTTCTATAGATACCAGAAGGAGCTAGTAGAAGGTGGTTACATCTATATTGCTTGTCCACCTCTCTACAAAGTAGAGCGTGGAAAGAGTCATACTTATTGCTACAACGAGTCTGATCTTAAAAATACGCTCACTGGTTTTGGAGAAAAGGCTAATTACACTATTCAGCGATTTAAAGGTCTCGGGGAGATGATGCCAAAGCAGTTGTGGGAAACAACAATGGATCCTTCTACTCGAATGATGAAACGTGTGGAGATAGAAGATGCACTAGAAGCCGATCGCATTTTTACAATCCTTATGGGAGATAAGGTTGCTCCTCGCAGAGAATTTATTGAAACTCATAGTATTGAGTTAGATATGGCTGCTCTTGATATCTAATGGAGACCTTTGGTTCTATTTTCCGTTGGAGTTGGTTATTAGGGGTTGCACTAATTGCGCCTGTATCTTTGCCTGCTGGTGGATATTCTAAAGATATGACTACAAGATTTATTTTACGTAATTACTCGGCTCCAAGCTTTGCAGGACCAAGTTGCATATTGCGTGCAAGTCCATTCAATATTGCTCCCACTTTGCGTGAAGTAGAAATAGGGACCCCCTTGAGAGTATTAAGAAGATGGCAAAGCTCAGAAGGAGAAGACTGGTTGCAGATACAAATCGTTTCCAGCGAAACTTTTGGCTTGGACAGATTAATAAGTAGAGGTTGGGTTAATATTTAAATCTGATGGATTTGGAGCTTAGGGATTTTTTCTGGGTCTCACTTGGCGCTATCCCAGGAACTTGGCTTCGCTACTTTTTGGGAATTCAGTTGAAGATAATTCAGCCCCGAAAACATTGGATAACCATGGTTATTAATGTTGCAGCAGCTTTTTTATTAGGGTTGATAGTTGGCAGAGGGCTTGCAAACAATGCATCATTTGAGTCCCCATTTTTCATGATGGTTGGAGTAGGGTTTTTAGGAAGCCTGAGCACATTTTCTACGTTTATTATTGAGGTTTTGGAAATCTTTCTTAGGAAGAATTGGATGGATGGGATTGTGATCTCTTTTGTATCTATTTCGTCTGGGCTTTTGGCAGCTTCATTAGGTTATCAAATAGGTCATGGTTGAAGACTCTTATGGATTAGAAAATGAATTTAAAAAGTTGTTTTGGCTAGCTGCTGGTTCAGTCCCAGGTGCATTGATTCGTGTAATCATTCAAAACGATATAGCAGTGAATTTGGTAGGCACTATAATATTAGGATGTTTGTTGGGATTACCATTTCGCACTAGATTTAAATTGTTTCTAGGCGTTGGATTTTGTGGTGCTTTAACTACATTTAGTGGTTGGATGCTTGCATGTGTGAAGTTGATCTTTAGTGGCTTTTGGCTTAAAGCAATTTGCTTGCTTTTATTAATTTGGTTTTTTTGGTGTCTTGGCTGGAGTTATAGGTTTTTATCTTGGCCGCAGGATTACTTGTTCAAGGCGGATTCAATCGCACTGGTAAGTTCTGCGCTATTAGGCTCAATTGCGCTTTTAAAGCGCTTGAGGACTGTTCCGTCTTGACCGATGAGGAATTTCTCGAAGTTCCAGGCAACGTCGCCAGCAGGCTCTGCTTGATTCAAAGTGGTATATGGCTCGGTTGTTTTGCCCATCGCGTGGACTTTGTCAAATAGAGGAAAGGTTGCGTTATAAGTTGTGGAACAAAATGATTGAATTTCTTCAAGACTCCCCGGCTCCTGAGCTCCAAAATCGTTGCAAGGGAATCCAATGACCTGAAAGCCTTTAGATCCATATTTGTTTTGTAAGTCCTGTAGGCCTGAATATTGTTTGGTGAAACCACAGCGGCTAGCAACATTAACTATGAGTAGAACCTGACCTTGATAATCGCTAAGTTTTTTCTTTGAGCCACTGGGAGTAGTCACTACAACCTGACTGACGTTCACGCTCATTGGTCAACTGCTAGTTCATTTACGACCTTAGCCATAAACTATTAATGCCCTGGCTGTGCGCCGATGGATAAGGCAACGGGGGCGCCCGTGTCGGCTTCTTCTGTAGTAAATGGCCCATCCATAGCAGATGTGGTAGTGGAGCAGTTAGAAGCAATGCTTTCTGCGGGAAACTATGACGGTGTAAAGGCTTTGCTGGAACCGGTGCAGCCGGTTGATATCGCTGAGGCAATTGGTGGCTTGCCTTTGATTTTGCAGGCCTTGGCTTTCAGGCTTTTAAGTAAGAACGAAGCAATTGAGGTTTATGAATATTTAGACCCTGCTGTTCAACAAAGTTTGCTGGATAGGCTTCGCTCCAGTGAGGTTCTCGAATTAGTTGAGGAGATGTCTCCTGATGACAGGGTCCGCTTGTTTGATGAGTTACCTGCGAAGGTTGTACGTCGTTTGCTAACAGAGCTGAGTCCGTCAGAGAGAAAAGTTACAGCTCAGTTGCTGGGTTACGAACCTGAGACAGGCGGTCGGTTAATGACAACCGAGTTCATTGACTTAAAGGAATTTCATAGTGCTGCTCAAGCCCTGTCGATAGTCAGGCGTCAGGCTTCTGATAAAGAAACGATTTATAGCCTTTATGTCACGGATCGGGAAAGGCATCTGACGGGAATACTTTCTTTAAGAGATCTTGTTATTGCTGAGCCAGAAGATCTCATAGGCGATGTGATGACACGTGATGTTGTCAGCGTGCGTACAGATACAGATCAGGAAGAGGTTGCCCGAGCAATCCAGCGTTATGACTTCTTGGCTTTACCTGTAGTGGATAGGGAGCAGAGGTTGGTTGGAATCGTCACTGTTGACGATGTGATTGACGTGATTGAGCAGGAAGCTACTAGGGACCTTTATGCCGCAGGTGCAGTGCAGGCGGGAGATGAAGATGACTATTTCCAGAGCAATTTGTTTGTGGTTGCTCGTCGCCGTGTGGTTTGGCTTGCAGTCTTAGTGCTTGCGAATGGCTTAACTACCCAAGTAATTGCTATGAATGATGATGTTTTGCAGCAAGTAGTTTTATTAGCTGCATTTATTCCTTTGCTTATTGGGACTGGAGGCAATGTCGGAGCTCAGAGTTCTACTGTTGTAATTAGAGGATTAAGCACGCAGCGTATTCAAGCTTTAGGAGTAGTTAAGGCCATTTTTAGAGAAGCTATTGCAGGGGCACTTCTTGGCTTGCTCATGTTGCTAGTGGTTGTTCCTTTCGCATGGTGGAGAGGAGAAGGACCTTTAATTGGAGCGGCTGTGGGAATCAGCCTTATAGCAATTACCACTTTGGCAGCAACAGCTGGAGCAGCCTTGCCGCTGCTCTTTGATCGGATGGGCTTGGACCCTGCTTTGATGTCTGCTCCTTTTATTACAACGGCGACTGACGTGGCAGGTGTCCTGATCTATTTGCGCACTGCTTCTTGGCTATTGGCCCACATAAACGGAGCTATCGCATAGGCACTTATACCTATCTTTTGATGCCTTAACGTTTCACAATGGATCTTTACAGTTCTTAGTAGTAGGCTTTACAAAACGCAATAAGGCCTCGATGGCCTCGCTCCAATTGGCTGCCTCATCTACTCGCTTGATGCTCGTTCCGGCGAAGCAATCTTTCTCAGACGTTGATTCGCTGCGCTCTTATTTACGTGATATTGGGCGTGTGCCGTTACTTTCCCATGAGCAGGAAATAACCCTTGGCCGCCAGGTCCAAGAACTTATGGTTTTGGATGGATTAGAAGCTCAATTGGAATCAGAATTAGGAGGAAAACCGACTTTGGAAGTTCTTTCTAAGGCTGCTGAGATGACTATTCCACAGCTAAAAAAGAAGTTAAAGATTGGACGCCGTGCAAAGGAGCGCATGGTTGCAGCGAATTTGCGATTGGTTGTGAGTGTTGCAAAAAAGTACACCAAGAGGAATTTGGAGCTTTTGGATTTGATTCAGGAGGGAACAATCGGGTTAGTGAGGGGAGTGGAGAAGTTTGATCCCACAAGAGGTTATAAATTTTCCACTTATGCGTATTGGTGGATTCGTCAAGGCATTACTAGAGCTATTGCTGAAAAGGGCAGAACGATTCGATTGCCTATTCATATAACTGAGATGCTTAACAAGTTGAAGAAAGGACAGAGAGAGTTGAGTCAGGAGCTGGCACGGACCCCAACAATCACAGAGTTGGCGAATTTTGTTGAATTACCAGAAGATGAGGTGAAGGATTTGATGTGCAGTGCTCGTCACCCCGTGAGCTTGGAGACCAAGGTTGGAGATGGAGAGGACACTGTGCTTATGGATTTACTTTCAGGGGATATTGATTTGCCGAGTGAGCAAATTGAGAGTGATTGCATGAAGGGAGATCTAAATACGATGCTCAGCCAGTTGCCTGAATTGCAGTGTCGTGTGCTGAGAATGCGCTATGGGATGGATGGGGAGGATCCCATGAGCCTGACTGGGATTGGGAGAATTCTGGAAATCAGCCGTGATCGAGTTCGCAACCTTGAGCGTGATGGATTAAGAGGCTTGCGTCGTTTAAGTAGCTCGGTTGAGGCTTATATCGCTTGCTGAATGACCTTAATTATTAAGGGGTTGACTTGCTCTGGTGCCTCATCATGAGGGCAATGACCAGCCCCGTTAATTATCTCTAAGGAACGAATGCACTGAAGAGATGATTGCCATTGGCGAGCTTCAGAGAGTGGTTCCCATGGGTCAGCTTCTCCCCAAATTAAATCAACAGGAATTTTCAACTTCGTCATAAGTGATGGGGCGAGATAGTCATCAAATAGGTTTATGAATCCATGAAATGCTTCGGGAGCTCCAGGCCTTTGACTTGGCTTTTGGAGGATTTTTAATAGGTTTTCATCAACATTTGCGCCTGAAGGGTAAGCCTGTTCAAGGACTCGTTTGATTACGCCAGGACTAGCTGCGTTACGAAAAAGATTGATGCTCAGCCACCTTTGACTAACAAGCTTTTTTAGCCAAGGCCTGGTCCATCTCATCAAGTTAGGCTGAGTGCTGAGCCTTTTGTCATCCAATGCGCGGGTGGCGCAAGCAATTAGTACTACACCGCAGCACACTTCTTCTTGAAGAAGTTGTGAGGCTCTTAGGGCTATTACTCCACCTATTGAATTACCAATAAGTAAGACAGGCTTTTTGACTACTTCTCGGCAGAAATCAGCTACTTGGGCTCCCCAATTGTCGAAGTTATAAGCAAAGTCTCCTTCTTTGGCTGGTTCATTTTTAAGTCTGGCTTGAGGTTGGCTGCTTTTACCGAATCCAATTAAATCAATGGCAAAACATGGGGTGAGTTTTGCAAGCTCAGGTTGGTTGTATCGCCAGTGTTCTTTGCAAGCTCCAAAACCATGGATGAGTACTACGGAAATAGGTGATTGAATTCCAATACCTTCCACACTCCAAGAGACGTCCCAGTTTTTCCAGCGCCAGCAATTGTTTTCAGATTTAGTCAAAAAATCGCTCATTGGATCAACTTGAAAATCTTTTTTTTGCTCTATTGATTGTGTATTGAGCCATTTCTTTAATCTCTTGCTCAGCAGGTAAATAAGATTCTAGAAAATTTTGAGAGGCATCAGTCTGGACAACCAAACCTATGCGTATGCAGAATGAATAAAGTAATCTGATGACTTCCTTGTCTATATTTTGCGTAAAGCCATTGGAAATAAACCAGGCAAGTTTGTAATAGGCATAGAAGGCACAATCTTGTTTCATAAACTTAGCAGGATGCTCAGTAAAGTTTCTACTAAAACTCTTAGGGTCCCACCCTCGTGTTATTGATGGCTCTAGTTCTAATTGAAATTTGTAGCATGTAGCCAAAAAGTATAAGAGTCCAAAGTGCTCTTCTTCTCGATATATCCCTAAGGACCTAGCTTCGGCTTTCGTAATTGTATATGCCCCTCCAAAACCACCAACTTTTCTAACAGAACTTGTTTTAAAGACTAATGAGGACCAAGAAGTGACAAATGGCCGACTGGAGTTTGAGCGAGAAAGATTTTCAACAAAATTCTTACCTTCTATAGTTAAATCACTTCTTACCCCTGCCAATTTTTCTGTGACTCTATTATCACTTAAAATATATGCATACTTCAATAACTTGTTTAAATATAAATGTTCAGGCGTCATTTCCACTTCATGCGTCTCCCCATCAATTTGTTTGCTAAGATAAAACAATTTACTGCTAGGCGACCCATCCATCTCTAGTTTCCAAGCCGTTTCTGTTATGCAGTTTCCATAAAAACAAGCTACCTTTTCATTGTCCTGTAGTAATTTAACTGCCCGTTCATAGAAGTCGTCACTTATTAGCCAATCATCGTGCTCTAGAAAAGCAAAGAAGTCAGTATTTACTTGACTATAAAGCCATTCTTTATTTGACAAAATACCCAAATTTACTTTTTGCCTTGTTAACTTTAAACTATTAAATGAAGAGCTAAAGCTTTTAAGTATTCCCGGGTCTATGGGTATAGGAGATTTATCATCAGAAATTATGATCGATAAGTCCGCAGATATTGTTTGCTTGCCTAATGTTTCCAATGCTCTTATAAGAACATGATTGTTGTTATAGGCAGGAATTAGTACAGAGAGTAAAGACATCGTTATCTTATTAAGGTTTGGCCTATTCGATAAATTCGGGTTTTGATATCAATTTTGAAAATCATTCTAACATCGAAATTTTGATTTATCCGATTAAATAGATTGAAGAATCTTTCCCTTGTTCAAAAAGCTAAATACTTTGGATGTAAATCGCCACACCCATTGGATCAACTTGAAAATCTTTTTTTTGCTCTATTGATTGTGTATTGAGCCATTTCTTTAATCTCTTGCTCAGCAGGTAAATAAGATTCTAGAAAATTTTGAGAGGCATCAGTCTGGACAACCAAACCTATGCGTATGCAGAATGAATAAAGTAATCTGATGACTTCCTTGTCTATATTTTGCGTAAAGCCATTGGAAATAAACCAGGCAAGTTTGTAATAGGCATAGAAGGCACAATCTTGTTTCATAAACTTAGCAGGATGCTCAGTAAAGTTTCTACTAAAACTCTTAGGGTCCCACCCTCGTGTTATTGATGGCGTTTCTTCTAGCTTGAATTTAAAGCGAGACGCAAGTAGATATAGAAGCCCAAAATGTTCTTCTTCTCGATAAATATCTAGTGCACGCGACTCTGCCAGTGAAATTGTATATGACCCACCAAAACCCCCTATATTCCTTACATGAAATGTACTAAATACCAAAGCAGATTGTGAAGAAACAAATGGGATGGAAGCATTTGATTTAGATAAATTATATGCAAAATCTTGACCTTGCATAATTAAATTTTCTTTAATTCCTTTCAAGCTAGATTGATTTATGTAGTATCCAAATTTTGCTACATGTTCGACACACTCTATTTTTTCCCCTGCCCACCTATAAGTTCCTATTACAAAACTTGAGAGAATGCCATTTTCATCTGTTATCCATCCTGGTTCAGTTACTGCATTGCCATAAAAGCAGCAAAGCTGTTGGTCTTCTTTTAGATAATTAATTGCCCGTTCATAAAAATCATTGCGAATCAACCAATCATCGTGTTCCATAAATGCAAAGAAGTCAGTATTAACTTGATTGAAAAGCCATTCTTTATTTGATAAGACTCCTAGGTTGACGTTTTGCCTGATTAGCTTTAGATCAAAGAAAAAACTTTTAAAAGCTATTACTTCATCTCTATATATAGGGCATGGTGAATGATCGTCAGAAACTATAATTAAAAGTTGTTTTGAGATTGTTTGCTCTGCTAATGTCTCTAATGCCCTGATCAGAGATCTAGTGTTGTTGTAAGCAGGAATCAATATAGATATTAAGGCTCTATTCACAGTAATTAACTTGCTCGTCTTGCAATTCTACTTTCATTTAAGTATTTATTTATTCTTTGTGTCGAATGAGTCAAAGGCCTGAAGAAAACTTGCTAAGCACTCTTCCTGTTGAGAGGCATGTAATTTTACGCACAAAACTTCTTGAATGGTATGCAGAGAAAGGTCGTCATTGGATTCCATGGAAGCTCAAAGCTGATGGCACTTCAGCAGGGTCTGGAGAGGCTATAGATCCATATCGAATTTGGATTGCTGAAGTCATGCTTCAGCAGACCCAATTGAAGACAATGTTTCCTTATTGGGAAAAGTGGATTAAAACTTTTCCTACTCTTTTTGATTTAGCAAATGCAGACCAGCAAGAGGTTTTACTAGTTTGGCAAGGACTGGGTTATTACTCTCGAGCGAGACGAATCCATCAATCATCAATGATTTTATTGGATGCAATTGGGGATACAAAATCTTTAGACCCCAATCAATGGCCTAAGGATTTGGAATTTTGGATTGCTTTACCAGGGATTGGTAGAAGCACCGCGGGGAGCATTATTTCGTCAGCTTTTGATTGCCCTAGCCCGATTTTGGATGGGAATGTCAAAAGAGTTTTCTCCAGATTGATTGCATGTTCAAGGCCAGTGGAGTCAGTGACTAATCGCTTTTGGTGTTTAAGCGAGCAATTACTTGATAAGCAAAGTCCAAGGAAATTCAATCAAGCTCTAATGGATCTTGGGGCGATGGTTTGCAAACCGCGCAATCCAACATGTTTGACTTGTCCCTGGCAAAAACATGATTGCATTGCCTACTCTTCCGGAAAGCCGAATCATTTTCCTGTGAAGGCATCCAGCAAATCAGTCCCTTATGAGGTTATTGGTGTTGGTGTAGTCCTAAATGCTGATGGAGAAGTTTTGATAGATCAGCGACATGATCAGGGCCTTTTAGGAGGTTTGTGGGAGTTTCCCGGGGGCAAAAAAGAGCACGGAGAGGGAATACAGGAAACTATTGCTCGTGAGTTACGCGAAGAATTGGGAATTGAGATTGAAGTGGCGGATCTACTTGTTGACTTTGAACATTTATATAGCCATAAACGTCTTCGTTTTGTGGTGCATTTATGTAACTGGATTGCGGGGACACCTCAACCTTTTGCTAGTCAAAAAGTGCAATGGGTGGATCCAAATTCTTTAGGTGAATTCCCTTTCCCTGCTGCAAATGCAAAAATGATAAGAGCTTTGAATGAATATCTCCGGGGAGACAAGTCTTCTAAATCTCATTAGGTTTGAAATATCTGATCGGGAATCAATGGCAGTTGTTGGTCCTGCAAACCTTCAGGCGCCAGAAGTTATATGCATTGGCGAAGCTCTTGTAGATCGTTTGGGTCCCCTTGGCGGAGATCCTGCTTCGAATAAGAATGTTGAAGATTGTTTGGGTGGTGCTCCAGCGAATGTTGCGTGTGGGTTGGCCAGACTGGGGAATCAGGTCGCCTTTGTTGGATGCCTAGGTGCAGATTCAATAGGGATGAGTTTTAGGAATTTGATGGCTTCTCGTGGAGTCAATCTTTCAGGCTTACAGATCGATAGCAATAGACCAAGTCGAATTGTTTTGGTACGTCGTGATCTCAATGGAGAAAGGACTTTTCAGGGATTTTATGGAGATAAAGGTAATGGATTCTCTGATCAAGCTCTCAATTTAAAAGACTTGATAAATTCGTGGCCACTTCTTGTCCACAAAGCCAGTTGGTTATTAGTAGGCACTATCCCTTTGGCGACCAGCTTGTCTTCCGAAGCTTTGAAATGGAGTGTAGAAAAGGCGTTGGAGAATGGATTGAAAATTGCAATTGATGTGAATTGGCGTCCTACCTTTTGGGATGACAATTTTGCACCAGATGCAGGCCCTGATGACTATGCCCTCTCTGTTATTCAGCCTCTTCTGGAAAGTGCCTCTTTGATCAAGCTTGCAAGGGAAGAGGCAATTTGGTTTTTCAAAACTCAAGATCCTTATGGGATTGCTCGGATGCTCCCAAAGGAGCCTGATGTAGTTATTACTGATGGTGCAAAACCGGTGAGATGGTTTCTTAAAGGAGTAATTGGTGAAACTGAGGCTTTGGCTCCACCTTCTGTAATTGATACCACAGGGGCTGGAGATGCGTTTACAGCCGGATTATTGAATCAATTGCTCAAAGTTTCGTCATCTAAAAAGAGTTCAGAAACCCTCCATGAGATTGTCCGTTTCGCAGCAGCTTGTGGGGCTTTGGTTTGTAGTAATTCAGGCGCAATTGCCCCCCAGCCAAGCAGTGGGCAGGTTCACTCATTCCTGGCGTCTATTTAAAGGTTGAGTAGGCGCGCTTTTCGTCCCTCTACTTGGCCATATTCCAATTTTAGGTGCAAAGCATCTTTTAGCTCTAGATCCAATCGTTCTGGCCATTCAACGACCATTAGCGCGCCAATGGCATCTGCCTCTTCTGATTCTTGTAAAAACAACTCATTAGCAGATTGCGTTTCTTCCAATCTGTATAGGTCTAAATGAAATAGAGGAATCCGTCCCGTTTCGTAATGCTGGGCTAAGGCAAAAGTCGGACTGGTTATTGGCTCATGAATACCCAAACTCTCTGCTATACCTTTGACTAGCGAGGTCTTGCCTGCGCCTAAAGGGCCTTCTAAAAAAAGTAATTTCAAATCAGGGACCATTCTTATTAGAGTCTTCCCCAGGTCAATTGTTGCCTTGAGGTTTTTAAGGTTCCAACATTCATCTGTAGATTGCCTCGCAATCGAGCCGGAAGTCTTAATGACTTCATAGAGGTTCCTTTCCACGGTTACCCCAAGGGAGATTTCAACCATGGTGGCAGTGTCCACATCAATTACCTCATCTGAGGTCTTTTCTGATCATGTAGTTGCCGATATCGGCCTGGCAGATTTCGGGAGAAAGGAACTTTCTATTGCTGAAACCGAGATGCCTGGCCTTATGGCACTGCGCACTAAATATGGCAATCAAAAACCTTTAAAGGGTGCGCGTATTGCAGGCAGCCTGCACATGACGATTCAAACAGGCGTGTTAATTGAGACCTTGGTTGCTCTTGGAGCGCAAGTTCGCTGGGCTTCTTGCAATATCTTTTCTACTCAAGATCATGCAGCTGCTGCTATTGCAGCGAGTGGTGTCCCTGTTTTTGCAGTGAAAGGGGAGACACTTGAAGAGTATTGGGCCTACACCCATCGAATTCTTGAGTGGGGGAATGGTGAGTCGCCGAACATGATTCTTGATGATGGTGGTGACGCAACTGGACTTGTGATGCTTGGGAGTAAGGCTGAACAAGATCTTTCCCTTCTAGAAAATCCTGATAATGAGGAGGAGAAAGCTTTATTTGCATCTATAAGGACAAAACTTGACCAGGATCCAGGCTTTTATTCGAGAGTAAAGGGAACTATTCAAGGAGTTACAGAAGAGACTACTACTGGTGTTGCACGCCTTTATCAGATGCAAAAAAATGGTGAATTGCCATTCCCAGCTATTAATGTCAACGACTCGGTAACTAAAAGTAAATTTGATAATTTGTATGGCTGTAGAGAGTCTTTAGTAGATGGTATTAAGCGTGCAACAGATGTAATGGTTGCAGGTAAGGTTGCCCTAGTTATTGGTTATGGAGATGTTGGAAAAGGCTCTGCTCAGTCATTGAGAGGGCTTGGTGCAACGGTAATGATTGCTGAGATTGACCCTATATGTGCTTTGCAGGCAGCGATGGAAGGCTATCGCGTAGTGCGTCTTGAGGAGGTGGTTAAAGAGGTTGACATCTTTGTCACTGCTACGGGCAACTTCCAAGTAATCCGTCATGAACATTTGATTCTGATGAAAGATGAGGCAATTGTGTGCAATATTGGCCATTTTGATAATGAGATTGATGTTGCCTCTTTAAGGCAATATGAATGGGAAAATATTAAGCCTCAGGTTGATCATATAACTCTCCCAAGCTCAAATAGAATAATTCTTTTAGCAGAAGGGAGATTGGTAAATCTTGGATGTGCTACTGGACACCCAAGCTTTGTGATGAGTAATTCTTTTACTAATCAAGTATTAGCTCAGATTGAGCTTTTTACTAAGGGTAATAAATATTCTCATGAGGTTTATGTTTTGCCTAAGCATCTTGACGAGATGGTAGCCAGATTGCATTTAGAAAAAATTGGAGCAAGTTTAACTGAGCTAACTCCTAAGCAAGCTGATTATATTAGTGTTCCTGTTCAAGGCCCCTACAAGCCTGATCATTATAGGTATTAATTAAATCTAGTATCTATATAATTTGACCAGTTTAATTATTATTCAATTTGCATGATTAATGGACTTTTCTGAGCTGATAATCAATTTACCTAATTTGATAGGTAAGGCTGTTGAGTCTAATCAATGGATTGGTTATGGCGCCATATTAATTGCAATGTTCCTGGAGAATCTGTTCCCTCCTATTCCCTCTGAGTTGATCATGCCACTTGGAGGCTTTTATGTGCAGCAGGGACAAATGCAATTGATGCCAGTAGTTATTGCAGGACTGGTTGGGACTGTTCTTGGAGCTTTCCCATGGTATGGAATTGGTCGGCTTGTGAATGAAGAAAGACTGCAGGGATGGCTAAGTAGAAATGGACGTTGGATTGGTATTAGCCCTGAGGATCTTTCAAAAAGCAGGCGATGGTTTAGTCGTTATGGCACGGCATTGGTCTTTTGGGGTCGATTGATTCCAGGAATTCGAACTTTGATATCTGTTCCTGCTGGCATTGAGCTCATGCCCCTTGCTCCCTTCGTTCTTTGGACTACTGCAGGTAGCTTGATCTGGACACTGTTCCTAACTCTCGCTGGTTTTCTGCTTGGAGAGAGCTATAGCAATGTTGAATTATGGATTGAGCCTTTTTCAAAGATCATCAAGGTATTGCTTGTTTTGGCAATTACATATGGGGTGCTTGGGATCTTTCTACGTATTTGGCGGAGGGCTAGAAAAATCAAATAATTTGAGCTTTAGAAAGGAATTTCATCTGAGCTAGGCGTATTGCCACCGCCTGAGAATTCAGACCCATTTGTGTTGTTTGATTCTGAATCTCTTTTGGAGCCAAGTAGCTCGAGCCTGTCTACTCGAACTACTGGTTTGTTTCTTTGCTCTCCAGTTTTCCTATCGTTCCAAGAATCGATTTTGAAGCTTCCAAGGACACCTATTAAGGAACCCTTCTTGACAAAATCTGCTGCGACTTGAGCTTGTTTCCCCCAGATCTCAAGATTGAACCAGTCAGGTTCGTCGTCTCTATTGCGACGGTTGACAGCCATTGTGAGGTTCGCGACAACACTTCCAGATTCGAAGTAGCGCACCTCAGGATCGCGACCAGCTCTCCCCACGAGAGTGACTGAATTGACTCCCATTGCGTTCTCCCAAGTTCAGATGTTCCCCAATCATGAGGGAATCTTCTAATGAGTGTATGCAAGGAGTTCCAGACTGTTGGCTGGTAGCCAAAGAATGCACTCGGAAATACATTTATGATTCGCCGAAGTTATTAAAAAGCCGTGTTTCTGAGACGTTTCAAATTATCGCGCGATATCGGGATAGATCTTGGTACTGCGAATACTTTGATCTATGTCTCTGGGAAAGGGATAGTTCTTCAGGAACCTTCAGTTGTGGCATTAGATCTGGAGGAATTGGTGCCCTTAGCAGTTGGTGACGATGCGAAATTGATGCTAGGACGAACCCCAGGAAATATTCGAGCCGTGCGTCCTCTGAGGGATGGTGTAATTGCTGACTTCGATGCGGCGGAACAGATGCTGAAAAGTTTTATTCAGAAATGTAATGAAGGCAGGGGGATTATTGCGCCACGCTTAGTTGTAGGCATTCCAAGTGGCGTGACAGGCGTTGAGCGACGCGCTGTTCGTGAAGCGGGGATGGCAGGGGCTCGAGAAGTTCATTTAATTGATGAACCCGTAGCAGCTGCGATAGGGGCTTCTTTGCCGGTTACTGAGCCAATTGGAACCATGATCGTCGACATTGGAGGAGGAACGACTGAGGTGGCTGTGCTCAGCTTGGGAGGAACAGTTTTAAGTGAGTCGGTTCGAGTGGCTGGTGATGAAATTAATGAAGCAATTGGTACTTATCTCAAAAAAGTTCACAATCTTGTAGTGGGAGAGAGAACAGCAGAGGAGATCAAGATTCGTATTGGTTCAGCGTTCCCAGATAATGAATTTGACTTGCAATCAATGGATGTGCGCGGCCTCCACTTGCTTTCTGGGCTGCCTAGATCTATTAATTTGCAAGCTGGAGAATTGCGAGAGGCAATGGCTGAACCACTCAATAAGATTGTGGAAGCCGTTAAACGAACTTTGGAGCGTACTCCTCCTGAATTGGCGGCTGACATTGTTGACCGGGGAATTATGTTGGCGGGCGGGGGAGCTTTAGTTCGTGGAATCAGTGATCTTGTTAGCCATGAGACTGGAATCTTTACTCATGTAGCCGAAGATCCTTTGTTGTGTGTAGTCAACGGATGTGGTCAGGTTTTGGAGGATTTCAAACGTCTAAGGCGAGTACTAGATACTCCCGACTTTGCTAGAAATTCTGTGACGGACTGAGTTTATGGGGGTTCCCTCTTGGGCGTCTCCTTTTCGATTGCGGTATTGGCGTCGAATTTGGCCTTGGGTCCTTTTGTCAGTAGGTCTTGCTTTTGTGCGATTGAGCAAAGGCGCAGGATTTTCTGATGCGTACGCGTTTTTAAGCAGGCCTTTTTGGCCTGGTCCAGCTCAACGTGAATGGATCCAAAAGGGAATGCAGTTAGAACAGCAGGCAAGAATTAGGTTATTGGAGGAGGACAATAAGCGTCTTCGGGAAATTCTTTCTCTAGATAGATCTTCAAAAGCCGGTGTTGTTTCAGCAGCAGTAATTTCACGAACACCAAACGGTTGGTGGCAGCAGTTGGAGCTTGGGAAAGGTCAAATTAATGGAATTGCGCCAGGTAATGCAGTGTTGGGCCCTGGAGGTTTGTTGGGGACCATTAAAAGTGTTACTCCAACTACATCAAGGGTGCGTTTGCTTACTGCACCTGGTAGTCGGGTGGGTATCTGGCTACCACGTACGAAGCGGCATGGAATTTTGATTGGTGTTGGGACTAATAGGCCACTTTTACGCTTTTTGGATAAGAATCCACAAGCTAGAGAAGGCGATGTTGTGAGTACTTCGCCTGCAAGCACGTTGGTCCCTCCAAATGTCCCTGTGGGTGTTATCCAGTCTCTAGAAAATCAAGCAGTTCCTGCGCCACAAGCAAATGTTCAACTGATTGCAGCACCTGAGGCAATTGATTGGGTGCAGGTGCAAACTCGCTGATGTCAAGAATTCATCAGAGAGCAATATGTGTTTCTTCAGGCTTGGCTGTTCCTCTCTTGACGCTTCTAGCGCCTAATTGGCTAAGCCTTTCAGGCATAGGGCCGTGTTGGGTTGTTTTGTGGTTATTACCCTGCGCTCTTGAGGAGGGACCGTTATCTGGGATTTTTTCTGGTTTTTGCCAAGGTTTGATTCTTGATGGTGTAACTCTTGGAGGTCCTACTCATATACCTATTTTGATTTTACTTGGGTTTTGGTGGGGAAGATTGGGTAGACGAGGAATCCCGATTGATGGAAGTTTAAATCTTGGATTACTTTCATGGATTGGGTCTGTATTAGTTGGCCTTAGCTTGTGGATTCAGACTTGGATACTAGAAAGTGAAAGTTCAGCTCACTCTTTTCAGGTCTGGGGTTTGCACACTGTTCTAGCTCAGGGAATTATTACCGGGTTAATGGCACCAATCGCATGCTCTTGGTTGTTGTTGAGATGGCGAAAACGTTCATAACATTAATTTTTGAATAGGCTCCTTTGCAGAGATTGCTTAGATTCACTCAGGCCAATATTTATTTTTTAAGCAGGATCTAAATCCCTAGGCAAATTGGAATAAGACTCCAATTCATACAAAGAATTATGTATTTCAAGTGAATTTGCCATCAAATGCAAAATATCAAACATAGGTAGATGCCTGAAGATGCTTTTCTCCAGTTGAATAGTCACGATAAAAAGAGGCCAATGAGACAACCCTTAACCTTTGAAAAATAAGTAAAAATACGTAAGTATAAATGCGCTAAAAATCTTAAAAAAAACAAAAAACTATTCTATTGCAGCCCTTTTAGCCGCTTTTTGAATGGGTTGGAAGGTTATGGTTGCGTTTCTTGATAAGGAAATGCTCATGTCAGGGGGAGGTCCATCAGAGCTAAAAAGCGTTGATGGGCCTATTAGGAGGGCGTCAATGAATCCAAAGGCATCAATACTTGTAGTTGATGACGAGCCAGCTGTTCTAAGGGTTTTAGTTACTCGTCTTCAGTTGGCTGGTTATCGAGTGATTTCGGCTGAAGATGGAGAGCAAGCATTAGAGGTCTTCCATAACGAGTCTCCTGACCTGGTTGTTCTCGACGTAATGCTTCCCAAGCTTGACGGGTTTGCTGTCTGTAGGCGACTTAGAGCTGAGTCGTGTGTACCGATAATTTTTCTGACTGCATTGGAGGCAATCTCTGAACGAGTTGCAGGGCTTGATCTTGGTGCAGATGATTATCTCTCTAAGCCTTTTAGTCCCAAAGAGCTTGAAGCAAGAATTGCAACAATTCTCCGGCGTGTAGGTCCAGGATCGTCAGTTGCCGAACCAAGAGATTTGCCCGTTGGACAAGGAGTTATGAGGCTAGGTGACTTGGTGGTTGATACCAATCGTCGTCAAGTCAGTAGAGCTGGATCAAGAATTGGTCTGACATATACAGAATTTAGTTTGTTGGAATTGTTGTTCAGGGAGCCTGGCAGGGTTGTTCCAAGAGCCGAAATACTTGAACAGCTTTGGGGATATCCACCAAGACGAGCTGCTGACTTAAGAGTCGTAGATGTGTACGTGGCACGCTTAAGAGGCAAGCTTGAGCCTGATCCTCGTAACCCAGAGTTAATTCTTACTGTTAGAGGGATTGGGTACGCTTCTCAGCGGATGGGTGAATTCCCCACTGCTATAGCCAGTTAACGAAGGCGTTGCTTTGAATCAAGTTTAGGGCCTTTTTAACGGCAATATGGCTTTCTTATTTAGATAGATCATTGTCTGACTTAAGGGAGACGCGTCTCGACAAGGCAAATGCATTGCAAGGCCTAGGGCAAGGGCCTTATGCCTGGCGATTTGAGCCTACTCATCACACTGCGGCGTTGCAGGCTGAACACGTTGATTTGCCTAAAGGGCAGGAGATCCCTGTAGATGTTTCTGTAGCAGGAAGGGTTCTTTCTCGCAGAGTAATGGGCAAGCTCGCTTTTTTTACATTGGCCGATGAGTCAGGAACAATTCAGCTCTATTTGGAGAAAGCGACTCTGGATAAACCATTAGGAGAGGGCCAGGAGATTAGTCCTTTCACCCAATTGACTGATCTTGTTGACGCTGGCGATTGGATAGGTGTCAAAGGAATTCTTCGAAGAACTGATCGCGGAGAACTTTCAGTCAAGGTCCAGGAATGGCATATGTTGTCGAAGTCTCTTCAACCATTGCCAGATAAATGGCATGGTCTTGCTGACGTCGAGAAGCGTTATCGACAGCGTTATTTGGATTTAATTGTTTCACCACACTCGCGTGAAACTTTCCGTCGTAGAGCCTTGCTGGTTAGTGCTATTCGTCGCTATTTAGATGATCTTGGGTTTTTAGAGATTGAGACTCCCGTGCTTCAAGCAGAGGCAGGCGGAGCAGAGGCAAGGCCATTTATTACGCATCACAACACCTTGGATCTGCCTCTTTATCTTCGCATTGCTACAGAGTTGCATTTAAAGAGACTTGTTGTGGGCGGTTTTGAACGAGTTTATGAGCTTGGTCGAATTTTTCGTAATGAGGGGGTCAGTACTAGGCACAATCCTGAATTCACCTCAGTTGAGGTTTACCAGGCCTTTGCTGATTACATCGACATGATGAAACTCACTGAGGAATTGATTTCGGCTGTATGTATTCAGATATGTGGCACTACCAAAATTTCCTATCAAGGCCAAGAGATTGATCTAACTCCCCCATGGAGAAGAGTAACTATGAGCGAGTTGGTGAAGGAAGTTACTGGCCTGGATTTCACTAGCGAGTTTGAGACTCATCAGCAGGCAGCTAAAGCAATGAAAGAAGCGGGCTTGCAGGTTCCTCCCAAAGCTGATTCGCTTGGTCGATTGCTTAACGAAGCTTTTGAGCAAGCTGTTGAATCGAGCTTGGTTCAGCCTACTTTTGTTACCGATTATCCAATTGAAATCTCTCCATTAGCAAGAGAACACAGGACAAAACCAGGCATGGTTGAGCGTTTTGAACTTTTTATTGTTGGTCGTGAGACTGCAAATGCTTTTAGCGAGCTTATAGATCCTGTAGATCAGCGCAAGCGACTTGAGGCTCAGCAAGAGCGCAAACTTGCAGGGGATCTTGAAGCTAATGGGGTTGATGAGGATTTTATTAATGCTTTAGAGGTTGGTATGCCCCCTACAGGTGGCCTGGGAATTGGCATAGATCGATTGGTAATGCTGTTGACTGACAGCCCTTCAATTCGTGATGTAATTGCTTTCCCACTTCTTAGACCGGAAGTAAAGCAGCAAATTTCTTTGCAGTGAGCCACAAAAGTGGATAATTGAGCGAGTGGCAAGGTCCTCTTCAGATGAGTGGTGAGCGCGTAGGTTTCCGCTTCAAACACGCCGATGCGGTGGTCAAGCGCAATCCCCAGGGACGTTCTAGACGTGGCTGGGTAATGGAACCTGTAGAACAAACAACAAGTCGCGGTACAAAAATGCCCGCTTATCGCATTCGCTGGCGGGATAGTGAGCGGCCTGAGATTGTTCTACAGCACATGTTGATTGCTGATCCTGATCCAACTCCACCGCCAGACAATGTCAGCCTTGAACCTCCCTCCTAAAAAGGGAGCTCTCATTGCTTTTGTTTACGATCTCTTTTGAGCATCTCCAGTGCATCTTCAGTTTCGAAGTTGTCCCAGGCTTGCTCAAGAGTGGATGATGATTTTTTGGAGAGATTGGATAGAGCGGCAATTTCTCTCTCTATTCCTTTAAGGTGAAAACCTAATTGCTCAAAATCTGCCCATAATCTTTTGCCTTGACTCATGAGCTGAATTAGGTGGGTATCTGCTCGCTCAGATAATTGATTTGCGCCTGCCTTCCTAGCTCGAGCTGATCTTTCCTTCCATTGCCTTATATCTTCTGCCAGTTGGATTAACTTTTCTCGGTGCTCTTTTGCTAAGGCTGTTAGCACTTCTCTTTTTTTGTGCAGTGTTTGGAATTCATCAATTGAACTTTGCGCTTTAAGTAATGTCTCTTGATAGGGATTAGCCCGCAAGAATTCTTCAAGCTTCTGTTCAAGCTTTTGTTCTAGCTGATCGAGCCAATCTTGGCTCATGATTGAAGCGGTGCTTTAGTGATAAGAGGCCTTTCGATTTCATCTTGTAAGGGAGAAATTGCGCCCTCTCTAGAATTGAGAAGCATTTGGGTGAATTTTGCGATGTCTCCTTCTCCAACTGCAAGCTTGCTAAGACGATCAAAACGGGTTTTGTAAAAAACTTCAAGTTCCTTAATTATCTCTTGTCGTTCTAGTCGTAAGTTCCGGCGTTGATCTTCTCTACTCATTTCAGGAATTGTTATGAAGTCATTTCAGGTTAATTTTCTAAGCTTCAAAAGGAATGGTTAGAACTCTTTAGAATAAATTTTGCAGTATTTTCTTCAAATCAAAAACGCTTAAGTGCAGATTTAACTTCGCGATCAGCTTGTTTTTTCTTTTCATCCTGCCTCTTGTCATGAAGCTTGCGGCCTTTCCCAAGGCCAAGTGTGAGTTTGATCCATGATCCTTTTAGGTGCAATTTCAAGGGGATTAGAGTTAATCCTTTTTTCTCAAGCTGGACTTTCAGTTTATTTATCTCTCGTCGATGAGCTAGAAGCTTGCGAACTCTTAAAGGGTCATGATTGAAGTAGCTGCCAGCATGGCTATGGGGGGAAATATGTACATTATGAAGAAGAAGTTCGCCTTTACGTATTAAGCAAAAGCCATCACGCAAATTAGCCTTTCCTGATCTGATTGATTTTACTTCTGTTCCTAAGAGCTCGATGCCTGTCTCAAGAGTTTCCAAGATTTCATATTGGTGACGCGCTAAGCGATTGTCTGCTAACAGACGGTTGGCAGACAATCTGGCTTGCGCCTTTAACTTTTTACTGCTTGCTTTTGACATCTCCTTAGATCAATCTCCCGACCCTATCCAGGTGTCGGTACTCTTTCAGCATGGCAATATTGTCTTCTAGAAAAGCGCAATCAGATTCCCATCATTCTTCGGGCAATCCACGAGTTGTGGATTCTGCACCAATGCCTGAAGAGGAGATCCCTGCCCGCGAAGATGGTTTAAGGCCAAGATGCTTGGATGATTACATCGGGCAGACTGCTCTGAAGCAAGTCCTTGGGATCGCTGTAAGGGCTGCTCTTGGTCGTAGAGAGGCGCTTGATCACGTGTTGTTATATGGCCCGCCAGGGTTAGGTAAAACCACTATGGCGTTGGTTTTAGCTGAGGAACTAGGTGTTAAATGTCGTGTAACTAGCGCCCCGGCGCTTGAGCGTCCTCGCGACATTGTTGGCTTACTTGTGAATTTGCAACCTCGCGAGGTGTTGTTTGTTGATGAAATTCACCGTCTCACAAGAGTGGCAGAAGAGCTTTTGTATCCAGCCATGGAGGATCGGCGACTTGATTTAACAGTTGGGCGGGGGAATTCGGCTCGAACTAGGGCGTTAGATCTTCCTCCCTTCACTCTTGTTGGAGCAACTACCCGAGCAGGCTCTTTAAGCTCCCCTTTGAGGGATCGTTTTGGATTAACGCAGAGACTTGATTTTTATGCACTTGAAGATCTTCAGGCGATTGTTAAAAGAGCGGCTGGGTTATTGGATTTACCTCTAACAACAGAGGCTTGCCTTGAAATTGCTCGTCGCTGTAGAGGTACTCCTAGGATTGCCAACCGTTTGCTAAGGCGTGTTCGTGATGTGGCTGCAGTGCGTGGTGGAGTAAAGGCAATTGATGGCCTTTTGGTGGATGAGGCCCTTAACTTGCATCATGTAGACCAAAGGGGATTAGATGCTAGTGACAGACGAGTGTTGGAATTGATTTTGGATGCTTATGGCGGGGGACCTGTGGGACTGGATACTCTTGCGGCTTCTTTAGGTGAAGATCCTGCCACCCTTGAAACTGTAGTAGAGCCATTCCTATTGCAAGTAGGTTTTTTGCAAAGGACTCCTCGCGGAAGAATAGTTACACAGGCTGGACGAAGACATCTCGAGTGGGAAGAAAAAAAATGAGCTTTTTGAAGTTTGAGGGTTCAATCTTTAAAAGACTTTTTTTTGGGTTTTTATTATTTTTGATGGTTTTCTCTGTTCCAGTATCAGCACAAAACCAGACCCAACTAATTTTTGAAAAAGCACTACAAGCAAGTAAAGATGGTGAGTTTTTTGAGGCATTATCAATTTGGGATCAGCTACTAGAGCTTTCTCCTTCCGATGCTGCAGCTTGGAGTAATCGTGGGAATGTACGCCTCGCTCTTGGAGATCCAGAAGGAGCAATTAAAGATCAAACTCAGGCAATGAAATTGTTGCCTTCTGAACCTGATCCTCATTTAAATAGAGGAACTGCTGAAGAGGCTTTGCAGCTTTGGGAAGAGGCGGAGAACGATTATCAATGGATTCTTGACAAAAACCCTGACGATGCGTCGGCTCTTTATAACCTTGCGAATGTGAAGGGATCGCAAGGCCATTGGCAGCAAGCAAAAGTTCTATACAGCAAAGCTTCTTTGTCGAGGCAAGAATTTGCGATGGCTCGATCTAGTGAAGCTCTTGTTGCTTATCAATTAGGCAACCTTGAGGAAGCGGAATCAGAACTACGCACTCTTATTCGTAGATATCCATTATTTGCGGATGCTAGGGCAGCTTTAAGTGCTCTTTTATGGAGAGAGGGCTCCTTTGGGGAAGCCGAGAGTAATTGGGCTGCAGTTGCTGGGCTTGACAGACGCTATGCAGAGCTGGAATGGCTCAAGGATATTCGTCGATGGCCTCCTGAGCCTACCCAGGATCTTATGGCATTTCTTGCCTTGGAAAGTCCATGACAGTTCTTATGCGTTGGACTGACCGTCTCAATCAATTTTTACCGGAGTTAATTGAGTTAAGAAGGCATTTTCATGCACATCCAGAGTTAAGTGGACAAGAAAACCAGACTGCAGCATTGGTAGCTGGTGAATTGCGTAAATATGGCTGGCATGTGAAAGAGGCGATTGGGCGCACTGGTGTAGTCGCTGAACTTGGTTCAGTTAGTGACTCATGGGTTGGCTTAAGAGTTGATATGGATGCGTTGCCTGTTGAGGAAAGGACAGGCTTGGACTATGCCTCTAAATATCAAGGAGTGATGCATGCCTGTGGACATGACCTTCACATCTGTATAGGGCTTGGTGTGGCCAAGTTATTGGCAGCTGAACAACCTCCTTTGGAAGGTGTTCGATTGTTGTTTCAACCAGCTGAAGAGATTGCCGAAGGAGCACGTTGGATGCGAAATGATGGGGCTATCAAGGGACTTGATGCTCTTTTTGGTGTTCATGTGTTCCCTGAGCTGCCTGTTGGGAAAATAGGAGTAAGGACTGGAAGCCTTACGGCGGCGGCCGGTGAATTAGAAATTGAAGTGATTGGAGAAGGAGGCCATGGGGCTAGACCGCATCAGTCAATTGATGCAATTTGGATCGCTTCACGAGTTGTGAGTGGATTGCAGGAAGCTATTAGTCGCAGACTTGATCCATTGCATCCAGTAGTAGTCAGTTTTGGACGGATAGAGGGAGGTAGGGCATTCAATGTCATCGCTGATCGAGTCATGCTTTTGGGGACTGTGCGTTGCTTGGACCTTGCCTTACATAAAAGCTTGCCAACTTGGATTGAAGAGACAGTTAAGGCAATCACGTCAAGTTTCGGGGCTGATGCTGTGGTGCGATACAGGTGCATTGCCCCGCCAGTAGACAACGATTCTGATTTGACGAACCTTGTCGAAGCTTGCGCAAGCTCAATCCTTGGGGCAGAACAAGTAATTCGGCTCAAGCAGCCATCTTTAGGCGCAGAGGATTTTGCGGAACTTTTGGAAGGTGTGCCAGGCACCATGTTTCGGTTAGGCGTTGCTGGTGAAGATGGGTGCGCCCCACTTCATAGCGGACAGTTTGCTCCTGATGAAAACAGCCTTCGAATTGGTATAGAGGTTCTTACCGCAACTATTCTTAGATGGAAGGAGGAAAGGCTTAGATCCTTAAATGATTAGTCATGAAAAGTGTTAGCAGCCCTCTTTTATCTGTTGCTTCAGTATTACTGATTTTAATGGCTCTTTTGGGATTACTTCAACGACAGGGAAGTGATCGCTTGCAGGTTCTGCCGGCTTTGGTTGTAGGTGGTGGATTGGTTGTTAGTGGGGCTTTTGGGCGGATTCGACGCAGAAAGCAATTGCTCTTAGCACTGCGTAAAAACGATCAGGGTTAGAGCTGACTAAAGCTCTGGAAATTGAACAGATTTCAGTTTGGTTCCCGAAATGGAGCTAGTTTCAGAGAACACTAGGGGTGCCAGAATTTTTTTCTGGCTGAGATCACACCCTCCGAACCTGATCCGGGTTGCGCTGGCGAAGGGAAGTGAATGATCGTGATCTTTGGCTTTTTGAAACCCTTGTTTTTTTAAATTGTCTTTTTGATCATGCGAACTTCTTGGGTGGCTGCCCGTAAGGGCAAGAGCAATGTTTCTCAGTTGCACTTTGCTCGTCAGGGAGTGATTACTGAAGAGATGGATTATGTAGCTAAGCGAGAGAACTTGCCTTCAACTCTTGTAATGGAAGAGGTGGCAAGAGGGAGAATGATTATTCCAGCAAATATTAATCATCTCAACTTAGAGCCAATGGCAATAGGAGTTGCTTCTCGATGCAAAGTCAACGCCAATATTGGAGCATCACCAAACGCTAGTGATGTTTCTGAGGAGCTTCAGAAATTAGAGCTTGCTGTTAAATATGGTGCCGATACTGTTATGGATTTGTCTACAGGAGGTGTCAATCTTGATGAGGTTCGCACGACGATTATTAATGCTTCTCCTGTCCCAATAGGAACAGTTCCGGTTTATCAGGCTCTTGAAAGTGTGCATGGATCTATTGAGAAGCTTTCTGAAGATGATTTTCTTCATATAATCGAGAAGCATTGTCAGCAGGGAGTTGATTATCAGACAATTCATGCGGGACTTTTAATTGAACATTTACCAAAGGTAAAAGGACGTCTGACTGGCATTGTTAGTAGAGGTGGAGGCATACTCGCGCAGTGGATGTTGTATCACCACAAGCAGAATCCGCTTTTTGCACGTTTTGAAGATATTTGTGAGATTTTTAAGCGCTATGACTGTACTTTTTCATTAGGTGATTCATTACGTCCAGGTTGTTTGCATGATGCTTCCGACGAAGCACAGCTTTCTGAATTAAAGACACTCGGAGAGTTGACTCGTGTCGCTTGGGAGCACGATGTTCAGGTCATGGTTGAAGGCCCTGGTCATGTGCCCATGGACCAGATTGAATTCAACGTTCGAAAGCAGATGGAGGAATGTGCGGAGGCTCCTTTCTATGTCTTAGGACCTTTGGTGACAGATATTGCTCCTGGGTATGACCACATCACTAGTGCTATTGGTGCAGCAATGGCTGGATGGTATGGGACGGCAATGCTTTGCTATGTAACTCCTAAGGAGCATCTGGGGTTGCCAAATCCCGAGGACGTTAGGGAAGGATTAATTGCCTATAAGATTGCTGCTCATGCAGCAGACGTTGCGAGGCATCGCCCTGGTGTCAGGGATAGGGATGATGAGTTAAGTAAGGCTAGATATGCGTTTGATTGGAATAAACAATTTGAATTAGCCCTTGATCCTGAGAGAGCTCGCGAGTATCACGATGAAACTCTACCGGCTGATATATACAAGCAAGCTGAGTTTTGCTCAATGTGTGGGCCTAAACATTGTCCAATGCAGACGAAGATCACTGATGAAGATATTAATGAACTAGAGGAAGTGCTTCAATCAAAAGGGGCTGGTGAGCTAAAGGCTGTAAAATTAGATAAGGAACAATGAAAAGCATGAAGGTTTAACTCTCAACTTGAGATTTATTCGAGAGGAGCTATCAAATAGTGAATTAGATATGCGTGCTCTTGAACCAATTTATAGTTAGGTCGAGCCCTTCCTCAAGGGAGATTGTGGGTGACCATCCAAGTTCCTTTGAGGCTAGATTAATTACAGGCTTTCTTTGCATGGGGTCATCAGCAGGTAATGCCTTGTGGATTAATTTAAGGCTTGGATTTACACGATCTCTTACTAATTCAGCAAGCATCTTAATTGTGAATTCTCCTGGATTGCCAATATTTATTGGCCCGCTGTGCTTCCCATTCATTAGTCGAATCATCCCCTCAATTAAGTCATCCACATAGCAAAAAGAACGAGTTTGGCTTCCATCGCCATAGATAGTTAAAGCTTCTCCCCTTAATGCTTGCACTATAAAGTTGCTTACTACTCTTCCGTCATT
The DNA here is from genome assembly GCA_003215355.1 of Prochlorococcus sp. AG-409-O23. GTDB lineage: Bacteria > Cyanobacteriota > Cyanobacteriia > PCC-6307 > Cyanobiaceae > AG-409-O23. The sequence continues at coordinate 30,711 of QCKL01000003.1, forward strand.
TGGGAGCATCCTTGGACCATATGTATTAAAGATTCTCATTACTCGGATCTCGGTTGAGTGCATCCTTTGATAGTCAAAACATAGTGTTTCTGCTATTCGCTTACCTTCGTCATAGCAGCTTCTAATGCCTGTAGTATTTACACATCCCCTGTAACTTTCTGGTTGGGGATGTACTTCAGGATCTCCATATACTTCACTAGTGCTTGCTAATAAGATTCTTGCCCCTACTCTTCTTGCAAGGCCAAGCATGTTGTAAGTACCAAGAAAGCTTGTTTTTGCTGTTTTAATTGGATTGAATTGATAGTGAACTGGTGAGGCTGGACATGCGAGATGCCAAATTCTGTCGACTTCAACTTGAATCGGTTCAGTGACATCATGTCGTATAAGTTCGAAGTCAGGATGACCAATCCATTTTGCTACATTTTCTTTACGTCCAGTGAAGTAGTTGTCGAGGCAAATAACCTCTTCCCCAGCTGTCATCAGCCGATCAATTAGATGAGACCCTAAAAAACCAGCTCCTCCAGTAACTAGGTTGCGATAGGTTATGTGATTTTTCATATTTGTTTTACTTAGGGTTTATATGTAGTGAAGTAAAAATGTTATTGATTTTCTAAGATTATTCTAGAGATAATTACTCTCCCTGTTAAGGCAGAAGTAGTAATTATCTCTAGGTAGCTATTAGAGCTTGGGAGAATAAGCTCCAATTCAATTTATGAGGGACTTGGCTTTTGAGACTACATTTTCCACAGTAAACCCGAACTTCTCCATACAGGTGCCGCCTGGAGCGGAGGCACCAAAACGTGTCATCGTGACACTGTCGCCATCAAGTCCAATATATTTGTGCCATCCAAATGCCTCAGCTGCTTCCACAACAAGGCGTTTTCTAGTTGATTTTGGAAGTACTTGTTCTTTGTATGCATTGCTTTGCTCTTCAAATAACTCTACGCATGGCATTGATACAACCCGCACTTTGTGACCTTCGGCCGTAAGTGTCTTTGAAGCTTGAACGCAAAGATCTAGTTCGCTGCCTGTGCCAATAAGTATTAGTTCTGGAATGCCATCACAGTCTTCTAAGACATATCCCCCAAGAGCAACCTTCTCTATAGAGGAATTGGCTTGGTTGGCCATGCCTTGCCTGCTGAGACATAAAGCACTTGGTCTAGACCGATTTTGGATGGCTAACTTGTACGCCCCACTAGTTTCGTTGCCATCACCTGGTCTAAATACAAGCATATTTGGCATTGCTCTTAAAGATGGGATGGTTTCAATTGGTTGATGAGTAGGCCCATCTTCTCCCACTCCGATTGAATCATGGGTTAGTACATAAATCACTCCCAGTTCACTTAACGCAGAAAGACGCATAGAACCTCTCATATAGTCAGCAAACACAAGGAAAGTTCCTCCATAAGGAATTAACCCACTTTTGTGATATGCAATTCCATTGAGGATGGCTGCCATGGCATGTTCACGCACGCCGAAATGCAGATAGCGTTTTTCAGGACTATCAGGTTGAAAAGATCCAGTTTCCCCTTTGATATCGGTATAGTTTGAATGAGTTAAATCAGCAGACCCACCTATAAGCTCTGGCAAATTAGGGCCTAGTTCACCTAGGCATATTTGTGAGTGTTTCCTTGTGGCAAGCCCTTTGTCATTGGTTGAATATGTAGGTAGATTTTTGTCCCAGCCATTAGGAAGTTCGCCTCTGAGCATGCGTTCAAACTCAGCAGCTTCATTTGGATACTTGCTTCTGTAGTTGTCCAGCAACTTATTCCATTCAGATTCTAAAGTTGAACCTCTTTGGATAGCTTGGCGATAGTGGTCATATGCCTCCTGAGGTATTTCGAAGGGCTGATAATTCCAGCCTAGTTTTTCTCGTGTGAGAGTTGCTTCTTCTTCACCCAGAGGGGCACCATGTACTCCAGCGGTATCACTTTTGTTTGGTGAGCCGAAGCCAATTGTTGTGGAGATTTTGATTATTGAAGGTTTATCAGAAATTGCCTTTGCGGTTGCAATTGCATTAGCTATTGCATTGACATCACTATTCCCTTCAGCGACATGTTGAACATGCCATCCATAGGACTCGTAGCGCTTTAGAACATCTTCAGTAAAGGAAACATCTGTACGGCCATCAATGGTGATTTGATTGTCGTCGTAAAGGGCAATAAGCTTGCCAAGCTTTAAATGACCGGCGAGTGAACATGCTTCTGAAGAAACACCTTCTTGGTTGCACCCATCACCCATGATCACGTAGGTGTAGTGATCAACGATTTTGGTGTCTGGCTTATTGAACTTTGCAGCTAAATGAGCTTCTGCTATTGCTAGACCTACTGCATTTGATATTCCGGCTCCTAATGGGCCTGCGGTCACTTCAACACCATCAGTTTCAAATGTTTCAGGATGACCTGGAGTGCGTGAACCCCACTGTCTGAACTGTTTGATGTCTTCTATTGATACTGAGTCGTATCCCGTTAGATGTAATAACGCATAAAGCAACATGCATCCATGACCTGCCGAAAGCACAAAGCGGTCACGGTTAAACCATTGAGGATTTTTAGGGTTGTGCCTTAGAAACTTATCCCAAAGTGCATATCCCATAGGGGCGCATCCCATTGGAAGGCCTGGGTGGCCGCTATTAGATTTATTAACCGCATCGACGGCAAGCATCCTGATGCTGTTAATGCAGAGCGTGTCGAGGGGAGCGGGCGCAGCAGCCATTTTGTTAATTGGTGATTTGGGAATTCTGAAGGATGAGAGTGGAAGGGGTGGTTTACATCATCTGACGGAAAGCTAAGCAGACGTTGTGACCACCAAAACCAAAGGAGTTAGATAGAACTACTCCTAATTTGTGTTGTCTGGCTGAATTAGGCACGTAATCCAGATCACAAGCTGGGTCGGGGTTTGAGTAATTGATTGTGGGTGGTATTAAGCCATGTTTTAGTGCAAGGACACAGGCCACTGCTTCAATTCCACCTGATCCACCAAGTAAATGACCAGTCATAGATTTGGTAGAGCTCACAGGGATTTGATGAGCTCGATCTCTTAGGACAGCTTTGATGGCGGATGTCTCGTTGCTGTCGTTGGCTGGTGTACTCGTGCCATGAGCGTTGATGTAATCGATGCTTGAAGGGTTGATGTTCCCATCTAGTAGTGCTTGTCGCATCGCTTCGGCGCCGCCGATCCCGCCAGGAGTTGGAGATGTGATGTGATGCGCATCGCATGTTGTTCCATATCCAACCAACTCAGCATGAATTGTTGCACCACGAGCATTTGCATGCTCAAGGGTCTCTAGAACCATTACTCCAGATCCTTCACCAATGACAAATCCATCTCTTTCAGCATCGAAAGGCCTGCTGGCGGAAGAAGGGTCATCATTGCGAAAGGAAAGTGCTTTGGCGCTCGCGAATCCCGCGACTCCTAGAGGAGTGATACTTGCTTCGGCACCGCCACAAATCATTGCTTCAGCTTTACCAAGTTGAAGCAGTCGAAAGGCATCCCCAATTGCATTTGATCCAGCTGCACAAGCTGTAGCTACTGCTGAGCTGGGACCTTTTGCCCCAAGGGCAATTGCAGCAAGACCTGTTGCCATATTTGGGATCATCATTGGCACTGTGAATGGGCTTACCCGGCCTGGACCTTTGTCAGCCAGCACATGTGCTTGGCTTTCCATGGTTAGTAAGCCCCCCACTCCAGAGCCAATGATTACTCCAATCCGAGGGGCATTGGTTTCATCAATTTCTAGGCATGCATCTGCTAGGGCTTCCTTAGCAGCAATGACTCCAAATTTTGAGAAACGATCCCATCTTTTTGATTCTTTGGGCTCCAGAATTCCTATAGGGTCAAAATTTTTGACCTCTGCAGCAAAACGACAAGCATGGGACGAAGCATCAAAAAGGGTTATAGCCGCAACTCCATTGCGACCTGACTGCAATCCATCTAGGTAATCCTTGACGGTGTTGCCAATCGGAGTAATCGCGCCGAGGCCAGTGACCACAACGCGATTGAGACCCTCTGCCATTGATCCTCAGGCTTGCTTGTCTTCTATGTACTTGACGGCATCACCAACGGTGGCAATGCCTTCTGCCGCTTCGTCAGGGATTTCTATGTCAAAGGCTTCTTCCAGAGCCATTACAAGCTCGACTGTGTCGAGGGAGTCAGCGCCAAGGTCGTTTTGGAAATTTGACTCTGGTTTGACTTCGCCAGAATCAACGCTGAGTTGCTCTGCAACGATTGAGCGGACTTTCTCTAGGATCGCTTCCTGGGACATGGCCGTGAAGACGTGACAACGCATCCTACGGGCTCATGGGAAGTGAAGTAGTTAACAACAGTGACGGCACTGGACAGAACATGCCTAACTTTGACGAATCAGGGTTAAGTTTGAAACACGCCTTTTGATCCGGAACGGGCTCATGTCCCACGCTGTCAAGATCTACGACACTTGCATAGGATGCACTCAGTGCGTGAGGGCCTGCCCTCTCGACGTATTGGAGATGGTTCCATGGGATGGCTGCAAAGCTGCTCAGATAGCCTCATCTCCAAGAACAGAAGATTGTGTTGGGTGTAAGCGCTGCGAAACAGCGTGCCCTACAGATTTCTTAAGTATTCGTGTTTACTTGGGAGATGAAACAACAAGGAGCATGGGACTGGCTTACTAAAGTCTTCCCATCTTTAAAGTTTTTGAGTTAGGTTTCTTCGACTAACCCATAAGCTCAGCCCGGCGTACGCCGGGCTTATTTATGTGCGGAATCGTTGCAGTAATTGGTTCTAGAGAAGCTGCACCGCTTCTACTGGAGGGGCTTAGGCAACTTGAATACCGAGGTTATGACTCAGCTGGACTTGCGACTGTTAAATCTCTAGAAGGTGAAGATGTTGGCACTTTGACTTGCAAGAGGGCAAAGGGAAAACTTAAAAATCTTTCTTCTTTGGTTTCTAATCAAGCTGCGCCAGGCCATCTAGGTATTGGACATACTCGATGGGCAACTCATGGCAAGCCTGAGGAATGCAATGCACATCCACATCGAGATTCTTCTGGTCGGATTGCTGTAGTGCAGAACGGCATCATTGAAAATCACAGAGCTTTGAGAAAGGAACTTGAGGCTGCAGGAGTGATATTTACTTCTGAGACTGACACTGAAGTGATTCCTCATTTAATTGCTAGAGAACTCAAACCTTTTCTCATTCGAGGAGCAAGTGCAAGTGGAGCTGTGCTTTTAGAGGCTGTACAGAAGGTCTCAAAACAATTGAAGGGTGCGTTTGCTCTAGCTGTGGTTTGGGCAGATACGCCTGATGCTTTAGTTGTTGCTAGTAGGCAAGCGCCACTTGTCATTGGCTTAGGTGAAGGTGAATTTTTGTGTGCCAGCGATACACCTGCATTAGTTGGTTTTACAAGAACAATTTTGCCAATGGAGGATGGTGAAGTGGCGTTATTAACTCCTTTAGGAATTGAGCTTTATAACGCTAAAGGAACTAGACAGCAAAGAATCCCTTCGCTTTTGCGTGGCGGTGATCATTTAGTTGATAAGAGGAATTTTAGACACTTCATGTTGAAAGAAATTCATGAGCAGCCAGAGACAGCAGAGTTATGGGTAGAAAGGCATCTCCCTGCTGGGTTACCTGTTGAGTCTCCAGTGGCCTTACCTTTTGATGAATCTTTCTATTCAGGCATTGAGCGTATTCAAATTCTTGCTTGTGGTACTAGTCGGCATTCAGCAATGGTTGGAGCTTATTTATTAGAGCAATTTGCAGGCGTTCCTACGTCAGTTTTTTATGCAAGCGAATTTCGTTATGCAGCCCCACCTTTAGCTCCAAATACTCTTACTATCGGTGTAACCCAATCTGGAGAAACAGCTGACACATTAGCTGCTCTCAGGATGGAGGCCCAACGTCGTGATGAGCATGGCGACCCTGCTTTCGCTTCTCGTCAACTGGGAGTGACAAATAGACCTGAGAGTTCTCTTTCTCGATTGGTTCCAAATATTCTTGATATTGGAGCAGGTATTGAAGTTGGTGTAGCTGCTACTAAGACTTTCCTGGCACAAATGCTTGCTTTTTATGGGTTAGCACTTACTTTTGCTGCTCGTCGTAAGAGCCGCTCATCTGATGAGATAAGAGAATTAACTGAGGGACTGAGATCTGTGCCCAATCAGTTGCGTACTCTTGTTCAGACTCATGATGAATTGTCTGAATCTTTGGCACATCGCTTTGCAGATACTCAGGATGTCATTTTTTTGGGACGCGGAATAAATTATCCAATTGCTTTAGAAGGAGCATTAAAACTTAAAGAGATTAGTTATATCCATGCTGAAGGTTATCCAGCTGGAGAAATGAAACATGGCCCGATTGCTTTATTGGATCCGCGAGTACCCGTTATTTCTATTGCTATGCCTGGTGTGGTTTTTGAAAAGGTTTTAAGTAATGCTCAAGAGGCAAAAGCTCGCGACGCGCAGCTTATAGGGGTCGCTCCTGAAGCGCCTGGGACAGAAATTTTCGATGCCCTAATGCCATTGCCTGAAGTTAGCGAATGGATTAGTCCTTTGCTTTCAGTAGTGCCTATGCAATTGCTTAGTTATCATATTGCAGCTCATCGTGGCTTGGATGTAGATCAGCCTCGCAATTTGGCCAAGAGTGTCACAGTTGAATAATTAGCTTTTTAGCGTTTTGCCAATGCGGCCATAACAATCTTCGAAGCGAATAATGTCGTCTTCGCCTAAATATGCGCCACTTTGGACTTCAATTAATTCAACAGGCATACGACCTGGATTTGTAAGTCGATGTTTGCAGCCTAATGGGATGTAAGTGCTCTGATTCTCTCCTACTAATTGTTGTTTTCCATCCCTTTCAACTAGGGCTGTTCCTTTCACTACTACCCAATGTTCTGCCCGATGATGATGCATTTGAAGGGAAAGACTTGCTCCAGGCTTAACTTCAATTCGCTTAACTTGCCAACGACTACCTTCTACAACACCAGTGTAATTTCCCCAGGGCCTATAGATTTTGCGATGAGCCTTGGCTTCAGGGCTTCCACCTGCTTCTAATTGCTGAACAATGTTTTTCACATCTTGAGAGTGGGAACGATTTGCAATAAGCACTGCGTCGTCAGTTTCAACAACAACTAGGTTTTCCACTCCAAGTCCAACAACTAGTCGATGCTCGCTTCGCAAATAGCAGTTTTTACTTCCTCGAGCAATAACTTTCCCTCTTAGTACATTCCCATCTGTATCTCGATCAGCAGTTTCCCAAAGGGCACTCCAGCTACCTACATCGCTCCAGCCTGCATTAAGTGGAAGCACTGTCCCCAGTGTTGTTTGTTCCATTACAGCTACATCAATAGCTGCACTTGGGCATTTTTTAAAAGCCTCTCTTTCGAGTCTAAGGAATTCAAGATCAGGAACATCTTGCTCTAGAGCGGCTCTGCAGGAGCTAACGATTTCAGGGACGAGGCGTTCTAACTCCTTGAGTATTGCGCTTGCTTTGAAAAGGAATATCCCACTATTCCAGGTAAATCTTGAGTCTTTTAGAAATTTTTCCGCAGTTGGTTTATCAGGCTTCTCAACAAACCTTGCAATAGGAACTCCTTTAGGTTCTTCACTAGGCAAGGGCTCTTTAGCTTCGATATATCCGTATCCGGTTTCTGCAGCAGTAGGTACTATCCCAAACGTGACTAGTCTTCCTGCCTCTGCGTGCACTCTTCCTGCCTCTATGGCAAGTAGGAATTGTTCAACATCTCGAATCACATGATCTGCAGCAAGAACAAGTAGCAGGGGGTCTTTGCCATCTTCTTTGGCTTTAAGGGCTGCCAATGCTACTGCTGGCGCAGTATTACGGCCCATTGGCTCAAGGAGTATTGCGCTTGGTTTGATATCTATTTGTCGCATTTGTTCGGCGACAATGAATCTGTGGTCTTCGTGGCAAATCAATAAGGGCTTACTCAGACCTTTTAGTCCGTGAAGGCGAAGTTGAGTCTGTTGGAGCAAAGTCTCTTCTCCATTCCCGCTAAGCGGCCAGTATTGCTTTGGGTAGCTTGCCCGGGATAGTGGCCAAAGGCGGGTGCCCGTTCCACCACAGAGAATCACAGGGATTAGGGAGGTGATGGTCACTTTTAGCGCTCCTGTGCTCTAAGAATCGCGTAAGAAGCCTGCTCTTGTCGATTCATCAAAGTTCTAAAAGTCCTGGAGGTGGCGTGAGCTTTATCCAGCCTTCGTTTAATTCCACTCTTGGAACTATTGCGAGTACAAGAGGCACTAATACTTTTCGGCCGTTCAGCAGTTGGATTTCGATTAAATCATTACCAGCTTTTGTCAGATCAGTAACTTTCCCTATGGCGGGGCCTTTTTCGTCCAATCTTGCTTCTAGTCCTAAAAGGTCTAAAAGGTGAAACTCTCCTTCGGCAAGTTTTGGTCTGCTGCTTGAAGGCACAAGCATTTTTTGCCCAACCAGCGCTTCGGCAGCAGTTCGACTATTGATTCCTGCAAAGCGGACGACAAAAATTGACTTGCCAGGTAACTTTCTGCCTTTTAACAAATCGATTTCATGAGGCTTTTCATTATTAGCTTGTAACCATCGTTGACCAGGCTTTGTGAAGCGTTCAGGGAAGTCGCTAGCAGGGTTAATTCGTAGTTCTCCCTGCATGCCTTGGGGTGCAACGAGCTTGCCTACAGTCAGCCAGGTTTCTGAAGCAAGCATCTAAGGAAGGCATTCCATTCGATAATGACCTTATGTGCTTTTTTCTCACTTGTGATGCTCCCTCCAATTCTTCCTGGTTCAACAGTGATAGTTAATGATTCTCGTTCGATCTATAATGGTTATAAAGGGTTTGTTCAACGAATTAGTGGGGATAAGGCAGCCGTGCTTTTTGAAGGTGGTAATTGGGATAAATTGATGACGCTTCGTATTAAGGATTTAGAGTTGATTTAATAGATTGCAATTGAATGTAGAGAAAGGGGAGATTTATTTATTAAATTATTTTGAACTTGCTTATTTTATGAAGAGCTGTCCGAGCTGCTTTTTTCTCGGCTTGTTGTCTAGACCCTCCCCATCCTTCACCAATTGTTTTCCCTCCTAAGTCAACTTTGCAGAAAAATCTTTTTTGGTCTCCATGCTTTTGACTTCGCTCTTCACTATAGTATTTTGGGAGATCTAGGCCTTTGCTTTGACTCCATTCTTGCAGTGCTGATTTGGGGTTCAGCTTGTGAGGGTCAGCTAAGACAGCTGAGCTTTCCTTCTCCCAATGAGGTGTAAGCCAATTGATAATTGGATCAATACTTCGTGTGAATTCATAGATTGCGCCAATCAGAGCCTCAGTCGCTTCGGCTTCAATTGTTGCTTGTGCAGAGGAATCACCTGCTGCTTTTGGACCAATAATTACAGCCTGATTTATGTTAATTATTCGCCCGACTTTGGTTAACCATCGATCACTTACAAGTTGCGCACGCAGTGCTGATCTTTCCCCGACGTGCATAGTTGGGAAGTTGCGATCTATGAACTCTGAAGCTGCGAGCCTTAAGACTGCATCACCAAGAAATTCTAATCGCTCATGATTTACTTCCTTTTGTGCGGATGTATGAGTTAAGGCTTCATCGAGAATGTCTAAGTATTTGAAATTATTTGTTGGTCCACTGTTGTAACAATCTGGATCGACATTAATTTGCTCGAGGAGCCTTTTGAGCTCTTTTACGCGCTTTTTTTCGAGATTGCGATTTGATTTGTAGGCCATCGCTATTTTGGAAGCTTTGCTAGCGAGGGATCTTCTTGAGCATAAGTATTGATTATCTGTAAATGGGGAGAAAGCAGGTCATAAGCCGGGTTCTGTTCACTATCCCTAAGGATGGTGGGTGATCATCTATCTGGGACTGTCGTTACCGACAACCTCTAGCGGCTGATTTAGATGGAATGTGGCAAATGGCCAGCCATTCTTCCTTCGCCTTGCTCCTAGCCGGGGTTTACCAAGCCAGCACCTCTCAATGCTGCTGGTGCGCTCTTACCGCACCTTTGCACCCTTACCTGTGCTTGAGGCAGTGCCTCATGTAGCCATCGGCGGTGTGTTTCTGTGGCACTATCCTCACGGTCACCCGCACTGGGCGTTACCCAGCAAGCTTGGCCATAGGGGAGCCCGGACTTTCCTCAATTGCTTGCTTGCTACAAGTTTGTGGCAAGCAAGCAATTGCAATCACCTCTCCTGCTTTCAAAGTCCATAATGCCTCGTGGGCATAATTCATTCCAGTGGGGCTGTAGCTCAGCCGGATAGAGCGACGGTTTCCTAAACCGTAGGTCGTGGGTTCGAGTCCCGCCAGCCCCGTATTCAAAAATTCTGTCAAAGTGGCCGGTACTACATGTGGTGCTATGGGCAAACGCGACACTGTTGCTAGCGTGCATGTAGTGAACCAGTCTCTATGGCCCAGCTTCACGATCTTCGCCTTCGTCTCCTCGTTCAGCAGGAAAGCGAAAATATCGCAAACTCTCAGCCCTCTGACTTGGATCTTTCAGTCGTTCAGGCTCGTTGTTTGTGTTGGTTAGCTCTATTGGCTGAGGCCCATGAAGATCAGGCGAGCGATGCAGAGCGTCGAGGTGATACTGAACAAGCGATGGGGTGGTTTGCAGATTCGATGAGACTTCGGGATGTCATTCAAGTCGTCACAACTATTGAAATCCCGTTGCCAGATAGTACTGAGCCTGAGCCAGATTTGGATAGTTTTTCTGATGGTCCACCATTAGCGGCATAGGAGATGGCATGATGGAATTTGAGCTGGAGGGACTGCGGTGCCTGAAGAGCCCTGTCAATGCCCTGACTGTCAAAGGTTCTATAGGGAGCATGACCGTTTAATTCGAGAATGCCCTACTCTTCGTCAGCAGCAAGAACTTAATTGGGCGGCTCTTCAGTCGTTCCGAACACTGTCCGGGAGGGTTTTAGAAGATCTTCAGAAACAACATGGCCACAAAGGGAATGAAGTTACGCCACCTCAAGTTTCACCAACTGGGGTAGTTGAAGAGCCTAGTGATGCTCTCCAGCAGGCAATTGCTGATCTAGAGAACATTAATGCCCATCTTTTTTCTATAGAAGTATTAATGGAACGGATCTTTGATGTCCGGGTTCCAGAGGCTATTGAGAAGAAATTCATCGAACTGGCTGGTGAGTTGGCGCCTGATCCGCTTAATGCAGATCGATTAAGACTGAATCGCCTTCTTCATCAGACTCCTGATCTCCCTGACCGCTCGTAGCTTTATTGCTTTAGCGGACATCGCAAGTTATTTCCACTGGAAGCGGCTTTACTTTCCAGATTTCATCGCAGTATTCACGTATGGATCTATCTGATGAAAAGAAACCGGATCTAGCAGTATTCATGAGTGACATTCGATTCCATTCTCTTCGGTCAGTCCAGGCACGGCTGACGTTGTCCTGAGCTCTTAAATAGTCGGCAAAATCAGCCATCACGAAAAATGGATCATTTCCAGTGAGATTGTTTAGTAATGGGCGGAAAAGTTCACCATCTCCATTGCTGAAATGCCCAAGCTCAACTAAGCGCAAAGCTTCTGTCAATTCAGGTAAGGCTTGGATGTATTCCTTGGGTCTATATCCGTTGCTCCTCAACTCCATGATTTCCGATTCGGTTTTGCCAAAAAGAAAGAAGTTCTCTTCTCCTACTCGCTCACGAATTTCAACGTTTGCTCCATCGAGGGTCCCGATAGTAAGGGCTCCATTCATTGCGAACTTCATATTGCCTGTCCCAGAAGCTTCTTTCCCAGCAGTTGAGATCTGTTCTGAAAGATCGGTTGCTGGATAAACCTGTTCTCCAAGCTTCACGTTGTAGTCAGGTAAGAAAACAACTCTTAGCCGCCCATCCATATCTGGATCAGCATTGACCATTTCTGCAATTCCATTTATGAAGCGAATCATTAGCTTCGCCATGTAATAACCAGGAGCTGCTTTGCCTCCAAATATCACTGTTCGGGGAGCCATTCCTTGAGCTTGACCATTCTTAATTCTTAGATATTGAGTAATTACTTGTAATGCATTGAGGTGTTGACGTTTGTATTGGTGAATTCGCTTGACTTGTACATCAAACATGCTTGAAGGATCAACTAGCACTCCTGTCTGTCGATGTATATAGCCTGCAAGTTTACGCTTGCCAGACAACTTTGTTGCCCCAAATTGATCTAGGAAATTATTGTCTTTTTCAAGTCGTTCTAAGTTCACAAGTGACTCCATATTCGTTATCCAATCAGGCCCAACTTCTTTATCTAATAAGTTGGATAACTCTGGGTTTGCTAGTGCTACCCAGCGACGTGGGGTTACGCCGTTGGTGACGTTAGTAAATTTGTCTGGCCAGAGCTCGGCAAATTCAGGAAGAAGTTGACGTTTAATAAGATCGGAATGTAGTGCTGCTACTCCATTAATATGATGAGCCCCAATAGTCGCTAGATGAGCCATCCTGATGGCTTTTCCATTCTCTTCGTCAATTATTGATAATTTTCTGAGGATTAAATCGTTACCCGGATACTTAAGCCTCACTTGCTGAAGAAATCGTCGATTGATTTCATATATCAACTCTAAATGTCGGGGTAAAAGGCTGGCAAAGAGTGAAAGATCCCATTTCTCAAGAGCTTCAGGTAGCAAAGTGTGATTTGTATATGCGACTGAGCGTGTAGTTATCTCCCATGCTTTATCCCAAGAGAAGTGATGAATATCAATAAGGAGTCGCATGAGTTCAGCGACTGCAATGGCAGGGTGTGTGTCGTTAAGTTGGACAGTCCAATGAGATGAAAAGTCTTTTACAGGGATCCCTCGCTTTTCGAGACTGCGCAACATATCTTGCAGTGAGCAACTGACGAAGAAATGTTGTTGTTTCAGCCTGAGGCGACGACCCTCGTCGGTCCCATCATTTGGATAAAGAACTTTAGAGAGAGTCTCGGAACCAACTTTTTCTTCTACTGCTCCGTAATAATCGCCGATATTGAAGGCATAAAAATCAAAGCTTTCAGTTGCGTCTGCTCTCCAAAGCCTTAGGCGGTCGCAACTATTGACTCGATAGCCAAGTACTGGCACATCGTGGGGAATCCCAATTGCATGTTCTCCAGGGATCCAGCGAGAGTGATAGTTGCCTTCATCGTCAATGTAGTTCTCTGTTCGACCACCAAAGCCCACAAAGCAAGCTTCATCAGGTTGAGGTAGCTCCCAAGGCCAACCACCTTTGAGCCACTTATCTGTTACCTCGATCTGCCAGCCATCTCTGATTAGTTGGTTGAAAATTCCAAACTCGTATCGAATTCCATAGCCTGTTGCGGGTACCTGCAAAGTAGCTAGCGATTCCATATAGCAGGCGGCCAGGCGGCCTAGACCTCCATTGCCTAGCCCTGGCTCTTCTTCAACTTCAAGAATGTCACCGAGTGTCTCAATCCCAAAGCGTTTGAGTGCTTCCTCGGCTTCTTTTTGAATGCCAAGGTTTAGCAGATTGCTATTTAATTGAGGGCCAATTAGGAATTCAGCTGATAAGTAGGCAACTGTTTTTTGTGGTCTAGCTCTTATTGCTTCTTGACTTGCCAAGTATCTAGTCATAAGTCGATCCCTTACTGCATAGCTAAGAGCCATGTAGAGATCATGCAGGCTTGCAGTTGGGGCCAGCTTTCCAAGGGTGAAGAACAGGTGTTCTGTCATCCCATCGAAAACTGCATCAGCATCTATTCCTGCTCGTTCAGGGTCCGCATAGCAGCCAGGAGTGGGCAGACGCAGATCTAGGGGCTGGGAACTGCTCATGAAGGCCTTTTGGGTTCGTGTTGAGAGGGAGGACCCTTTCTCCTAAGAGGTGATTGGAGAGAGGGAATTGCTGTTAAGGGTTGAGAAGTCCTTGAGCAATCTCAATAATTGATCTCAAAGGAGATATCGATGGACGGTAGCTGTTGTTTTCATAAGAGATGCTTAGTGACTTCAGATCAACACCTTGCCTAGTCCAATTTCTCTGAACACAAAGAAATTTGAATTGAGGATGCCTTCATCATTTATGTTTCAAGCAAGAGAATTAACAAAAGGGCTTGTTTTTTATGTCGCCGATGCTGTCAATACTCAGTACCCATGAGGTTGAGGTTGCTGAAACCCTGATAGGGGTGATTAATTTCTTGTTGATTTTCGTGGCCGCTAGAACTTTGGCAGAGGTTTTAGTTCGACTTCGTTTGCCAACAATTGTTGGGGAATTACTTGCAGGAGTGCTTATTGGGGCTTCGGGCCTTCATCTATTGCTGCCTCCTTCTACTAGTGCTCAGTTGAATGAAGGTTTTGTTAGTGCCATCAGCTATTTGGCTTCAGTACCTCCTGAAGCGGTACCTGATCTTTATTTTGAGACTTTCCCCTCGTTGCAGGCTGTTGCAACATTGGGGTTGTATGCGTTGCTCTTTCTTACTGGCTTAGAGAGCGAGTTGGAAGAGTTGGTGGCTGTAGGAGTGCAAGCTTTCACAGTCGCAATGGCAGGGGTAATACTTCCTTTTGCATTAGGCACGCTGGGGTTGATGTTGATATTCCATGTCGATTTAATACCTGCGGTTTTTGCAGGCGCGTCAATGACCGCTACAAGTATTGGCATCACGGCAAGCGTTTTTGGTGAATTGGGCTACCTCAAAACTCGAGAGGGGCAGATAGTGATTGGTGCGGCGGTACTTGATGACATCCTCGGGATTGTAATTTTGGCTGTGGTTGTAGCACTCGCTTCAGGCGGAGCACTGGAGATAGCCCCGATAGTGAAACTTGTTTTGGCTGCAACTGTATTTGTAATAGGAGCTATCGCACTTAGTAGAACTGCTGCACCAGCTTTTGATTGGCTCCTCGAGAGGCTGAAGGCCCCAGGTGCAGTTGTTGTGGCTTCTTTTGTAATACTTGTCTTGAGTTGTTTTGTTGCGACTGCCATTGGACTTGAAGCTGCTTTAGGAGCATTTGCAGCTGGGCTGATTCTGAGTAGCTCTAAGAACAACCATGCCATTCAGCAGTCTGTACTTCCGCTTGTCTCATTGTTCGCAACAATTTTCTTTGTGCTGGTTGGAGCAGGTATGGATCTTTCAGTAATTAATCCACTAGACCCCTCTAGTCGCTCTGCACTTGTTGTGGCTGGATTTCTGCTTGTTGTTGCAATCCTTGGAAAGATTGCTGCCGGCTGGTCTTTCATGATTGATAAGCCCACCGATCGTTTGGTTGTTGGACTAGGAATGATGCCCCGTGGTGAAGTGGGTCTAATTTTTCTTGGCTTAGGAACAAGTGCTGGCTTGCTTACCCCTTCACTGGAGGCAGCAATTTTGTTGATGGTTATCGGGACCACTTTCCTTGCACCAGTTCTGCTTAGAGTTGTCCTAAAAGATAAAACCCCTGGTGGCGGGAATTCCATCCCCGATGAGGTGGCTGCTAATCCAGTTGGGCTGGTATAGATGTTTCGTTTTTTTGGGGGGGCTCATGCTTATCTGAAAGAAGAGATAACTTTTTGAGCAATCTTTGATCAGCAGTTTTATATATAGATGATTAGCATCTTCTCTCTCTTTATCTTGCGCCTCAGTTTTGATGTCTGATTCAGCTGCAGCGCCTAATGCTCCCTGGAGCTATCTAGGTCATGACGTTTTTAGCGTTAGTAGTCGCCCTCTTGATCATGATGATGGTCAAATTAATAGCAAGGGCCCAGCTCTGCTTTTAGTACATGGCTTTGGAGCCTCAACGGATCATTGGCGGTTCAATATCCCAGTTATTTCTCGTACTCATGAGGTGCATGCCTTGGATCTGCTTGGTTTTGGTCGAAGTGCCAAACCATCGGATTTAAATTATGGAGGGGAGCTTTGGCGCAAACAGTTGGTCGCTTATGTAAATGAACGTATCGGCCGCCCTACTGTTTTAGTTGGTAATTCCTTAGGAGGTTATGCAGCTTTAGCTGCTGGTGCAGATCTTGGTAAAGATGCTGCTGGGGTTGTTTTGCTTAATGCAGCAGGTTATTTCAGTGATTCGACTAAGAGGACTACTACAAAGGGTTTGTTGGCGAGCATTCGACAGAAAATTGGGGGTCCTTTAAGAGACCCTTTTCATCAGAGACTAATTTTTGAGTATTTGAGGAACCCTTTCATTATTCGGAGAACTCTCAATCAGGTTTATATAGATAGCACCAATGTTGATGATGCTTTAGTGGATGCCATTAGAAGACCATCCTTAGATCAAGGGGCTTTTGGGGTTTTTCGAAGTGTTTTTAGTGGAAATGGGCGTCTTCATGGTCAGCCTTTAGATGAGCTTTTCGCTGAGTTAGACGCACCATTGCTTTTGCTATGGGGCAACCTTGACCCTTGGATGAATGCTGTAGGAAAACGTGCAAGTTTTAAGCGTTATGCACCTGCTAACACAACTGAGGTCGTCTTAAATGCAGGGCATTGCCCCCATGATGAAATACCAGATCAAGTGAACTCGCATCTATTGGAGTGGTTGCAAGCTTCCTGATTTATTTGACTGCAGTTATTTATATCTAATCACAAGAAGATTGATTTCACGTTGTAACTATGGCCAGCACACTTATTCAGAGATCCAGCCCTTACCCACATTGGGAATTCATTCAGCAGTCCACTGGGGATCGTTTACGAATAGTGCCTGATCGAGGTGGCCTTGTCAGCGAGTGGCTTTGTAATGGTAGAGAAATGCTTTATCTAGATAAGTTGCGATTTGCAGACTTGTCAAAAAGTGTTCGAGGTGGAATCCCGATTTTGTTCCCAATTTGCGGGAACTTACCATCGGATTTGCTGAGATTAGATATTGGACAATTTAGATTAAAGCAGCATGGATTTGCAAGAGATTCGCGATGGAAATTGGACTTGTTAGATGATCATTCTGGTGTCCTTCTTAGCCTTAGGGAGACTGCAACCACTCTGCAACTTTTCCCTTTTTATTTTCTATTAGAGATGGTTGTTAGACCACTTATGAATGAACTTTATATCCAAATTATTATCCATAATAATGGCCATGAGAGTATGCCATATAGCTTTGGGCTTCATCCTTATTTTCTCGTAAAAGATCTCTCTAGAGCTCGTATTGAAGGCTTGCCTCAAACTTGCTTTGACCATTTGAAAATGGTGGAAGTTTCCACATCTTCCGAATTAGCTTGTTTAGAAAAGGGAGTCGACTTCCTTTCGAATCCATCGGGTCCAGTAACTCTTTTTGATGAGGTAGATGGGACTCGCCTTGCTCTTCATCAAAAAGAGCCGCTTAACCCAACTGTTGTTTGGACTGATCCTCCTAGGCAGATGGTTTGCTTGGAACCATGGACAGCTCCAAGGAATTCATTATTGACTGGCATTAGAAAACTCATGCTTAAGGCAGGGGAGAAGCAAATTCTTCAATGTAGTTTTAAAGTCGATAATTAACCACGAATTCCAGGCAGTCTTCCTAGTGCCAGTTGTCCTTTGGGATCAAATTGTGACTTGACGGCTTCAATAAGTGGTTTTGAATTTGCGTCGAACCAAGCAGGCAATCTTTTCAATGTTGTAGTTGGCTGATTGAGCAGAGTTAATTGGCCATTAAGCTCGATCACCCTCTTGCGAAGATTGTCAATTTTTCTTGTGCAGTCTTCTTGTATTGAATTAGCATTTTCATGCCACACATCTCCTACTCCAATTCCTGCGCTAAGTCGCCAATCGCAATAAGGCATTGATATAGCCTCTTCACTTTTTATTAGATTGAAAATTTGTGCTGGTGGGAGGCTCACACGCATCAACCAATATTCTTTATGTAATATATCTTCAGGCCATTTAGGAGATTTGAGAGGATTTTGTAATCCATTATCAATGCTAACTAAGTTATGCTTTCCAGCAAGAATCTCAATAATTTTCAATTGATCATTTATCGCTTGCGTATTAATACTTGCTAGCCCAATTTCTAAATTCCATTTATTCGCTGGATTGCAGACCCAATCAAAGAATTCTGGTGAGAGACTTGTTTTAATTATTTCAGATCTAAATGTTTCCATATCTTGGAGAGAGCCTTCAATAGCTAGAAAACGATGGAATTTTCTTATTGGTTGTGTTCTTAGAGTTAGTTGGGTTATAAGTCCAAGACTCCCCCAACTTCCACATAGAAGTCGCATGAGGTCATATCCAGCTACGTTCTTCACGACCTTGCCCCCAGCATTTGCAGATATCCCGTCACTGCGAATTAATCCAATACCAATCAACTGATCTCTTATTCCCATATATCTCTGTCGCAAACTGCCAGAAAGACCTCTTGCAATTAAGCCTCCAATAGTCCCAGTACTTGAGGCCTGTGTGTTTGGTTGACTGCCCCAAGGCCAATCGATTGGGAGCCATTGTTTGTGTTCTGCTAGAGCTGATTGAAGATCTGATAAGGGCATACCCGCTTCAACAGTGATAGTTAAATCATCGACAGCGTGATCAATTATTCGATTGAGGTTCCTAACACTTATAGATTTAGAGGTAGATAGGACTTCAGGCCCCCAATTGATTCGACTTCCTAGGCCGCTTGGCAGCCAATGAGTCCCTTGATCATGGAGGCCTTTGACTAGCTCTGTGAGGTCTAGCTTTGTATGCGGTGCCTCCGCAGATGTTATTTGGGATGGAGTTTCCAAGACACGATTGCGCTATGAAGATTGTGGTTCTTGATGACGACCCGACGGGCTCCCAGACGGTAAATGGTTGCTTGTTGATGCTTAGTTGGGAGGTCAATCTGCTCAGGCAGGGATTGAAGAATCCATCCCCACTTCTTTTTATTTTGGCGAATACCCGGGCTTTGATGCCTGTTGAAGCTGCGAGGAGAACTCGTGAAATATGCATTGCCTTGGGCAAGGCAATGCAAGCTGAAGGGATTAAACCTGGGGAGCTTCAGATTGTTAGCCGTGGTGATTCCACGCTTAGAGGGCATGGAGTTCTTGAGCCACACGTGATCTCAGATGCATTGGGACCTTTTTCGGCGACCTTGCATGTTCCAGCTTTTTTTGAGGGGGGGCGCACCACTGTCAATGGCATTCATTTATTGAATGGAGTACCTGTTCACAAAACTGCTTTTGCAAAAGATCGTTTGTTTTCTTACACCACAAGTGATCTGGCTGAATGGCTTGAAATAAAGAGTGGAGGATTGATTACTCAAGAAAAGGTAAAAAGAATTTCTATTGCACAACTTGACTTGGCGGCTAATAGCAGTTCAGGGATGAGAACTCTGGAGGTTTGGCTGAGAGATTTAAAAAATAATGAAAATGTTGTTGTAGATGCTGAATGTTTTGAGCAATTGTCTGCTCTGGGAAAGGTAGTTAGAAATTTGGCTGGTGAAAAAAGATTCTTATTTCGATGTGCAGCAAGCATGCTGAATGGCTTGACAGCTGTGAAATCTAGCTTGATGAATGTGAATGATTTAGCGACCTTGCGACGTCGTGATCAACATGGTCGGGCATTGCCTGGGATGGTAATGGTTGGCTCACATGTTCCACTTGCCGATGAACAGCTGCGCTGCTTATTAACTCAACCCAATTGCAAGGGGGTTGAGTTGAAGGCATCTGAGCTGGCTCGGGGGATTGATGCTGGGTTTCATGATTGGCTTCTGACTGATCTCGAAAAACTATGCCTTGATGAAATGTTTGAGATCTTGGCAAGTGGATTGACTCCAGTGCTCTATAGCAGTCGAGGTGAGTTGTTGTTCTCATCTACAAAAGATCGCCTGAACTTTGGGATGCATTTATCCAAGTTGATGGCACGTCTTGCATATGCTTTATCTCCAAAGTTGGGTTACTTAATTAGCAAAGGCGGGATTACAACCCACACACTTTTGCAGGAGGGTTTTGGTGTAGAAGTAGTGAAGTTGGAAGGTCAAATCTTGCCTGGCTTATCTGTTGTAATACCCTCTTCTAAAAGGTGTTCTAAAGATCTTCCTATTGTTACCTTCCCTGGCAATTTGGGAGATGTTGAATCTTTATTAGAGGCTTGGCGGCTTATGGAGTCCTGCTGAATGCGCAAGAATTTCGATTGGATGAGCTACTGGTAATTCATTATTCAAATGCTTTCTCAACTGAAGAGTACAGCCGATATTTCCGCTGGCTATGAGTTTTGCTTCTGTTCTTTTCAAGTTTTCTACTTTAATCTTGCCTAGCTCAGATGCGGTCTCTGGCTGAACCAGGTTGTAAATACCCGCACTCCCACAACAAATACCTGCTTCATTGGGCTCCTTAAGCTTTAGGTATGGAATAACTCCTAAAAGTTCTCTTGGTTGAGTCGCAATCCCTTGGCCATGAATCATGTGACATGCGTCGTGATAAACAACCTCTAATGGATTTCCTATTTCCGCTATTTGTCCATCAGGATGGCTAAGCGGTTGAAGCTTGTTGAGAAACTCATCGCTTAGTCCTCGAGCAATCAAGAATTCATGGACATCTGTGACTGGAGCGTCAAAGTTACCTCCATTAGCCACAAATTTTTTGTATTCCTTCATGGTGTGACCACAGCCAGAGGCAGCTACAACTATTGCTTCCAATGGTTCAGCTCCTCCAGGGCGACCCTTGCCTATTACAGAGCGAAAGCTATTGACTAGTGCTGTTGCAAGCTGACGGGTTTGTTGAAGGTCACCCTGGTGATGAGTCACTGCACCACAACAGCCTTGATTTGGTGGAATTACAACTTCGAATCCATTGGCTTGGAGCACAGCAATGGTTGCTTTGTTCACGCTTGGGTCGAAGCACCTTTGTACACAACCCAGCACGAAGCCCACTTTCCCACGCCTTTTACCTTTTGCTGGATTTAGAACCTTCCATTCGTCAATGAAGCTTTCTTTTGAAAGTGGAGGTAGAAGTGATTCCATAGCCTCGAGTTGAGGGCCTAGGAGACCAGTTAGCTTTGATAGACGAGCCGCTTTTTGCAATGGTGTTCCTGCATAGCCTCTTAAAGATTGCAGGATGATTCTTAGTCTTCTTGGGTAAGGAAGAACCCATAAGAGAGCCTTACGGAATAAATTCTGACAAGAGGAGCGAAGTCCTGGCTTATTTAGTTTTGGCCTTGTGGCTTCGATGAGTTCGTCATATCGCACACCTGATGGACATGCACTCACACAAGCGAAGCATCCAAGGCAGGTGTCGAAATGGCTGGCAATCGTGAGGTCCATTTCCAACTCTCCATTCTCTATAGCTTTCAGAGTATGGATACGCCCTCTTGGCGAATCCATTTCGGTGCCTAGCACCCTGTAACTTGCACAAGTAGGGAGACAAAAGCCACAGTGAACGCAGGGATCTATAACCCCCTTTGGTATCCCTTGTTGGGTCAATTTCTTTGACTCGTTCGTGGTGCCATTAGACTTCATAACTTCACTCTTACAAAATAGATTAGAATGTAGATACTTGAAAAAATAGTGATGACGTAGTTAGTCAGAGATCAATGTCTGATGATTTTATTTGACGAGGACAGGAGGACTTCTCTTGCCTTTAGGTTTTAATTTTAGTAAATAAGAATGATTATTTAAAGTTCACTTTAAGCTTGTATAAGCTTCTATATAAAACTTTTATAGATTTAGAAGCGCTCAATCACAGCTTCTGCGAATCCGCTACAAGTTAAAGGATCAACCATTGGTTCCATAAGTCGTGCCAAGTCATAAGTCACATGTTTATCTGAAATGGAACGACTTATCCCTTTTGTGATTAGGTTGGCGGCCTCTTGCCACCCCAAAAATTCAAGCATCATTACTCCACTAAGTATTACTGAACCAGGATTTATTCGATTGAGGCCTGCATGCTTAGGGGCTGTTCCATGAGTGGCTTCAAATATTGCGGCTTTATCTCCAATATTTGCACCAGGGGCCATCCCTAGGCCTCCAACAACTGCTGCTGCTGCATCAGAAATATAATCTCCATTGAGGTTTAGAGTCGCAAGGATTGAGTATTCTTGCGGTCTAGTTTGAATTTGTTGGAAAATACTGTCGGCAATTCTGTCGTCGATTAAAACCATTTCCTTCCACTTATGTTTCCCATGGCTTGGGCCTATTGAATCGATTACTCTTTTGACCTCTGTACAAATGACCTCTTTCTTTTCAGGAGTTAGAGACTCATATCCAGGATCTATCATCCGTGCATTCTTCTCAATACTTAGTTCTGGATTCTCATCGGAGTTACTAAGGATCCAACTTTCACGTTCAGTGATACACACATCACGAAATTCACTAGTGGCTAATTCATATCCCCAATCTCTAAATGCACCCTCAGTGAACTTCATAATGTTCCCTTTATGAACGAGCGTTACATGCCTTTTCTTCCCTTCAAGCCTTAAAGCATGTTGTATTGCTTTGCGGATATGCCGCTGACTACCTTGTTTGCTTACAGGTTTAATGCCAAGACCCGAGAAACTTGGGATTTGACGTTTGCCAAGCTTTCCATTCGCAGGAATAACCTCATTATTTAAGTAATTTAGTAATTGGATCCCAACCTTGTCGCTTGCTTCCCATTCAATCCCCATATAAATATCTTCGGTATTTTCTCTGTAAACGATGACATCTAAGTCTTCTGGACGTTTGTGAGGACTTGGGGTCCCTGGGTAATACCTGCAAGGTCTGACGCAGGAATATAGATCAAAGATTTGGCGAAGAGCCACATTTAACGATCGAATACCTCCTCCTACTGGCGTAGTGAGCGGCCCCTTGATTGCGATCCCATATTTTCGAATTGCCTCCAGTGTGTCGTTAGGAAGGTATTGATAAGTCCCGTATAGCTCGCATGCTTCATCACCGGCATAAATCTTGAACCATTCGATACGGCGCTGTTCCCCATAGGCTTTTTTTACAGCAGCATCAAGGACTGTTTTTGTGGCAGGCCATATGTCCACTCCTGTGCCATCTCCGCGTATAAAGGGAATGATTGGGTCATTAGGCACTTCGGGATGACCGTTCACGAAGCGAATAGCAGTTCCCTGTTGTGGAGGAGTGAGCTTTTCGAAGTGTGCCATAAAGATTTTCGCAGCAACAATTTGCCTGCAGGCGAGCCTATGACTTAGAGGTGTTTCACTGGTCCCTGATAGAGGCTTAGCGTGATATTGCAAAGGTTTTTTTAAGTCCAGTAGTTTTCTGTGTAGGAACTGTGAATGAGTAATTCGTTACCTCGATCATCTGAAGAGCAATCTCAGATATGGGCTGTAGCAGCTTGTTTTAACGAAGAAGAGGTGATTGGCAATTTTATTGAAAGATTGGTAGCACTCCCTGCAATAAGCCGATTGGTACTTGTGGATGATGGATCGAAAGACGGTACGGTGGCCAAGATTCGAGCTTGGCAAAACAAGTCCTTTTGTGATGAAGCCGATAAACCTGTCATCTTGCTTGAGTTAACAAGAAACTTCGGGAAAGAGGCTGCAATGCTTGCAGGATTAGATTATTCAGAAGGTAAATGTGATGCTGTTGTTTTAATAGATTCTGACCTCCAACATCCTCCTGAGCTCATTTCTCAAATGGTTGACTCTTGGGAAGATGGGGCTGAAATAGTTACAGCTGTAAGAGAGGCTGAGGATGAGGAATCTCCATTAAAGATCGCAACTGCCGCTTGGTTTTACAAAATCTTCAATCGCATTGTTGATTCTATTCAGATTACAGAGGGTGCAGGTGACTATCGCTTACTAAGTGCACCAGTAGTTAGCGCATTAACTAAAATGAGAGAATTTAGTCGGTTCTCTAAAGGATTAGTCCCTTGGACTGGATATCATAGTGTTGAAATTAGTTATAAACGAATTGCGCGTGTTGCAGGTCATAGTTCATGGAGCCCCTTAAAATTGTGGAGTTATGCTTTAGATGGCCTGTTTTCATTCTCTGTCGTTCCTTTGAAAATATGGAGCTTGATAGGCTTGACTGTATCTGCACTGAGCTTTTTCTATGCACTATGGATAGTTTTCAGTACGGTGATTAATGGGGTTGATGTACCAGGTTATGCATCTTTGATTGTCACAACGTTATTCCTTGGCGGGATACAACTTATTGGTATAGGTGTACTTGGAGATTATATTGGGAGGATTTATGTGGATACAAAGTCAAGGCCTCATTATTTTGTAAGATGTATTCATTCCCCTGATTGAATCACACTTTGTAAAGCTCTCTTAGAGACTCTAATTCTTGCTGGCGCCAAGATGAACTAATGAAATTATGGGATATATGGAACCCAGCCAAGTCTATATTGTCCTCTTCAAGCTCTATTTTTATAGATGGATGTGTGAGTAGTATAGGTGGAGTTTCATCTGGCGAATGATGAGTAATCTGTAGCTCTCTCCATGCTAAATTGATTATGGGTTTAACCATTCTTCCGGTGAAAAGCACCCCGCTAAATCTAGAATTAGTGGCTAGCAATGCTTTATATATTTTAGGTTTTGCTAGTAAAGATAGAACTTGAAGTATTGACCATTTTAACCATCTAAGTTCTTTTAGAATAATCAGCCAATATCGTAATGGTAAGCCTGTTGGTAATGGTTCCATGGTTGTTCTTATCCAATTGATTTTATAAGTTGAATTATTTTTTAAAAGAATGTTTAAAACTATGGGCACTAGATGGACATGTTGGTGGCCATCCAAGGAGATTGAAGAGCTTCCTGTCAGTGATTTAAATAGTTCAATTTGTTTAGTGATTTCCAATTCCAATTGTTCTTCCAATGCTCTTTTGAGTGAACTTCTCCTTGGTAGGAAAGAGCTCAACAGCAATTCAACAAATGATTTTTTTAGAATACCCTTATTATTTACTAATGACGAGACTTGATTTTTTTCGGATAGCGCGGGCCCTTCAGTTAGACATAGGTGAAGAGATAAAGGTAATTTCTTTAAATCTTCCCAACCTTTAATAGCTTCTGGAACGGCTGTGCCATTAATTATTAGGCTGGCACTATCTAGATGTCCCTGACTTGCAAGGGACAGGATGGCTTTGTTAGAGGCTTTACTCAGCCCTAGGTCGTCTGCATGTCTAAATGGGATTGAAGTTAGTTTTCTTTGTCTATTATTACTAAAAATTGCAGCTCTTTTCCAGATAATTGCATTGATTACCGTCGGAGTAAAAACTAATATCAACTTAGTTACTTGTTGATCAGACCATTGATTGAGGGCTATAGGCAAGAGAGCGCTAACGCTTAGATTGACACTGAATTGAAGTAGCAACCAACGCCTTGCGAATCGTTGGCCGCGTGTTTCAGGACGGAATGTAAAAAGACTATGTCCTAAATAACTTGTGATTGAAGCGGTTAAGAAGCCACTTAGATTGCTTAGCCACAGAGGTAAGAACTTCAACAATAAAATTAAGACTGTTGCGTGAATGGATGCAGCCAAAACACCAACGATTCCGTATCGCCCAACAAAGGAAAAAACGTCTTTTGCGATCATGTGTCTTAGCAAAGTCTTGTGCACGGTGTCCCCTTAGAAGGGAAGTTCAATCTTTGAAAGCCAAGGCGGGTCATTCTTAAGAGGCAAGTTGTAAATGAGCCTCACCGCCAATTGCATGGCATGTTCATTAAGACATAATAGTTTTCAGGAGGTTTGTATGAACGCTGCTGAGAAGGTGCACAGTGTGGCTTTTGCCCATGCCCTGGCTTCAGCAGTCACGCTGGTGCGGCAATATTTCCCAGAAGCTCAAGTGAATCTCACCCCATGGAGAGATGATGATCAGACTCGTAGATGGTGCGAGAACGAGACACTTGATATAGCCTTTCATTTCCCTGGTTGGAGTCCTCGCTTGCAGTGTCGCAGCCTATTAATGCAGTTGAGAATAAGTAATGATCAAGACAACGCCCCTCCCCATCTCCTTGGTTTGATTATGCGTGGGATGACTTTTGATGGTGAGAGATGGCGTTTGGTCACAGTTGGTGACTGGCATCCGACGGGATCTCACTTGCCGCAGTTGCCACAGAGGAATCAGCTGAAAAAAATTTGCCGAGAATTGTTTGTTCTTTTCCCAGCATCTCCTTCGTCAGGGGATGATCAGTAAACATTCGCAAGCCAAAGGCGCTTAATGCGAATAGATTCTTTTAGGTTCTCTCTACTCCTTTCCCCTTCATTCCACTCTTAGCAATGTCAGTAGCCCTAGCAAGGCAACTTAGAGAAGGAACTAAGAAATCTCACACAATGGCCGAAAATACAGGCTTTGTGAGTTGCTTTCTTAAAGGTGTGGTCGATAAGTCCACTTATCGAACTCTTGTTGCGGACTTTTATTTCGTCTATAAAGCTATGGAAGATCAGACTTCCAGGCTTTCTTCAGAAGGACATTCCGTTATTACTCCTATTGGTTATAAAGAACTGAATCGACTTAAATCACTCGAGCAAGATTTAACTTTCTATTTTGGTAGCAACTGGATCAATGAGATAAAGCCAACTCCTGCGGCTCAGTCTTACGTAGAGCGTATTCATCAGGTTGCTAATGAAACCCCAGAACTTTTAGTTGGCCATCACTACACTAGATATCTAGGCGATCTCTCTGGTGGGCAGATTTTAAAGAAAATTGCTCAAAAGGCAATGAATTTGTCTGAGCATGACGGGCTTCGTTTTTATGAGTTTGATGAGATTGATGATGAGAAGGCTTTCAAGCAAAAATATAGTGAGACACTTAATTCCTTGCCAATTGATCAGGCGATGGCTGATTTGATTGTTGAGGAAGCAAATAGAGCCTTTAAATTCAACATGCAAATGTTTGAGGAGCTAGAGGGTAATTTAGTAGCGGCAATTGGCAAACTTCTTTTTGGATTGCTTACTAGTCGTAAGAAACGAGGCAGTACAGAGGTTGGTAATACTTAGTATTATTGTGGCATGATAGCAATTCAGCAAAAGAAGTATTTGGTACTAGATTACGAATTTAGCTGTATATACAGATCTCTTCTTTCATTCACTCTAAAGCAGTCTTTGCTTCCCCGAGCAATGCTTACAAACTTGACTCAACCTTGCACAAGCTATGTACTTTTACTAGTCACTTTAGATCTTCCTATTATATCTAGGCTGTAGTATATGTTTGATCCACTCCTTCAAGAATTGCATGAAAGTATAAAGTTAAAAGGGGGTAAGCCTATTACTCTGCCTAGTTATTTTCGTGAGCATAGTTCAGTAAGATTGTCTGCTTGTATTAGGAGTTGGCTTTGGGAAGTTCCAGGTTTTCGCCGTTGGAGGGTAACCCGTTTAGATGCAGGAAATAACCTTCAGGTTCTGAATTCAGTTGCATACCCTGAATATAGTAATGATCATCCTTTAATGGGGATAGATTTATTGTGGTTTGGTGTTAGAAGTAAGTTGGTCGCAGTACTTGACTTTCAGCCTTTAATTCAAGATGAGGCTTATTTTCAAAGACACTTTCAAGGTCTTAAGTCGCTAAGAAATAGTTTTCCAGAGTTGTGCAATTCAGAGGCAATGCGTTCATTTGACCCACATCAGTACTTTTCTCCCTGGTTGTTTTTTTGCCGAGGAGGTTTAGAGGAAGTGAATGGGCCTTTACCATTAGCATTCAAGGCCTTTCTGCAGGGTTATTGGGACCTTCACGAGATCGAGAGTCAAAAGCCTTCAAAGATTTCTTTTGAGGAAGTAAGGCAACTACAAACTCATTACGATATTTATAGCTCCGAGAGAGACCCTGCTCATGGATTATTTACGAGTTATTTTGGGAAAAGATGGTCTGACCGATTTCTAAAAGAATTCCTCTTCCCTGCTAGCTCTGCCGAAGAATTGCCCCCGAATATATAGCAATTAGTCAGATGAGTTTTATCCGCCAAAGCAGTCTTGATCCACCATATATGCCAAATTGGCGATGGCAAGTATTTCTTGATAAGACAATTGAAGCATTCTCAGAATTTCAATTAGAACCATACCCTATCGATCTAGAGTTTTTGGATAAGGAAGGAGTTGCGGGTCCTAAAGCCAGGCGATCTAATGTAAAAACCTCTATATGGGCATGTCAAACCTTCAAAATAAGTAAGTTACGCGCTGTTTGTGTAAATGGAGAGAATGTTGGCTCAGTACTGAACTTAGTAATAAAGCCCGCTCATAATTTTGACTTGCCTTTCTTTGGTGCGGACTTTGTTACCTTGCCTGGGGGACATCTGTTGGCATTGGACTTACAGCCAGTGCTAAAAAATGATCGAGCTCATACAGAATCTGTTTGGAAACGTTTGGTTCCTATACATCAAAAATGGCAATCTAAATTGCCATTTGGAGGGGCAATACCTGTATCGGCAGAACCTTTTTTCTCACCAGGTTTTCTCTGGACGAGACTACCTCTTGGAGAAGTAGGAGAGAAAATTATTGATGACATAATTCAGCCTGCTTTTGAGGATTATCTTTCTCTTTATTTGGATTTAGTGCATGAGGCTGATGAGGTTTTAGAAGATCGATCCAGATTGATTTACAAAGGTCAAAGGAATTATTTAAGCTATAGAGCAGAAAATGATCCTGCCAGAGGAATGCTTACACGCTTTTATGGTAACGAATGGACTGAGAAATATATTCATCAGGTATTGTTTGATTGATAACAACGACTGATTTTCTAGTATCCAATTTAATTTTGATTGTTTGCTAGGAATCTCATCATTTCCCATTTTCTATTTCTCCTAATATGAAAACCAAAATTTTGTTTGTTTGCCTTGGAAACATATGCCGTTCTCCTGCTGCTGAAGCTATCTTTTTGCATCAAATTAATACATTAGGCCTTAGTGAGAAATATTTCGTTGACTCTGCAGGAACTGGTGGTTGGCATGTTGGTAAGAAAGCTGATTCGCGGATGCGAAGTGCTGCAAAAAGGAGAGGTATTTTAATTGAGAGCCTTGCACGACAAATCACTTCGGAGGATTTGCATGCCTTTGATTTGATTTTGACGATGGACTCGGAAAACTTTGCTGTATTAGAAGAACTTTCTAATCAAGAATGCTCAAAGTCAAATGCAACCATTAAGCCAATGCTTAGCTTTTCTAGCCAAACTAATTCCTTAGATGTACCAGATCCCTATTATGGTGGGGCTAAAGGTTTTGAAAATGTTCTCGATTTACTTGAAGATGCATGTAAAGGGTTGATTGATGCACTTAATTAGAAGGAGTAGGCCATACTTCTTCAGGTATTCGATTTCTGAATAACTCGACAAGTAGCTGAACAACTTCCTCAATATCCATTCCATCAGTGACTATTTCTGATGCATCATCTGCTCGTGTTAATGGAGCGATCTGTCTAGTGCTATCTATTTGGTCACGCTCTTTAATTTGCTCTTCTAAAGTGGTTAAACTAGGCACCCTAAAACCTCGCTCGCGTAAATCATTTGCACGTCTACGTGCACGTTCTGCTGGGCTTGCTGTGAGAAAAATCTTTAATTCTGCACCTGGGAAAACGGCAGTGCCAATATCTCGACCTTCAGCAACTAGACCACCATCAATACCCATTGCTTTTTGTTGTTCTGTAAGGGCTTTGCGGACAGGAGGTTGAGCTGCGACTAATGACACCGCTGCAGTCACATCTGGTGAACGTATGGCCTCGGTTACGTTGTATCCATTGATAGTTACTTCTTGCTCAAGGTTTTTGGAAGGGAGAAATTCAAGTTTGAGACTGTTAAGTGCTTTGAAAAGTTCGCTCGGCTCTTGAAGATTAACGCCTTCTTTTT
Source organism: Prochlorococcus sp. AG-409-O23 (assembly GCA_003215355.1). Classification (GTDB taxonomy): domain Bacteria; phylum Cyanobacteriota; class Cyanobacteriia; order PCC-6307; family Cyanobiaceae; genus AG-409-O23. Next base: position 60,263 of record QCKL01000003.1, read on the forward strand.
TGATGAGCCAGGTCACAGCTCTGTACATCGCACCTGTGTCTAGATAAAGAAGGCCAAGCCTTCTCGCAAAATTTTTTGTAACAGTACTTTTCCCTGCTCCTGCAGGTCCGTCAATAGCAACAATTGGCTTGCGAGTCATTAGGAATGCGTGATCAATTAAACGTGTCCTTCCGCAACGGACTGAGGCTGCCAAAAGGCTCAGTGGTTGGTTGGTCTCCGTTGGTTGAAGATGGAATGGATCTACTTTCTCTAAATACTCCACTTCCAATCCACTTTGCATTAAATAGGACTTGATTTTTTCAAGGTTGGGGATTTCTCCTTTTTTTATTCCATTAGCTGCACTAGCCAGCTGGCGAGGTAAAGCCAATGCTTTCTTTCTTTGATCCTGGCTTAAGTATTGATTTCTTGAACTCATTGCAAGCCCATCAAAATCTCTGACTGTGGCTACGCCGAGCACTTTTACGGGTAGGTCTAGATCCTTTAGAAGATGACGCAGGATTATGAATTGTTGCCAGTCTTTTTCTCCTAAAAACAGAACCTGGGGTTTAGTCAGATTCAATAATCGCAAGACAACAGTTGCAACTCCATCAAAGTGGCCTGCACGTTTTCCTCCACAGAGATGGGCTTGGAGAGTCGGTGGTACTTGCACTTTGAAATGAGCGTTAGGTCCTTTTGGAAAGATCTCATCAATTGAGGGGGCCCAAAGTGCATTGGCGCCGCAGTTGGAGGCGACTTCGCAGTCATGCTCTAGATCACGGGGATATGCTTGGAAATCTTCATTGGGCCCAAATTGCAAGGGGTTTACAAAAACACTTACAAGGACAACACCTGGCTTCGTGGTTGAGAATTTTTGAGCAGCTTTGATTAGTTGGCAATGTCCTTTGTGCAGTCCGCCCATAGTTGGGACGAAATTTAAATCAGACTTTTGTTGCATTCGCCACCGCCTGAGCTCACTCGTCGTTCTCAGTACAGAAAAGTTCGGCACAATTTCAACTCAGCTTTGTGAAATGTTTGGCTTAAAGATGATGAGCTTCAGCTCAGAACGATTACTTGCATACTGGTTCAAGAGACAACTCAGAATCAAGTTCAAGTTATAAGCAGGAGGGACTCGTCTCAACTATGGATTACAAGACTTCTGGCGTTGATGTCCAGGCTGGTAGGAACTTTGTTAATCGGATTAAAACCAGTGTTGAAGCTACTCACCGCTCAGACGTAATTGGAGGGATGGGAGGTTTTGGTGGCTTGATTCGAATACCCAAGGGCTTCTCCAGCCCAGTACTGGTTGCAGGCACTGATGGAGTTGGGACGAAGTTGGAATTGGCTCAGAATTACAAGGAGCACTTTGGGGTAGGGCTTGATTTAGTTGCAATGTGCGTCAACGATGTCATCACTAGCGGAGCGCAGCCCCTGTTCTTTTTGGATTACATCGCGACTGGTCTACTTGGTCCTGATGCAATGTCTGAGGTGGTGGAGGGAATCGCAGAAGGTTGCTTGAGAAGTGAATGTGCTCTATTGGGAGGAGAGACTGCTGAAATGCCAGGTTTCTATCCCAAAGGAAGGTATGACTTAGCAGGCTTTTGTGTTGCTGTAGTTGAGGAAGCGTTGATAATCGACGGAAGCAAGATGCGTGCTGGAGATGAAATCATTGCTATTGCCAGTAGTGGAGTGCATAGCAATGGATTTAGTTTGGTTAGAAAGGTTTTGGAGTTGAAAGGGTCTGATCAAAAGACACTTTTTGGGAAAGAAAATCGGCTCTTAATAGAGGCCTTGCTTAAACCGACAACTCTTTACGGCGGCCTTGTGCAATCTCTTGTTAAGGCAAAGATTCCTCTACATGGGATGGCACACATTACAGGTGGTGGATTACCAGAAAACCTTCCTCGTTGTATCCCTCAAGGCCTAATTGCTGTCTTAGATACTCATTCTTGGCAAATCCCTGAGCTTTTTCAGTGGTTAAAGGATGCTGGAGATATCCCAGAAGTGGACTTGTGGAATACCTTCAATCTTGGAGTTGGATTTTGTTTAGTGGTATCACCTGAAGGAGTTCCTGCTGCGCTTGAGATTTGCAGAGAAGAAGAACTAGATGCTTGGTGTATGGGACGAGTGGAGCAGGCGTCTAGTTCGGGTAGTGAAATTTTGGTTGGTTTGCCTCTATGACAAAGCTCCAACAACTTTTGGCAAGCTGTTCGATTGCATCGGAGTCCTACGAGCAATTGCTTAGTCACGCAATCCTTGATTTGCGCTAGTAATATTTTTTCATGCAAGCCGAAAAACTTTTCGGCGGCTGCGTCGTTAGATCATCAATTAACTCGATGCCTTTTGATACCCCCCAGCGGCTAACACGTCGTCGTACTTCAGCAGGGCCAGTACCGCCACGTCGTCCACTTGGCATTGATGCCGATGGTAATAATTCTCATCGACAGAGCCCTAGACCAACCTTTCTGACACTTAGAGATCATGGCAAGGTTTATGTCGCTGATTTACCTAACCTTTCGGATGGCCAGTTGGCCCACATCGGGAAAGAGGCCGAAGAAGTTCTTGAAAGCCTTGAACGCAGATTGACTGATCTTGAGCGTGAGGGCGGGAATGCGCTTGGCGACAGTGACACATTTATAAAGGCCTCTACAAAAAGGGATGTAACTCTCCGTTTTATTCGGGCTATTCAGGATGAGCAGGAACATCGTCGGAATAATCCCGCATTAAAACGAGCAGCAGCTGAGTCTTTGCCAAGGACGTTCCTTGAGGTTGCTCGCCATCGTTTGCCTGGCTCTACTTTTGATTCTTTACTTAGAGAAGCTTTGGCGGCTTGCTCTCAGGAGGAAGAAGCAGATGCAGCCTCAAAAGAAGCCAAAGAAGAGCCGCCAGCTCCTGCAAAGGCACCTCAGCCGCCTGTAAAGGTTGTTCAGCTCCGCTCTTCAACTAACAGCATGCCTGTTGTAGTAAGTCCAGACCCAAACCTGAATAACAGCACTACTAGGGCTTGAAATATTTTTAGAGTTTAATTTCTTAAAGGTAAAATTGAATTTCAAATAATCTATAATTTTTTCATTACATCATTTAAATATCACCTCTAACAGTACAGCAGGCAACAATTGGTTTGTTTGGGAGGGCTTTACCTGATTTGGTGAACTCTGTACCAATTTGGTAACAATTTTGACTCAGAAATTTTTTCCCTTTAGGTGAGCTATTCTTTTCAGCCGCCTGCAAATAATTTTGGCTATTTGGGCTATATATAATCTCGCATATACGGCTCTCAGCAAACGACTCAGCTCCTTTGAATAGAAAGAGAATCCCTGTAAAGTAGATGACCTGGCAAAAGACATTAAATCGATAAGATAAAAAATTAAATCTTGCTTTAACTAAACAATTACAGCGGACTGGCTTTGGCATTCTTGCTTTTTAAAGAAATGGATGGACAATTTACTTGCCTCTCGTTCACTCAACTTAGCGATTATAGTTGGTTTATGGCAAATCAGAGGTTTGTAAGTTTAATTATTGAGTATTGGAAAAGCATTTTCTATAGATATGTTTTCTTTTGATGGTTTTAATTATATGAATTGGCCAATTGCTTAGAATTGATTCTTATAAGATGAATCTAAAATGGCAAAGAACAAAAAATTAAAGAAATGTTCTAGTAGTCGCCGCATCCTTTGGTATGCATTTGGCGCTGCAGGTCTTGGTGCTAGGGCTCTTGCGGCATTAGCACTTATGGCAATAGCTATAAAAATGCACCCAATTAAATCTCAATCCGATTTATTTAATGCTTGCGTGGAAGAAGTTCGAGCCAATGGGCAAAGCTCATCAGGAGCTGTTCGCTTTTGCAATGGTGGTAATTGAGGATATGATTTTTAGCTAAAGCTTTTATTGCCCTAGGGCTCTGAATCCGGCCCCCATTGGGGCTCAACACATTCCCACCCCTTTAACTTAAGTGTTTCCCATACCATTAGGGCATCACTTTTGGGTAAATGCAGTCTGCTTTTGAGTAAGGCTGGAGACCCATCATTCATGACTTTTCCCTTGTCCATAAATACAAATGGATAACGTTCCCAGGACTTGGGGTCTCTGTGAAATCGCATGGACCATTTGCCTTCAGGATCCCTAATCCAACCTTCAGGACCGTTTGCTGATATAGCACCCATAGAGACTGCGGTAGTAAATATGTACTATTATACATCTGTCGCTGCCGGGGGGCGATTTTGACTTGGGGAGGCTATGAGGCCTTGCTGTTTGGCAACGAGAATCGCTTCATGAGATTTGCTTTGGAGTACAACTGCTCAGCATAGATACTGTATTTAAAAGACTCCCTAAAAAAACGCATATTATTAAAAGATTGCTTTAGAGACTTTATTGTTGTGTTCTGTAAAGGATTGTTTTCTCAGTTTTTAATGCTAGTTTTTACTATATTCTTTTCAGTACAAATTGGCTCTCATGCGCAATGGGCCTTCGAGATTTCTGGCCGACCGCAAGCCTTTTTTGGGAAGGTTGATTAGTAGATCAATTGGATACAGTCGTACTTCATTTGTCTCTGGGGCTAATGACTCGCAAGTTTGTGCTTTGAAGGAGGCTGGCTGTTTAAAGATTTTTCAGGAGGCTATTACTCATCAGCAGGATGAAAGGAGAAGGCCTCAATTTGAGGCTGCGCTATCAGAACTAAATAAGGGTGATGAACTTGTATTAATTAAGTTAGGTATTGCATTTAAATCTCTTAAGGAATGTATTGATTGTATTAATGCTCTCCAGAAGAAAGGTATTTATGTCAGAACATTGGATGGGTTGATTAATACAAGATGTCTGGGCTCATTTGCAGTTCAGGTTTTTCCTCTTCTTGCTGGTTTGGCAGATTTTGAGAGGTCACTTGTTCAAGAGAGAGCATTTGAGAGTATTCAAAGACGAAAAGAGGTTGGTGGTTCACTTGGAGGGAGGCCTAGAATTAGTTCAGAGAGGGAAGGTTTGGTCTTGCGTTTGAGGGGAGAAGGAAATTCATATAGATCGATAAGAGGTCAAACAGGGCTTGCACTCTCAACTATCCGGAGGATCATTGTTGAGAGCAAGCCTGAAATTGCATGAACGATTTAAATTGGAAAGATCAATACAAGAAATGGAAAACAGGTCTCAAGCCTTTCCAAATCCAATTACTTGATGAGGGGGCAAACAGTTTGTCCCAGTCATGGTTGTTGAATGCTATGTGGTGTGATTGGACAGAATTGAAAAAGATAAAAGAAACAGAACTCCCTGATGTCAAAACTACTTCTAAAGAATGGGCAAAAGACCCATGGGAATAATAAAGCCCTTCGCATTTTTGATAGGTATCCTCATTGTTAGATCATTGAATATCACGCTTTTAAAAAGTTTTCTTGGAATTCTTTGTTGACAATTAATATTAAACTTTCTTAAGGCATTTTGCTTTAGTAAATTATGAAAAGGTATCTATCTTGTTGCCATTGGCTGCTGCAAAATTTGGCTTAAGAGAGAAGTGAACTTAGAAAAAGGATTGCTTAGTTAATCAGGGATTAATGCTTTCTGAGGGCTTAATTAGCCTTCTGTTTACATATTCGCTTTTTCTTGCTCTAATTGCTTTTAGCTTTACTAAAAGACTACGGAATATAAGCTTTTGTTGAATGCTTTCAGAAAGTTCGAAAAAACTGGAAAAGTGGCTGAAAGGGGTTTCGGTTTTGCTATCGCTGTTATTGAATCCCCTTGTCTTTTGAAGCTATGCAATCGTTTGGTTAAAATTGTATGAGGGGTATGTACCTTTCTTACCAAGAATGGTTGCAGGATTTTTGAATTAGAAAGAATATCTCTTGCGTTCATTGTTGACAAATGGCGACTTGGAATCGGTAAGAAAAACTGAAATCTGGTAATCGATTTGGTTGCTTCAGATCGATTGAGCAGGAGAATAGGAATGTAGCTGGGTTGGTCGAACCCTATAGAGAACTGCATTTTTACTACTCTCTCTAAAGGTCTTGCCTAGTCAAAGAAAACGCTTAAAGCATTTCCTAAACGGGATTTTTTGTTTTGGTAAGAAGGCGGCACCCAGATTCGAACAAGGTTTAGATCTCTCGGAAGCATTGGTATAACTAGGATTTAGGGTTGAGGATTCCTCTGTTCCCTATCACCTCCCTATCAGGTAGACCTAAGTAACTACAAGGGGGAACCTCCAAATTGCCCCAGTAATGAGATCACTAATGATGGGGAGTTTTGCCACGCAAGTTTCCTGAAATTTGGACAACGCTGAAGGTTGCGGACTATGAACGTGGGTCTTTCCCTGCCAATCTTTATCTGTTTTGGAAACCTTCTAAAAGCAAATACATTTACGCAAAATATTTACCGGAATTAGAGGAGGACATTCGCCCAAACAAGGGACGGAATAAAGACGGAAAAGGTAGGAGAGCGCCTTTTGAGGCATCTATGCAGACAATCGATACAAGAGAGGCATTGGATTGTGCAATTCAGTGGTCAAAGGGAATCAAAAGAAAAGTGCAGAGGCAAGAGGAACATTCTTTGCACCGTTATTGGGAGAGATGGTCTCTTCGTGAATTTGAGAAACCCAGAAGGAACCTTCAGTCAAAGGTCAAATTCAGGCGGGACACTCAACTGAAATGGGATGGGGAGCACTACGGGATCAAACATCAACCATGGGCGCAGAAGAGTGTGGATGAGATCAACTTTGTTGATTTTCAGGACTATTTCTTATTGCTGGAAAAGAGAGCACGAAAGAACAATGGAACGAATGGGAGTGGGATGAAGGAACAACAAAAAGCATTTATTAGAGCGTTGATGATGGAGGCAGAAATCGATTTTCCTCATCTACAAATCCCTAGATTTCCTTCTATCTCACGCCAAACCAAACAGGTCGTACACCTCAATCAAAAGCAGTGGGATTTGCTTTTAAGAACGATCAAAGAGCAATGTGATTTTGCAGTGAATAAGCAACTCAACTACAGGCAATACAAGGCATTGAATTGGACTTACAACAACAGACAGAACCAACGCAATTGGGTTGATCTTTATGACGCATTGCTTTTGGAGTGGTTCTTTTTCCTTCGCGCTGAAGATATGCCTCGCCTTAAGAGTGAATGGTTCCAAGGCAACGGGGAAGGTCAATATCAATGCTTATTAGAAGAGACCAAAGGCAATAGGGATATTCATGTCACTCAGTCATTTCGACCTGATGCTGATCGATTTATGAGAAGGATGAAATTAAGGAGACCAAAGAAGGGATATTTGATCTTTCCTGAGATCCCAAGACCTGAAGAGGGAGGTGCAGAAAACAAAGTAAGAAACCTCCTTAATCATTTGCTGAGGAAAGCAGTTGAGAAATGCCTACCTGATTTCGACTTAGGACCAAAACCTTGGACAACTATTAGACACACTGCATTTCGCTTGATGCTGGAAGATGATCCTTCGCTTTGGGTTGGGCACAAGTTGAGGGACTTTGCACGCAACGGTCACACCAGTCCAGACCAACTTCAAACCACCTACATCACGCCTATCCAATCAGCACAAACAGCAAAAGAGACAAGAGAAAATCTTCGGTCTAAAGGTTGGAATACTGGAAGCAGGGTCAAGGTTTAAGCAACTTCAGGACACCAACCAATCTCCAGCACTCGCTTCTTTTGCCAGTGAGGACAACGCTTGGTGAGATGCTCTCCTTGTTGAATGAGACGTTGGTGAATTGGACAGGTCAAAAGAGTGACGCACTGCTTGGTACAGGAATAGGTGAAGTGCTCACAGGTCATGCAAACGGCACTACCTCTTGAGTGCTGTAGTTCCCCGTGCTCGAAGTAGTCCCACTCTTCGGGTTCGTCAGTGACTTTGACTGGTGCGACTGGGGTTTTACGCTTTGCCCATGCCATAAGGTTCCTCTATCAGTACATCTGTACTAGTAGAGAAAGGGGTCTTTGGTCAAGTGGGTCTGTTGAGGTTGATCATTTATCCAATTGTCTTAGGTCTTATGATTAATAGATATATGACCAAGTCAAATAATGCAGAGGAAAAATTATACCAAAAAGTATAACTTAGACGAGTTCCTTTCTACTAGAATAGGCAGTACATTATACATGTTTTTCTTTACTGTTTGGCAGTGTAGTGTTTATCTAATAGGTCTAATGCTTTTCTGGTTCTTAATAGGCAAACTATTTGGCGCAAAAATAGATTTAGATTTTATTAATGCCTGTAAGGGAATTATCATTGTAAGTATATTGCCTGGGATTGGTTTTTCTTTTGCAGTATGGAGGAAAGGAGGTCTCTAATAATAATTTTAAGTGAATAAACAATTACCGAATGCAATACTTCTCATACTTTTCACTAGCACATTTTCTTATTTCATCCTTTCCTAATACTGTTGCTGACCACCAATCTTCACAGGCACCTTTCATGTCACCGGACTCTTGCTTTAATGATGCCCTATAATTATATGCTTGTGACATATACTCATGTGCTTCTCCCAAATAACCTTCTGGAATTCCTGAAGAATACTGGTTAAGTACCTCATTAAAATCATTAATTGCGCCTTTACTATCTCCTAACTTACTTCTTTCAAATCCACGAAATAAATATTCTTTAGCGTTATCTCCAAAATCTATTTTCATTGCTTCTGTGTAATCTTCTATCGCCCCTTCGTGATCACTTAATTGAGACTTAAAACTTGCTCGATAAAAGTAGTATTCTTTACGATTTTTTTCATCTTTCAACTTCTCCAATTCTATTGCCTTATCAAGATCTTCAATTGCTTTTTGCTGCTTCCCTGATTCCCCTCTAATTATTCCTCTACACCCATAAGCATAATAAGAAGATTCTGTATCGATATCGATTGCTTTTCCATAGTCATCTATTGCTCCATTTAAATCACTTGATATACGTTTTACATTGGCACGATCTATGTACATCAAATAAATTTGTTCCTGAGCATATCCCTTAAGAGTTTCAGCAACTTCCTGATCTGGAATTCTATTTTCAGAAACAAGTTCTATTAATTTTGTGTAATCCTCAATAGCACCATTGAAATCATTTGCCTGCTGTCTTTTTTTAGCACGTTCCAAATATAAGTCACTTAGATGAGCAAATCTAGGACCTATATCATCTATGCCAACAGGGTACTTTTCTATATATTCACTTAACCTATTAATATTCAAATCATCGTATGTATCTTCAGAATCATCTATTTGATTGCAATGCTCCTGTGTTAATTCATCTGCATTTAATTCGTCTTCATCCTTAAGAAGTATCAATCCCGCACCAACAACAACAGCAGTCGATCCAATAACAACTGGTTTATCCACTTTCAGCAGAGACAAACCAGCAGCAGTGGCAGCACCAACTCCCAGGGCAATAGCAGTGCTACGAAGTTTCATATCTAGAAGAACAACCTTCTTTGAACAGGTTTGCTCTCACCGTTTCCTCCTCCATGCACTGCCTTTGCGTATTGATCAGAATAGGCACAGTTCTTGCAACTCTCATTCGGTTCAGGGATCTGGTGTTGGTTCATCAGAGCAACCATGGCATCGACCTCTGCCTCGATCCAACCAGCATTCCAGTCATAAGGAACCAGTGATTCTTCAAACGTCATCACCTGATTGAAGTTTTCCTTGTGGCGGTCGGCATTACAGACCAGGAAGTAGGCAGTGCGATGAACATCAAATCCCATCTTTAAAAGGAGATAGGCATAGAAGTCCATTTGGGTCTTATAGGCATCGTGATAGGCATCCTCTAGATATTCATCGGGATCAACAGCACTGTTCTTTGCCTGGGATTTGTAGTCCACCACTATCAATTTCTTGGTGATCGTGTCTTGCCAGATGTCGTCCACACCTCCAGTCAGGATGATGGGCGTGTCCTTATGTCGCACCATTAATCCGTGATGCAGTGAGTTCCTCCAGTTGTCCATTTCTGGATGATCAAAAGGAACGACATGACTCAACCCATTGGGAGCAAATAAGCGATGGGGGATCTGATGTTCTCGGCAGTGATCAAACTCTTTCTTGAGTAAGAGGTCAGTGGTTTCATTGAGCGTCCAACCGGGAGTACCTGGGGGATCAAGACCCATCACCCGATCTAGATAGAAGCACCTTTTGCAGGTCAGGAAGTTGGAGAAGCGACCCCGACTGATCTTGAAGTCATACGTTTGATTGGGTTTATAAGACGACGTTTCCCTTACGCGAAGACCAGTTGCCTTGACGGGTTCTTTCTTACTGTTTCGTTTGAGATCGATCATTTATCTATTCATCAATCATAAATTTGGCAGTCAACAACATCTTCGTCTTTAAAACCGTGGTATCTAGCGCTTTGTTCAGACGTAAACAAGTTTCGATCTTCAAGGTCTGAGGGATTAACTATCTCGTAAAAAGTTAAAGGTGTCCAAAACATTGGTTCAGTAAATACTGAATCTTCTTCATCAAATTCCTCAAGGAGAGTATTTTTATAAAATTCTGGATCTGCTTCAACAAGTCTCTTCGGAACGTAAACACTACCTTCTAAGTCTCGATATTCTTGAATCAGAAAACCTTCCCATATTTTGTAGGGAGGGTCATTTGGTTCACAATCGACCAAGTTATCTACCCAACGATCTCCTTCGTCATCAACAAACTGTTCTTCAAGTAGGTCGATCAGTGGAACTTTCTTGCCTTGTTCATCTGTGTAGTAATAGTTCAGTGCTATCGCAATATCCTCCAAAGATTCATTTTGGAGATCAATCATTACGGTCTCTAGATTGTTGCAGAGAGCATCTGGATTATCAGGTTTGCGAGTGGATTGACTTGCATTGATTGCTTTTCCCTCTATCTCTTTAATCCACTCCCCTGCCTCTTCATCACCTAAATCTGCTGCCTTTTGCCAATCAGCAATAGCACCTTCTTTATCATCTAACTCTTCCTTGGCACATCCACGATTTGCATATGCCTCTGCATAATTAGGATCTAGTTCAATTGCCTTGGTGTAATCCTCTATTGCTCCTTTAGAGTCCCTTTTATCGTCCTTATCGCATCCACGATCAAGATATTCAGAAGCAGTTTTAGGTTCAGACATTATTGGCAATGCTCCTTCAATAATTCAGCAGCATCTTCATCTCCTAATTCTGCTGCTTTCTTCCAATCTTCACAGGCACCTTTGAGGTCTCCAATTGCTTTCCTGCAATTTGCTCGTAGAGAATAGATATATCTTTTTTCTGGACTTACTTCTATAACTAGAGTGTAATCATCAATTGCACCTTGAATATCATCAATCAAGCGCTTTACTTCAGCACGTCCAATTATTGCACTCTCCTCAAATTCCTTTGATTCTTCTATTTTATTATTAAACATTTCAAAGACAATCTGAAAATCAGAACTTGCACCTTCTGGATCTCCCAATGCTTTTTTATAACTCGCTCGCTGCAAATAAAGACCTGAATCATGATAAAAATCCTCTTCTTCTAGTATCGTATTGATTGAATCAATCGCTTCTTGATACTTTCCTAGTTGATAATAATCCGAGGCAATATCTAAAATAATCGGTGGATCTATATAATCAGGATCAATCTCATATGCTTTAAGTGCATCAGATAGAGAACCTACGTAATCCTTTGCTTCTCTTCTTACTTGTGCACGAGCGTGATATGTAGAAACTATTGTTTGATCTAACTCTATTGCCTTATTCAAGTATGGAAGAGATTCTGCATACTTCTCTTCTTTTATTTCTTTTTCACGAGTGCGATATGAATACCCCATTGTTTGATCTAACTCTTTATTCTTCTCTTCTTCTGCAGCGAGTATATCTTCTATATATTCTTCATTGACGAGAATCTCTCCTATACAACCATATGCCCTAGCATAATCATTATCAATTTCAATGACTTTCTTAAGATCTAAAAGTGCATTATCATAATCATAATAATTCATCTCTGCTATACCTCTATTAAAGTAAGCGTCTGGATTGTCAGGATTTAATTCTAAGAATTTTGTACAACTAGAAATTGATTTTTCATGGTCTCCTACATCATTATATAATTCTCCTAGATAAAAATGAACTTTCTCATTATTAGGACTAATTTCTAATACTTTCTCGAAATCTTTAATTGCGTTCCAACGGTCTTTTATTAGATCATAGACAGCAGCGCGATTGAAATAAGCAAGATTAGATTTTGGGTCAAGTTCTATTGCCTTAGTGAGATCTAGAATCGCACTCTGATGATCTTCCAGATCACTCTTGGCACTCCCACGTAGGATGTAGGCATTGACATCATTTGGATCAAGTTCTATTGCTTTGCTGGAGTCAATAATTACTCCTTGATAATCTTCTAAGTTATTTTTATCGCAAGCACGATTGTAATAGAGCATTGCTGCTTTTTCTTCTGCTACAGATTCAATTGCCCTGGTCCAGTCGGCAATTGCTCCTTCATAATCTCCTGATTTACCCTTATCCTTTGCACTCAAGAAGTAAGTAACGTCAGGATACATTTCATCTTCAGTACCCCATAACAATTCAGTAGCACCTTGATCTCCTAACTTCGATGCCTTTTTGAAATCTTCTCTGGCACCTTTTAGGTCTGACAATCGACCTTTCAACAGACCTCTATTTCGATATGCTAAAGCGTATTCTGGATTTAAATTGATTGCTCTAGTGAAATCATTTATTGCACCTATCTTGTCACCTGAATCTCTCAAAGTAACCCCACGGTTATAGAAAATATCTGGATCGTTTGGGTCGATTTCTATTGCTTTATTATAATCCTCAATCGCTGATTTTGGATCTCCAAGTAAGTCCTTACAGGAGGCACGATTGAGGTATGATGTGGCGTTATAAGGATCAAGTTCTATTGCCTTATTGTAATTCAATATTGCTTCTTTATATTCACCTTGATCCTGCTTTTGGTTCGCTGATATTATTGCTTCATTAAGTTGTTGATCATATTTTTCACCCCAATCACGAACGGTTTTTTGTGCTTCATTCAATTCCTGACTGTTTTCATTTTGTAGAAATTCTGAATGACGCCTAATTATTTCTTCTTTTGTTAATCCTGATTCTTTGGCATCTATGTATTTACCTAAATCCCTGCACCAGGAACCAGCAGCATTCAACCAACTTGCTGTTCCCTCTGCTCCAAGTGATGCTGCCATTTTAAAGTCATTACAGGCATCTATACAATTATCTAATGATTGCTTAGAACGTCCACGTTCATTGTATGCTTGGTGGTAATTCGGATCAATTTCTATCGCCTTTGTATAATCATTGATTGCAGCATAGTGATCTCCTAGTTTATCCTTAACATACCCACGATTATAAAAAGCAAAAGCAAATTTTGGGTCAAGTTCTATTGCTTTAGTGTAATCATCTATTGCACTTTTGAAATCATTTTTTCTACTTTTGGCAAGTCCACGGTTGAAATAAGCACTTACAAAAGTTGGATCAATGGTTATTACTTTGCTGTAATCAGATATTTCACCATCAATTTCATTTGCTTTCCCTTTGGCGACCCCACGTTTGAAATATAAATCAGGATTGTTTGGGTTTTCCTGAATATCCTTAGTCAAAAGGTGAATGCTATATTCACCCTCAATTTCTTCCTCTTTGTAATCAGAGTATGCTTGCAAATTAGCAGTTTCAAATTCAATACCTAACTCTGCTGCTTTCTTCCAATCTTCATAGGCACCTTTTTTATCACCTGCTTTGATCTTTGAAAGACCTCTCTGTAAATAACTAAGATTTAAATATGGTGTATCGTAATCCGTCTCATTTAAATCCATTTCTATTGCACTAGAGCAATCATTGATTGCTCCGAAATAATCCTTTAATCGATGTTTAGTCATTCCACGTTCAAGATATAAAGTTGAATCGTCTGAAGTTATTACTATCTCCCTAGTAAAATCTTCTACTGCTCCATTTAAATCTCCTACAAATATCTTTGCATGTGCTCTCCACTTATTAACAAAATTATTCTCCTCGGGATCTAATTCTGAACACTTATTCAAATCAGAGATTGCACCAGAGTAATCACCTAAAGTATGTTTGTGTCCTGCACGGTTAAAATATGCATCCAGATCATTTGGATTGATTTGAAGTTCCTTGTCTAATTCTTTTAATCTTTCTTCAGATGAAACCAATGCCAAAGCACTTTCTTTCTTTTCTGTAAATATCTCACGAACTGAAGGGGGCAATTCCTCTGCTGCCTTTATCCAATCCTCATAAGCACCTTTTGTATCATCTTTTCTACTCTTTGAAAGTCCACGAGTTAAATAAAGAGAAAAGTCATTTGAGTCAATTTCAATTGATTTTGAATAATCATCAATTGCTCCTGAATAATCTTTCAAATTATTTTTGGCAAGTCCCCGATTGAAATATGCTTTTGGATCATTTGGATTTACTACTAGTGCTTTAGTGCAAACTCTGATTATTTCCGCATAATCATTTTCATTTATCTGCGTCATCTCATCAGATTGATTTAGTGATTCTTTCGTTTCCTCTTCTTTCCTTCCAGCAACCAACAACCCTGCACCAAAAACAACAGCAGTCGATCCAATAACAACTGGTTTATCGACCTTCAGCAGAGATAAACCTGCAGCAGTGGCAGCGCCAACTCCTAGGGCAATAGCAGTGCTACGGAGTTTCATTCAGAGCGTCGGACTACCTAGACACTCTAGTTAGGACAGTCGATCTCATCAGAAAGCAGTGGTGAACTGGCATGAAAAAGGACACCCTCATCGAGCAGTGCCCATACCGACAAACTTGTGTGAGGAGTGTCGTCTTTGGGTATACCTATAAATCGGATAGGAATACGACAGTTTTGTGTCGTTTTTAAGTCGGTTTTTATTTTTACGACGAGTATTGGTTAGACTCTAGAAGTAAAAACGACACTAGGAGGATGAAAGTTTCATACATTCGTGTTTCTTCTTCTAGTCAGTCACTAGAAGTTCAATTAGATGCGGTCAAAAAGTTTGGAGTAGATAAGGTCTTCCAAGAGAAGGTTTCAGGGACATCGACTCAAGGCAGACAGAAGTTGAGAGAGTGTCTTGATTTCGTGCGTGAAGGCGATGAATTAGTCATTACCCGTATTGACCGACTTGCCCGTTCAGTCCTTGACCTTCAACTAATCGTCAAAGAACTCACCGACAAGGGAGTGACCCTCACAGCAACTGAACAACCCATATCCACAAAGGATGCAACCTCAAAATGCTTCCTGGATATGTTGGGGGTCTTCGCAGAACTGGAGACGAACCTTCGTAAAGAGCGTCAGACAGAAGGGATTGCCCGTGCAAAGGAGAAGGGCGTTTACAAGGGCAGGAGATCAAAAATTGATGTTGACCAAATCAAGGCACTGAAGAGTGAGGGTTTAGGTGCAACGGCAATAGCAAAGCAACTGAATATTCATAGAGACAGCGTTTATCGTTTACTTAAGGAGGCATCAGCATGACTAAAAAAGATATAGGGGGACTATCTGATTACATTGTTCTGAAGGAAAAGAAAGAAGTTATTTTTTATCTGCATAATCCCTATCCAGATTGCTTGGAAATTCCAGCAATCATGAAGCAGCGTTTCCCGGAGGACTACCAGAGCATCGTCATAAGTGATTTAGACGAGTTCAAGAAATATCGAGGGCAGGTCTGATGAAAGTTGAAGTCACCCTCTATCAAGGCGGTCAAACTTTTAAGGAGGTTGTAGTGGTCTCTAAATTTGAGGATGCCAAGAAGACTGCTCTTGCTCGAAACCCAACGGCAAAAGTGATCGCACAAAATCCGGTGTTTTGACTATGGGATTCTTCGAGTGGCATCTAGTAGTTGATGCAGTTCTAGTTACTGGGATTGTGGGATTCCTTGTCTACAAGAGCAGAAGTAAGAAGTAATGCCAGTTTTGATAATTGGTTGGAGCGTGTACGACAAACTCCCAGAGGAAGATCAAAAGGAGTTTGCATTAGTAGAGCGGTATAGGACTGATTATTTCTATGAGTGTTATGAGTATGAGAATGCAAAGGGGAATAAAAATTATGAGTGGAGTGATCGATGCTTTAACAGTCAGGAAGAGTTATTGGAATTCTTCGGTTATGAAATGATCGAAGACTTAAATGCAGATGCCGTGTATGCAAGAAGGGTAGAGACCTTTACTGATGAGGATAAAAAGAGATGGATGAAACTAAGTGATGCTGGAAATCAAATCAAAGTAATGGGAGCAAATTAAATGCTTGCCACCATCCGACGGGTACACGACAACACGATTGATAGGTATAGAAGGTTGGGTATGAATAACTCCACGATTGGATGGATACTTTTTACAGAAGGTTTATTTGTTCTGTTTGTAGGCAAAGCGATCGTGGAGTTTGTTCGTTAATGCTTGGGCACTAGAACTCCACCTCCCACAATGCTTTTGCTGCTGGAGTGGCATCTCTCAACCAAAAACCTCCAGTTTCTTCAACTCTGTATGGATGCCAATCACCCATATCATCTTGAAGATAAGTACCATCATCAGTAAGTTCCCATTCAAGTTCTTTCTTTGCTTCTTGAAGATGAGCAGTTGCTAAGTCATAATTGAACCCAGATAACTCTAGTAAGTATGTGTTGAGTTGCTTGAGATAGGTTAAACATCTGCAGAAAAGTTTCTCTGTAGTAGTTGTTTCTTGGTAATACCATTCATCCTTGATCCAAGTACCTTCCATATCATTACAATTATCATTGATGTCTTGAAGAATTCGTGAATAGTGTTGATTCAGGTTGATTGAGATAAGTTCACCACCAACATCAAGATCAAGACTTGGTAAACCGATTGAATTGGTCGGTTTGTTCTTGATCCTCGGACGCACAAGTTCTGGAGAATAGACAGGCATAATAATAAGTAGGTAAACAACATCTTCCAGTAGGGTTTAGAGACGGTTCTGGTTGCTCTTTCGTCTACAGAACTAGAGCAATTTAAAGGTTCCCCCTTTGTTAGAATTAGTATTAGGACAGTGTTTTTAATTAAGGTGATTATTGATATGAAAAAAGTACCTTTATCTAAGCGATTGGAGATTTCCTAGACCACTTCCTAGAACGAAATTAAATTCCATTTTCTATTAAAAATTTCCTCCAGAATTTCTGCCTCGTGTAAGGTTTAATTCCTTTTTATATTGATTAAACAATGCAGGGTTATACATTGCCAGGAAATTATAAAAAGACCTTCCTCCGCCTCTGCTACGACAGTCTGAAGACCAACTGCGACGGCATACGAACTTATAGTCAAAACTATCTTTAATAGGTGCTAGAGAGGCACATTTCTTTTGCCTTGATTCATCACTCTGAACGTACATAGTGCAAAAAGGACATCTGAATTTATACGAAATTAACCCGTTAATAAGTTCAGTCTCTATATCATCATCTATGTAAGATAAGATCAATTGAATATACTTTTCAGTAATAGTCATTTTAATTAAATTTACATTCTTACTATTTAAGTCTGAGTAATAACATTTTATTCTAACTCTTATTTTCTGTCAAATGCAATCGTGCTTGACATATTATTAAATTGCAAGTAAAATTAACTCTGTCAGGGTTGATGGGACATCTTTAAGTATATATCTATAAGATATCTTCAAAATATCAAAATGTATAAATAACTCTGTTACTTGTGAGTTAAAAACTATCTGCTTTTTCCTTACTGAAGTCTAAAAAAGAATAGAAGAGGCGAATGAAATGAGCAAACCCGAAGGGTTTTACATTGGGGAATGTCTAAATAAATATACTTGCTTCTTCTATCTCTTTCGATCTAAGACGGTGAGCAATAGGGGTCAATAGATTTTCATCAAACCTTTCATCAAACCTTTCATCAAAAAAACTATTCAATTAGATATAGAAAGTATGGCAATCTTTAAGACCAAATCACAAAAATTCTGTATGTCATTTACGAAGGATGAACTTCCTGTTTATGCTCCTATAGAAGAACAATTAGTAAAAGAGACTGGCAGAAGTAGATCTGGTGTTTATAAAGACGCACTTAAGTTCTATGCGAATCACAGACAAATATCGAAACTTCAATTGGTATGAGTATGAAACAAGTAAAAGTTGGACCTGTGTATTACGAAATGCTGGTGGAATTAAGTAAGAAATCAGGCAAGAAACCAGAGAATTATTTGGGTGATCTCATAGCAGAAAAGTATCAAGGTAAGAAGTAATGGACGCTAAAGAAATTCTCAACCAATCAAGGACTAACGCCGATTCAAAAAATTGGAATAAGCACATTGCGGGAAAGGAGTATTACCAACTTCACCCTTCAGAGAAAAATACTTTTAGAACGATAGTGGATAAAGATCCGTGAGAAATCAATTACACAGACGGTAAAGAGGGTATGAAGGAAACTAAGAGTGAGGTTTATATCAACTTGAGTGAGGAGCAACTACATAAGTTAGATGTCATTCATTCCTGCTTTGAGGAAGAAGTCAGTAGAAGCAGAATGATTGGAGGATTTATAGATGACAGATTCGCGTATGCATTAGAGATCCTTAATAGAGAAGGTGAACTAAGTATTGCTGGTTTGGAACATGGTTTAACTCTTTTGCCTGACTGGTTGCAAGACCGCACTAGAGAAGGAATTGCAGCGGAATTAGAAAAGCAATTAAAAGAATAAATAATTGAGATTGAAATCTGAACCCTTACCTGTCCTTCTCTCAGAGGGGATGGGCATTTTTTTGTTTTGCCTTGGCGAACGCAGGGGAATTCTGGGAAACTAGAAAAGGGTTACAAAGTAGGTCGATAAGTAATCCAAGTCCCTATCACGTCCCTATCAGGTCTTCATGCCAAAAAGGATTAGGAAAAGAGACCTGATACTCGAGTTTCTGCAGTTGCTTACAGGAATTGGAGTGAAGAAAGGTAAGAAGGCGGCACCCAGATTCGAACTGGGGATAAAGGATTTGCAATCCTCTGCCTTACCACTTGGCCATGCCGCCGATAGGGATAGGGAAGTTGAACTTCCATCAGCGGATCGTATCAGCGACCCTACTAATGCTCTTTTAGTCATTTCTAATGGTCATGGTGAGGACCAAATTGCTCTTCGGGTAATTGAAGCGCTGCATGCTTTATTGCCAAATCGTGTTTTTGATGTGCTGCCTTTAGTGGGAGAGGGAAAGGCCTTTGGAAGCGGGATTGCTCAAGGTTGGATTCGTCGTGTTGGAACTCCTTTAAGACTTCCTAGTGGAGGATTCAGTAATCAAAGTCTCCCTAGCTTGTTTGCTGATATAGCCGCAGGCTTATTCCAAAACACTTGGAAACAATGGTGTTTTGTCCATGCTGCCGCAAGAAACGGGACAGCTATTTTGGTGGTAGGAGATGTGCTGCCATTGTTTTTTGCATGGAGTAGCGGCGCTCATTATGGTTTTGTAGGTACTCCTAAGAGTGATTACACCTGGAGAAGTTGTTCAGGGTGGACCCTTGGAAATTGTTACCACGCAATGAAAGGTACTGAATGGGAGCCTTGGGAGTATGCCCTCATGGGTTCTTCTCGTTGCAAATTAGTAGCTACTCGTGATGAGTTAACGGCAAGAGGATTAAGGCGGCATGGAGTGGATGCAAAATCTCCTGGGAATCCAATGATGGATGGTCTTATGCGGGGTTTGCATCCTGCTGCTCTTGATGGCCATAGACGATTGCTATTGCTTTGTGGCAGTCGAATGCCAGAAGCGCTCAAAAATTTTCAACGGCTAATGGAAGCTTTTGGATTTTTAGAGCAACAAAAACCTACTGTTCTTCTTGTTCCACTAGGCTCTGAACCAACTTTTGAGCAAATTGAACCTGTCTTAGAAACTTTGGGATATCACCCAACTTCGAGGTTCAAAGAGGAAACTGGGGCTCAGGTTGCATGGGAGAAAGATGCACACCTCGTGTTAGTTGGTGAAGGCCAATTTGCTTGTTGGGCAAGTTGGGCAGAGGTTGGTCTTGCGAATGCAGGTACTGCGACAGAACAATTGGTGGGACTAGGCATACCTGCACTTTCTTTGCCAGGGGAAGGTCCGCAATTCAAGCGAAGTTTTGCATTGAGACAGAGTCGTCTTCTTGGAGGTGCAGTATTGCCTTGTCGAACTTCAGAAATAATGGCTGAGAGGTTGGGATTACTCTTAAATGATGCAAGCTTATGTCGACAGTTAGGAAATGTGGGCAAGAGACGGATGGGGCCTGAAGGAGGTAGCGCATCATTGGCACTTCTTATCTCAAGATTTTTGCTGGCTTGTTAGCTATACATTTAGAGGCAGGGTGTATGAAGATCACCGATACTGAGCTTTTTCTCCAGTAGTACTCACATGGCGACTATGGAAGATCATTCGTATTTGAAAATTTGTGCAGAGCTTGCGAGTTGTTTAAGTATCAGCATTGCTGCTGCACGCCGAAAAGTTTCACTTGCTGCAATCGAAAGTGGAGTTAAAGATCCTCAGGGGCGCAAAGCAATTGCTGAACGCCTTTTAGCAGAAGCAAAATCTTTAAATCAAGGAGATCAAACTTCTGCCGAGCAATTCGATCAACTTTTGGAAGCTCTAGCCGAAGAGGAAAACTTTATGCTTGAGGATTGATCTTCAGTATTTTAGTGTTCAAAAACTTGATTGAATCTCCGCCTGTCTAGTTCAGCCATTACAGAGACACATTTAAAACAGCTTTGTGCTAGCTCCCAACGGCCTTCTCTCTTTAACATCTTTGAGAGTTGACTTTTGGCTTCTATTAAGTATCTTGCATCATTTGCTGCGTAAGCCAATTGAGCTTCATTTAGCTCCTCTACCCGACCCCAATCGCTGCTTTGTGCATGTTTATCAAGCTCTATACCTACTAGTTCCATTACCACTTCCTTGAGTCCATGCCGAGGTGAGTAGGTTCGAGCAAGCTTACTTGCTATTTTTGTACAAAAAATCTGGCTAACTTCAATCCCAAGTCCACTCGCTAGAGCAGCAACATCAAAGCGAGCAAAATGAAAGACTTTTTCAATCGAACGACTTTCCATTAAGGCTTTCAATCTGGGAGCAGAATCTTGGTTAAGACCAATTCTTATGCAGGCCACATTGTCAGTCTTGTCGCATATTTGAACCAGGCATAATCTATCTCGGCCATGAATGAGGCCCATCGCTTCAGTATCTACCGCAATCTCTGAAGACTTGGAAAAGTCTTGATACCATTTTTCGTCAAGGTCTCCATCAAAGACAATAAAATTTGCAGGAGTTTTTGAATAGTCGGTCATAAGGTGAATAGGGATGGTGGAGTAGAGACTTAGACTGCAGTGATATCTCCTGGAGATCGTTCAATTCAGTATCTCAAGAAGAATTTTATCCGGGTTGGTTAATTCAAGGAGAGATTTTGGTTGCTTTGCTTCTCATAGACCACTAGATATAGAAGGAATTTGTTGAATCTCTCCAACTCCTTTAAAAACCTCTAAAGCGATTCACAGTTTTAGAAAAGGAGAGAAGGCATTCTCAATCATTTTCCTATAGATGACACAAGCATTCCCTTCTACCCTCTTGCTAACCCTTCTTCTTGCCATTGGGTTGGGGTTTTTCCTTCGTGCTGGGAGCAAGGACAGGACGACGGTTTTAGATGTTCATTCACCATTGCCACCCCTAGAGGTCCTAAATGGCATAAGTCATTGGCTAGAGAGCAGGGGGTGGAAGCCTGATGGTGGTGATGCAGATAGGCAAGTCCTCCGTTTTCATGGGAGTGTTGCAGCCAGTGGATTCTTAGCGATTTTGTTGTCACTACTGGGTGGTCTTGGCGCAGGATGTTTGGGCTTAGTACTTCGGCAGCTTTATCCAGCACTTGGCTGGTGGCCATTGTTATTGGCAGCTATTGGCGGTCCATTGGCAGGCCTCCTTTATCGCCGACGTGCCTCACGTATCGAAGCTTTAGAACTACGTTTAATGAGCTTTTCTGAAGACAAAGGAAGCATTTTGCGACTCAGGGCTCATCGAGATGAATTAATTGCTATGGAAATAGACCTTGCGAAAAACCTTCAGTTAGCTAGTGACGGGTCACTACTCTCTTCTCCAATTTAAGAAATGAGATTCGCATACTTTATGCCTGTAAATATATTTTTATTGATTTTTGGGTTGGCCTGTCTTTGGAGTACTTCTTCTCTAAAGACATTTGCTGAAACATCGACTTTTAAAGGCTCAGGCTTAATTACAGGCCCAAGGGTACGTCTGAAAAGTCAATGGGTTGGATTAAGAGAGGTATCAAAATCTATCCCGATTTTAGTTATGGCAGGTCATGCTGACTCCCAAGGACTTGCAGGTGCAGGAACCTCAGGGTCTGCTGTTGATGAGAAAGGCGCAAGTCCTATGGATTTAAATATTAGCGATGAGCTCTTTTGGAACCTTCGAGTAAGAGATTCAATCGTCAAGCTTGGATTAGAGAAAGGTTTAAAAATTAGCTCATATAACCCTAATAATCGGAACATCCAAGATGGCAATGATCCTAGGACTAATTGGTCGGTAGGGGCTCGACATGTTAGGCAGGGTGGATATGCACTTGAGATCCATTTTGATGCATATGGTGAATATGGTTTTGGATCAGGACTTATTCCTGCCTTTACTCGAAAGTTGAATACTATTGATGAATCTTTGGCAAATTACTTTGGGCGTTATCCTCTTTTCTTTCGAGGAGGGCTTGGTGCTCCCAGAAGAGGTATAAGAATTCTTGAGATAGGAAAATTAGAAGGTAAACTTGAAGAAAGTTTGCGAGATCCTAATTCTCGAGAGGAGACTATTAACGCAATTTCTATGCAGATAGTCCAAGCTTTAATTGCAGGTATTGAGGGGGCTAAAAATTCATTTACCCAATAGCTTCATACGGTTGGCATTGCTCCTCAAGTGCATCATCATTAAGCCAATCTTGAGGTTTTGTAAATAGTTCAGTTAATAGAGCTTCTCTAGATTCAGTAGATGCCTTGAAGCCATATTCCCATCGAGCTAATGGAGGTAATGACATGAGTATCGATTCGGTTCGACCATTGGTTTGAAGCCCAAAGATAGTTCCTCTATCCCATACGAGATTGAATTCGACATATCTGCCGCGACGATAAAGCTGGAATTGCCTTTCTCTTTCGCCGTATTGTAGGTCTTTTCTCTTTTGAATAATAGGAACATATGCAGGTAAAAATGCTTGGCCGCATGACTTTGCTAAAGCAAAAAGTTCTTCCCAAGTCTTTGGACATAGTCCAATTTCCTTGGAAATATTGGCAGCATTTCCTTGTTGATCTTGACCTTTATAAAGAACACCTGATCCATCTTGATAGTCATAAAAGATTCCTCCAATTCCTCTAGTCTCATTCCTATGTTTGAGGTAGAAGTATTCGTCACACCAAGGCTTGAAAACTTTGTGTAATTCAGGACTAACTTGATCACAAGCTTCTTTGTGGGTTCGATGAAAGTGACGAGCATCTTCTAAATATGGATAAAAAGGAGTGAGATCTGCTCCTCCTCCAAACCACCAAACTGGCCCGGCCTCGAAGTAGCGGTAATTGAGATGAACGGTAGGTAGATAAGGATTGCGAGGGTGCAGAACCATTGAAGTACCAGTTGCGAACCAAGGATGGCCTTTCGCTTCTGGTCGTTGATTCAAAATTGAGGGAGGCAATTGTTCTCCTTGAACTTCTGAGAAATTCACTCCTGCTTGCTCAAAGATGCGCCCTTCGCTCATAACTCGAGACCTCCCACCACCGCCTTCTGGACGTTTCCAAGTCTCTTCTTTAAAAAGTCCTTCCTCGTCGAGGTTTTCTAGTCCAGAACAGATTTCATCTTGCAGTGCAAGAACTAGCTTTCGTGCACGTTCTCTAGAGTCTGAGGGCGGCAAGGAAATTGTGCTGGCTGGACTTTGCATTTGCTCTCGTTTTGTATTGCTCCCTTTGGGAGTCCCTTTTAGACTACGAAAAAAAGGAACTCAATATTTAAATAAACGTAAGAACTAATATTTACCTTTTCACTTCAAGGGCAGAATTTTTTGCCATCTTGAGGCTAATTAATATGAATCGAGGCCTAATATTCAGGGTATCTGAGAGGAAGGCATGACTACTGCCGAGGAGGCAAGGATAATTCTTGAAAGAGTAAAAGATTCTGGGAGTGGGCGATCACTAGATGAACTGGGTTGGATTGAGCAAATTCGAGTTGATCCCCCTAAAGCTATTTTGCGCCTAAAAATCCCAGATTTTGCCAAGGGGCAGATACAGCGTCTGGCCCAAGAAACTAGAAATTTGCTTCAAGGTCTTCACGACATTGATGAAGTGCAGATTGAACTTGGTAATTCTCCAAGCCAGGGAGGCATTGGGCAGGCAGGGCATGGAGAACCTTCTCCTCTTCAATCAATTCCTGATGTGAAGCAGGTAATTGCCGTCAGTAGTGGGAAAGGTGGGGTTGGTAAAAGTACTGTTGCTGTCAACTTGGCCTGTGCACTCGCTAAGCAGGGTTTAAAGGTTGGACTTCTGGATGCAGATATATATGGTCCTAATACTCCAATAATGCTTGGTGTGGCTGATAAGACACCAGAGGTTACTGGTAGTGGTGCCGATCAACAGATCATTCCTATAGAAACTTTTGGAGTTGGAATGGTCTCTATGGGATTGTTGATTGACGAGCACCAACCAGTGATTTGGCGAGGCCCAATGCTTAATGGAATCATTAGGCAGTTCCTGTATCAGGCCCGATGGGGGCATCGTGATGTGTTAGTCGTCGACTTGCCTCCAGGCACTGGCGATGCTCAACTTTCACTTGCTCAGGCAGTTCCTATGGCTGGAGTGGTGATAGTTACCACTCCTCAAAGAGTCTCTTTGCAAGATGCGCGAAGAGGATTGGCAATGTTTAAACAGATGGGAGTAAGGGTCTTAGGTGTCGTAGAAAATATGACTGCTTTTGTGCCTCCTGATCAACCAGAACAAAGTTATGCATTGTTTGGTTCTGGTGGTGGGAAGCAACTTGCTCTGGAGAGTGAAGTTCCGCTTTTGGCGCAGATTCCATTAGAGATGCCTTCTTTAGATGGTAAAGATGAAGGCCGTCCAATAGTTAATAGTAGGCCTAATTCTATAAGTGCTGAGGTATTTCGGGAGCTTGCAGTAAGTGTGCTTGAGAGTGTGTCTTAGACATCCTAAAAATGCTTTCAAATTCTGGCCTTAGGAGTCATAGAAAGCTTGCGCGTAGAAAGGGTCGCTTAAAAAAGAGCTTGATCAATATGGATTGGATCCTTTGGGGAGTTCCATTCCTGCTAGTAGTACTTGCGGGTCTTTTGATTGCAAGCACTCAGCGAATGGCCAATTACGCTGACTGGTATAACCATTGGATAACTGCGGCATTAGGTATTGTTCTTGCTATAGGAATAGCGCAATTACCATTAGAAAGAATTCGATCAATCTTGATACCTATTTATGGCCTCACAGTTTTGAGTTTGGTAGCAGTAAGACTTGTAGGGACATCGGCTTTAGGAGCTCAGCGCTGGTTAAGTATTGGGGGCCTGAATGTCCAGCCTTCTGAATTCGCAAAATTGACCGCAATCCTAGTCCTGGCCGCAGTACTTGACCGTCATAAGATTGAACACCCTATGGATTTATTGAAGCCTTTGGGAGTAATTGTTGTGCCTTGGATATTAGTTTTTGTTCAGCCTGATCTTGGGACTTCGTTGGTTTTCGGCGCTTTGCTTTTGACGATGCTTTATTGGGCTGGAATGCCTTTGGAGTGGGTTCTCTTGGCGTTGTCAGTTTTAGTCACTGCAGTCTTAACAGGTATTGCACCATGGACTTTGATGATATGGATACCTTTCGTTGGGTTTTTGGCGTATCGCTCTTTACCTCATCGACGTTTCTCCACAACCGTTGCAATAGCCTTTCAGGCTCTAACTGCATGGGCAACTCCTTTAATGTGGGCTCATGGTTTGAAGGAATATCAGAGAGAAAGATTGGTGTTGTTCCTTGATCCGTCGAAGGATCCTTTAGGGGGTGGTTATCACTTGCTCCAAAGCAAAGTAGGTATTGGTTCAGGGGGAATATTTGGGACGGGGTTGTTGAATGGTCAGCTAACCAAATTACGATTTATTCCTGAGCAACATACTGATTTTATTTTCAGTGCATTAGGAGAAGAAATGGGGTTTGTGGGGACCATGATTGTTATCTTTGGATTTCTACTATTAATGCTTCGACTGTTACAAGTAGCGCGTCAAGCAAGAACTGATTTTGAATCCCTCCTGGTTATAGGTGTGGGAACTATGTTGATGTTTCAGGTTGTAGTGAACATATTTATGACTATTGGCCTTGGTCCAGTCACAGGTATTCCACTTCCTTTTATGAGTTATGGACGCTCAGCATTATTAGTTAACTTTATTTCGTTAGGTTGCTGTCTGTCAGTTGCTAGACGCGGGCATTCTTTTAGTAAAACCTGATGAGCTTAATACCCTTATCTGCTATTCAGCAGCGAATGGCTGATGGAGTACCTACTGGAAGGGTTGATGAAGCGACTATTAGACGTCTTTGGTGGGCTGCGCTTGACACCTTGCAAGAAGATATTTTGTCGCCAATGAATTTAAGTACTGGCTTATGGCTATCTGCTCCATTACCTGCTCTTTATGAACACAGGCTTTTGGAAAGACTTCAGGGATGGGTTTGGGCACCAGATGAACTTGAGAGCTTGGGTACTCCTACAGCAGGATTACTTCCTCCTAGTCGAGTCAGGTCTTTGCAAGAACAGAATTCTTTCCGAAAAGTCAGTTATAGCCGAATGCCTTTAAGGAAATGTGATGGGCATGATCCACTATTGATAATGCTGACTCCGGAGGTACAGGTAGCCCTTGCTTTACAAGGCCCTGAAGGGAAAAGGAATCTTTTGATGCGGAGTGATCCCGAAACTCTTAGAGACATTTTGAAAATGTTAAATAGGAGGCTGGATGACGAAGATCCCTTGCAGGCAAAGGAACTTCGTCAGGCACTGGCAGATTTAGGGCAATTGCACAGCAATGTTGGACTTCAACAGGTTTTTTGGCCACTGCTCTCTGAAAGACTTGCAGGGATGGCACCTAGCTTGACTCTTCAGACGCTGCCTGAAAGCTCTTCTCCTGGGAAACAATCTAAGAAGGAGCCCAATGGTGAATTAACGCTTTTAGAGGCACTGACTCACGAGGTGCGTACCCCTTTAGCCACTATTAGAACCTTAATACGGTCACTTTTACGTCGTAAGGATCTTCCTGAGTTGGTCCTGAGCCGATTAAAACTTATTGATTCTGAATGTACTGAGCAGATTGATCGATTTGGACTGATTTTTAACGCTGCAGAACTTCAAAGGCAACAACCTGAAAAGTCAAGGCTTGCAAGTACAGATTTGGGCAGGATGCTTGAGATGTTGCGCCCAAGCTGGAGTGAACAGCTTCACCGTCGAGGAGTCAATCTTCATTTAGACATAGCCCCTGATTTACCCCAGGTGCTTAGTGATCCAGAGCGCTTAGAACTCATGTTGGGGGGCCTGATTGATCGCAAAACTCGAGGACTTAAATCAGGTGGAAGCCTTTTGATGAAACTTCGACCTGCAGGACAGCGATTAAAACTTCAAATTCTTAGTAAGGCTCCCAATGCTCAAGATCAGGTTGACTTAACCGAGCTGAATTCCGATTTGGGACCTGTGCTTAGTTGGAACCCAAGCACAGGAAGCCTGCAGTTGAGTCAAGCTGCAACGCAACGTTTGCTGGCAAGTTTGGGAGGGCGATTGACCCATCGTAGAGACAGAGGCTTAACGGTCTTTTTCCCAATTTCTGATGCCCAAAACTGACTTTTTTTTACGTCATAATGTTGACGGGTGTGAAGGTTGGTACCCATTAAGGACATAAGGCACAAAAGCCAGTGCTACTTTTCACATGTAAAGGCATGCCGATTTTTGAGTAAAGCCATGACAGAAGCGCTGAAAGGCAATCTCCCACAAAGCATCGGCAGCACCGGTGGTCTTTTAAATTCTGCTGAAACCGAGGAAAAGTACGCAATCACTTGGTCCAGCTCAAAGGCTCAAGCCTTTGAACTACCAACTGGTGGTGCAGCGGTAATGAATGAGGGAGACAACCTCATGTATTTCGCTCGTAAGGAGCAATGTCTCGCCCTTGGGACTCAACTAAGGACTTTTAAACCAAGGATCGAGGATTACAAGATCTATCGCATCTTCCCAGGTGGAGACACAGAGTTCTTGCATCCAAAAGATGGTGTTTTCCCAGAGAAAGTGAATGAAGGTCGTCCAATTGTGAATCACAACCCACGACGTATTGGTGAAAACCCAAATCCAGCAAGCGTTAAGTTCAGCGGTAAGACCACTTTCGAGTGATCATTTTTTTCACAACTGGTTGAGACCTTTAACTTCACGATACGAGCTGCGATGATTTACTCATGCACAGCTCTTATCGTGCCTCATTTTTAGATGCAGCTGCCAATGGCGCCAATTTCATACCTCTGACACGTAGTTGGCCGGCGGATTTAGAGACCCCTCTTACTACTTGGTTGAAGGTTGGTCACGGCCAATCCTCAGGGGTATTGCTTGAGTCAGTTGAAGGTGGAGAGACTCTAGGGAGATGGAGCATTGTTGCTTCTTCGCCGCTATGGACAGCGACGGCTCGCGGAGATCGATTAATTAGGCAATGGAGGGATGGTCCATGTGAGGAGTTAACTGGTAACCCTTTCGAAGGACTCAGACGTTGGTTATCTCCTTATCGCTCAGTCAATCTTTCGGGGCTTCCTCCTCTGGGTCAACTGTATGGAATGTGGGGTTATGAATTGATTCAATGGATCGAACCCAAAGTGACTGCTTACCCGCGGGAAGAAAAGGATCTGCCTGATGGTGTATGGATGTTCATGGATAGCATCCTCATTTTTGACCAAGTCAAGCGCTTGATTACAGCAGTCGCTTACGGTGATTTAACTACTGAAGAGTCCCCAGAGGTTGCATTCGATAGTGCTTTGGATCGGATCGAGAGGCTTGAAAAGCGTATGGCTGAGCCTCTCGCCCCGATCAATCCATTAAGTTGGCAATCAGAGCAAATAAAAACTCCTAGAACTAAGAGCAACTTCAGCAAGTCTGATTTTGAGGATGCTGTAAGAACTGCTAAAGAACACATCGCCAGTGGTGATGTTTTTCAGCTTGTATTAAGTCAAAGACTGGAAACAAGGGTTTTTCAACAGCCTTTTGAGTTGTATAGGAGTCTGCGGATGGTCAATCCTTCCCCTTATATGGCTTTCTTTGACTTTGGAGATTGGCAATTAATTGGCTCAAGCCCTGAGGTCATGGTTAAGGCTGAGCCATGCTCCAATAATGAAGGGATTCGAGCGAGTCTTCGTCCAATTGCGGGCACACGTCCAAGGGGGCGAAATGTAGAGGAGGATCTGAAATTACAAGCTGATTTGCTTGCTGATCCAAAGGAACGAGCTGAACACGTCATGCTGGTTGATTTAGGCCGTAATGACTTAGGTCGTGTATGTAAATCAGGCACTGTTGAAGTTAAAGAACTAATGGTCATTGAGAAGTATTCACATGTGATGCACATAGTGAGTGAAGTTGAAGGCATCCTTTCAGCTGATATGGATGTTTGGGATTTGTTAATGGCTTCTTTCCCTGCAGGAACAGTAAGTGGGGCTCCCAAGATCAGGGCAATGCAACTGATTAATGAGTTGGAAACTCAAGCAAGAGGTCCTTATTCCGGGGTGTATGGATCTATGGATTTGAGTGGCGCCCTTAATACAGCAATTACTATTCGCACAATGCTTGTCCGCCCTCATCCTCGAGGAGGCTGGCTTGTACAAGTTCAGGCAGGAGCAGGAGTGGTTGCAGATTCGGTTCCCAGAATGGAATACCAAGAGACACTAAATAAGGCAAGGGGGATGCTTACGGCTCTTGCTTGTCTGAAAACGCCAAAGCCATGAAACAAAGGTTGTTGCTGAAAGGGTTTGAGGTTGAGTTATTTACTGGTCGTGTGACCGGTGAACATGTTGGTGTTGCGTCAGCCGTGACTAAAGATCTTCCGGAATTTGTAAAAGAACCCGATCATCGCAATCTTGAGTACATCACTGAGCCAGAACCTCATTACGGACTATTGAAAGAGTCCCTTTTGATTCCAAGGCGAAGTCTCCGTAAATGGTTGATGCCCAGAGGGCTTACTCTTTTACCTTGCAGCACCCTTAGTCTTGGAAATAGCAAGCAGTTTGAACGTTCTGATCCCTTAAATCCTTATCACGACTTAATTGAGGCCACCTATGGGACCAGGGTGGTTACAACAAGTATTCATATCAACTTAGGCATTGAAGACTTATCTTTACTTTTCTCAGCTCTTCGCCTTGTTCGTTGTGAAGCTGCTTTATTTCTTGCTCTTAGTGCAAGCTCTCCATTCTTGGATGGTCAATCTACGGGTGCCCACTCCCAGCGATGGCTGCAGTTTCCTCTGACCCCCGAGAAGGTCCCAATTTTCTTGAATCATGCGCACTATGTGAGTTGGGTCGAAGAGCAATTATCTAGTGGGACTATGCGCAATGAACGTCATCTTTGGACAGCTGTGAGGCCTAACGGTCCATCGCGTCCATATGAAGTAAATCGCCTTGAGTTGCGTATTTGTGATCTAGTGACTAATTGCGATTTGCTTTTAGCCATTACTGCTCTGCTTGAGCTGAGAGTTTTGAGCCTTTTCAATAATCCAAGCAAGCTTGACCCTTTGAAAATAAGCGCCCTAAATCCGATAGAGCTTGAAGGACTTAGTGATAGAAATGATCGAGATGCAGCTAGATCTAGTCTTGATTCCACCCTTCATCATTGGATAGATGGCCGATCAATTCGATGTCGTGATTGGATTAGTCAATTGCTTGAAGAGGTAAACCCGTTAGCAATTGAGATGGGCATCTCTGAAAAGCTTTCTCCTATTAATACGATTTTAGATAAAGGGAATCAGGCAATGAAGTGGCTTCAGGAATATTCAGAAGGGAGCTCCGTGCAGGCTGTTCTTCAGAAAAGTATTGCTGAGATGGACGCAGAGGAAAATCTTCCTAGTAAGGCGGAGGCCATTTTGGGATGATCATGGCCAACAAGAACTCTTCAAGCTCGCCAATGCAGCAACCCTCATCTCAAGTGTCTGATCAAATAAAACTCAGAGGATCAGAGCATGATGCAGGGAGGCTCCTAAAACATCGATTGGAGTTGGTTGAAGATCTTTGGGAAACAGTGCTTCGAAGTGAGTGCCCTCCGGAGCAGACAGAGCGCTTGCTCCGGTTAAAGAAATTAAGCGACCCAATTGCTATCGAAAGTAGCGATCAAAATTCTACAAGTATTGGCATAGTCCTTCTAATTAGAGAAATGGATCTTGCTGAGGCTATTTCAGCCGCACGTGCATTCTCTCTTTACTTTCAATTGGTGAATATTCTTGAGCAGCGAATTGAAGAAGATAGTTATCTCGAAAGTATGAGTCTTGGTAAGGACAATAGTGCTTCTGATGAATCTTTAGATCCTTTCGCTCCTCCATTAGCTAGTCAGACAGCGCCAGCAACTTTTCGAGAGTTGTTTGAACGTTTGCGCTCTTTAAACGTTCCACCTGCTCAATTGGAGTGTTTGTTGCAGGAGATGGATATTCGACTGGTATTTACAGCTCATCCAACTGAGATTGTTCGACATACTGTTAGACATAAACAGCGAAGGGTCGCAAGTCTTTTACAGCAACTTCAATCTGATTCCCCAGGGACAGATCCAGAGAAAGAGATCCTTCGACTGCAACTAGAGGAGGAGATTCGACTTTGGTGGAGAACTGATGAGCTTCATCAGTTCAAACCAACAGTTTTAGATGAAGTTGACTATGCCTTGCATTATTTTCAACAAGTTTTGTTTGACGCAATGCCGCAGTTGCGTAGACGAATTGCTTCTGCATTGTTAGGTAGTTATCCAGATGTACAAGTTCCTCAAGAAGCTTTTTGTACTTTTGGATCTTGGGTTGGATCCGATAGAGACGGTAACCCCTCGGTCACTCCGGAAATAACTTGGCGCACTGCTTGTTATCAACGTCAGTTGATGTTGGAGCGTTATTTCAGTGCAGTTCAACATTTAAGAGATCAATTAAGCATCTCTATGCAATGGAGTCAGGTTAGCGCTCCTCTATTGGAGTCTCTGGAGATGGATAGGCTTCGCTTCCCAGAGGTTTACGAGGAAAGAGCAGCTCGCTATAGGTTAGAACCTTATCGATTGAAGTTGAGTTATACCCTTGAACGCTTACGACTAACTCAATTAAGAAATCAACAACTTGCCGAAGCAGGATGGAAAACATCTCCTGAAGGCATTAACCCAAAAGATATAGCTAATAACCCTGCCGAAGCTCTGCATTACCGTTCAGTGTCTGAATTCCGTGGCGATTTAGAACTGATTCGGAACAGTTTGGTTAGTACAGATCTTAGTTGTGAACCACTGGACACCCTATTGACGCAGGTGCACATTTTTGGTTTTTCGCTAGCCAGTTTGGATATTCGACAGGAGAGCACTCGTCATAGTGATGCACTTGATGAATTGACTCGACACCTCCACCTCCCTAAGGCCTATGGGGAGATGAAAGAGCATGAAAAGGTGATTTGGTTGATGGAGGAGTTAAAGACTCGGAGGCCACTTATTCCTACTGCTGTTGATTGGAGCAAAAGTACTGAAGAAACAGTGTCTGTATTTCGGATGCTTCATAGGTTGCAGGAGGAATTTGGGAGTCGTATTTGTGGCACATACGTCATATCAATGAGTCATACCGTATCTGATCTTCTTGAGGTGCTTCTGTTGGCGAAAGAGGTAGGCCTTGTTGACCCATCTGTTTGTAGATCAGATCTTTTAGTTGTGCCTTTGTTTGAGACAGTTGAAGATCTCCAGAGGGCTCCTGCAGTAATGGAGGAGCTTTTCCAGGCAAGTATCTATCGAGATTTACTTCCACGTGTAGGTGAACAAGGGCAGCCATTGCAGGAGTTGATGCTTGGGTACTCAGACAGCAATAAGGATTCTGGTTTCCTTTCAAGTAATTGGGAAATTCATCAGGCGCAGATTGCACTTCAAAACCTTGCGAGTAGTCAGGGCGTTGCACTTCGTTTGTTCCATGGAAGAGGAGGGTCTGTTGGTCGGGGAGGTGGACCTGCTTATCAGGCAATCCTTGCTCAACCGAGCGGGACTCTTCAAGGGCGAATAAAGATAACTGAGCAAGGTGAAGTATTGGCTTCGAAGTACAGCCTTCCTGAATTGGCTTTATACAACCTAGAAACAGTAACTACAGCCGTTCTTCAAAACAGTTTGGTGACGAATCAGTTGGATGCAACTCCAACATGGAATCAACTAATGAGCAGACTCGCTGCAAAATCTCGTGAACATTACCGCGCACTTGTTCATGACAATCCAGAGTTAGTGGCCTTCTTTCAGGAAGTGACCCCTATTGAGGAAATAAGTAAGTTGCAAATTTCTAGCCGCCCTGCAAGGAGAAAAACGGGAGCTAAAGATCTCTCAAGTTTAAGAGCTATCCCTTGGGTCTTTGGCTGGACACAGAGTCGCTTCCTTTTGCCTAGTTGGTTTGGGGTTGGTACAGCTTTGGCTGCCGAAGTGGCTGCAGATGCTGATCAGCTCGATTTACTTCGTCGGCTTCATCAGCGATGGCCATTTTTCCGAATGTTGATTTCTAAGGTGGAGATGACTCTTTCTAAGGTTGATCTTGAATTGGCTCATCACTACATGACCACACTTGGTAGTGTGGAGAATCGAGATGCTTTTAATTGCATATTTGAAACCATTGCGACTGAGTACAGCCTTACAAGGCGATTGGTACTTGATATAACTGGGAATACAAGATTGCTTGATGCTGATCCTGCATTGCAATTGTCAGTAGATATTCGCAATAGGACCATTGTGCCGTTGGGTTTCTTGCAGGTTGCGTTGCTTCGCAGATTGCGTGACCAGAACAGACAACCACCAATGAGTGAGACGCCACGAAGTGATGGTGAGAGTAGTCGAACCTATAGCAGGAGTGAATTATTGCGAGGTGCTTTGTTGACTATTAACGGAATTGCTGCAGGTATGCGTAATACGGGTTGAACTTTGTTCCCTTTTCGACCTAATTCTTCACCGCCCCGCTTGCCAAGTGGCTTCATCTTGGAAAGTTACCGCGCGCCTTCTCCGCGAGAATTGAATCGTCTACTTTCTAATTGCAATGAAAAAACGCATCCACCTCGGAGATTAGCCATGGCTTTGGAAAAAAGTCTTTGCCATGTGAGCATCTTTGAGGAATCGAGTGGAAAACTTTCTGGTTTTGTACGCGCTACTAGTGATTGTGGGTTGAATGCCAACCTATGGAATCTTGTTGCTGAACCAGGAGATAAGCAAGCGGAGCTTCTTGCCGTTTTGGTACATCGTGTACTTCGTGTGTTGCGTCAAGATATGCCTGGCTGCAGTGTTTCGGTCTCTGCTCCATCGATAGCTTTTCAAGCATTGAAAGCACAAGGCTTTTTGATTGACCCTTCAGGCATTCGTGCAATGGGTTTTAGGCTTCGTTAACCTGTTTAATTTTCAAATAAGAATAACGAGCATGGAGGGACTCGAACCCCCGACCCTCAGAACCGGAATCTGATGCTCTATCCAACTGAGCTACATGCCCAAATATTGGCTTTATGCCGCTATATGAGAGCTGCCCTCATGCAGTCTCATTAGAGTTAGCTTAGCCAAAGGTTGCATAAGGAAAGATTCGGCTCCATCAGCTTGAACTTCATGGTTTTCGAAATTACAGTCAGCTCCAGTTGGAGTTGACTGAAAAGCGCTTGCTGATCATTGGATCTAATGGAGTGGGAAAGTCCAACCTATTAGAAGCTGTTGAGTTACTAGGAAGCCTTCGCTCACATCGAGCCAGCAGTGATCAAGACCTTATTAATTGGGACGAGAATAAGGCTCTTTTACGAGCGACAACACTTGAAGAGGAAAGTCTGGAACTTGAATTAAGGAGGAAAGGAGGCAGACATGCTCGAAGAAATGGGAAGAATTTAATTCGTCAATTGGATTTAATTGGCCCATTGAGATGTGTGGGATTTAGTGCTCTTGATCTGGAATTAGTACGAGGTCAACCCTCTCTTCGCCGTCATTGGCTAGACAGAGTAGTTCAGCAATTGGAACCCATTTACTCTGATTTGATAAGTAGATATAGCAAGTTGCTTCGTCATCGAAGCCAATTTTGGCGAAAACTGCGCAATAGTTCCACTCTAGATAGTGAGGCTCTTTTAGATGCTTTAGATGTTCAGATGGCTTTGGTTAGTACGCGTATTCATCGTCGAAGACGAAGGGCATTGGGACATTTGCAACCATTGGCGGCCATTTGGCACGAGAGGTTAAGTCAGGGGGCAGAAAGTTTGGAGTTGGTTTATTTACCTGGGAGCGCATTAGAAGGTGAGGAGGCAGAAGAGCCATGGAGGCTATCTATTGAGAAGCAGCTCATGAATCAAAGACCAGAGGAGGAAAAATTAGGCATATGCAGGATTGGCCCTCATCGTGATGAGGTCGAATTTTTGCTAAATGGAGTAGTAGCTCGTCGTTTTGGCTCGGCAGGGCAACAACGGACCCTTGTTTTGGCATTGAAATTAGCTGAATTGGAATTAGTGGGTGAACTTTATCGAGAACCACCAATTTTACTTTTAGATGATGTGCTTGCAGAATTAGATCCTATGAGGCAGCTATTGCTGCTTGAGGCTGTTGGTGAGCGGCATCAGTGCTTGATTAGTGCTACGCATTTAGACGCATTTGAATGGGACTGGCAAAATCAATCTCAAGTTTTGGAGGTGGCATCTTTGAGTTGAATGTGTGACGTCGGTTAATGTAAGCAGCTATTTTTTGATTGCCTAATGGAGCAGACCTGGCGTTGCCTGCATCCCAACCCTGGATGGAGTGATTCAGCGGTTGAAAACACCCCAAGTTCTTCCAATGGATGTACTGATGACATCGTTGGTAAGCATTGCATTCTTGAACTTTATGAATGTGATCAGGCCAAATTAAATGACGAAGCTTTTTTGAGAACGGCTGTCACAACAGCGGCCAAACTTTCTGGAGCGACACTCCTTAATCTCATTACTCATCGATTCGAGCCTCAAGGAGTAACAGGTCTTGCCCTTTTAGCTGAATCTCATATCTCTATTCATACATGGCCAGAGAATCGATATGCAGCGGTAGATGTTTTTACATGTGGAGATCACACCATGCCTGAAAGAGCTTGTGAGGTACTTCGAGACGAATTGTCTGCAAAGCATCATTTATTACGAACTCTTCAGCGCAAAGCCCCATCGCAACTGGACCAAGCCCTTGTTAATTCAAAGTCAATACCGTTGTCAACTTGTTGATTCTTTGATATCAAAAATAGGATTAAAGTTGCATCAAGTGTGAATGAATCTCAAAAATTAATTACTTTATTTCTTCTGCTAACCATTGGTTTTTCTAGTTCTGTTGAGCTTGCCACTTACTAAGCCCTCAAGATCAATGCTGACGGAAGTAAATCCGATTGAAAGGAAATAATTGACTATATCTTCACGCTTTAAGTTAAAAAATAAACTGTGAATTTGACTTGATGGCACTTCTATCCTTGCAGATAAACCTTGACTGCGGACTCTGACTTCTGTGAATCCATTGACTCTTAGCCATTGCTCGGCTTTGCCAACTTGCTGTAGACGAGTACTCGTTATTGGGTCTCCGTAAGGGAATCGTGACGCTAAGCACGGTTGAGCAGGCTTATCCCACCAAGGGAGCCCAAGTGCTTTTGAAATGTTACGTACGGAGTTTTTGCAAATATCCAGCTCTGCAAGAGGTGATCGAACACCAGCTTCTACGGCAGCTTTGATGCCAGGCCTATGTTCATTTAAATCGTCATAGTTAACCCCATCAACAACTTGAGCGCCTTTAGCGGCTTTGGCTATTTCACTGAGATGCTTATGTAGTTCAAGTTTGCAGGAATAGCATCTATCAATTGGATTTTTCCTGTAATTAGGATTTTTGAGTTCGAGTGTTTGACATTCGATGTGTCGGATTCCGATCCATGAGGCTTGTTGGCGAGCCTCTTCTAAGAGATGGGGCGCTAATGCATCAGATACGCCAGTTACTGCTATAGCGTTTGTGCCAAGTTGTTCCTGAGCAATAGTTGCTACCAAGGTGCTATCTACTCCTCCTGAATAGGCCACATACACTTGCGAGAGCTTCTGAAAAAACTCTCTTAACAAGAGTAGTTGCTTACTCTCCAGTCGTGATAAATCCTCTACCAGGCGAATCAAAGCTTTCCCAGAATTTCTTTTCGAAGCCTATCTTCACTTGCTGAGCTAGTTAAGCTCAAATAGTAATAGGCCAGTTTATGGCGTTAAAGAATGAAAAGGCCAAGAAACCATCAGGCCAAAAGTCATCACGTGGACGAACGAGTAGAGGGATTGGCATAGTCACTGCTGCTGATAGTCAGGAGCGTAGTGATGGCCAATTACATATTTACGATGGGGAGGGGAAGGGTAAAAGTCAGGCTGCACTTGGGGTTGTATTGAGAACAATCGGGTTAGGGATTTGTGAGCAACGCCGTACAAGAGTCCTTTTACTTAGATTCCTTAAAGGTCCTGGGAGGGCTTACGACGAAGATGCCGCGATAGATGCATTGCAGCAGGGCTTCCCTCATTTAATTGATCAAGTTAGGACTGGGAGAGCTGATTTTTTTACTGCTGAAGAAGCGTCTAAATTTGATGTTCAAGAAGCGAATCGCGGTTGGGATATTGCGAAGGGAGCTATCGCAAGTGCGCTTTATTCAGTTGTGGTTTTGGATGAACTTAATCCTGTCCTGGATTTAGGCCTGCTTCCTGTTGAGGAGGTTGTGCGCACTCTTGCTGGAAGACCTGCTGGGATGGAGATCATTGTTACTGGGCGTGCTGCGCCTTCTGAATTGGTCCAGATTGCGGATTTGCATTCAGAAATGCGGGCACATAGGCGTGCTGACCTAGATCACGGGACAACTTCTAGCTCTAATGGGATTAGTGGAATAGAGATTTACACCGGAGAAGGGAAAGGTAAATCTACGAGTGCTTTAGGGAAGGCCCTTCAAGCTATTGGTCGAGGGATTAGCCAGGATAAGAGTCATAGGGTTTTGATTCTTCAGTGGTTAAAGGGGGGTAGTGGCTATACAGAAGATGCTGCAATAGATGCGCTAAGAGAGAGCTACCCCCATTTAGTGGATCATCTTCGATCTGGCAGAGATGCAATTGTGTGGCGAGGTCAGCAACAGCCCATTGATTATGTTGAGGCAGAGCGTGCATGGGAAATAGCAAGGGCGGCAATTGGCAGCGGGCTTTATAAGACAGTTATTCTGGATGAACTTAATCCAAGTGTGGATCTTGAATTATTACCAGTTGAACCAATTGTTCAAACCTTGCTTCGGAAACCCTCAGAAACTGAGGTAATCATTACTGGACGATGTAAGAATCCTCCAGCATATTTTGATTTGGCTAGTGTGCATTCCGAAATGGTCTGCCATAAGCATTATGCAGAGCAGGGCGTAGACCTTAAAAGAGGTGTCGACTATTAATTGATCGCATAAAATATTTGACTGACGGTTATTGACTTCGAAGTATTTCGTTATTCCAGGCATCAATGCCGCCTTTGACATTAATACTTTGAATTCCTTGATTTCGTAATTCTATTAGGGCTTTGATTGAACGGGCACCACTCTTGCAATAAACATATATCCTTTTCCTGGCTGAGAGTTCTCGAATCAGCTCAATCTTTTCACCCGCTTGAATATCTTTTAGTGGCATGAACTTGGCGCCATCTATTGAATTATTCGTGGTCTCTTCAGTGTTCCTAACATCCAAAAGTAGAATATTCTCAGGTTCAGTCTTTAGTTGATTCTTAAGTTCGCTAACAGAGATGCTTGGAAAAGAATCTTGTTCTGGTGAATTATTGGATCCCCTTCCTGGTGAGCAGAATTCATTATAGTCAATTAATCTGGTTATTCCTTTCCCAGCCTCAGTTTGCAGTAGGTTTAATTTTCTAAAATTCATAGTTAGGGCATTAAAGACTAATAACCTTTTATCTAAAGTTTCTCCTATTCCAGTTATTATCTTAATGGCTTCTGTCGCTTGGATGATACCAATTAATCCTGGAAGTACCCCTATTACGCCTCCTTCTTCGCAGGATGGAATCAAGCCAGGTGGCGGCGGCTCGGGAACAAGGTCTCTATAGTTTGGACTATCTATATTTAGATTGAAGACTGTAGCCTGGCCTTCAAAATGATCAATAGATCCAAATATGTTGGCTTTGCCAAGAATTACGCAAGAATCATTGATTAAATAACGACTTGGGAAATTATCTGTACAGTCACAAACTAAGTCGAATTTGCTAATTATATCTAGTGCATTTTCTCCTGTTAGGAATGTCTCAAATACATCTACTAAGCAAAATGGATTGATTTCAAGTATTCGATTACGAGCCGAGATTACTTTGGATTTTCCTACAGAGTTTGTAGAATGAATGATTTGTCTTTGCAGATTTGAAGTTTCTACTTGGTCACAATCAACTATTCCAAGTCTCCCAACGCCCGCAGCCGCTAAATAAAGAAGTAATGGTGAACCTAGCCCACCACTCCCAATGCACAAAACTGAACTTGCCTTGAGTTTTTCTTGCCCGTGAATTCCTATCTCCGAGAGAGTGATGTGCCTTGAATAGCGTTCTAATTCCTCTGGCCCAAGATTAACTCCACTCTTTTTGTGAGTTTCCATTAGAGAAGAGCACTATCTATTTATGTTCTTACTCATGATTCCCTTTAGCTACCTCTAAGGGCAGAAAATGTTGATTATTTTCTATCCACCAGGCATTAGCGTCCCCACATTGGTCGACAATAACGATTAGGCCTGACGTAAAGGCCCAAGATTTATCAACTGTCGAAAGGTCTCCTTCCCCTTTGGGATGTGAATGTGCACTCCCTAAAACTTGTAAGTCTCGATTCCTGGCCCATCGCTGAGCTAGTAGTTGCTCGCGAGGGTCGATAGCAAATCTGTTTTGTCTGGAATTATTAGCCTCAAAATCTTGTTCTTGTTCATTTAATGGGTTTGATATGTTGAAAATACCAGGCTTCCAGACGTTGCAGCATGGCCATATCAGTCTGATTCTCAAAAGTGAATCTTCTGTCAAGAAGCTAGCTTTTTCTTGATTACCAATTAGCAAGGCGCAACCTTCTTCGGGCGCTACTGCAAGCAGACTAATCCTGAGAGTATTCAGGGAATCCCCATCGAATTGAATAAGTCTTGGGCTTTTCATCTAATGCTTTCCTTGGTTCGGAATTCTCTATATCTGGGTTCGGCATTATCTCTAGAGTACCCCTGGCATTTAACAGATTAATTCGATACGCTCTGGGCAAATTGCATTTGGTGTTGTGTTCATGAGCGACACAAGTCCTGATACAAATCCAGGCCCCAGTACTGCCACAGCTCCCAATGATCAAACCGATGGGGCTAACTTCTCAGATCGAGCAGGTGATGTAATGGGTCAGCTGAACGAGACCTTGAACAAGGTTGATTGGAGTCAGATGGGTAAATACGGCAAGGCCGTGGGCATTATCGCTGTAGTGATTATCGCCCAAGTTGTCATCAAAGGTGTGATTGACACAATCAATTTGTTGCCGATCTTGCCAGGATTGCTTGAGCTTTTAGGAGTTGTAGTTTTGGGTCAGTGGAGTTGGCAGAACTTAACTACTAGCGAAAAAAGGAATGCAGTTTTTGAGAGAGTTCAAACGCTTAGGAAAGAGTATCTAGGTTAATCTCGGCCCGATTAAATTTTTTTACTCGCCTAACAGAACTTCTAAACTCTTTAGTTTTGATAGGCACTGTTCCTTGTAGGAGCCTCCAAATATATTTGCATGGTTAAGTAAGTGATACAGGTTGTAGATATCTACCCTTTTCTCTGATGATTTTTCTAGGGGCCAAATATTTTCATATCCCGTGTAAAAATCATTAGAAAAACCTCCGAATAATACAGTCATTGCAATGTCAACTTCTCGATCTGCCCACCAAGTCGCAGGATCAATAAGGACTCCCCTACCGTCTGGCTGAATACCACAATTTCCACTCCAGAGATCTCCATGAACCAGGCTTGGACTTGGTTTGTGGAGATCTAAATAAGAAGTAATTACTGACATGAGGCCTTCAAATTCAGATACCTGAAGCCCCCATTTACGTGCGGTTCTGAGTTGAGGTAGTAAACGTAGATTGACGAAACACTTGCCCCATTTGTCTTCCCATCCTCCAGGTTGGTTGCCGGCACCTATATAGCCATCACCTTCCCAGCCAAAGCTATTTGGGTTTTTGTGTGTCGAAAGTGTGTGTAGCATCGCAAGCCCCTCGCCTAATGCTTTTTGATTGCCTCTCCCAAGATTCACCCAAGGCATAAGCATCACTGCAGTTCCTTTTGACTTCACGAGTGCTAATGGCTCGGGTATGGCTAGCAAATTGTTATCTGCAAATTGCTTGAGTGCAGCTAAGCCCTTGGCTTCAAAATCAAGAATCGGGAATGATTCGTCTGTTGTGGATTTTGCAAAAAGTTTGCTGCCATCGTTTAGATGTAATCGCCATGTATTGCAGAAAGATCCTCCAGAGAGGCAATCAATGTGGGTTATTTCGTTTTCCGAGAAGGACCCTTTGGACGCAATTAGTGCTTTTTGA
Organism: Prochlorococcus sp. AG-409-O23; assembly: GCA_003215355.1. Classification (GTDB taxonomy): domain Bacteria; phylum Cyanobacteriota; class Cyanobacteriia; order PCC-6307; family Cyanobiaceae; genus AG-409-O23. Next base: position 101,867 of record QCKL01000003.1, read on the forward strand.
AGAGTCTTTTGCATGTTGGTTGATCGTTTCATATGTGCCAGCATGCCTTGATGACAAGGGAACCGGTAATTGTCATTGGAGGAGGCATAGCTGGTCTGACAGCAGCGGCACTTCTGACCTTTGAAGGGGTGCCAATAACACTTTTAGAGTCTCATCATCAGTTTGGAGGTTGCGCAGGTACTTTTCGACGTGGCCCTTTTGTTTTTGATGTTGGCGCTACTCAGGTGGCAGGTTTGGAACCTGGTGGCAGTCATGAGCGAGTGTTTAGGCATTTGGGTTGTCCTCTCCCAGGCGCAGAGCTACTTGAGTTGGCTTGTTTAATTGATCTTCTTGATGGCTCAGAACCTATCCACCTTTGGCATGATGCAGGGAAATGGGAAAAAGAGCGCAGAAGACAATTCCCAGGGTGTGAAGCCTTTTGGTCTTTATGTGATTTTTTGCACAAAAGTAATTGGGACTTTGCAGGAAGAGATCCAGTTTTACCAGCGAGGAATATTTGGGATTTTGCTCAACTTCTGAAGGCCATCCGCCCGATGAATTTAGGTACGGGGCTATTAAGCACTTTCTGTGTGTCAGATCTACTGAGAATTTGTGGCTGTGCTCATGACAAGCGATTAAGACACTTCCTTGATTTACAACTCAGGCTTTATTCGCAGAAGCCTGCGGAAAGGACTGCAGCTCTTTATGGAGCAACAGTTTTGCAGATGGCTCAGGAGCCTCTTGGACTTTGGCATTTAAAGGGATCTATGCAAAAGCTTGCTGATCATTTGGCTAGTTGTATCTCCAGGGATGGAGGCAAATTATTGACTCGCCATCGTGTAGTGGGATTAGCAGGTGGTGGGCATAAGCATCCTTGGAAAGTGGATGTCATTAGCCCTGATGAGCGCCTTCTGCAATTGGAGTCTCGTGATGTGGTTTGCAGCTTGCCACCACAATGCTTGCTTAAATTGATTCAACCTGGCGCAGGATTGCCTGATTCGTATCGCAAGCGTTTAGAGCTACTCCCAAAGCCTAGTGGGGCAATAGTTTTTTATGGTGCAGTTGACAGGGCTTTACTTCCAGAAAATTGCCCTGCTCATATTCAATTAGCAGTCACAGATCCTGGTGCACTTTTCATTTCTATTAGCCGTGAGGGTGATGGGCGTGCCCCTAAAGGCACTGCTACTTTGATTGCAAGTGTTTTCACTAAAACGGCTGATTGGTGTTTCTTAAGTAAGCCAGAATATAAGAAACAAAAACACTTAACTCTTATCAAGATCATGAGTGAACTTGAGAAATATTTTGATTTTGATAGTAAGGGTTGGTTGCACAAAGAGTTGGCTACACCTAAGAGTTTTTCTCATTGGACTGGCCGCCCTGAAGGAATAGTTGGTGGATTGGGGCAGGATCCAGGTATCTTTGGATTGTTTGGGTTGCCTAGTCGGACACCAACTGCTGGGCTGTGGCTTTGTGGCGATTCGATTTACCCTGGAGAAGGCACGGCCGGTGTAACCCAATCTGCTCTCATTGTCTCTAGACAGCTAATGGCTCAAAGAGGTTTGCAGATGAATGTGCCTGGTTAATTTTTGGTGTTCTTTTTAAAAAAACTTTTTCTTAGTGCTTGGGTCCTTTCAAGTTCTGTTTCTAATTTGCCCCAATGTCCAGTGATTATTGACTCTTCAATCTTTTCAAGGCTCCATCGGTAAGAGGTCAATGCTTTAAGGACGGAGGAGGTGTTGCTGGCTGCCATGGATGTTCCTAGTTGAGGATTCCCTCCTCCAACTCTTGTGGTATCAGTAAATCCGCTTGAGGCTAGATCTATCGCTAAGTTACGAACATTGGGGTCACGTTCATCCCCAAGGGTTTTTATTAATGCCGCGCTTATAAGTACAGGTAAATGTGATATTAGAGCTACAGCTTGGTCATGCCTTTCTGCTTGAGTGCTGACCCACTTACATCCAATTGTGATCGCTAGCTGATGCACTAATTGCAGTGCCGATTCGTCCGTTGTTATGTCAGGAGTTACGACCCAAGGTCGATTGCGAAATAATCCTATTTTCCCTGACTCAACTCCTGATTCAGCAGTCCCTGCCATTGGATGGCTTGCTACAAACCGAGGATGGAGCTTTTGCCAGACTTTTAGAACTGGTTCTTTGACTGATCCAACGTCTGTTACAACAGCCGCTTCAGGCAAGGCACTAATCAGCTCTGCAGTTGGTTTAAGTAGGCTTTCTAAAGGCAAAGCAATTATGACAAGGTCACATTCCGAAAGAATTTGGGGATCAGTACTTATTACTTGAGCCAAGCCTCTTGACTTTGCTCGTTCTGCAGTCTTATGCCTATGCACTAGACCACGCACTTCATGGCCAAGAGATTGCAGTTCTAGGCCTAATGAACCGCCTATTAGACCTAGGCCAACAATCCCAATGTTTGTTGATTGCTTCAATTGCTTAGTCATGCATAAGGACTAATTCCCTTGCTCATGTTGATTCACCTATCAACATTCGCAAATCAGACTTGATTTCTATCTAGCCTTTATTAATGCTGGAAGCTCTAGCTCACAATCAGTTAAAAGATCTGCTCCATAGGAGCTCTTCTAAATGGCCTCATAATCTCACTCTTAGTCGATTAGTTGCTAGGAGCCTGCGTAGAAGGGATAAAACGTTAATTCAGCTTGATATTGCTAGCCGAGATTTTTGGTGGATAGGTCTACTTGTTCCTATCTGTTTGGAAAGCAAAAGCATTGTCTTAGTCCTTTCAGCTAGACACCGCCGTCGACTTCTTAATGTTGAACTCCCAAGGCTCAAGAAGGAAGGGCTCAAACTTGCTTGCTGGGAAGGCTTGTCGCCTCCTGCTGGTGAACACCTTTGGCTCCTAGATCATGCCGAGGTAGTGGTTGCACTTGAGCGGGGTTTTCTCAAGACCAGACAGTTGATTTTTATTGAGGCAGAGCTGCTTAGTGAGCGTTTGCGAGATGCCATGTCTATAGAAATTACTGCAGCAGATTGGGAGAAGTTGACACGGGCGCATCCTTCCGCGCAGTCTGCTTTGATTCAGTTGTATGAGCGTCTAAGTCGCAGACTTTTTTCCCAAGCGACTCGTGTAGATGCTCATATCAGGATGGATTGTAGTGAGATCCTGGCCTTAAAAGATCTAATAGGTCTTTTTGGGGACTCTCCTCCTCCATGGCCTGCTGTAATGAACGCTTCCAGCGAAAGTTGGGCGAGCTGGGCTGAATTGGATCACAAGACCCTTAATTGGGGATGGCACCTGAAGCCGCTTGAGCCATTGCACAGCTTCCTTGATCTTTTAAGTGACCAGCCATTTCTTCTTTTAACTGCATCTACTCATAATTTTGCTTTGCTTTCAGATTTGTCCTCTTTGGCGTGCACTATTCCCGTCAAGGTCAAGCTTGGGGGAGGGATTTTTCAAGAACCTATACCTATCTTTGCACCTCGTCGGCAGCCTCTCCCTAATTCAGAGTTGTATGCAGATCACCTTTTGGTGCAATCTCGCCGATTAATTCTTGGTCGCTCTGGCATCACAATTGTGGTGCTAGACGATTTTCAGCTACGTAGAAAATTAACTAGTGAACTAGCGGCTGAATTTGGCCGAAGGGTTGTTCATGAGGCAACATCTCCAGAATCTAATGGTGTGGTTTGTTGTCGTTGGACCTGGTGGCTTAAGCATCAAGACCAACTACCATTCCCGGAGCAGCTGATAGTTGCGTTACTTCCTTTAGCGAGTGTGGAATCACCTTTAATGGCGGCGAGGGTAGAGGCCTTTAAACGTCAGGGTCGTGATTGGTTTCGAGAACTTCTGCTCCCAGAAGCCCTTAGCCTTATCCCACCAGCGATTGCCCCAATTCGCGATAGTCATGGTCGCATTGCAATCCTTGATGGCCGTTTGCGATCTCGTAGTTGGGGTGAGCAGGTCTTTCATGCGCTTGAACCTTGGACCCCACTGCATCGACTGCTTCCTGGCTAGTTGTTCTAGTCTTGTGTGATATAGACCTCTAGTAAAGGTTATGGGAGAAGCCCGCCGTCGTGCCGAATTGGGTCTGCCAAGACGTCAGCCCAAGACTAAGACGAGTCAGAGGGATGACTCTCCTAGGATTGTTTCTTGGCTTCCAATTACAGAGAAGCAAAAGAATCAGTTTTATTCCATCACAATTCGTGGTGGTTGGATAGGGATTGGTTGTGTTGTTTTGGCATGGATTGTGGTGCGGTTTGTAGGGCCAGCAGTTGGTTGGTGGACACCTGCGGATTTGCGATAGTTGGTAATTCAGTGAGGCGATATTTTTAGATATCTGTAGTTAATTAGGCGGCTGCAGGTGTTGAGTTGGTGGTTGGCTTGGCAGCTGCAATGCGAGCTGCAGTTGCAAGAGGCTTCATGGAATTAGCTGTAACTTCAGAGCCTTCAGTGAGCTTTTGACGCACTAATGATTCGATTTGATCTTTAGCATCAGAGTTTTGCTCAAGCCAGGTAATTGTGTTGTCACGCCCCTGTCCGATGTTGTCTCCTTCGTAGCTGTACCAGGCACCTTTGCGAGTAACCACACATGTCTCTTCTGCGAGATCAAGCAAGCATCCCAGCGTACTAATCCCTCTGCCAAAAAGGATGTCGAATTCGGCAATGCGAAAAGGAGGAGCGACTTTATTTTTGGCAACTTTGACCTTGGCACGTATTCCGTATTCTTCAGTGCCTCTTTTCAGTGTTTGAATGCGTCGTATATCTAGTCTTACAGAGGCGTAGAACTTCAAGGCATTACCTCCTGTAGTCGTTTCAGGGTTGCCGTAGGTGATACCAATCTTTAAACGTAGTTGATTGAGGAAAATAACCGTGCAGCCTGATTTTCCAATGTTGCCAGTGATCTTGCGCATGGCTTGGCTCATGAGACGAGCTTGACTACCTACAGCCAGATCTCCCATCTCTCCTTCGATTTCTGCTCGAGGTGTTAGGGCTGCTACGGAGTCGACAACAACAAGATCAACAGCTGCTGATCGCACAAGTTGGTCGACAATCTCTAGAGCCATTTCTCCTGTGTCTGGTTGCGATACCAAAAGGTTTTCAATATCGACCCCTAGAGAGGCTGCGTAAACGGGATCAAGAGCATGCTCTGCATCCACGAAAGCAGCTACACCACCAGAACGCTGCACTTCGGCGATGGCATGCAGAGTGAGTGTTGTTTTGCCGGAGCTTTCGGGTCCGTACACTTCGACGACCCTTCCTTTTGGGTAGCCACCGCCTAAAGCGAGATCAAGTGTCAGGGCCCCTGTAGATATTGTCTCCACCCGCATTCTGGAGGCGTCTCCAAGTCGCATGATTGAGCCTTTGCCAAAGTTGCGTTCTATTTGGCCAAGTACGAGGCTAAGTGCTTTGTCGCGCTCGCCTGACCGAGCCTCAAGTTGGCGAGCATCTGGCTTGGAGGATTGAGTCGCTTTTGTGTCAATTGGCATGGTGATAGTTAATCAAGAAATCTGGAGATTGATTCGATCGCCGGCCCAAAAAGTATTGCGCCACGGGAGGCGGGGGTTGACACAGCAAGCACGTCACTTGCCGCGTCAAGGGCGTCAGGTAGTACAGGCGTACGCTAGCGAATTAAGGCCAGTTCGCCAAGGGGGACGCCAGAGTTTCTGGTTCTAAGAGGTGGATACCTGGAGGCAAAGCTTTCTTGTCATTGGGTTTGAGGTATCCCCAGCTAGCTAGGTAGCAAGGAATGGATTTTAGTTCTGGTGTCTCTAAAACTGTTTCGAGGGTTGCGCGCCGGTCTTCTATAAAGCCTCGAATAGTTTGATTTGCATTTAGTTGGAGAAGTATCTCTGGCTTGCTACCTGAATCATGACCTAAAACCAAGTTTGGTTTTAGGTGAAAGCACTTCAGAAGTTCGATTGCAAAGTCGGATTTTTTTGTCGTGAGGACAGCCCAGTCGAGCCCTTCATGAGGTAATTGATTTAGGCGCTTTACAAGACCAGGAAAGGGTTGATGCAGTGCTAGCCAATGCTCGGCGTCCTTCTCAATTGCCGCGTGACGAACATCCTCGAGTGCGGTTTGAAGTTGTGTTGAGGTTAATTCCCAAGCTTTTAGAGCTTCTTGACAGTTGGTGTGGTAATTACAAGCAAAAGCCTTGGCGCCTTTTAGACGTAAGAGGCTTTCAGGACGAAGCATCTCTGAAGCAATAAGAACCATTTCCCAGCCGTGATGAACCCAGGGTCGAAGTTCCCTAAAGGTTTGAGGTACGGAATATGGCAAATCGGCATTATTTGAGGTGCCACCTAGGAGTTTTATGGAGGCTTTGCGAGCACTCCACCAGTACTCATTTAGCCCGTCGACAATGACTCCATCAAAGTCAAAGATCAAAAGAGAGCTAGGGATCACCAATTTGTTTTGAAAACTGGGCCGCTAGGATTCGAACCTAGGAATGTCGGGACCAAAACCCGATGCCTTACCACTTGGCGACGGCCCATTGATCTAGATCAAAACCTGAGCTGAGGAGTAGATCTATTAACCAAATAATTGCACACAAGGGGATTCAAAGTTTTCAATTCATCATTTCTAGTGTCATTTCAGTGAGGGTAGACCCTTAATCGTTCTTGGTCAGGACGTCCCAGAACATCACTTCTGAGTTGATAGCGAGTCACTAACTCAGCTTGCATTTTCAGCACGCTTTTACTGCGAGGTAAGAGCTCTACTGGTCGTCCAAGAGGTATGACGATTTTTTCTATGGCCAGCCTGCATTCTTCGAGTGCTGCAAGAGTGTCCTCTTGATCACCGTTAGAGGGCCTGGAAGAATTTGGTAATAGTGAAGCCCGTCGAGACAAGAGTCGCTCTATAGCCCTTTCAATTTGATGAAGAGAGTTTGACTTGATTACAAGAATTGGGAGTTGAAAGTTTTTAGCCTCATTCCTTATTGATTGCTTTTGTCCTAGCCCTTTGCGAATACTGAGCACTACATCAGCTTCATTTAGCTCATCTACCCAACGTGCAGGCCATTGATGACGGCGGATGGCTTCATCAACAAGTTGATGCGAAATCCCACAACAAAAAATATTTAGAGGGTGATGCCCGTTTTCACTTTGAGGAGATAGATCATTGTTTGTATTATTGAATGATGGATGTTTACGCTGATTTTCAGAGATTGTTGGGGCAGTCTGCTTTAAAGATTTGGTGGATGGAGAAGGCTTTCTTAATGCAGGGTTAATGTGCTTTTCTTCGATTAAGTGAAAAGAGCCATCATTTCCTAGCTCACGTTCTTGAGTTCGAGGGGGCTGTCCACGAAGGATTGAATCAACTGTGGCTGCGACATCTGTATGTATTGACCAACGGCTTCTGCTATTTATTTCAACTGCAATAGGGAAAGTAGGAGCAGAAGCTCTCTCTAAAACTGTTTTTTGTGAGCGACGTCGTCTAGCTTCTTCATCACCAAGTGTGACTGATTGAATCCCTCCTACTAAATCACTAAGAGTTGGATTCTTTATTAGGTTTGCTAAAGAGTTTCCATGAGCAGTCGCTACTAATTGAACCCCTCTTTCTGCAATTGTTCTGGCAGCATGAGTTTCTAGCTCAGTCCCTATCTCATCAATAACAATGACTTCTGGCATGTGGTTTTCAACTGCTTCAATCATTACTTGATGTTGATACTCAGGGCGAACAACTTGCATTCGCCTAGCTCTGCCAATTGCTGGATGTGGAATATCTCCATCTCCTGCGATTTCATTGCTTGTGTCAATAACCACTACTCTTTTTTGAAGATCGTCGGCGATCACTCTCGCAATCTCTCGAAGTGCAGTTGTTTTTCCAACACCAGGGCGACCCATTAATAATAGCGACTCGCCACTTTCAATTAAATCTCTAACCATGGCAACAGTTCCAAAGACAGCTCTACCTACTCGACAAGT
>QCKL01000004.1 GCA_003215355.1 Prochlorococcus sp. AG-409-O23
TATCAGAAAGGCTATTGGAAGCAGCAAATAGAGAATTATGGACTTCACCTAATGAAGATAGTATTGAATTATTAAAAGATATAGTAAGCCTATCCGATTCAAGGATAGAAAACATTAATAGCAATCAGTTGAGTAATTAAAAACTAACCATTTAATTTGTTTATCTGCCATTCAAACTAATACCATGAGTATCTGTACCACAAGTCCTAAGCATTCCATAGGACTCTAGCCTTTGATCTACTAAATCACATATTATTGGTGTAGCTATCCATGATGTATTCATGTCATAATCGTACCAAGCCTCACCACCGTCGAATCCAAGATCAAAAGCAGCATCAATAAGCTCAGAAAAACCTTTCCTATATCTTGCAGGGTGTGCAAGGATTGCAAACCCACCTGAATCTTGAATAGTTTTTACCACATTTTCGGCTCTAAGTGAATCACCATGCAATGCTTCTCCTAAAGTATATTTGCGTATTACTGGATCATCTGATCTAAAACCTAATCCTAGAATATGAATTAAGCATCCCTTTAAGGTAGCGCTAATCTCAATACCAGACCAAATAGTTGGTGTACTTAATCCGATATCATTTTGTCTCTTTATCCACTCACTTATTATGTGATACGCATATACATTATGGTGGTCAGTTACGGCAAAATCATTCAATCCTATTTTATTCGCTTGTTCTACCAGTTGAATTGGGGTAAGACTTCCATCGCTGTGCATAGTATGCATATGAAAATTAAGTGAATTAGGGCAACTATCCTTTGAAACGTTTGAAAGTATCTTTTTAAGTTTTGTTTTGTTATTTTCCATTGTCAATTTATACTATTTTTTTCAGAATTAAGCCGTCTCCACCTGGCATAAAATTGAATTGAAGCCGCCATAAATATAACTAGTGCAATAATAAACCATGTAGCTGCACTTGTTGGAAACTGATTTTTGAAAACCACTAACATTACAACTAGTACAAGAATTATTGTGGGAAGTTCGTTTAATGCCCTTAATTGCTTTCCATTCAAATTACAGGTACCATCTTGAAGGCTAGCCATTATTCTATAACAAAAGATATGATATATAATAAGACCAAATACTAGTGCTAATTTAATTTGCATCCACCATTGTTGTAAATAACTGGGTTGAATAATTAACAACCCAGCTGCCATAGTTGTAGCTAATATCATTCCGGGTGTAGTTATGATATTTGCAAGCCTTCTCTCCATTAGTGAATACTGACTTCTAAAAACTTGCTTAATCTCTGTTTCTAATTCCTCTGTCTCTATATGATAGATAAATAGTCGCACAAGGTAAAATAAGCCTGCGAACCAAACGACAACACCAATAATGTGAAGTGATTTGAACCATAGGTAAGCCTCTGGGGGCAAGGTCATAGGTTCCTGGAGAATACGTTCTTAGGCTATTAAAGGATTGCTTGAATAAGAAGCTATGTTTGTCCTAATTAACAACAAATCACTATTTAAGTCTGATAATCCTAATGGTTAGGGAAAAAACATCAATTCTGACGTTTAAGATCATCGCTCATTTAGCTTAGGAAGATGGCTGTCACTTGTTATTTCCTCATTTGGGTGAAAATAGTTCCAGACCTCTTTAGCAGTTGATGAGCCAAGCCCTGGCGTCTTTTCTAACTGTTGAAGGCTTGCAAGCTGAATAGCGTCTATTGAGTTAAAAAAAGCCAAGAGCTCTTTTATTCGTTTTGGACCAAGGCCGGGAATCTCACTTAGGCGAGACCTATTCATCCTTTCGCCTCTTTTTTGTCTATGATAGTTAATTGCAAATCTATGAGACTCATCCCTTAATCTCCTTAATAGCATGATTCCTGGTGAATTAGAATCAACATCTAAGGAAACTTTTGAATCAGGCAAGAAAACTTCTTCTTTTTTTTTGGCTAAGGAACAGATTTCGATATCTTCATTAAGTCCAAGATTACGAATGGTTTTCATTACTGCTGAAAGCTGACCCTTACCACCATCAATCAAAATAAGATCAGGCCAATCATTTAAACCATTAGTACATAGAGCACTTGAATTTGACCTAGATAATTCCTTTAGGTTGACTCCATCTTTCTTTGCAAATGACCACTTTTTAAAACGTCTTTGAATTACCTCAGAAAGTGATATAAAATCATCACTATGCCCTAAATCAACCTTTTCGTTTTTTATTTTATATTTTCTATAGTGTTGTTTAGCTGGCAAACCATCAATAAATACTATTTGTGAACCTACTGCATCACTTCCTTGTATATGACTTATATCGTAAGCTTCAATTCTGCGAGGAATCGAATCTAATTCAAGTATTTGTGCGAGATCCTCTAAAGCGTTATTTTGCTGTTCTTGACCTTTAATAATTCTATTTAATTCAAATATTGCATTCTTTTCAACCAACTCTATTAAATCAGTTTTAGGTTTTCTCTTTGGACAAATTATATTTACACTTCTACCTTTTAGTTCTGTAAGCCATGATTTGATTAAATCTTGGCTAGGAAGTTCCTTTTGGATTAGTATCTCGGTAGGAATTTCAACAGGGTAAAGCTGACTATAGTGCTCTTCAATTACTCTCTGTAAAATTATATTTGCATTTAACTTATTTGCATCTGCCGTAAAAGCCAGTCTACCTACCAATTTTCCAGAACGCATTTGAAATATCTGAGTAGACGCAATACGCTCATCATTTACAGTAGCAATAACATCTCTGTTAATTGATGAGTCAGGCAGTATCATCTTTTGGCTTTGATTTAGTGATTGAATGCCCCTAATTTGATCTCTAACTAATGCTGCTGACTCATAATCCATTTTTGTAGAGTAGTCATTCATTTGTTTATTCAATAAGTCAGTAAGCTCTTCATTTCTCCCCTGAAAAACCATTTCTACTTTTTTTATAATACCTCTGTACTCCTCAGCAGTAATTTTTCCCTGACATACACCTGGGCATCTTCCGATAGAGTAATTTAAGCAGGTTCTATCCTTGTACAAGGGTCTTGGCCTTTGTCTTAAAGGGAAAACTCTTTTGACAAGGAATAATGTATCTCTTAGAAGTCCAACATCGACGAATGGACCATAAAAGCGATCTTTTGGACTTCTTTGTCTTCTCCTCCTTGTTATATATATTCTGGGATATTCATCACTCCATGTAATACATAGATATGGATACTTTTTATCATCTTTAAGCAAAATATTAAAGTAAGGTTGATTTGTTTTAATTAAATTGGATTCCAATGTTAAAGCTTCTGATTCACTATCTGTAACAATAAAATCAATATCTACAACTTGTCTGACCATTAATTTGATTCTTGGACTTAACTCATTATTACTTCTAAAATAGCTTCTAACTCTATTTTTTAGGCATTTCGATTTTCCAACATAAAGTATTCTTTCTTGTTCATCCATCATCATGTAACATCCTGGCTCATTAGGTATATCTTGTAATCTTTGATTAATAAGATGATTCATATTTTTAGCTGTAGTATTGTTTTTATGTTCAGACTTAAACAATTAAAACTAGCCGCCGTATGACCATCCTGTAGAAGCTAAGTCCAAAGATTCTTTATCCTCTATAAGCTTTGCTGATTTAACTTCTCCAACAAAGACACTATGATCTCCACTGCTGACTTTTCCAATCACTTCACACTCAACTCCTCCTATCGCGTTGTCCAGCAAAGGCAAACCTAATGTTCCAAGCGAATATGGAGCAGACTCAAAGCGTCCTCCCAAGGCTGTCTGTGGTTTAAAGAAAACAGCAGCTAAATCTTTTTGGTCAGATCTAAGGACATTTAGTGAAAATCGACTTGTTCTCTCAATAATTCCATGACTTGAGCCCTCAGCCCTAACAGCCATCACTACAAGTGGAGGCTCAAAGGAACCTTGTGTTACCCAGCTGGCTGTAAATCCATTGATTTCATCTCCTTCTCTAACTCCACAGATGAAGAGGCCATGGGGTATTTTGCGTAGAAGAACCTTTTTTGCTTCAAGATCGAGTGTCATCGACTAAGCGCATACTTTTAATAACTCTACGCAGCTAATAGCTGGATACCATCAGAGAGTTACTGTTCTGATTATGAGGGTGCTTTATCCAGGCAGCTTTGACCCATTAACTTTTGGTCATCTAGACCTAATCGAAAGAGGATGCGACCTTTTTGGAGAGGTGGTTGTAGCAGTACTTAAGAATCCAGATAAAAAAGCAACCTTTCCTATTGAACAGCGCTTGGCTCAAATAGAAGAAGCAACATACCATTTGCAAGGTATTGAGGTGATTAGCTTTGAGGGGCTAACCGTTTCTTGTGCACGTATTCATAAAGCAGATCTGATTCTTAGAGGCTTAAGAGCTTTAAGTGACTTTGAATATGAATTGCAAATTGCTCATACAAACAGATCATTGGACTCTGAATTTGAAACTGTATTCCTCGCAACTGAAGCCCACCACAGCTTTCTCAGCAGTTCAGTGGTGAAGGAAGTTGCAAGATTTGGAGGAGATACAAGACATATGGTGCCCGAGGTAGTGGCAAAAGACCTAAATAGGCTTTTTAATTCAGGTTTAGATAATGATCCTTATGAAAGAAGCTAGTTTATTAACCCTTGATCTCCTGGACAAGCTTGAGGAACTATTCCTTGATGGTTCACGTGTACCATTTAGCGGTGGCCGAATAGTTGATGAGCAAGAAGCTATAGACGTTCTAGATGCAATACGAGAATCAATTCCTCAAGAGATTCCGCTAGCTCAAGAAATTGTAGATCAGGGAAGGGTATATATCGAAAAAGCACAAAGGCATTCAGAGGAACTAATGCAGGCAGCAACAAGAAAGAAAGAACAAATGCTCAATCACAAATCAATAAGACAAGAAGCAGAAAATAAAGTCCTTGAGATACAAAATAACGCAAAGATACAAAGCGATAAACTTGTACTAGCAGCTAGGCAACAGTCAGCGCTCATAGAAAGTGAAATGAAATCTAGTTTTTCTGAATTAGAAAAAAAATATTCACAAAGACGTCAGCAATTAGAACAAGAGTATCTAGATCGTAGACAATTATTAGAAAACGAAATCACGGAGATAAGGCTTAAAGCATCGGAAGAACATGATATCAATTGTAAATCTGCGTTAAATGAACTGGAGAAATTAAGGGAAGAGAGTATCAAGCTAAGAGTGGATGCTAATTCAGAAGCTGAAAGAATACATTATGAGGCCATTCAATTTAGGAATCAAACTCAGAAGCAATGTGAGGTTCTGATTCAGAAAAACCGTAATGAAGCTGATTCTATACAGGACGGGGCCAATAGATACGCTATAAAGGCCTTAAATGAGTTAGAACAAAGACTTTCAGAGATGACAAACGAAGTTATTGCTGGGAGGCGCGAATTAAGTAAAATTCAATCAATAAATAATAGTGATAGGAACAAGACTAAAATAAATGATAACAGTAACTTGATCAACTTTAACCCAGCACGAAGACAGGTTACGAGGCTTGCAAAATCAATCAAGAGCATTGGTTAAATTTACTAGATTCTTTTAAAATATTAAGAATATGTTGATCAGGACTTATAGCATTATTACTTAAAATGCTTATATACCTTTGATCGTCTTTGAATTTTACAATACCTGATAAAGACTTAACACCAGTAAGCGTTCCAGACTTACCTATGAAACGACCAACAAGATCTGCGTTCTTATAACTGTTGCTAAGAGTTCCTCTAATACCAAGAACCGAAAAAGATGATTTATAGACCTCAGAGAATCTGTGAATATTCATTCTGTATAGAAGCCTTGTTATACCAAATGTTGTAAGTCGATTTTTTGGTGAAAGTCCACTACCATCTGAAATACTAAAGCCTTCAATAGGAATTTTATTTTTCTTGAGCCAACTAATCAGATGTTTTACTGCTATATTATTAGACCAACTGTTGGAAGCCTTCCGTAATAATACTTCTGAAGTGAAATTATGACTTTCAGAATTAGCAAGACTTAAAAGTGCATAAAGTGGTGCAGAAGAAAACTTCTTAATGACTTTACTTCGCCTTCTTGAGAAATAATGTGGTTCTACAGAAGTAACAGAGGAATTATAGCCATTTGTATTTGAGGATTGAATTAGAAAAGATGATAGTTCTCTAACTGGGTTAATTATAGCTTTATTGAATGAATTACTTGTTATTGCAAGTCTAGTTATTGGCGCACCATAACTCTCAAGCTTATCCTCACTTAACCAGTTACTTGGCCACCATATACTTTGAGGTTCCTCATATAATATAAATTTTAGGTTAGATTGTCTACCTTGAGATTCTTGATTTGAAATTGAATAGTTGATAATATCATTAATACTTTTTACATTAAAATCAGGGTCACCATTACCATATAATTCATATACGCCATCATTTCGAACGAAAAGAGTTGTGTCTAGCTTATAGCCAGGACCTAATTTATCTAAAGCATATGCTGTTGACAATAGTTTTAGGTTAGACGCTGGGATCCTTGGAACGCTTCCATTTATATCTGCGATAACTTGTCCACTAGAGTTTAGTATAGTAATACTCCATAATCCATTTAGGTTGGATAATATATTCTTTATTCTAGATTGAAGAGAATCACAAATTTTTCGTTCATTACGCTGAGGCAAAGCATAAAGAAAATATCTTACTCTGCGAAAAAGTTTGATATCAACATTATTATTTATAGAAATTGGGAGTATTAGTGATGATAGTATCAAGAATAATATTAAAATGTATTTCTTTTTAAGATAAACATTAAGTATCATAAAAGTACACTCGTTAGATAAAAGCTTCTTGGAGTTCTTCTAGATTAGGTTTTCGTTCAAATTTAGTTAAATATCTATATCCTTCAGGATCTAATCTAAAAAGATACCAATCCTGAGGATATATTCGTTGCAAAGCTCCATTTGAGAGAGGCTCAAGCCAATAAATATATGTCCAAGAAGATAAGAACCCTTTTCTTCTATCTCTTGCAACACTACCTATTCCAACTGCTCCATCCTCTAACTTTCCATTTATCATGATAATCTTCATATCAATCTTGCTACATAATTCAAAAAATTCTTCATAATCATAATGATTTGGTTCAATGCATAACAGTAATGATATGCCATCTAAATTATGTGAATTAACAGATAGATCCTTAAATGAGAATATAAATTGAGACAATTCTGGGGCATCTCGTTTTGCAAGAGCGGTTGCTCCTGTATCAGGCCAGGCTAGGGCAAATGATATATTTTTCTCCTGCAGTTTGCGTCCTAGGCGGATTACAAGAGGCAATAGCCTCAAGCCTTCAAACTTTAGATTCACTGCTGAACGAGCTTTTGAGGTATCTGCTAAAGAATTCTCTATAGCATGAAACATACTTTCTTCGGCTTCTAAAAGATCTACAGGAAGTTTCTTTAACATAATGGAATCCCAGACGTAATAAATTCTAATCTAAATTGGATTGGCTTGATTTACAGCAAGATCTAATATTTTAGGCAGTATCTCTAATTGATTTTTAGTTACCCATGGACCTAAACTCAGTCTCAGCCCTGATTTCAACCACTTACTTTCTATGCCCATAGCCTTTAAGGCTTTACTATCTTCTACTGTTCCAGATTTGCATGCACTTCCACTACTAACATATATACCGTAATTAGACAGAACTCTTACTACTTCTCTTCCAGAAACTGGAACGCCATTTTTATTAGATAAAAGTAATGAAATATGATTTTCTAATCTATGTTTAGGATGACCAGAGAAACGAATTCCAGGCAATTCTGAAAGCATATTTCGAAGATACTCGGTCATAGACTTAACACTATTAGCATCACCCTTAAAAGAAATCCTCTTACGTGCTTGTTCTAAGGCTACAGCCATTCCAGCGATCATTGCAACAGGCTCAGTACCTGATCTGGAACCACCTTCTTGACCACCTCCGACTATGAAGGGAGATTTATAATTAAAATTATCGTGTTTTCTAATTAATAGGCCTACTCCTTTTGGCCCTTGAAACTTATGAGCTGATGCACTTAGTAGGTCGATTGGTAATTTTTTCATATTAATAACATAATGAGGAAGAATTTGCGTTGCATCTGTATGAAAGATAATTTCTCTTTTACGAGTTTCATTAGCCAATAACTCTATTGGTTGTATTGTTCCAATCTCACTTTGTCCCCAAATGATTGAAACTATCCTAGTTGGAGGGGCTAATATTTTATCTATCAAATCTAGATTAATTAACCCATATTTGGTAACAGGCCATTCCAAAACATCCCAGCCCATTGACCTTAACTTGTTAGCAGATTCAATTACTGCTGGGTGTTCAAGGGCTGAGATTACAATTCGTCCTGGAGATATTGATTGAGCTGTTCCTACAATTGCTGTATTAATTGACTCTGTAGCTCCTGATGTAAAAACCAAGTCTTCAATATCTGAGTTCAATAGATTACATATACTAATTCGACTTGACTCTAAAACTTCAGCTGCTTTAACACCAACTAAATGAATGCTAGATGGATTACCCCAACACAATTGTTGAACCTGAGTAATTTTATTAATCACCTCTTGAGTAGGTGGAGTAGTGGAGCAAGCATCTAAATACAAGTCTGCCTTTTTTTCTTCAGGTGAAAATTTGTAATTAAGCTTATCCATAGCTAAGTTTGAATAACTAAGAAATGCTATTGATATAGTTCGGAATTAAACTTGCTTTGAAAACGCCTATTGCTTCGCCAGTGATGAAAACAGAGGAATCTATACCGTCCCATGATACTTTTAAGCTACCACCAGGTAGCTTAATCTCTACTTGACTTTCACATAAACCTAGCATTTTACAAACAACTAAGGCTGCACAAGCACCTGTCCCACATGCGAGTGTAGGACCAGAGCCTCTTTCCCAGACTAATAGATTAAGATCTACTCTGCTTTTCAACTGAACAAAATGTACGTTTGTCTTCGAAGGAAACAATTGATGGTTTTCTAATATAGGACCATATTTCTCTAACTGGATAGATTTAATATCCTCTACTATAATGACTAAATGCGGATTACCCATTCCCACAGAACATACTTCAAATATTTCACCATCTATTTCTATCTGACCTTGTGGCAGTCCTAAAGGGCCAACAGGAAGAAGAGTTGGTACTTTTGAGGAGATCAATGTAGGTCTACCCATATTAACTAGAACATCTAACTTGTTAACGGGTTTAGAAATGATTAAACCTGCAAGTGTCTCAACTCTTATTTCCTCACCATCATCAAAATGATTGTTATCTGTAAGAAAACGACAAAGGCATCTAATTCCATTACCACACATCTCAGCCTCTGAGCCATCCGAGTTAAATATTCTCATCTTTACATCACCTCCTTGCTCAGAAGGTGAGGCAATAATCAAACCATCAGCTCCAACGCCAAAGCGCCTATCACAAATACGTTTTATAAACTGAGGTTTGCTTAAGATCTCATTTTCTTTATTCCTATTCTTCAGTGCATCAAATAAAATAAAGTCATTACCAAGGCCATGGTATTTACTGAAATTAAGCATTGGATTTATTTAATTTCTATAATAGAGACTAATGTACAACTTACGTCTCCATTAGCGATACTGCCCTTCAGTTCTACATATGTGAACAGAAACCCAGATATAGAGCCCAGGCTATGGCACGATTTATAAATAGTTACCCAAGCAAGTGAAGGTCAACTACCCATCCAGTTCCCCTAAACAGATGTCAGAGAGCGTATATGAGCCCAATGAGCTTGAAGGACGATGGCAGAAGCTATGGCATGAGATTGGTTTAGACGAGACAAAATCACAAAAGCCTGGCCAGAAAAGCTTCTACGCCCTCTCGATGTTTCCATATCCATCAGGGAGTTTGCATATGGGACATGTGAGGAACTATGTCATAACTGATGTTATAGCGAGATTGCATCGAATGAAAGGTGATGCAGTCCTGCACCCAATGGGATGGGATGCTTTTGGGTTGCCAGCTGAAAATGCAGCTATTGAGAGAAGAATTGATCCATCCGTATGGACAAAGAAGAATATTTCTGAAATGAAAAAACAATTGAAAAGGCTTGGATTATGTATTGATTGGAGCAAAGAATTAACAACCTGTGATGTCGAGTATTACAAGTGGACTCAATATCTATTTCTGATTTTATTCAAGGCTGGCCTTGCCTATCAAAAAGAAGCCGAAGTGAATTGGGATCCAGTTGACAAAACAGTATTAGCAAATGAACAAGTTGATTCAGAGGGTAATTCCTGGCGATCAGGAGCAAAAGTAGAAAAAAAACAATTAAAACAATGGTTCCTATCAATTACAACATATGCCGATGAATTGTTAAAAGATTTAAATGGTCTAAAAAACTGGCCAGAAAGAGTTAAGACAATGCAAGAGAATTGGATAGGACGTTCGTATGGTTCTGATTTTGATTTCAATGTTGATGGATTCCCTGGTAAAAAAATTACCATATTTACAACTAGGCCGGATACATTATTTGGAGTAAGTTATATTGTTCTAGCTCCTGATCATCCTTTAGTTAAAGATATTGCAGATAAAGCAAAAAAAATAGACTTAGAAAAATTTATAGTGGAAGTAAATAAGAAATCCAGTCATGAAAGGATGTCAGAAGATTCACCCAAAATGGGTATCTCAATTGGTGCATCGGCTATAAATCCAGCTAATGGTGAGTCGGTTCCAATATGGATTGCTGATTATGTATTAAAGGATTATGGTTCTGGAGCTGTTATGGGAGTACCTGCTCATGACAATCGTGATTATATATTTGCTAGTAAATATAATCTACCAATAAAATCTGTAATCAAAAGATATAATAATGAAGACTCTCAACTTCTTCCTTGGGTAGGAGAAGGTCTACTAATAAATTCTGGACCTTTTACTGGATTGACTTCAGAAGAGGCTAAAGAAAAGATAACATCATATGCTTTATCTAATGGATGGGGTAGTCAAAAGATTGAATATAGGCTAAGAGATTGGTTAATCTCAAGACAAAGATATTGGGGATGCCCTATACCAATAATCAATTGCATTGATTGTGGGCCAGTAGAAGTATCCTTTAAGGACCTTCCTGTTAAACTACCAGACCTAGAAGATATAGACAATAGTAAGAATTCATCACTTTCAACTAACATAGGTTGGCAAAAAACAATATGTCCAAAATGTGGCAAAGATGCCAAGAGAGAAACAGATACTATGGATACCTTTATTTGTTCTTCGTGGTATTTTTTGCGGTTTGCAGATCCTAATAATAAGGAGCAACCATTTACTCAAGATAAAATTGATAAGTGGTTACCAGTAAATCAATATGTTGGTGGAGTTGAGCATGCGATACTGCATCTTCTTTATTCTAGATTTTTAACTAAAGCATTAAATAAACAAGGCTTGATTAATATTAAAGAACCATTTGATAGATTACTTACACAAGGGATGGTTAAAGCACTAACATATAAAAACCCTAAAACCGGCAAATATATTAATGCTAATAATGTATCTGATATTGAATCTCCAATAGATCCTAAAACAGGTGATAAACTTGAAAAGTTCTATGAGAAAATGTCAAAGTCAAAATATAATGGTATAGATCCAGGAATTGTAATTGATAAGTATGGAGCTGATACTGCTAGATTATTTATTTTATTTAAAGCTCCTCCAGAAAAAGATTTAGAGTGGGAGGATACAGATGTAGAAGGGCAATTTAGATTTATACAGAGATTATGGAAGCTGATTGAAACATACCTAGAAAAGCATGATCTAAGTTCAGATAAGCCACCAATAGATTTATTAAAAGGGAAAAATAATGATTTAGGAATCAACAAGGATGAACAAAATCTAAGAAGGCTATATCATTTGGCTATAAAAGAAATAACTGATGATTTAGAAGGTGACCTTCAATTAAATACAGCTATATCTGAATTAATGAAACTGGCAAATTCCATCAGTGAATCTGCAGGTAAGGTTGGTAAAGTGATATCACACGAAAGCTTATCAGTATTAGTTAGATTAATTGCGCCATTCGCTCCTCATATTGCAGAGGAATTTTGGTTACAAATAGGTGGTAAAGATAGTGTTCATAAAGGAAAATGGCCTGTTTATGATAACGATGCCCTTATCAAACAGAGTTATGAGCTGGTTATTCAAATAAAGGGTAAGGTTAGAGGAAGATTAGAGGTAGCAACTTCAACAACTAAAGAAGAATTAGAGCAAATTGCTATAAATAGTGAGGTTAGCAAAAAATGGTTGGATGGTGTGCTGCCTTCAAAAGTTATTGTAGTGCCTGGTAAGTTAGTAAACCTTGTTCCTTAGAATACTAGGAATGCTTAAATTCTAGACAATCAGGATTTCCCCAGTCTCCTGAAACTAAGTAATTACGATTATTATGGCAAATGTGCCTAAGAATAAAATATGTCAATTCTGAATTATCTTCTGACATTTCTTCACTAATTTGCTGAAGAGATCTAGATTTTCCATCTGAAAGTATGTCTTCAATCTTAGCTTGAGACTCTAAAACAATAGAAGCTGCTACTTTACCTGCCTCTACTCCAGGTTGATGATAAGCATTAATATTTACAAGTTCTCCATAAATACCTACAGTTCTTTCAAATAAAGCAATCAATGCCCCCAGGCTCTGCTCATTCAAAGATCGAAGTGTTATACAAACACTCTGTCTCCCTCCTTCTGATAAGGCAGATCTGGTTCCCTGTAAAAAGCCTGACAAATAATCACCGGGATTCTTTTTATTAATTATCTGATTATTATCTCCATCATCTAAAACCTCTATAAAGGTAACGAAGAAATTATCTATCCCATCTCTAAGTTGTTGTACGTAGGCATGTTGATCGGTAGATCCTTTGTTGCCAAATACGGAAAGTCCTTGATGAATAATGTTTCCTTTCCTATCTAATTTTTTCCCTAGAGACTCCATCACAAGTTGCTGTAGGTACCTACTAAAAAGTTCGAGTCTATCTCTATAGGGTAAAACTACCATATCTCGTTTGCCTTTACCTGAACCAGAAAGGAACCAAGAAGAAGCTAATAAATATGATGGGTTATTCAAGTAATTACTATTTCTTGTGGCTTCATCCATTATGGCGGCACCTATTAGAAATTTGTCTACATCTGCTCCAATTAATGCTATTGGCAATAGGCCAACTGCACTAGTTATGCTTGTTCGACCGCCCACCCAGTCAGGAAGATCAAAGCTTTTCAACCAACTTTCACTTATAGCAATCTCATTTAGTTTGCTTCCATTCATAGTTATTGCAACTGCATGCTTAGACCAAATAGAACCACAGGACTCTAATTGATATCTAGCTTGATCCATTGCAATCTGGGGCTCGGGAGTACCTCCTGACTTGCTTACAACTACAATTAAGACGGTTGACAATTTTGCTTGAAGTTCATTGAGTTTCTCATGAATACCAACGGGGTCAACATTATCAATAAAGTGAAAATTCAACCCTTTATTTAACTTTTTAAGGGATTTTATAATTAGTAGTGGGCCAAGGCCACTTCCGCCTATGCCTATCCAGAGAACATCTGTAAAGCGAGCACCACTAGAAGAAACGATTTTTCCGTTGATAACATTATCTCCAAAATCTTTTATAGCTGAAATTTCAGTCTGAATAGAATGCTGATAATCAAGCTCGGGTGCAAGTAATGGATTACGGAGCCAATAGTGACCAACTTGCCTATTCTCATCGACATTAGCTATTTCACCAGACTCTATTGAACTCATTGCTTCTAATGCACTTTGAAAACGATTATTAAGATCTTCTAATTCGTTAGACTTGAAAAACATTCGACTAATGTCAACCCATATGCCTAAGGGTTCGTTAAACCAAAGAAGCTCACAAAAGCGTTTCCATTGGTCACTAGTGTTATCAGTACTAAAGTCGGGAATGGTCATTTGTTTTGATCAAGAACTTGTAAAATACTGTTAGCGTGTTTCAAAAACTTTGAAGGATAAAAGCCTAGAGTAGTTTATCTATTATAACTTAGTGAAAGTCAAACAAACAGCCTGATGATTGTTTTTGAGAATATAATAAAGAAATGAAATAAGTATTCTATATAATTTTTATCCAATTTTCCATTAAACTAGTTTGTTGTTCAGTTTTATTAGAACAAGGTTTAAGCTCCCATGATTTCTGATATTGATTACTTATTTTCATTACTGTTTCTCTAAGAATTCCATTCCTAAAGAAAGAAATCTGCAGTTTCTTATTAGATTTTACTAATTCATAAATATCCTCTATTGATCTTACTTTATGCTTATCAATAGCAATAATTTCATCGCCTACTATAAGCTTAGCCTCCTCACAAGTACTATTTAAAGAAACTCTTGTGACTTTAACTAATCCATTAATATTAATACATGTAAGGCCAATGTCAATTCTAGGCGTATCACTACTAACTAACTGGTAGCCAAGATCTTTAACAATCGATGATATAGGAAGAGAATCACATTGATCAATCCAATTAGATAGTTTAATGCTCAGGTCATGATCAACTTTTCTAACTAGATCTATTATATTATCTCTTGAATAACCTTTCCGATTAATTCCATATTCAATCCATAGATTCCTTAGTAGATCTGAAAGGGAAGAATTTACCTTTCTAAGGCTTACATCTAGACAAAATGAAAGCAGTGTTCCAATATTATAATAACTTACTTGTGTATCCTTGCTGGCAGGAGTGGACTTATATAATTTAACCCAAGCTTCTCGTGAACTATCTGCAATGCTTTGATAAAATCTACCTGGTGTATTTAATAAAATATTAATTTCATATGATAAATCAGATATAAGCAATTCCTCATTAGTTAAACCAGCTATTAATGGAATTGCAAGATCGAAGTAGCTTGTGACACCTTCTGCAAACCATAGGCTGTCAGTGACAACTTCCTTGGAATAATCATATTCAATATATTCAATTGGCCTTAATCTCCTTACATTCCATTGATGTAAATACTCGTGGCCAATCAATTGAAGTAACTTCCTATAACCATTTTCCTTCTTTAATCTCTTCCACCCAAAATGTAGTACGCAAGAATCATCATGTTCTAAGCCTCCATAACTATTCTCTAGCATAATTAAAATAAGTTGATATTGGTTTCCAGATGGAGGATCGGATTTCATTAAATCGCAAGTAGCACTAAAAATAGCTGAAATATCAGCAATTAGATCTTTATGCATCTCTTCTAGTTGATTCCCAATTAAAATAAACTCGTGTTTAAAATTACCTACATATATATCTATTGAAGTTACATCTCCGGCATGAACAGGAGAGTCAATTAAATGATCATAGTTTGAAGCCCAAAAATATTCCGATCCTGGCAACGGAACAAATAAATTCCAGTGGTTCTCTTTTTCTATAGTTAGTCGATGTCTTAACTGCCTTAATCCATTTATTTGCAATATTATTCCTGAGAGACATAAGGATGCAAAGTCTTCATCTAAGTATGATGTTCGAACAGTAAGCGATCTAGCTTCTATACAATATGTGAGTTTGATCTCTGTATTAGGAACTACTTCTACCAACCACTTACTTGGACTAAGCCTTAATGGTAGCAAAAAAGTATCATTTTGTGTAATCTTAAGGTCAAATAGATTTTGTACATGATCTCTAACTGTATATGATCCTGGGGTCCAGATTGGCATTGAGAATATTTGTTCATTTTCTTTTGGATAACATTTTATTGTTACTTTAATTGTTTGTTTATGAGGATCTCTAATATCTAGACTGATGTCTACATAATCATTAAGACTAATATCATCTATGTCAAATGCAGGTTCCACTTTGATAAGGCCTTGAATTAAAGTATCAATCTTAATAATTATAGTGAAATACCGATCAAAAAACAATAATTAAGGATTTACCGCAAATACAACTGTTTTATTATTTGTGTAATTATTGCAAATTCCAAGATTCGAGGTTAAAGTTTTTAATATTACTTATTTATATATAGGTCATGAATAATTCAATTAGTCAATCAATCAAAGACGAGGATGATACTCCCTCCATGATCTGGCCCAGACCAAGTTCTAATCTATCATTCAATCCTCCACTTAAGCTTGGTGTAATGTCATCTGGAAATGGCTCAAATTTTGAATCCCTTGTAATGGCAACAAGGACTAAATTACTTGACGCAACAGTTCATTTATTAGTAGTCAATAATCCAAATTGTAAAGCAATGGAAAGAGCTAACCGATTAAATATTCCTTGTGTGGTTATTGATCATAGAAAATATTCTTCAAGAGAACAATTAGATCTTGAGATCATAAAGCATTTTAAAGCCTATGATATTGAAGGTATAATAATGGCTGGCTGGATGAGAATAGTTTCTGATACGTTGATCAACACATATCCAAATCGAATAGTTAACATTCATCCTTCTCTACTACCTTGCTTTAAAGGACATGATGCTGTTGAACAAGCATTAACTAATAGAGTAACAATTACCGGTTGTACAGTACATATAGTTAGAAAGGATGTGGATTCAGGTCCAATCCTTATACAAGCAGCTGTACCCGTTTTACTGGATGATAATAAGGATCAGCTTTTAAAGAGAATACAAATTGAAGAACATAGAATTCTACCTATTGGAGTTTCCCTTGCAGCGACTAAATGGAGGGAAAGAAACTTAAGGTAGATAATAACTAAGGATAAAATGTTAAAAGGGGAAGTCCGGTCTCTTGTTGTTGACCAGACATCAGATTTAGGCTTTGAATAGCTTGACTAGCCTGTCCTTTCATTAAGTTGTCTATTGAGCACATTATAACAAGTCGGCCATTACGAGTATCTACTTGAACTGAAATCATTGCTTTATTAGTTGACCTAACCCATTTGGTTGATGGATAAGTGCCTACAGGAAGTACGTCTACAAAGCAAGAATTTCTATAAACAGCATTTAGTACAGTTGTGCAGTCTTCTGCTGTTAGGCCTGGGTCCCTAAGTCTTCCATATACAGTGACAAGTAATCCCCTAACCATAGGGACAAGGTGAGGAGTGAATTGAAGCTGAATTTCTCTACCAGCAATTTCACTTGCTTCCTGCTCGATCTCAGGGGTATGTCTGTGACCAATTACTCCATAAGGAGCAATTGATTCTGATGCCTCTGACAATAGTAATTTTTGTCCAGCATTCCTTCCCCCTCCTGAAGTACCTGTCTTCGCATCAATAATAAGGCCATCATTTTCTATAAGACCTTGATTTAAGAAAGGTAATAGTGCTAATAAACTTGCTGTAGGAAAGCATCCAGGTGAAGCAATTAGATCTGCTTTAGAAATACTTTTTTGATTCCACTCAGGCAAACCATATATCGCTTCCTTACAAAGCTCATGATCAGAACGTCTATACTTTTGTGCCTCATGTACATAGGTTTGTGACCATTTGCTCAATGAGCGGAAACGATAATCAGCAGACAGGTCAACAATACGAACATTTCGTTTGATCAACTCAGGTACTATCTGAGATGCCAAGCCATTTGGGAGGCTTAGTACAGCAAAATCAGAAGACTCTGAAATTTTTTCAAAATCAATGTCCTGGACCAAAGGATCATCATCTAAAGGTAAAAAAGAACAAATTTCAGACCAGTGCTGTCCTGCGCTGGTCTCACCACCAAGGAAACTTATTTTGAAGAAAGGGTGTTCTCTAAGTAATCTGAGGGTCTGTAAACCTCCATATCCAGATGCCCCAATGATCGCAACTCTGTTGCCACCTGAACTGCCATGAACAGAAGGGATTTGGGCGGGTATGCTTTCCATATGATTCGTTTATTACGGCTGATCGTACTTCTGCCGATAATGAGTTAAGCGATTTTGAACACTATTCCTCTTGGCAATTCGCCAAAATCTGATTTTACAGCTGACATTCGTTTTGACGATATCGCTGATGCACTAGCTGCCATAAGGAATGGCGAATGTGTAGTGGTTGTAGATGACGAAAGAAGAGAAAACGAAGGCGACGTCATATGCGCGGCCCAATTCGCCACGCCAGGTCAAATAAATTTCATGGCTAGAGAGGCCAGAGGCCTTATTTGCTTAGCAATGCAAGGAAATCATCTGGATCAATTGGATCTTCCATTAATGGTGGATAGAAATACAGATGCCAACGAGACAGCCTTTACCGTCAGTATTGATGCAGGACCAGAACACGGAGTTTCTACTGGTATTTCTGCCGATGACCGAGCTCGCACTATTCAAGTTGCTATTGATCCAAAGACAAGACCACAAGATCTTCGGAGGCCAGGGCACATATTCCCACTTCGAGCACGACAGGGTGGAGTACTGAAAAGAGCTGGTCACACGGAGGCAGCTGTTGATTTGGCTCAATTAGCAGGACTTGCGCCATCTGGTGTCATTTGTGAGATTCAAAATTCTGATGGATCAATGGCACGACTCCCAGAGTTACATAATTATGCGCGACTATGGAATCTTAAATTAATTAGTATCGCTGATCTAATTAGATTTAGATTAGAAAATGAAAGGTTTGTGTACAGAAAAGCTACTGCCAATTTACCTAGTCTATTTGGTGGATTTAACGCTATTGGATATAAAAATGAATTAGATGGAACAGAGCATGTGGCTCTAATTAAAGGGAAGCCAGGCGAGCTAAAAGAACCTGTTTTAGTAAGAATGCATTCTGAATGTCTGACTGGTGATGCATTTGGTTCATTAAGATGTGATTGTAGACCACAATTAGAGGCTGCATTATCAAGAATTGAGCAGGAAGGGGAGGGAGTTGTTGTATATCTAAGACAAGAAGGTAGAGGTATCGGATTAATAAATAAGTTAAAAGCATATAGCCTACAAGATAATGGTTTAGATACAGTCGAGGCTAATGAAAAGTTGGGATTTCCAGCTGATTTGAGAAATTACGGAGTTGGGGCACAAATCCTTACTGATCTTGGTATTAACAGGCTTAAACTTTTAACTAATAATCCAAGAAAAATTGCTGGGCTAGGTGGATATGGATTAAGAGTAGAAGAACGAGTTCCTCTAGTAATTTGCCCAGGCGATCATAATGCAGCATACCTGGCTGTTAAAAGAGAGAAGCTAGGTCACCTAATTGATTCTAATAAAGCATTAGAAATCAAAAATAATATAGGGCCAATTATATTCACATTTTGGGATGGTTCAATTCAGAATGGTGATCTTCCAAATTTGCTTAAGCAGGTAGATAACTGGAGTGAGATTCATTCAATAGAGCTAAAGGCTGAGAACTCGCCAAGACTATTAGCATTGTGGGAAAGGCCATTATTCGTTTGGAAAATAAAATCAAATTCTAAAAATAACGAGGAAGAGTTATGTACTTACATAAATTCAATAGAAGGACTATTAAAGGAGATCGCTTCATGGAATGGTACAAAAAGGATTGGTATATTAAAAACGGATAAGGAACATCAGGCTCTCCATCCTTCACAGAACTTGCAAAGAGAAGAAAGATCACTAAGTAAACTCAAAGAGTCAAATTGTCAATTAGAATTTTGGATAAATTCTAAGTCGCCTAATATGATACTTTGGAGCTAGAATATCGATCTCAAACTATCAATTAGTCCTTTATAACTACACTATTAATTTTAGAGCCCATTTTTAAAGCTAAAACAACATCCATATTATTTGTCTGGCCAAAAACTGTATGCACCCCATCCAAGTGGGGTTGAGATTCATGTACTAAAAAGAATTGACTTCCTCCGGTATCTTTTCCTGCATGTGCCATCGAAAGGGATCCTGGCAAATGCTTTCTACTGTTAATTTCACAATCAATGCAATAACCTGGTCCTCCGGTGCCAGGCATACCTTTTGCCCCCTCACGTGTATTTGGACATCCACCTTGAGCCATAAATCCATTAATTACTCTATGAAATTTAAGCCCATCATAAAAACCTTCCTTAATTAGCTTAATGAAGTTAGCGACAGTGTTAGGCGCATCACTCTCAAACAACTCGATTTCGATCAATCCAGCATCTGTATCCATAAGTGCTGTTGACATAAGAATCGTCAGTAAAAATTAATTTTATACGGAAATAGATACTCAAACTGGGTAATATGCTAAAACAGAATTAAATAATAATTAAATTATTTTAAACTTAGGTTGAAATTCGATAATCAAATAAACCGTATTTAAGTGCCACAGGATAATTTCAAGGCAATTCTCAAATTATCATTTGATTCTATTAGAAGGCGTTTGGCGGAATCCAAGTCTAATTCACCTAAAACCATTAACAAGGCTAACTTAACAGAGCCATTTGTTTTGGCGAGAAGTGAAATTGCTTCAGGCCTATCAATATCTGTTAATTCATTCATTATTCTAATAGCTCTATCAACAAGTTTGTTATTGCTAGCATTAACATCGATCATCATATTCCTATAAACTTTACCTAATCTAATCATTATCGCTGTTGATATGATATTTAAAGTCATTTTTGTCGCTGTGCCAGCCTTAAGTCTTGTAGATCCAGTTAATAACTCAGGTCCTGTTAATAATCTAATATCAATATCGCAAATGAGTTTAGCTTGTTCTAATGGAACACAGGATATAGCTATAGTTAATCCACCACAAGATCGTGCATATTCCAGTGCATGTTTAACAAAGGGTGTTGTACCACCTGCTGTAATTCCTAATAAAACATCCTTTGATGTGAAACCTCTCTTGGATAACTCATCAATAGCAAGCACCCCTATATCTTCCAAACCTTCAGAGCTTTTTAACAGAGCATTTGGTCCTCCTGCAATAATTCCTTGAACGAGTTCTGGGCTAGAACAAAATGTAGGTGGTAGTTCAGCGGCATCCAATACACCTAGGCGACCCGATGTACCCGCACCTAAATAATACATTTTTCCTGAATTACTAAGTCTTTTAGTAATACTATCTATAGCATTTATAATTTGCGGGATAGCTTTGGAAACAGCCTTCTGAGGAATTAAATCTTCTGAGGAAAACAACCTTACAAGTTCATATGTGCTTAGACAATCAAGATCAACACTTGCGAGATTAGACTGCTCGGTCAATAAATTCCCTCTGTTCAAATAATCGTTTAAATCTATCTTATGATCGATTGGGTTTTGCATTATTAAATTAAGCCTTCTAATTTTTTTCGTATTTCATCTAGTTTATCAGAGGCTAGATTTTCATATTTTTCATCTTGGTTAGTCTTGATATCTTCATCGGACCAGTTTGATACATCACGATTTAACTCTGGAGGGGCAAGCATTAAACGATCTTCTTCATTCTCTGGGATAAAGCCTTTAGGAACATGTTTTGCTTCATAACCTGCTTCTAAGCAAAACTTGATTATTTCCTCACTCTCTATTGGCTCTACAGAGGGCTTGGGGAAATCTTGTGCTTCCAAAAGACCACAATATCTTTCGGCATCATCCTTATTTTCAAACATTAAAACAACAGTTTTACCCTGGACCTCTAAGGAATGAATTCCCTCGTTATCGGTTCTGGCTTCAAAGAGCAAAACATGAACAATTCCTTGATTCATTTTAGTTTTTAAAAAATTTAACTACTTATTAAGTTAAATTGATTCGGGATCAATTGCAAGTTCCTGAAGCCTTGAATACAAAGCTCTCTCTGAATCACTTAAATCGGCTGGAATAATCACAACAATTTCAACAAGCTGATCACCTAATTTACCCTCATATTCCATACCTCTACCCCGCAATCTAAGTAATCGTCCACTAGATGACCTGGGAGGGACCTGCAATGTGACAGGACCGTCAAGCGTGGGTATATCAACAGCACATCCTAATACTGCATCAGGAGGTAATAATTCTAATTTATATAAAACTCTTAGGCCGTCAATTCGTAAACCATCTTCAGTAATTACTCGTAATTGAATAAAATGATCTTTAAGGCCTCTTGCTATTCCCGAAAGTCTTAATCTCCAGCCATCTCCAGCGAAAGGAGGCGTTTGTACTTGAACAACTGTTCCATTCTCAAGCTCCAATTCAATAGTAGTTCCATTTAGTGCTTCAGAAGGAGTAAGTTCAACAGTAGATTCTAGATCTTCATAAATTTGTACTGGTGGTGGCGAAGGTTCTGATGTAGCTGGCCATTGCACATGTTCAGTAGATGATGAATATTCAGCTTCGCTATTTGAGTAATTATCATCTAGCCCCAAAACAATCTCTATGTATTCATTAAAACTTGGGAAACCCTTCAAAAATGGGTCAAGTTGTGCATTATCAGATATTAAAGAATGTTCCCATGCCTCTCTTTTACGCGGATCACTTAATACAGCGTATGCTTCGTTGACCAACTTAAATCTCTCTTCAGCGCGAAGATCATTACCGTTTAAATCAGGGTGCCATCTTCTTGCTTCTCTTCTGAATGCCCTTTTAAGTAATCCTGGATCACTTCCAGGTTCCAACCCAAGAAGAGACCAATAATCAGGTTTATCTGTATAAGTCATTATCCCAAGGTTCTAAATCACCTCTACCGTTACCTCTTCGTGCTGAAGAGCCTCTACCTGGGCCCTCCCATGGATCATCATCCCAATAATCATCTGAAAAAAGCTCGTCCTTTAATGATCCAAAGGTATTACGAATACCTTGTAAAGGATTTGGGTCAGTTCGTTTCTCGGCCGCAAGACGTTTATTTAATCCAAATAAAGCTTCTTGTAGTGATGCAACTCCAATCTCCAATTCCTGGAAATCATTTCTATCTAATAGATCCTGAACATCGCGCATTGACATTTCAACAGCTCGCTGTTGACGCTCAGCTCCATAAGGTCCTAATTCAAGAGCGGCATCCCTTAACCGACGTTCAGCCTGAGCGACAAGGGTCAAAGCAGAGTTCCTACGATCGATTGATGCGCGGCGACGTCTATCATCATCAGCCTTAGCTTCTGCTTCTTTAAGCAGTCGCTTAATTTCATCTTCTCCAAGGTTTGAACCACCTTGAATATTGACAGATTGTTTTCGGCCTGTTGTTCTGTCAGTAGCGCTTACTTCTAAAAGACCATTTGCATCAATATCAAAGGCAACTTGAACTTGAGGAACCCCTCTTGGTGCTGGAGGGATACCAGATAGGCGGAAACGTCCTAGAGATTTATTATCCGCGGCAAGTTGTCTTTCGCCTTGCCAAACATGAATCTCTACAGAAGATTGATTTACTTCCGATGTACTAAAGACATCAGATTGACGAACTGGAATTGGTGTATTTCTTGGGATCAAAACCTTCATTAAACCTCCAATTGTTTCTAGGCCAAGTGAAAGAGGTGTTACGTCATTTAGTAAGAGGTCTCTTAACTCACCAGTAAGGATTCCTGCTTGTACTGCAGCACCAACAGCTACAACCTCATCTGGATTTACTGACTGGCAGGGATCATTTGGAACGATTGTTTTTACAAGTTGTTGAACCATTGGCATCCTTGTTCCACCACCAACTAAGACGACATCATCAACATCATCAGAAGACCAGCCTGTGTCATTCAAAACTGATTGAACAGGATTTAAAAGACGATCGAGTAAATCAGTACATAATCCTTCAAAAGTAGTTCGATCGAGATTAGTTTCAATGTGCAAAGGGCCATCAGGACCAGTAGCAATAAAAGGAAGAGAAATAGGAGTATTTTGAACTCCTGACAATTCCTGCTTTGCTTTCTCTGCGGCTTCAGTTAAACGCTGCAAAGCCTGGCGATCTCTACGTAAATCAATATCATGCTGCTCTTTAAATGATTCTGAAAGCCAATTAACTATTCTCTGATCAAAATCGTTTCCCCCAAGTTGCGTATCTCCACAAGTTGCTTTGACATCAAAGACACCATTTGCAATGCGCATAAGTGAAACATCAAAGGTTCCTCCACCTAAATCAAATACAAGAACACGTCGAACTGCGCTGCGGTCAAAGCCATATGCAAGCGCAGCGGCAGTGGGTTCATTGAGTATTCTTTCGACTCGGATACCGGCTAAACGAGCTGAGTCTCTGGTTGCCTGTCTTTGAGAATCATTGAAATATGCAGGAACCGTGACCACAGCGGCCTCAACATCCTCACCAAGGTATGTCTCAGCATCATCAACAAGTTTTCTAATGATGCTTGAGACAAGTTCTTCTGGGGCATATTCCCTTTCGGTTACAGGACATGTAATTCGAATATTTCCTTGATCATTGGCTCGAAGGTTGTAAGGAACTGAGAGGCTGTTTTCTTCAAGTTCATCCCATTCCCTGCCAACAAATCGCTTGAGATTTGAAAAAGTATTTCTAGGGCTAAGCACTAGCTGTCTGCGAGCAAGCTGCCCTACAAGCAGTTCTGAATCCTTTGAATATCCAACAACCGAGGGTGTTGTACGACAGCCTTCAGCATTTGCTATGACAGCTGGACGACCTGCTTCAAGCACTCCGATAACGGAGTTGGTCGTCCCTAGATCAATTCCAACTATCCGCCCCATGGCCTCAAGTATTGAAACTCCACCGTAACGGCCTGCTCGACGCCCAACATTGATTTTTCTGTAGGGATGCCCACCTGTTAATGGTCTCTTAGTGGAAATTAGTGGATTTCACATTAACTTTCAGATGGGTTTGCCTCAATACTTGTGTCAAAAGGGCTTAACGACCAGTATCTACTAAGAAGACGACCAAGCTCCGAAAGGTATGTCGATATTGGCTTTAAGAGAATTGCTATAGCAATGGCCTCAATGGTTGCCATTGTTTTATTTGGGATTTTGCTAGTTGTCTTTCTGGGTTCATTAGAATCAATGGGCCGATATGGCCTTAATTTCCTCATCTCATCGAATTGGAACCCAGTAACTGACGAATACGGAGCCTTTACGGCTATTTATGGAACATTAGTAACATCTATTTTATCTCTTTTAATAGCAATACCTTTAGGCGTAGGAACAGCAATATTTATAACAGAGAATATTATCCCAAAAGAATTAAGAGAGATTATTGGATTAATGGTTGAATTACTCGCAGCAATCCCATCAGTTGTACTTGGATTATGGGCAATATTTATTATGGAACCTTTTTTAAGACCATTTTTTACCAGCCTAAATACAAACTTTGGTTGGATACCATTCCTCAGCAGCATCCCTAGTGGTCCAGGGATAGCTCCTTCAATAATAATATTAGTGGTAATGATTCTTCCAATCATTACAGCAATATCTAGGGACTCATTACTTCAAGTTCCCTCTAGATTAAGAGAAGCAGCTTATGGAGTAGGGGCTACTAGATGGTCTGCAATCTTTAATGTGATTCTACCCGCAGCTATATCTGGTATTGCAGGAGGAGTTCTACTGGCCTTAGGAAGAGCGATGGGAGAAACAATGGCTGTAACAATGATAATAGGAAACTCAAATAATTTCAGTTTTTCACTACTTTCACCTGGGAATACAATAGCAGCGATGTTAGCTAATCAATTTGGAGAAGCAGATGGCAGTCAAGTCTCGTCATTGATGTATGCCGCATTTATTTTGATGATACTTACTTTAGGAGTAAATATATTTGCTCAGTGGATAGTTAAGCGTCTAAGCCTTAAGTACTAAAAACTAATTCCATCATTAACAAAAGGAATGATCCATGTCTAACAACCTCTACTACAAGGCTTCACTAAATAGAAACATACTCGATAGGTGCCTGACAATTACCACCACTATTTTTGCGATAATAGCTATATTGCCACTTATTTTAGTAATTGGATATATTTTATTCAAAGGTGGTTCACAAATAAATTTATCTCTTTTTACACAACTTCCTGAGCCACCAGGAGATGACTTGCTATCAGCAGGTGGAATCGGGAATGCGTTTATTGGCACAATTTTAGTTACCTTTATAGCAGCAATAATTGCTATCCCGGTTGGAGTAGGAGGGGGGATTTATTTGGCTGAATACTCAACCGGAGGCGCATTCTCTCAATTTATTAGGTTTGGGACTAATGTTCTATCTGGAGTTCCATCTATAATTGCTGGTGTATCAGTCTATGGAGTAATAGTATCGACCAAAATACTGTTTGGAAGTAATTTTAGTGCTTTAGCCGGGGGTATAGCGTTATCAATACTTATGTTGCCTACTGTTATCAAAACCACAGATGAGGGTCTAAAACTAGTGCCTGATGATTTAAGAAGAGGTGCGCTGGGTGTTGGAGCCTCTAAGTTTGTTACTATTACAAGAATTACGTTACCAAGCGCAATTAATTCGATAGCAACAGGAATTGTACTCGCAATTGCTAGAGCTGCTGGAGAAACAGCACCATTGATTTTTACTGCACTATTTTCTTTTTATTGGGCAGAAGGGGCATCTACACTACTTGACCCAATAGCTACGTTATCTGTATTAATATATAATTTTGCACTTGAGCCTTATCAATCACAAAATGAGTTAGCTTGGGCTGCTTCATTTGTCCTTGTAGTTATGCTCCTCGCGATGAACATGATTGCTAGGTTAATTAGTAGAGGGTCTTCATTTAATAATTAGGAATTTGACATTAGAATACTAAAGATATAAAAACTGAATTTCTAACAATTCAATGGCAAATCCCAGTTCGCCATCAAGATCCAAAAACCCAGATGGTACTTCCATATCACTTGAAAACGTAACCATCTCATATGGCAACTGCGAGGCAGTTAAGAATGTGTATTGTGAAATACCACGAGGCAAAGTAACAGCTCTTATCGGTCCATCAGGTTGCGGAAAATCAACTGTATTAAGGGCATTAAATCGGATGAATGATCTTATTGATGGGTGTACATTAAAAGGTAGGGTTCTTTTTGAAGGTTCAGACTTATATGATCCAAAGGTTGATCCAGTAGAGGTAAGAAGGAGAATAGGTATGGTTTTTCAGCAACCTAATCCCTTCCCAAAAAGTATTTACGAAAATATAGCCTTTGGAGCACGGATTAATGGATATACAGGAAATATGAATGAATTAGTTGAAAAATCACTTAGACAAGCCGCAGTATGGGATGAATGTAAAGACAAATTATCAGATAGTGGTTGCTCTCTATCTGGTGGACAACAGCAAAGACTATGTATTGCAAGAACAATTGCTACTGAGCCCGAAGTTATTCTTATGGATGAGCCCTGCTCAGCATTAGACCCCATATCAACCTTAAAAATAGAAGAAACAATTCATGAACTAAAAAAAAGATTTACTATAATCATTGTCACTCATAATATGCAGCAAGCATTGAGAGTGAGTGACATGACTGCTTTTTACAACGCTGAGGCACAAGAAGGAGGATCTGGCGGCAAAGTTGGATATTTAGTTGAGTTCAATGATACCGATAGAATATTCAATTCTCCAGCACAAAAAGCAACACAAGATTATGTATCAGGTCGATTTGGATAATAATTTGATCTTTACGCATGAAATTACAAGTATTAAATCATTCAACAACTGTATGAATATTTAAAGGGCAAAGTAGATTGAATAAATTAAAAAGCGGAGAGGGAGGGATTCGAACCCTCGATAGAGTTGCCCCTATACAGCATTTCCAGTGCTGCGCCTTCGACCACTCGGCCACCTCTCCAGGTTTTAAAGCAATTTAATCTAGCAGGGCATGATCATTTCACTCTAAAGACCGGCAATTGAAATTATTCTCCAGGCTTCTCAGCTACATTGATAACATGAATACTAAACAATGCTATTCATAGTTAAAAATACACTTAACCTTATCAGGCATATCAGATAATGTTAGCAGCCGCTAAACTATATATATGATTAATTCTCTTTATATAGGGAGGGGATTCAAACTTCTAATGTCTATTAAACCTAACAATAGCAAAGGGATAATGGCTTTTGTAGAAAAATAACCTTATAAATTAAAAACTTATTCTTATATCATTTTTTTGCCGAATGGCTTACAGTAATAAGGCAAAAGATCATTACAGGTCATCTAATGTCGACCACTTCCTACTAAATAATGACTGATCTTATTTGTGAGAAAGCAGCAAAGAAGGCTGGCTTGGGAAAATCAGACTTACTCGAACTTGCTTTTATAGCAAGGGATTCAGCAATGAAAGGAGCTGAGATACTCATGAAACATTATGGTCAAATAAAGATGGTAAAAAACAAAGGCAGGGCTGGTGACCTTGTCACAAATGCTGATCTAGCAGCAGAAGAAGTTGTTCTTAATTACCTAAATAAAAAAACTCCTGCGATTGAAGTTCTCGCAGAAGAAAGTGGTCTAACTGGCAACAGCAACAACCTGAGATGGTGTGTCGATCCACTAGATGGGACTACTAATTTCACTCATGGATATCCATTCTTTGCTACCTCAGTGGGGCTTACTTGGAATAACGAACCTGTGTTAGGGGCAATATCTATACCGTTCATAAAAGAGAACTATTGGTCAGCCCCTCACGTTGGATCGTTTTGCAATGACGAGCAAATAAGCGTTTCAACATGCGAAAGACTTGAAGACTCACTCTTAGTAACAGGCTTTGCATATGACAGACATCACCGCCTTGATAATAATTACGCTGAATTTTGCTGGTTAACTCACAGAACTCGTGGAGTAAGGAGAGGTGGTGCAGCTGCAGTAGATCTTGCTTTCGTAGCAGCTGGGAGGCTAGATGGGTATTGGGAAAGGGGCTTAGCTCAATGGGATCTAGCGGCTGGTATTCCACTAGTTGAACTTGCAGGAGGTTTAGTAAGTGATTACCGCGAAGGAAGCTTCAACATAAAAAATGGACGAATATTGGCAAGCTGTCCTGGGATAAACCTTGAGTTAAATGAAGAATTAGAGAAAGTATGTCCATTAGATGGACATACTTTCGGTGCACCTGAGGTTAAAGACGTGGGATGCTGAAATGAATAAAAAGACTAAAAAAATGGTATTGCAGCCTGCAGCAGGAGCAAGAGATTTGAATCCACAACAAGTGGAAACAAATCATCTAATTACTCAAAGACTTGCAAAGGTCTATCAGCTTTGGGGTTACGAAGAGGTTTCTCCACCAAGAGTAGAGCGGCTTGAAACCCTTATGGCTGGCGGTGCAATCTCAAGTAAGGAGATCGCAAAATTAGTTGCTGATGAGCCTCTTGGTTTAAGGCCTGAAATGACTGCATCAATTGCAAGAGCGGCATGTTCAAGACTTGCACAGAGGCCACGTCCATTGAGATTATGGGCCGCTGGGACAGTTTTTGAAAGTGGAGAGGCTATCGAAGGAGGACTTTATATAGAAGAAAATCTTATTAGCGGGGTTGAGCTTCTTGGGGTAAAAGAGATCAGCGCAGAGATGGAGTTACTTTCACTTTTGTTAGCAGCTATGGAGATACTTGAACTAAAAGCCGATCATTGCCCAACACTATTATTGGGACATACATGCCTGATGAATTTAATTCTCTCTTCAATAAAATCGACCAATCGAGAATACGTAAAAACAGCTCTTATTAATTATGATTTGCTAACAATAGAACAATTAGATCATACAGAAGAATTAAGTTTCTCAATGCTAGATTTAATTAGTTTAAGAGGATCACCAAACATTGTTCTTAACAAGTTAGAAGAAATATTTGGTCAAAACGAAGCAATCGAAAATCTGAGAATGATTTTCAAGATAATTTCTCCTCTAGCCAATAATTACAACATTAATCTACAATTAGATCCAACATTTCAACCTCATTTCGATCTATATAATGGTATAGTGTTCCAGTTAATTTGCCAAGGGCATTCTGCTCCAATGGTAATAGCTAAGGGTGGTAGATATGACGCTTTGTTATCTCGCTTTGGTGCTGAAGATGACGTTTCAGCTGGTGTAGGATTCAGTTTCTCAGTTGATCAGCTCAGAGAGCTTATTGTAGATTTCAGATCGAGTATGGAATGTCAAGAAACTACCTTAATAGCCTATGGAGCAACAGAAGACCTAGAAATCGCATTAAAAAGACAACACGAATTACATCAACAAGGTAAAAGAGCAATAATTGAGCTTAAAAGTTGTGAGGATCCTCAAGAAGCCTCGAAATTAATGAAAAGTAGAAATTGCACTAATGTCGAATGGCTGACAAAGTAATGTTGTATGATCTGCCTTTAATCAAATGCCTCACAGTATAGTTTCAGAGATTTGTGAAGGAGTAACCGCTTGTGTAGGTGCTTGTCCTGTTGGTTGCATTAGTAGTAGTGAAAAGAAAAATAATAAAGGGAATGATTACTATTGGATAAATTTCGAAACCTGTATCGATTGTGGAATATGCCTACAAGTCTGTCCGGTAGAAGGAGCTGTTATAGCAGAAGAGAGAAGTGACCTGCAAAAAGGACCATGATTAATTAGGTACGGAGACCCCACCAATCAATATGTTGAGCTAATCCTACAAAAGTACCTATTATTTCAAAGAGATAATTAAATCATGTCAATGTTTGAAGAAGGTCAAATTCAAATCCATACGGAAAACATCTTTCCAATTATAAAGAAAGCAGTTTATTCAGACCACGAGATATTTCTGCGAGAACTTGTCAGCAATTCTGTTGATGCAATCAGCAAGCGACGAATGGCCTCAATTGCTGGTGATTGTGAAGAGGTTGATGAACCAAGTATAGACATCAAAGTAGATCGTGAGGCAAAGACAATAACAATCTCAGATAATGGAATTGGGATGACATCAGAAGAAGTAAAGAAGTATATAAACCAAGTTGCATTTTCTAGTGCTGAAGAATTTCTAGAAAAATATAAGAATGAAAATGAGCAGATTATTGGACATTTTGGACTTGGATTCTATTCTATATTTATGGTTTCAGATAATGTAGAGTTAATTACAAGGTCAGCACGTTCTAATAGCACTGGAGTCAAATGGAAATGCGATGGATCGCCGCAATATAGTTTGGAGGAATATGAACGTAGCGAACCTGGTACTGATGTTATTATGCACATCATGGAAGAGGAGATTGAATATATTGAACCCTCAAGAATTCGTACATTAATAAAGAAGTATTGCGACTATATGCCAGTTGAAGTTAAACTTGAGGGAGAGGTAATCAACAAGCAAAATCCTCCTTGGAGAAAAGACAGGAAAGAACTAAAAGATCAGGATTATATAGACTTCTACAACTATTTATATCCTTATCAAGGTGATCCGCTATTTTGGATTCACTTAAACACTGACTATCCTTACAATCTGCAAGCAATACTCTTTTTCCCTAAGATTACTGGAAGAGCTGATTGGGAGAATGGAGAAATAAGGCTTTTCTGCAACCAAGTTTTCGTAAGTAATTCTATAAAGGAAGTTGTGCCAAGGTATCTACTGCCCTTAAGAGGAGTAATAGATTCAACAGATATCCCATTAAATGTTAGCAGAAGCGCATTGCAAGCTGATAGGCGAGTAAAGTCTATAGGTAATTTTGTATCCAAGAAGATAGCAGACAGATTAAAAGAATTAAAAATTGAAAAGACTGAATTTTATGCCGAGATATGGGAATCAATTTCTCCGTTTATAAAAATAGGTGCTATGGAAGATGAAAAATTTGCCGATCTTGTTGAAGAACTCATTTTATTCTCAACCACTGCTAATCAAACATCAATCAATCCTGACAGTGAAAAAAGTTCAATGCTTATTAAAGCAAATAATAATTATTACACAACTATTAAGGATTACCAATTAAGGCAAGAAGACAACTCAGTAAAAAGGGTCATCTACTGTACAGACGAAATTGCTCAAGCTAGTGCATTAAACCTTTGGGTTTCTCAAGGGAAGGAAGTCCTAAAATTAGAGACTGTTGTCGATACACAATTTATTCCATGGTTAGAAAATCGACATGATGAATTAAACTTTCAACGTGTTGATTCAGAACTGGACGACAATTTAAAGAATGAGATATCAGATCTAGCAGATAAGGATGGCGAGACTGAAACAAGTGGAATAAAGAAGATTGTAAAAGAAGCAATTAATAACGAGAAAGTGACAATTCAGGTACAATCCCTAAAAGGTAATGAGTCTCCCCCAGCATTAATTCTATTGCCTGAGCAAATGCGACGAATAAATGACATCGGAGCATTAATGGAGCAAAGATTACCAGGGCTCCCTGAGCATCATGTGCTTCTTATCAATAGTGGCCATCCACTAGTCGAAGGCCTCCTAAAGCTGCATTCAGGCTCCGTAATAGTTGGAGTAGAAGGCATTTCAGAAACAGAGAAGCTTTCAAAACTAATAGCTAATCACCTTTATGACATGGCAAAAATGGCTATAGGCGGCCTTGATCCTAAAGAGCTATCAAGCATCCAGAGCAAAAGTGCAGATTTGATGGGTAAGCTGCTAGAGAAAGCATTGTGAGCAGATCATTTGATAGGATGTGTTCAAGAAATCCATTAAAAGCAGGATATGTCTAGAGTCTGCCAACTAACAGGAACAAGAGCTAACAATGGAATGGCCGTTAGCCATTCACATATAAGAACTAAAAAGTTGCAGCAAGCCAACTTGCAGCACAGAAAATTATGGTGGGCAGAAGGCAAGAAATGGGTAAATATTCGTGTGACTACAAGGGCCCTCAAAACAATTCAGAAAAAAGGACTTGGCCCATACGCAAAATCTTTAGGCGTTGATTTGAACAAAATATAATCTTTTATGAACTAACTAATACATAGTTAGCCTTATATT
This sequence comes from Prochlorococcus sp. AG-409-O23, assembly GCA_003215355.1. Taxonomy (GTDB): domain Bacteria; phylum Cyanobacteriota; class Cyanobacteriia; order PCC-6307; family Cyanobiaceae; genus AG-409-O23. The sequence continues at coordinate 32,528 of QCKL01000004.1, forward strand.
TCAATTTGATATATTTATATTTAAACATTATGTATAACTTAAAATAACAAATAGCTATTAAAAAATAATCAAACAAACCAAATAGGTCGCACATCTGAACATATATATAGTAGAAGCAATTATTAGAGGAGATGATGCAACATAGAATTACAAATAATTATCAAAAAACTCAAAGCATTCATATTAACTACAATTAAAGATAGCACTAATTTCTATTGTTTTTTTTTACATGTCACAATTATGATATAGGCTGAGTTTGTAAAACAGATGATGAAAGGTTAGCAACGAAATCTTTTCTAGAAAAATATAGCGAGCTGTTATTCGATTATCAAAGTGTTATTTTTAATTAGAAAAACTCTGACTTTTTTTGAATAAGAGAAAAAACATACTATTGATCAACCCATAAGCTCCCTTTTGAAATCATTGTATTTTCAATTTATGCTTCTAAACTCAGACACAGAGTAGGAAAATAGTATAAATAGTACAAATTAGTTCATTTTCAGAACACAGGATGTAGTCTCAAAGGAAGATGATAAATGGCTATGAGTGAAGGTACCAGCAAATTTATCATCCTTTATCATCGAACTCCCTTCGAAGAAGCAAAGGATCCACAAGGTTCTAGGATTTGGGTTGATCAGAAAAGCCCTAATGGAATTATTCCTACTCTGAGAAACCTTTTTAGAACAAGACCAGATGGAACCTGGATCGCTTGGAGGCAGGTAGAGAACATAGAAGAAGAGGTGGATGAAACGATTGCAATGAAAGAGCCATCTCCATTTAGACTTAGAAGAATTCCTCTTAATGAGGATGAAATCACTAGCTTCTATCACGTAACTTCAAAGGAATCATTCTGGCCAATACTTCATACATTTCCAACATATTTTGATGTTAACAATGCAGACTGGGGAATATTTGAGGAGGTAAACAGACGGTTCGCAAAAGCTGCATGCAATGAAGCTGCTCAAAATGCAATTGTTTGGGTTCATGACTACAATCTTTGGCTAGCCCCTTCATTTATGAGAAGTGAGAGGCCAGACTTGAAGATTGCCTTTTTTCACCACACTCCTTTCCCAGGCAATGATGTATTTGCAATTCTTCCCTGGAGACGACAAATTATTGAAAGCCTGCTCAGTTGTGACTTGGTGGGATTTCACATACCGAGATATACAGAAAATTTTGCACGTGCCGCAAATTGCCTGATTGGGGCCAAAAAATCTACTAAGGACCAAGTAGACAATAAGTTCATTGCCGTAGGGAGTGCATTGACAGAACCGAAGGTCACCCCTTGGCTAACACATGCAGGCAGGAAAATCAGACTGTTGTCATCTCCAGTAGGTACATCACCTGATCTAATACAGAAGTTATTGAGCAAAGAGAAAGTAAAACAATATGCCAATGAAATTTCTAAGGGAACTAAGAAAAACAGAAAACTAATACTCTCTGCAAGTAGAGTTGACTACACGAAGGGAAATGAGGAATTACTACTTTCTTTTGAAAGACTACTAGAAAAGCGAAAAGATCTTCATGGCAAAGTTGTATTAATGCTTGCTTGTGTATCTGCAGCAAGCGGAATGAAGATCTATGAAGATACGCAGAGATCAGTAGAAGAAATGGCTGGGAGAATCAACGGAAGATTCAGCCTTATAGATTGGGTTCCAATTCGTCTTTCTACAAGGAGGATACCTTACGAAGAAATGGTGGCTTGGTTTAGCCAAGCTGACATCTGCTGGATTACTCCGTTAAGAGATGGCCTTAACCTTGTGGCAAAAGAATATGCAGCTGCAAGAAAAGGTAAAGGTGGAGTCCTAGTACTATCAGAATTCACTGGGGCATCAGTTCTACTAGATGGAGCTGTGTTAACTAATCCGTATTCACATAGAAGAATGGATGAAGCCATAGAAGAAGCAATAAGCATGGATGAACTAGAACAACGCCAGCGAATGGAATCTATGGTTGATGCAGTTGATGCTTACACTGTAGAGGATTGGGCAGAAGAACAAATGGAAGCAGTTGAAGCAGAGAAAACTCATTAATCATTATGAAATTAAAATATCTATATCTGATTTTATTGTTAGTTGCTTCTTTATTTTTTACTATTAGCTGGGCATATAGTACTCAACCAAAAGTCATTAATATATTGATGCCAGCTCCTTTTGCCGACTCAACATCAGATCTAATTAAAAGATATAACGATGAACATAGACAGAATATTCAAATCAAGGTAACTAGAGGTCCAAGAGAAACTGAGGCTGTCTCAGACTTAGCAATCAGTAGCCTACTTTTAGGTAGAAGCTCATTTGACTTAATTCTTATGGATGTAACTTGGTTGCCTAAATATGCAGCCGCTGGTTGGATTGCGCCATTGGATAGCTTTATCGAAAAAGCTGATTGGGAATCACTTGCTTTAGGGGCTCGTATAGGAAATTCATACAAAGGAAAAATCTATAGGTGGCCTCTAGCAGCAGATATGGGGCTACTCTACTGGAGGAAAGATCTAATGAAAAATCCACCCAGAACACCAGAAGAATTAATAGATATCAGCCTTAAACTTCAAAACGAAGGCAAAGTAAATTATGGATACGTATGGCAAGGTCGTCAATATGAAGGCTTAAGTTGTGTATTCCTAGAAATATTAAATGGTTTTGGTGGCAAATGGATAAACAATTCTGGTGATGTAAGTATTGGCAGCAATCAAAGTAAAGAAGCCGCTAAATGGCTAAGAGATCTAATTGATACAGGTGTAAGTCCAAATGCTGTAACAAACTTTTCTGAAAATGAGAGCTTACAAATATTTTCATCGGGTCAGGCGGCCTTAATGAGGAACTGGCCATATGCATGGGCCGAACTTCAAAAACCATCAAGTGTAGTTAAAAATAAAGTAGGAGTAACCACAATGGTGGCTAAAAAAGGATACGAAACAACATCAACCCTAGGTAGTTGGGGCTTGTCGATACTCAGTACTTCAGATAAGAAAGAAGAATCTTATAATGTAATTTCCTACCTAACATCAGAAGATGCACAGAAAGAATTATTCGAAAAAAATGGCTATACACCAACAAGCACAAGTATATTTAAGAATGAAAAGCTTATTAAAGATTTTCCTATTCTTAATGCCTTAGGAAATGCATTAGAAGTTGCAAAGCCTAGGCCACAAACTCCTTTATATGCTCAATTAAGTGACGTTCTTCAAAGAGAGTTAAGTTCAATACTCACTGAAAATAAAAATATAAACGACTCTATGAATAAAGCCAAAGAAAAAACATCTCAAATATTATTAGCTAGTGGAGAAATTGAATGATATTGTTACTCCTATTGCCAGCAACAGTTCTCATTGCCCTAATATTTGGAATACCTCTTATTAGATATGCTTGGATCAGTACTCATGCATTCTCTGTAATTACAGGTTTAGAACTAGTACCAAATCAGGGGGCTAATTGGCTTAGGTTAATAAACGATCAAAGGTTTTGGCAAGACACATTTCAAACAGTTAGATTTGCAAGCCTATCAGTATCAATTGAACTTTTATTAGCAATCTGCATAGCACTGATTCTAGATCAAAAATGGAGAGGAAGAGGAATTACAAGAGCCATCTCATTACTTCCATGGGCTCTACCTACAACAATAATGGCTCTTGGATGGAGGTGGATCTTCAATACCCCATTTGGCCCTATTGATCAAATTTTCAATATAGTAGGTATTGAAAGTATAAATATTTTATCCAATCCAAATATTACTTGGATAGCAACAGTTATAGCAGATGTATGGAAAACTACACCTTTTATAGCTTTGATCCTTTTAGCTGGCCTGCAAAGTATTCCTAATGATCTCTACGAAGCATTTAGGCTTGAAGGTGGTAAGCCTATTCAAGCTTTCTTTAAAATAACCCTTCCATTATTAAGGCCATATATCTTGCTTGCTGTGCTTTTTAGATTAGCTCAGGCATTCGGTGTTTTTGACCTTATTCAGGTAATGACAGGAGGAGGTCCAGCAAGTAGCACTGAAAGCCTTGCTTTATATGCATATCTTAATGCCATGAGATTTCTGGACTTTGGATATAGCGCAACTTTAATGCTTGGAAGTTTCTTCTTACTTGTAATTGCTTGCATTCTATCGTGGATAATTATTAGTAGATTCCAATATCAGCTTAATGAGGAGAAAACATGAATAAGAAAATGAATATTATTATTGGAAGTCTAATTATTTGGTCAATTGCACCATTGGCTTGGCAATTGTACACATCATTTTCAAGCCCAGAAGCACTTGTTGAGCCATTTAGTCAAATTAAAAACAGGTGGACTCTTGAAAACTATATCCAGGTTCTTACCGCAGATCCACCATTTTGGAAATATCTCTTAAATAGTACAATAGTTGGATTAACTACAACATTTATAACCCTACTATTTGCAATTCCAGCCGCATATTCACTTTCGAAGTTAAAGCCAATTATAGCAAAATCAGCTAGGTTGATATTATTTGGGGCAGCACTTTTCCCATACGTATTACTTTTTCTAGCACTTTTAGAGTTTGCTAGGTACTTAAATATAGGTAATAACCTAATAGCTTTGAGCATTCCATACTCAGCCCTATCTATGCCGTTAGCCGTATTATTATTATCCTCTGCATTTAAAGATATACCAAAGGATCTTGAAGAAGCTGCAAGATTAGAAGGATTAGGAATATTTCAAAGATTACGTTGGATTTTAATTCCACTGATTGCTCCTGCAACGTCAAGTACAGCAATTCTAATTTTTTTATTTTCTTGGAATGAATACCCAATAGCTTTAACATGGATTAGCAAAAACGACTTGCTAACTCTTCCAGTCGCAATAGCACGCATTGCAGGTTCATCAGTTTACTCAATACCTTACGGTGCATATGCAGCAGCTACTGTTTTAGGAGCAATGCCATTACTATTAATAGTGCTTTTATTTCAAAAGCAAATAGTTTCTGGCTTAACACAAGGAGCGATCAAAGGATGAGCTTAATTCTTAGAAACATAGGTCGCAAAATAAATAAAAACTGGATAGTCAGAAATCTAAGCCTCAACGTATCGGATGGCGAATGTCTAGCGCTGCTTGGTCCAAGTGGATGTGGTAAAAGCAGCACATTGAGGCTTATAGCTGGCCTAGACAAACCAGATGAGGGCAAAATCCTTATAAATAATGAGGATTTTACTAATGTTTCACCAGTTGATCGCCGAATCGGAATGGTTTTCCAAAGCTATGCATTATTCCCCCACTTAACTGTATTATCTAATCTCCTATTAGGGCTAAAAGTTCGTGGTGTCAATAAGGATGAGCAAAGAAGAAGGGTAATAAATGTCTTGTCTATTTTGCAAATTGAGGATTTGGCTAATAGGTTACCGGCGCATATATCTGGAGGCCAGAGACAACGAGTTGCCTTGGCTAGAGCACTATTGAGAGATCCACTTGTCTATTTATTAGATGAACCAATGAGCAACTTAGATGCACAACTTAGAGAAGAACTTCGACCAGAATTAAGAAGGATTATTCTTAACGGAGGCCAACCAGTTGTTTATGTTACACATGATCAACATGAAGCTATGGCTATGGCAGACCGTATAGCTGTTCTAAAGGATGGAATCCTAGAACAATTAGCTACACCAGAGGAATTATATAAAAGTCCAGCTTCTATATTTGTCGCATCATTTATAGGGCGTCCCCAAATAAATTTATTAACTAATGAACCTAATATTACAACAGCTATTAGACCAGAAGATATATACCTCAGCAAGGAGGGCATCGAATCAAAACTAATCTATAAGGAATGGCTTGGGAATAACCAACTTTTACTTCTTGAAACACCTTTTGGAAAATTAAGGGTTTTATGTGAGGCAAATATTAGAATTTCAGATAATATAAAAATCAATTGGTCAAAAGATAAAGAGCATTATTTCGATAGCAACAGTAAATTAAGAATTAACTGACTTCCAAACATATTATTATCAGCAAATCATACACAGTCTTTACGTAGAAATCTTCTAAGTCATGCCTCATTAATTTTAAAATCTTTTAATAAACCTTATTCTATAAGTATTAAATCTTCTATTCATTACTCTGATAAACAAAGCTTCCAAATGGCAGGTATCATGGATTTCTTAGATTCAACTAAAAGAATAGAAGCTACTGATGAAATTTAATTAACTTTGGGATCATCACTTAAAGCAAATGCAGGACAACCTGCCAATTGGGAAAAAATCAAAGCATGAAGTCGCATAGCAATAGAAAGTCTTGACTTCTCAAAATGATCAATAAATTACTAGGCTTTCTATATCGAACTAATTATGTGCACGCTCTCTCTCTCGGAACTTGGTTCATCCACATCACTACGTTATTCGAATGGATGCTGGCAATCGTTCTCGTTGTTCAATGGGGAATCTGGAAAGGCAACAAAGCAATGTCATGGCTTGCTGTCGCTATGCTTCCAAACTTGGCAAGTGCAATGGCTGCAATAACTTGGCATATTTTTGATAACTCAGAAGCCCTGCAAGGACTAGTTGTACTGCAAGCTGCACTAACTATGATCGGGAATAGCTGCCTTGCAGTGGCTGCATGGAATCTTGTACGTATTGAAGGCCAAAAATCATGAGCCTATTAAGTCCAGAAGTCTTGTGGAATCATCTCAGCAGCATTGATCCTGGTCCTTTTTTCGTATTGTCACTGTTCCCTTATCTTGTATTCCTTTATTGGGCACAGAAAAGTGCATATATCCCAAAACTAGCCCTATGGGGGTTTCGTTTAACCCTCCTTTTTGTATTGATGACAATCTTGTTCGCCATTTGGGCTAGTAAGGCCTATGGAGGTCAGCTGACAGACGTTGATCCGCTACATGGTGCTGCAGAAGCCTTCCTAACGCTTAGTGATGCGCTACTGGTAGTGGGGTTTCTGAGGGTTGGAAATAAAAGAGTAGTGAATAACTCTTACGAGGCTGAAAAACTACGTGGTTAATTCCGATTAATAAAGGAGAATAAATTGTCTGTCGCTTCCACGATCTTCATGATCACTACCATTCTGGCTGCTACAGCCCCAGCAACGTTCCAATGGTCACCAAAGGTTGCTGTGGTGATGATCGCTTGCAATGTGCTCGCCTATGCCATAGCCAGGGCCAATATCGCGAAACCTAACGAAGGTTTTGAGATCCCAAACTCCCATTTTTATGGAGGAATGAGCCACGCATCAGTGGTCGCTGCCAACTGCTTAGGACATGTCTTAGGAATAGGCACAATACTTGGGCTTGCAGCTAGAGGTGTTTTCTAACTTCCCTTAGAGCAATTGCTTCTACCGCCAGCCAAAAACATACGGCAAAAGGCGAAGCCCATAACGTTCAAAGCGGTAATCAAAAAGCAGAGCGCTGAGATCCTCAGCGCTCACTTGGCTTGATAGTTCATCTATCAATCTGGCTATACGTGAATCTCCATTTATTCCGGATAATTCCGACCAAGTTCTTTTGGCGATTTTTCCGGATAGATTCCATCGCCATCCGAGCCTTTTTTTTAATAGGGGTTTGTACCTCATAAGAGCATCCATTTGATAGCCAATTTTTGGCTTAGCCTCAAAATATGATTTGATAATGAGAGGCGCGAGAACTTCTGAGCTAGAGAGAGCATGCCTAATTCCCTCACCTCCAAGAAGATTAGCTGTACTTACAGAGTCTCCAACACCAATAATGCGACCTCGAATATGAGATTCACTTCTTTTAATAGTGCTACTAATTACTCCACCATGTTTATCCAAAACATTTAACTTATCTAAGTTTTGCTTTCTCATAAGCATCTTCAAAGAATTGTTTAATGAAGATGGTTGTTGATTTGTTGGTGGCAGAGAACAAACTCCTACTTTCAGACGGCTATTTGCCATTGGAAATATCCATCCATATCCATATTTAACCAAGTCTGAACCAAAAATAAAAGTTATTTTCTTGCCCCACTTCTCATCTAATGTTTTATCCCCCTGAAGAATCCACTCAATACCAAGTCCCTTTAAGAAATGATCATTACCTATAAATGAATATCGCCCAGGTTCGCCAATCAATGCACGGGAATGACCTGTTGCGTCAACTACCAATTCAGCTCTTCGAATAAATCTCTGACCGTTTGAATCCTTGAGATATACATCAACATTGTTATTGTTCAATGTCTTGAAAGCCTCAACATGGCAGCCAAGTAAAAACTCAACACCTGCTTTCTTAGCATTTTCCCAAAGCTTTCTTCTTAATATTGCAAAATCAAGGACTACTCCTAAGTCATTATTAGCTTGCCATTCATGATGTTTACCATCAGGTCCAAGAATTTGCCAACTACTCCAATAAGAAGATACTGACTCAATTGGTATCAAGTGTTCTTTTACAGCATTAATTGGAAGTACTGCACTAGAGAAAGCATTTTGAGAGGGCGAGCTAATACGCTCTACCAGAATTACTTTGAGACCTTGCTTAGCCAATGACTCAGCCAATCGAGCGCCTGCCGGGCCAGCACCGGCGACCAAAATGGTCACTGAAAAAACTCAGCTCTTAAGTGATGATTTAGCAGGAGACTGATTGCTTATTAAAGGATCTTGTACATCAAATCCAAAACGTTTTCGAATACTTTCGTTCATTAATGAAGGGGTCAATCCTAGTGCCTCCTTACTCTGATCTGGACTCGCGTGATCTACTAATTTATCAGGTATCCCTATCCGGAAAACAGGAACCAATAGATCCTGATCCACAAGAGATTCGGTAACAGCAGCTCCAAATCCGCCGGAAAGTGATCCTTCTTCCATAGTCACAACTTTCCCAATTCTTCTTGCTAATGGGTGAATTAGGGCCTGATCTAAAGGCCTTAGGAAACGTGCATTAATTACCGTAGATTCTATACCTGATTCTTTTAATAGCTTTGCAGTTTTTATAGCTGGAGGGACCATTGCGCCATAAGCAACAATTAACAAATCCTCTCCTTCCTGAAGAACTTCCCCTCTACCTATTTTTAAAGGTTCCCAGCCTTCTTCCATTAATGGGACACCTTCTCCTGAACCTCTTGGAATCCTCAATGCAGCTGGTCCATTGTGATTAAGACAAGTCACCAACATTTGTTGAAGCTCGGATTCGTCCTTAGGTGCCATCACAGTGAAATTAGGCACCGCACGCAAATATGAAATGTCATATTGGCCTTGATGCGTTGGCCCATCTGCTCCAACAATGCCAGCACGATCAAGAACGAAAGTCACAGGCAAGTTTTGTATGCCGACATCATGAATCACCTGGTCATAGGCCCGTTGCAAGAAAGTGCTGTAAATAGCAACAACAGGTTTCAATCCCTCACAAGCCATTCCAGCAGCGAGAGTGACTGCATGTTGCTCAGCAATTCCAACATCTATGTATTGCTCAGGAATGGCCTTTTGCAAAATATCCAATCCTGTTCCAGTAGCCATAGCTGCGGTAATTCCGACAACAGTTGCATCTTGCTCACATAATTTCACCAAGGTTTGTCCAAATACCTTGCTATAGCTAGGTGGTTTAGGACTTTTTGAAGGTAGAGACTTACCAGTGGTGAGGTCAAATGCAGACTGAGCGTGATAACCAACCTGATCCGCCTCTGCATATGGATAACCCTTGCCTTTCGTCGTAACTACATGTACAAGGACAGGCCCTCCAACCCTATGTGCTGTTTGAAAAGTACGAACCATTTGAGATATGTCGTGTCCATCTACAGGACCCATATAAGTGAATCCAAGCTCCTCAAATACTGCCCCTACCTTTGGAACAGACAATCGCCTCATGCTTCCTTTAAGTGACTTGAGCTCTTCAGGTAGCTCGCCACCCATAAAAGGAAGATTCTTGACACTCTCTTGAACACTGTCAGAAATAAATTGCATAGGAGGGCTATGCCGCATTCGATTCAAATAAGTCGAAAGCGCTCCAACAGGTGGAGAGATAGACATATCATTGTCATTAAGAACAACTAAAAATGGGGTAGTAGGTAGATGACCGGCGTGATTTATTGCCTCCAATGCCATTCCACCAGTTAATGCACCATCACCAATTACTGCAACACATTTAAAATCTTCTCCTCTTCTATCTCTGGCAAGAGCCATCCCAAGGGCTGCAGAAATGGAAGTACTGGCATGGCCAGCACCAAAATGGTCAAAGGAGCTCTCAGCTCGTTTCAGATAACCAGCAACTCCCTTTTGTTGTCGCAAGGTATCGAAGTTCTCATACCTACCAGTAATTAACTTGTGCGGATAAGCCTGATGACCTACATCCCAAACCACTCTGTCAATATCAAGATCAAGTGTCTGGTATAGAGCCAGTGTTAATTCAACAACTCCAAGTCCAGGACCCAAATGACCACCACTTGTAGAAACGACCTGAAGATGACGCTCACGAATCTGACAAGCGATGTCCTCAAGCTGTTCCGTAGACAAGCCAAGAAGATCATTCGGATGGGTTAATTCGCTTAGACGCATGACCCGCCCAAAACCATTGCATTCAATCTACGGGTTTTTACCCACACTTCGAAAGAAATCTTGGCTAATAGCAAAGGCAAAGTTTGAAAACAACAAAATTCATGAATAGCGAGACTGAGGCTATGGACAACTATTTGCAAAGGATTCTAAGAGCTCGTGTCTATGACGTAGCGGCCGAGACCCCTTTAGACCACGCGAAAAACCTTAGCAATCGCCTACAAAATGACATCTGGCTGAAGCGAGAAGATCTTCAGCCAGTCTTCTCATTCAAACTCAGAGGGGCATACAACCGAATGTCTCAACTAAGTAAAGAAGAGTTGAGAAGAGGCGTAATTGCATCAAGTGCTGGGAACCACGCCCAAGGAGTTGCATTAAGTGCAGCTCATCTTCAATGCAAAGCAGTGATTGTCATGCCAATCACCACTCCAGCCATGAAAGTCAAGGCTGTTAATGCGCACAAAGCAGAAGTTGTTCTTCATGGAGAGACATATGACGAGTCATACGAGGAGGCCTTAAGGATCAGCAAGAATGAAGGCCTGACATTTATTCACCCATTTGACGATCCTGAAGTAATAGCTGGCCAAGGAACTATTGCTATAGAAATTTTGCGGCAATGTGAGAAGCCGCCAGATTCAATCTATGTAGCAGTTGGTGGTGGCGGCCTAATTGGCGGTATTGCAGCCTATGTAAAGAGTCTCTGGCCAAAAGTTGAAGTAATTGGCGTTGAGCCAAGTGATGCAGACGCAATGACTAAATCACTATTAGCTGGTAAACGAATATCGCTAACCAATGTTGGGCTTTTTGCTGATGGAGTTGCTGTTCGGCAAGTAGGAGAGCGAACTTTCTCACTTGCCAAAAAATATGTAGACAAAATGGTCACCGTAAGCACAGATGAAATTTGTGCTGCAATAAAAGATGTTTTTGAAGACACACGCTCAATACTGGAACCAGCAGGAGCATTGGCGATTGCAGGAATGAAAGCAGATATTGCCAACCGTGAATTGAAGGACAAAAGACTAATAGCCGTAGCTTGCGGAGCAAACATGAATTTTGAGCGGCTCAGATTCGTAGCAGAAAGATCTGAGTTAGGAGAAGAAAGGGAAGCAATGTTTGCCGTTGAGATTCCCGAAAATCCAGGCAGCCTTAGAAGACTATGTGAACTACTTGGGAATCGTAATCTCACAGAATTCAGCTATCGAATGGCAGATAGCAAAAGCGCTCAAATATTTATGGGGGTTCAAATTCAAGGTCCTAGCGATCGATCTGAACTCAAGAAGAGTTTCAAATCCTCAGGGATGTCATGTCTTGATCTAAGTGATGATGAACTTGCTAAAGGGCATCTTCGTCACATGGTTGGGGGGAGACTTCCTGCCTCATCAAAAGAGTTGTGCAAAGGAGGTTGCAAGGAACTGCTTTATAGATTCGAGTTTCCCGAAAGGCCAGGTGCACTAATGCGATTTGTCAACACACTTCGGCCTGAATGGAGTATCAGCATCTTCCATTACCGCAATCATGGAGCTGATGTTGGGAGAATAGTTGTTGGAATTTTAGTCCCAGATAAGGAACTAGAAGCCTGGAACGACTTTTTAGAAGATCTTGGCTATCCAAGTTGGGATGAGACCAAAAATCCTGCCTACAGACTCTTCTTAGGTGCACACTCTGTTTGATCGAGGTATTTTGATTTATCCCAAGAACTAGGGCCTCACATGGCCATATCGTCAACTATCAAATCCAATGATGAGGGAGCTCTATTAATCTCTCTTCCAGCACGTCTAGAAGCAATTCTCTATCTCAAAGGCAGGCCAGTTAGCTTAAGAGAGTTGGCTGAGCTTTCTGAACAAACACAATCATCAGTTGAAGAAGCCTTGCTAGCTCTTATGGCTGGCTATGCACAAAGAGATACGGCTCTTGATATTCAAGAAAAAAATGGCCTATATAGCCTTCAACTTCGTAGAGGGTTAGGAGAACTTGTTCACAACCTTTTACCAGTTGATTTGTCAATTGCGACCTTGAGGACCCTTGCAACTATTGCATTAAAGAAAAGGATTCTCCAATCTGAACTAGTGGATTTGAGAGGGTCTGGAGCCTATGACCACATTAAGGAATTAGTAGCTCAAAATTTTGTTGAAAGAAAGCGTCAAAGTGAGGGAAGATCATATTGGTTAACTCTTTCAGAAAAATTTCATAGAACTTTTTCTGTACTCCCTGATATAGGTTCTAGTGAGCCTCCTCAAGCAGCGTAAGCTCAAATTCCAAAACCCCTTCCATGGAAATTCTTGCAACTGTTCTCCAAGTCCTTTCTCAAACACTACAGATTTACTCTCTAGTGTTAATTATCAGAGTGCTCTTAAGTTGGTTTCCTAACCTTGATTGGGGGAATCCAGTGCTTAGTACTGTCAGCTCAATAACTGACCCTTACCTAAATGTATTTAGAGGCATAATACCTCCTTTAGGGGGTATTGATTTATCAGCAATTCTTGCCTTTATGGCGATTAGCTTAATGCAAAATCTTCTTAATACAGCTAGTCTTTCAATGCTTACAGGAGCACTTGGGTATTAAATTATTTCTTTTTAAGAAAAAAATTATCTTCAAGTAATATTTCCTAAAAAGACTATGACCAAAGGAATACTAAATGCTAAACCCAGACATGGCCTAGGCAAAACATGCTGATTAATTATAATTAAATACTTTTAAAATAAATTTCTTGTACGCAAATATATATTCACCTTAAATCTCCATCCCCAGATATTTTCCCTCTTTGAGCCCTGCTCTTTAATTTTGCCAAATTTTCTTGTGCAACATCCTCTAAGTCATATCCAAGCTCTGAACTTAGTTGTGCCACATACCAAAGCACATCGCCAAGCTCAAGCTTTAAGGCTTCACGAGAGCGCAAATCAAATTCACCATGATTATCTCTGATTACCTTCTTAACCTTATCTGCGACCTCCCCAGCCTCTCCAGCAAGGCCAAGTGTCGGATAGATGGGGTTGTCTCCAGCCTTTGGATAAGTTGCAGTTGAACGCGCTTTGATTTGATACTGATTTAGGTCCATGATGAGTACTTAAGAACAATCAAACAATGCCAATGACGCCAAGATGGTATTTTCCGCGATATCGAAAGTCCAGCCGATGACCAAGATAGATCTGACGCGAAGGACCAAGATCGTTGCCACGATTGGGCCAGCAACTGAAAGCCCTCAACGCATTGAAGAGCTCATACGGGCTGGTGCAACGACATTTCGGCTCAACTTCTCACATGGAGATCATGAAGAGCACAAGAATCGAATTCAGACAATCAGAGCGGTTTCCAAAAAACTTGGAGCACATATAGGAATCCTTCAAGACTTACAAGGACCCAAAATCCGATTAGGTCGATTTAATGATGGGCCTATAACTCTTTCAACAGGAGACAAATTCTCACTTACATCAAGACAAGTAGCTTGTGACAAAAACATAGCCACAGTTACTTATACAAGATTAGCGGAAGAAGTCTATTCAGGAAACAGAATATTATTGGATGATGGACGTGTAGAGATGAGAGTTGAAGAAGTTGATAAGAAGGAACAAACTCTTCATTGTTTAGTTACAGTTGGAGGCGTGCTATCAAATAATAAGGGGGTTAATTTCCCGGATGTACAACTATCAGTGAGAGCACTTACTGACAAGGACCGTGAAGATTTAGCCTTTGGACTAAAGCAAGGAGTTGATTGGGTTGCATTAAGCTTTGTGCGTAACCCATCTGACATGAAAGAGATTAGAGCATTAATAAAAGAGCATGGGCACAACACTCCTGTAGTAGCGAAGATTGAGAAGTTCGAGGCAATTGATCAAATGGATTCAATACTTCCATTGTGTGACGGAGTAATGGTTGCAAGGGGAGATCTAGGAGTGGAAATGCCGGCAGAAGAAGTTCCATTACTTCAAAAGGATCTGATTAGGAAGGCAAATAGTCTTGGTATTCCAATAATTACTGCAACTCAAATGTTGGACTCAATGGCCTCTAGTCCACGGCCAACAAGAGCAGAAGTTAGTGATGTAGCAAATGCGATCCTTGATGGAACTGATGCAGTAATGCTTTCAAACGAGACAGCAGTAGGTGACTACCCAGTTGAAGCAGTAAAAACTATGGCAACTATTGCAAGAAGAATTGAGCGTGACTACCCGCAGCGTCCAATAGAGAGTCATCTTCCATGCACAATTCCAAATGCCATAAGCGCTGCAGTTAGTAGCATTGCAAGACAATTGAATGCCGCAGCAATACTGCCATTAACTAAAAGTGGAGCTACTGCTCATAACGTAAGCAAATTCAGACCAGCAACACCAATCCTTGCGATAACAAGTGAAATAACAGTAGCGAGAAGGCTTCAATTAGTCTGGGGAGTTACGCCCATTCAGATTCCTAATCAAACAAGCACAAGCCAAACATTTACACTTGCCATGAGACTTGCAAAGGATATGGGTATACTTAAGGAGGGTGATTTAGCAGTAGAAACTGCAGGTACGCTAACAGGGGTGAGCGGTTCAACTGATCTTATAAAGGTTGGCATTGTTAGTAATATCGAAGGGGAAGATAATTCGAATAAAGCTATTAAATAAGAAAATGTCTAAGAGAATTCCCACATTAGAGATTGTAGGGATGGCTATCACAACCTTAAGGTGTAATAGATTAAGAAGCCTTCTTACTATGTTAGGAATAGTAATAGGGAATGCTTCAGTTATTACTCTTGTGGGTGTTGGTAAAGGAGCTCAAAATCTTGCTAAGAATCAACTAAGTAATCTTGGGGCGAATGTTCTTTTTGTAGTACCTGGCAATAATGACACACGAAGAAGAGGCGTAGCATTCCCAAGAAACCTTGTCCTAGAAGATGCTGAAGCGATTGCTGAACAAGTTCCTACAGTAAAAAGAGTAGCTCCTCAAATTACCTCTAGTGAGGTTGTTCAGTTCGGAGCAGAAAGCACAACAAGCTCAGTATCAGGAGTTACACCAAATTTTTTACCTGTCCGCAGTTTTGAGATCGCTAGAGGGCGTTTCATAAGTCCTCAAGATTTAAAAAGTGCCAGTAACGTTGTTGTTATTGGACCAGATCTAAGCAAAAAGCTTTTCCCTAGATCTGCTGAGCTTGGAAAGACTGTACGCATCAAAAACCAGAGCTTTCAAGTAATTGGAGTAATGTCTCCAAAAGGTGCAGTATTTGGTAATAACCAAGATGAAAATGCATATATTCCCTTATCCACAATGGTTAGCCGAATAACAGGAAGAGACAAAACATATGGAACAAGCCTTAGTTTCATTAGCGTAGAGGCAATAAATGATAGAAGTACAAGTGCAGCTAAATTTCAAGTTACAAACCTACTTAGACAGCGACATAAAATCCTAAGAGATGACGATTTTGCTGTTCGATCGCAAAAAGATGCATTAAAGATTGTAAGTACAATAACCGGGGGATTGACCCTAATGCTTGCAGCAATTGGTGGTATCTCTCTAATGGTTGGAGGAATAGGAATTATGAATATTATGTTGGTATCAGTAAGTGAAAGAACTGAGGAGATTGGATTACGAAAAGCACTTGGTGCAAGGAGCTCGGATGTCTTAACTCAATTCCTAGTTGAGTCTCTTATTTTGGCGAGTTTTGGCGGTTTAATAGGAACTTGTGTAGGAATTGGAGCAGTAAGTGCAGTAGCTTTACTGACTCCATTGCCAGCATCAATTGGGATCCCAACAATAATTACAACCGTTTCATTATCTGGAACCATAGGTTTATTTTTTGGTGTTGTCCCAGCAAGAAGAGCTGCAACACTTGACCCAATAGTTGCACTAAGAAGTTTATAGAACTCCAAAACTACCTATTAATATATTTGTGTGCGTCTTTCCTCTGAGATCAGGAGAATTAAAAAAAATACCTCAAAGATAGTAACCATTTAGACTATTAAAAAATAGGGAAATAAAACCTTCTAAATCTAGAATTCCCAGCTTCTAAAAAACAGATTGCGCAGGTTAGGCCTAATTCGCTTTAAGATTGGCAAAACTTCCATAGATCATGAATCAACGTTGGCGAACCATTGCTTTATGGCTACTGCCTATAGGGATGGCGCTACTTCTCGCCTGGCAAATATTTGGAGCCAACCAAACAACTACCCTTAATTCAAATGGAACAACTATTGCGCCAAGGAACACAGCAGTAGGGCGCATGAGCTATGGCAGATTCCTTGACTATGTTGAGGCAGGAAGAGTTACTTCTGTTGATATATATGACGGTGGACGGAATGCAGTCGTTGAAGCTATAGACCCTGAGCTTGACAACCGTGTACAAAGAATACGAGTTGACTTGCCAGGACTAGAACCAGAATTAATAAACAATCTAAAACAAGAAGGAATTAGCTTTGATATACATCCACCAAGAACATCACCGCCTGCGATGGGAATTCTTGGTAATTTACTTTTCCCAATCATATTAATTGGTGGTTTAATCCTTTTAGCAAGAAGATCAAATTCTATGCCTGGTGGGCCAGGACAAGCAATGCAATTTGGAAAAACCAAAGCAAGGTTTGCTATGGAAGCAGAGACAGGAGTGAAGTTTGATGACGTAGCTGGTGTATCTGAAGCAAAACAAGATCTTCAAGAAGTAGTTACATTCCTAAAACAGCCCGAAAGATTTACATCAGTAGGGGCACAAATCCCTAAAGGTGTTTTATTAGTAGGGCCTCCAGGAACTGGAAAGACCCTATTAGCAAAAGCAATAGCTGGAGAGGCTGGAGTTCCATTCTTTTCACTATCTGGCTCTGAATTTGTTGAAATGTTTGTAGGTGTTGGGGCAAGTAGGGTTCGTGACTTATTCAAAAGAGCCAAAGAGAATAGCCCTTGCCTTATATTTATAGATGAAATCGATGCTGTAGGTAGACAACGGGGAGCAGGAATAGGAGGTGGCAATGACGAAAGGGAACAAACATTAAATCAACTTTTAACTGAAATGGATGGGTTTGAAGGTAATAGCGGAATTATTATTATTGCAGCGACAAATAGGCCAGATGTTCTTGACTCAGCATTAATGAGACCAGGAAGATTCGACAGACAAGTAAGTGTTGACGCCCCTGATATAAAGGGTAGATTATCTATTCTAAAAGTACACTCACGCAATAAAAAACTAAGCGATAGTCTTTCACTTGAAAGTATTGCTAGAAGAACACCTGGCTTTACTGGTGCTGACCTTGCAAACCTTCTTAATGAAGCTGCAATACTTACAGCAAGAAGACATAAAAATGAAATTAGTCTTTTAGAGATTGACGATGCAGTAGACCGAATAATTGCGGGAATGGAAGGCCAACCACTTACTGATGGCAGAAGCAAACGGCTTATTGCCTATCATGAAGTCGGACATGCACTAATAGGAACTCTCGTAAAGGCGCATGACCCAGTTCAGAAAGTTACGCTTATTCCTCGCGGACAAGCGAAGGGACTTACGTGGTTTTCTCCTGACGATGACCAAATGTTAGTTAGTAGAGCACAGCTAAAAGCGAGAATAATGGGGGCTCTAGGTGGAAGAGCCGCTGAAGATGTTGTATTTGGGAGAGCAGAAGTAACAACAGGAGCGGGAGGTGATATTCAGCAAGTTGCATCTATGGCTCGTCAAATGGTAACTAAATTTGGAATGAGTGACTTGGGCCCAATGTCACTTGAAGGAGATAGCCAGGAAGTATTTCTTGGTAGAGATTTAATGACTCGTAATGATATTTCTGATGCTATTGCCAAACAGATTGATGAACAAGTGAGGGATATGGTTAAACTCTGCTATAAGCAGACATTCTCAATCGTTGAGAACCATAGAGAAGCAATGGATAAATTAGTGGATATGCTGATTGAAAAAGAAACCATGAATGGCGATGAGTTTTGTGAAATTCTTAGCGAATTCACTGAAATTCCTCAAAAAGAAAGAACAGTACCTGTGCTCAATTAGCAAGTGATAATTTATAGATTTTTCAATGATAGTGAAAATTAAGTAATTATAGTTTTGATGAAAAAGTGAGTATTCATTGATATATCATCTCTTATACAGGGTTTACAGGCCTTTTGTTCAAAACCGAGTCAATAATTCCATAAGCGACAGCCTCAGTAGGTGACATAAAGAAATCTCTATCTGTATCTTCTTGAATTCTAGAAATTGGCTGACCTGTTCTAGCTGCAAGTTCTTGATTTAATCTATCTTTTAAAAATAAGATTTCATCAGCTTGAATCCTAATATCACTAGCTTGACCACGGGCACCTCCTAGAGGTTGGTGAATCATTATTCTCGAATGCTGGAGACTGCTGCGTTTACCCTTAGTACCGGCACAAAGCAAAAAAGCACCCATGCTTGCAGCAAGGCCAACACAGACAGTATGTATGTCAGGCTTTACATGTTGCATCGTGTCGAATATTCCTAAGCCGTCATAAACAGAACCCCCAGGAGAATTGATGTACAGGTAAATATCTTTTTCAGGATCCTCAGCTTCTAGGAACAGCATTTGAGCAACAACTCGGTTAGCAGAATCACTAGTGACGGGCTCGCCAAGAAAAATTATCCTTTCCCTAAGAAGTCTTGAGTAAATATCAAAGGCCCTTTCACCTCGGCCCGACTCTTCAATCACTATCGGGATCATTTTGGTTTGATCGGTTTCCACGATCTTAACGGTGGAATGAGTGGAGCTAAGGTCAATTAAGAATCAGATCAGGCCAGGCACTTGAATGAGCGAAAGACCATCTCAGACAGCAAGCGTGCCTTCCACCATGCGTTCCCTTACGTAATACCACCTTTATACAGACGTTTGGCAGACGAACTACTAGTAGAGCTACACCTTCTAAGCCGTCAAAAGGCATTTAAAACAAACCTGCTTTTTGCAGTGGGACTATGTCAAGTATTTGATTCCTTTACGCGTGGGTACAAACCCATAAATCATCTGCACAACCTTTTTGAAGCATTGTGCAAGAGCAATGGATTTGAACCAATCCAACTAAGGAATCAATCCGAGGGGGCTCTAGCCATAGTTAGAGAGCATTCAATTGAAGACGTAAAACATTGGCTAATGAAAAAGGGAGAAGGTGCTCCTTCGGCCTTGGCTGGAGACATCAAAGCTTTAAGCGACTCTGGATTGCATTATTCACGCCTTATGCCTATAGGAATACTAAATATCCTCTCATCTGCAAAAGTAAAAGATTCATTTGATCTAAAGATAATTGAGGAGTTTGCAGTGAAAATTAGCTGTGAAATTGGCTACTCATCAATAAGAGTGGAAAAAGATTTAAACCTATACAAGGCCAGCCAGGAAAAGCTAGATCAAGCAATTGAACTTATGAATGAAACACTAGAGTCAGAAAGAAGAAAAAGAGAAAAATACATAAATACTGAATCTGCAGAGGATAAAAAAATATCTCCAAACTCAGAGATAAGCGAAGGCACAGTTAAGGCTAGCTAATCATTGCAGCAGCCAGCCATAAGCCATGAGAATGCTTCAGCCCGAATTGCTTTGACCTTTTTTTCTCCTTCTACGATCCTTCCAGTCAACAAAGGAAAGATAAGCCACGGAAACACTTACAAAAACAAGAAGAAAGGCAGCTATTGCCGATAACAAGCTACTTGTCGATGCAATGTGTAAAGACCGAGCGATATCAAAAATTGATTGATCCATCTCCGTTCCGGCCCCAAACCACCATTGATATGGAAAGAGTAAAAACAGCTGCTAGGGCAGCCCATGCGAAGGTGAACAACATAGATCTTAGGCTCGAATACAAGACAGCCTATAGGCTTGAACAAGGTTACACGTCACTGCGGCTTATCAGTTATGACGTTCGCTAGTCCAACAACTTCATCAGTCCTAGAAAGGTCACAAGAAACCCAAAGTTATCCTGAAGCACGAGTAATAGTGCTTGACGACGACATAAACACATTTGAACACGTTGTTAGTTGTCTACGAAAAATCATCCCTGGCATGAGCGAAGAAAAAGCTTGGGAACTGGCAAACAAAGTTGATCGAGATGGTTCAGCAGAAGTATGGCGCGGTCCACTTGAGCAAGCTGAGCTATATCACCAACAACTATCAAGTGAAGGTTTGACGATGGCTCCACTTGAGCGATGCTGAAATTAACTTAAAAATCAAATAAATATTTCTCGATACTCTAGTATATTAAAGGCATCTCGTATAGAGTAAATTTACAGGATAGCCCAATATTTATTAATGATAGATAAATATTAAACGAAATAGTTTATAAAGTCCTTGATGATTTAAGAATGAGAATATCCTCTGTAAGTAAACGTCTTGACTGAGCATTAAAAACATATCTAACAACTTTGCCAGGGCAGAGGGCAAGCCCACGTACATCCCTGCCGTGAGCCTCGACAGTGAGAACCTTTGCACTGGGACCAAAACCCTGATTTAAAGGCCCAGAGACCCTCATCCTCAAGGATTCTGTAGATTGAAGCATTAAATCGCAAGACTCATATGTTTGTCGTAGCTACTAAGGCTAATTTCGACCAGTCCTGATAAATAAAGCGAAGTGGGTAGAGTAGTCATTACACACAGCACTTATTTAAAGGGTCTTATCCCACACCTCAAGAAGTTGGTGCTTGAATCAGGAATAAAGACAATAACTCCAGGGAAGATCTCAAGAGTTAAAGGTAGAAGTGATACCTTACAACTCAGGATAACTACCTCTATAAGAGGCGGTTACAAGCTTATAGCAAGAAAAGGGTCATCAGCTCAAGAGATTTTTATCGTGACAACGTTGAGTGAAGAAGAGCTTAGAAAAATAATGTTAAATAAATTGAGATTATTGTAATTATGGTTAACAACTAGTCAGGCTGAAAATTATAATCATTTGGAAAGGATGTAACCTTTAATTTATTAACCTTAGCAACTGAATCAGCCATTTCTCTTGTTAGTTGCTCCTTTATTGCAGACATGGCATCGTCCAAAGGGCATTGATTGTTCTTCTTCATTCCTGCCGAGAATCTAAAGCCATTTAAGCTCCTAAATATGTAAATGCACTATATGTAACAACGAAACAATATTAAGTTAATATAATCATAAATGACATTAACCAAATATAAAAAGAATTGTAAGTCTTTATTTAAAGATTATGATGTAGACGAATAACGAGCTGAAATGAAGATTGGCCTACTATGTCTTTCTATGATTGTAACGACAGCGCCGGTATTAGCAGGTAATCGTCAACAAGTAGCAGAACTATGCAGATACCAAGCAAATTCTGTAAAGTGTATTAGTAATTTTAAAAGTCTACCTCCAATAGGTCAAGCAAATCGTTCGACTAGTTCAAAGCCAATATCTCTAGAGGTAATAAATTACACGTACGGTCAAAAAGACACTAAATCATCGAAATATAAGAACTACAAAAAAGGAATCAATAATCAAAGAGGCATAGCAATTAAAACAAAGGCGTGGGGGGAAGATGAATGGTATGACTACTGAATAAAGTAATAATTAATAGTCAAATAGCACAAAGATCCTTAATAAGTTTGTGCTCAAAACTTTCCGAAGGTTTAAACCAGCCTTTCCAGTTACTATTAATGCCTGTTAAATTAATTGATCGTGAAACACAATTTACTCCTATATACAAAGGTTTGTTCTCATTATTAAGAGCTTGAACAACCTTGTTGCTATTCCTTCTTTTTATAATTGATAAATTAACTTCAAGTGGGCCATAATTTCTCCATACTGTTTTATTGGTGGACAAAGTGGAAAACTGGGAGATAGGAAATATGTATGATCTGGAACATCCTTCATAATCACTGGCCGTTTTACATAAGCTGTGAATCTCATTGATGCTATGAGCTTTTACAGGAAATGCTGTGATATTAATAATTAAAATACCAATTAATATATAGCCTGGCATGATTATAGGACGACATTAAAATTAATTATATAATAAAATATAACCAGATAGCGGAAGAGTGTCAAGGGAGCTCATGTACATAAGTAAAAATCACGCGGTAAAGCAAATGCAATGATTAAAAAAAATGATTAGAAAAGATTCCTGTTTGAAAAAATAATTAAAAACATGTTGAATTAGATATTATTTCGCTATATGATATAAAAAATAAAAAATGTGTTAGCCAGCAAGATGGACGTCGCACCACCACAACAAAGGAAGTGCTCGGAATGCCAGAAAGTATTTTCTCTAAACATGTTCAGGCCTGATAAATTCATTTGTAGGTATTGTGAGAGTGGTCGTAATGCACCAATCATTAACAAGGAATTATCAACTGCATATTTATCAGAGTCAGAACTAGAATCAACAATTGAAGAAACACAACCCGTTATTGCTGAGATTAAAGTAGAATTAGATTCAAGTAGTCTTCAATCGATTAATCAAGTTAACACGATTTTTATAAACAATAATGAGGACTCAAATGAAATAGTTTCAAAGGCTATCTATAAAGAATATGTCTATGAGGTAAACATAAGTCTAGGGTCAATAATAAGATGGTCAAAAGAAAATGATGGAATTGAAAAATTGGCAAATTGGTTACTTTCAAGGGAATACTCACAAAGGCTTATGATTAATTCTGATTCAATCAAAGTAAATACTGTTCATAAAGAATTAGTTTCTCTAATAGAAACGACAGATACTAATGTCACAATAATCAAAGCTTGTATTCGAACATTACTAAAATCGACACAGAAAAGAAGATTAGAGTTGATAAATTTTATTGAGTCATGCTTAGCAGGGGACGAAACCAAAACTAACGCTATAAATATTTTAAAAGAAGATTTATTGAGAGAATCACAAGAATTAGGTTATCCTATACCAGTAATACCCATTAATGAAGACAGACTAACCTTACCTCAAATCAACTTAAAAGGTGAAATCCAAAATTGTAGTAAGCAAACAACTATAATCAATCTTGTTAAACTTATAAACTCTGATGACAAAATTATTGAAAGGAATCCTTTTGAAAAAGATGTAAAGTATTCTATTATAGATCTTTTAAATAAGAAATCAATACATCTAAACCCAGAAGATTTAGATAAATATTTAGAAGAAGGTATAAATCATGCATACAGAATATGTGGAATTAGTGAAAAAAATAAAGGCCTAAGTGATCCCAAGGGAATATCAGTGATCGATTTAACACATAGTAGTACTTATTAAATCTCATATTCAGATTCGAACTTCTCCAAGAGTTGCTTATATTTTACTAACTCGCCCTCAGATGCTTCAGCTACACCAACAGAATCGTATAGGCTGGTAAGCATAAAGTAAGAAATCCTTGTACTTTCAAAGGCTGTTCTATATTCTTGCTGTATGTCCTCTTCCTCAATATCATTTATCATAGCTGTAATGAGCTCTACATTCCTTTTTGCTGTAGCAATCTCTTTCTCAAGTTCTTTAGAAAGTTTGCGTCTCTTCTTAGGCATGTGAATTTCTGTACTTAACTGATTCATCTTATTACACAAGAATCATTGATAACAACTTCAACTAAACAAAAAAATGTATATTAAATATGCAGGCATGAAACAGTCGTTTGGTGCTATATTAATAGAATTTCTATTAACATTAAAAAGTATATTCTAAGATTAGTATATATAATGCTAATGCTTAATCCATCTACAATTTAAGTGTTATCTCATTTACGGCAGTATAAGAGTACTAGTGCCGATTCTTCAACGGCTAAGGTTAGGGGGTAGAATTTTTATCAAATGAAGATTTAGATACCCGTGGGTAACCAATTCAAAAACAAGATATATTTTATAGAATAGAACTAGATTTTCCTTATCGATGACGTTTTCAAAACCCTATGGATGCCAAAGGAGGGGCAAGCAGTATTGAACACACGTTCTAGAAAGTCCTCTGTGAATGATTCAGGTGGTCCCTCACTGCCATGGTGGGTTGAATTGTTGTTTGTACAAGTAGGTCTTCCGGATGGATTACTCAGAAGAATAC
Organism: Prochlorococcus sp. AG-409-O23; assembly: GCA_003215355.1. Taxonomy (GTDB): domain Bacteria; phylum Cyanobacteriota; class Cyanobacteriia; order PCC-6307; family Cyanobiaceae; genus AG-409-O23. Next base: position 56,924 of record QCKL01000004.1, read on the forward strand.
TTAAAACAAAGAAAAGACTTTCCTCATATAAACAGAAAAACAAAAAGCCTATTGCATATACATTAATAGCATTAGCCTTGGTAATCTACTTTCAACCTCTTACTAGGCAAGCAAAATACCATAATCAATGCGTTGCTTCATCAAAGGTCTTTATAAGTAAACAACCCAATATTGATTCCAATCCAAGCGAATCAGAGTTACAGGCATTGGCTAATAGATTCTGCAACGGAGGTTCGTTATAGTAGTAACTCAATACATTAAAATCTACTAATGCAATCTACATTAAAACAAAGATGCATATCTAATGAAATAACCCTAATGGATTAAATTACACGCAAACATTAAAAGTCTTATGATGAATGACAAAGATATGATTGATTACTTTGATTCAAATCTTGTTAAGATAATAAGTAACGACAAGGATTCATTCCTTCAAGTCTTGTTTGATTTAACTTCAGATGAAAAAATGCTTCAGCAAATAAGATGTTGGCCAGATGAAATTAAAATAATCATTGTCAAGAAATATCTTAATATCAATTAAGTACTGTCTCTGAATTGATCTAATAATGGTCTAAAATTATAAATTAGACTAATTTTTGTTGTGATTGTTTTTATTTAAGTTTCGAGCAAGAGGAATTGAAGATAATACAAAGCACAATACAAAGACAATGGCAATTACAATCACACTATAATAAGTAAATGGAGAAAGCTCCATTTCGCCAAATTCAATAGAAAGAAAAGAACTTGTCATTGCTTTTGAAACAAATGATTAAAGCTTAATATTTGAGTTTTGGATTTATTATCATTTAATATTAGCTCACCGATACAAAACAGTAATAGCATTTAAACAATGCTAATTAATCTAGTAAGGGTGGAATATTTCCTCCACTACGATAACTCCATATATCATTACTCATAGCCGAACTAGATGCATCTCCAGATGTCATAGCCTTTAGTTGATCAATAGTTAAATCTCCTCCTATATAGACTGCTTCTAGAGAATCGTTGGCAAAAATGCCAATACCGTTTACATCTCTTGATTTAGTATTCTCAAATTTTAGGTCGGAGCTGAAAACACCAAGGATTTTTATTTGATCAATAGTATCTAAACCTTCTATATAATCTGCTTTTTGATGATTCGAATTATTATGATTTTTTCCATACCACCAATTAGATAAGTAATGATCAGACTTTATGACAACTAAATCAGAATTCCCATCTCTTTCTGATTTAAATGTGTTCCATCCGAAATCACCATGTAGTTCATCAGCTCCAGAACCTCCTTGAATAATATCCCTGCCATTTCCACCATGAATTAGATCATCTCCATCACCACCATCTAAGACGTCCCAACCAGCTAATCCACGCAAAGAATCATTTTGATCACTCCCCTTAATTAAGGAGCCAACTCTTGAATCAAGCGCACGATAGAAGGCTGACTCAGATTGCTTTGCTTGTAAATAAGACTCATTATTATCTGCAGCTACAACACGTTTGACAGTTATGTTATCTAACCAGGTGCTTGCATTAATCTCTAAATTATTAGGATAATATATATCCATTGATTCAGTTTTATTAGGCTCATCTACTTCAATATATTGACTAATTATTTCTTCTATGCCTACAGATCCTTTCCAGCTAAAGCTATTGAAAGCCAACCTTTCATCACCCCATATATCTTTTAAAGCATTTACGTCATTGTTGCTAAATTCATGTGGCCATAATGATCCCATTGGACTTCTATACGCCATGACAGTTTCTTCCGGATACGCACTCGACCAAGGTGAAGTTATCCCTTCAAGAACATCTCCATCATTGTCATCAAAAGGGTGTTCAAGTCCTAATGAATGGCCAAACTCATGTAGTAATGCATAACGGAGATAGTCATTCTGTCCGTTAAAAGCAGGTTTATTAATATATAACTCCCACCAATTTCGTGACAAGCTTGAGTTCGTTACGGCAAGACCAAGAATTGAATCACTAGAATCACCTATTGATATTTCACTATCATAATAAATAGATATATCACTCTTACCCCGATCTTCTACGAAATAGAAATCCAGATTAATGTCATTACTTAATTTCGAAAGAGATTTAAAAAAGAATCTTTGATCCGATTCGTCGATAGGTAGACTGTTAATTATTTGCTTCCCAAATCCACCACCACTAACTTCAACATCGCCTCCAGCATGATGAAGGTAAATGTGCAATGCCTCTCCGTTCTCAACTAAACCTTTTGAAAAGGTAGACATCAATTCAGAAATAAGTTCTTCGCTAGAAATTGAACGCATATAACAGTTAGTCGAAAGAGGTCAGATACTGTGGGGGAAAAAAAGTTTTTTAGTATTTTATAGTGGAAGAAAAAGTTTTAATTTGGTATATATCAAAAAGTTTAAAATTTGCGAAAAGGATTATTTCGTAAAGCTAATTAAACTTTTCAGCCTTTTTGAGTGCCAACCCCGCCACTAAACCCAAGCATATAACAGGGAATAAAGCCCTTGCGGATGAAGTAGCAAATAAAACAGTTGCTGCTGCACCACCGAACAGTGCCCACTTAGGTAAGCCGCTAATAGCTCTATATCTGGTACTTCCTTGAGGAGGCAAGACCTCTGGATCAATAGCCCTTACATTTCTCGCCTTTTTGTAAGTCATATTCTTACCCTAAGAAAACTAAGCCCTATTGGCAGGGAGAGTTAAGCAGCATCACGTCTTTTCAGACTGGCTCTCTCATCTTCTAAAGCAACTACAACAGCCTCAGCCAACCGTTCATTCCCCTTAGCCTTCCAGGCAGCCATTGCTGTCTCAAGGCGAGATTTCTGTTCCTGTTCCATAAAAACCAACCGTACTGTCAGAGGGATGTTTTTTAAAGCTGCGCAGTTCTAACGCACTTCAGGCCCATTTCGCTAGTTTTCTACATCTTGGTTAACGACAGCTCTAGCCAATTGCTTATACCCAAATCACTTAAATCAAAAAGTAGTTAAAGCAGTTACGTCGAATTAGGAGCATTTCCTATAAGGCAACAAAAATGCGCAATAAAGCATTGATTTTAAATCAAATCGGTTGATGCTACTGACTTTAGTAATATTCGAAGCCTAGGACTCTGATGCTATAATCAATAATTAACGGCCTAAGACAACTTACACTTAAGCAGCAATTGAAGCCAAAATAGGTGCAATTACTTAAACCCAAGCGTCTAATCAGCCAACAATCTTAGAAGTTTTCAGGTATAAATTACGCGAGATACTCACATATAGCAAATAAAGTACCTAAGTGATATCACTTAGGTACTTTATTTGCTGTAACCAAATTACCAAAATTAGTCAATTTCGTAGTAAATAAGTCATTCACCTATGGAGGTGCTAGTCATGAAAAAAACAGAAACTAACCTAGTCGCGGCAGCTGAAGAGCATGATGCCCTTGACTCTTACTTTGAGTGCATTACTGCTTGCTCCTGGGTGGGCGGAGAAGATGTCGAATGCGTAACACGCTGTGTCGAAGTCCACCTCAAGTCAGAAGAATAATCAAATTAGGTTATGACTGCAGTTCTTCTCGACAAATCACTTCAACTATAAATAAAAAAAAAGTTATTTAATTTGAAATTTTCAGTGAAATTGTGCAATTCATTTTAACTTCTCTTTTTCTGCAAAAGCCGCGCAAAGATAGAAGCATTAGCAAATGCCATAATCCTAGTAATCAAAACCTTGATGCCTACAGCCTTTCTAAGTACCAACTGAAGCATCTCAACTGATAGGCTTACTTTTAATTAAAAGAAGAAAACCTGAAAATCTTGGCGACTAAGTCAGCATTGACCGTCAAAATCAATCCAGTATCAATATTAAGAATCTGAAAGATGCTGTTGTGAGCCGGGTTACGAGATCCACCCCAAATATGGATTACCTGGCCAATCCACCAATCAGAGCCCAAGAGACTTTCATCCAATGCATCCTTTTTCAAAACAACAACGTAATCCAATCTTTTGACCGCCAAGAAAACAGGACAGGATGAGACTCGCGAAACAGCCAAGGGAGACAGGTCAATAGAACACTTGTACTGTAAGTCCTACTGGCAACGTCGGTCCAGGCAAAAATCTGCGAATAGAAAATTAAAAGGTAATTATTAGAATTAATAGTTAGCTAGCAATTAGGAATCAAATGGAAATGAAGCAATTGTGCCAGTCAAAGTAGAGACCAGAAGTAGCTTGAAGAAGTAATAGGTCTGGCAAGATTTAAATATGAGGAGTTGAGACAATCGAGGAGTGGAAACAAGGCCACACCCTCAAGATCTCAAGAAAACACTGCCTTTGGCAGGGCTTTTAATCTTAAAAGTTGACTAACGGAATGGATTGAAGAATGTTTCTAAGATATTAAGAATCGAAAAGAATACAAATAAATTAAACACGACTAAATGAGTCACTAAATTTAATTAAAGTAAGTAAGTAAGTATCATTTGGAGCTACAATTATGTGTTAGTAGGAATATAATATATTTGTTAGTCAGTTAAATTAGTAAGCCATTTACATTGGGATAAATTACTTGTTGAGGGAGTGGCTAGGCCCTTAGATATTAAAGATCTTTGAAGGCTTATACCATTATGATTTAATTCAGCGAGAGTTCTTCCCATTCGATCCATGGAGATCCTACGTATCTGAACAGTTCTACCTTTAATATTATTGGTTAGAAAGTCCTTAGCTAAAGATGCTTGGAATTGCTCTAATTTGCTACCCCATTGACTATCAGGTACATCAATGCATGCTAATCTAATCTTCTCACCATATGTAGAAATACAAGTGTTAGCAGATTGACAGGTGCTGATTGTTACTTGCATTTGAGAATGAGCAGGCAAAATAAACAAAAGCAACAAAAAGGTCTTGTACATGAAAGAGCTCAGATAGTCATTTTTAGAGACGAGACTATGTATGAAAACATGCTATGCAGATTAGTTTAGTGCTGGATAAGGGTGAAGCTAGATTAAGAATAAAAAAGTTGTGTCAAGTGGAAATTCACTGCAAGCCTATCTTAAAGTATCGATTATTTACTTAAATAAAAATATTAAGGTGCATGAAGACTTTACGGTATAAATACATAGGTAATTTATTCCTTGTAATGTTAATAGAAATAGCTGAAAATCCATAGTAGATATACTTGTAATAGTTTACGAGCAGGGCTATGGCATATGGTCAAATAGATAAGTCAAAGTATAAAGATAAAAAATGGTACCGTATAGATTATCTTTCAATGATAAATAATCTATGCGTATATATAGCAAGTTTACTTTATCTACAAGTTATTGGACATTAACAAAAAATAAAATGAAAAAGAATCCACTATTTATAAGTAAGAGAGGAGGAACAATAGATTGTTTCAAAGGAGACTCTGGCTGGTTGTTTAGGGTAAGGTCGGATCATCTTTCCTTATATTGCTATGATTTTGCATCTGCAAAGGTTCAATTAACTAGACTTGAACGATTAAATAAAGGGTCCTTAGGAATGAGCTTAAAGGCAATTAAAAGGCATGGTAAAGAACTTCGGAGTCTTGTAGAATCAGCAGCTGCACCTTACCTAGAGAAAGAAGTTGTCTAACTAGAATCCTAATTTTTTAGGTGTTTAAAAAAGAAGGCTCAGGATAGCTTGATTATGATGGAGGCTTGATTGCTTTAAGTTCAAACCAAAACTCTTTAATTATATTCCATTGATTAGTATTCAACTCTACAATAGTATCAGAAAGTTCTTTATCTGATTGGATATTTAATTTTGCTATTGCATTTTTTTCAGCAATATACTTAGTATTAGTTATCTCAAAATCAACATTTAGAATATAAGATAGCATTGTATAGTTACTTTTGCTTTTGATCCATTCATCATTCTGTTTACGAGACATCATTGAGAATGTGATTTCGTCAAAAGCCCTAACATGAGTTGGATCTGACCAGAAAGTAACATGTTTATAGTTTGGAACTTGAATTATAATTTTTGCTCCATCTCTTGAAATTCTATAAATCTCCTGAATAACCTTCTTGAATACACTAAATGTTTGTCCAACATGCTCCAAAACATGTTTAATCAGAATCTCATCAAAATAATCATCAGGGAATGGGTAGGGTGCAGACTCTATGTCATGAAGAATGTCTGGGTTGCAGTGTTCAAAATTATCTAGGTTGATATAACCATCTCTCTTATCAAAACCGCAGCCAAGATTTAGCTTCATTAGAAGTGACTCACTGTTAAGGCAATTTGTCTACCTATACATAACTAAGATTCTCAGCTTAAACAAGAATCATTGAATATATTAAGTATTGGATAATTTTTGAAGTGTGTTTCAATATATATGCGTACAAGGCAAGCAAATTATCATGACAAATAAATAAAAAGCGCATTAAATGTGTTAAGCTATATTTATAATAATGTTAAAATCATTAATATCTGTCACTCTAGTAAAACCTAAAACAACACAAGAAGTTGCATTTGCAGCAATTACAAGGATTAAATGATTGCATTTGCTCACATGTATTGGCAATTTCAAGCGAATTGGACTAATTTAATTGATATAGTTCGATGATCATTCAGATGCAATTATCTGACGTACTCATATGGATATCGATACCATTTGTTATTGTTACTGCATACTTTGGTACTAGAAATGGTTATTATAATACGGATAAATATGAGGGAGATGGTTGCGCACATGATGTACTGCGATAACCATAAATAGCAAAATAAAAAGTGTTTAAAATGATAATTTGAGTTAACAATTTTATTGTTGATTTGAATCTTTATCAACCTTTTACCAAGAATAAGAAAAATGAATAAGAAATTTTAAATAAATAAGTAGCTTCTTCAGTATTGGATTCAACACAACATAACTAATATCCTTACGGACATGACAGGTTAATTTCTATTGGCGAGAAATAAAACTAGAATATGTTATAACAAATGCCGACATCATGGGACTTACTGCAAGTGAAAAACGTGAACTAGTGAAGACCAAGCTCCAACAACTAAGGAAAGACCTACGTATTATGCATGCTGGTGTAACTGAAGATCAGACAATGCCAGAACCTGGTGAAGTAAAAACAGTAATGAGTGTATTAGAGAATTTACTAGAAGTTTTAGAGCCAAAAGGCTCTAGGAAATCAAAGTCATAAGTAATTAAAATCAACCCATTTACTCTGCCAGCATTGGGAACTGCCATAATGACTCCCTTAGCTTTCTAGGAAAAATTAGATTTATAGCTTTAAGAGCAATTAAGTATAATTATCATGCATAATATAGTAATAACTATTATCCTTCGAAATCCAAATGAAAGATAATTAGCCGATTAAAGTAAATTTAGTAAAGTTACCGAATTAGGATTGGGCTCTAATTAGATCTTCAGTACTACATTTGTCGGGGATGTAAACATCATCAAATGAGTCCTTGACTGTTGCGAGGTCAATAACAGCATCCTCCGCTAAGCAGCTAAGTACCTCATCTACACTGACTCCCATTTCCCTTGCCATCTCTCGCAAAAGTTCAGCCGTCTCGCCACTAACACAAAGGTGTGCCGGTAAGAAGACAGAATCCGCAGGGTCGATGTACTTCATAAAGAAAATATTAAGCCATCGGAGGGCGCTGGGCTCGTAAAGCATCAAAATGGGCAATCTGTCTTCATAAAGCATTGATCAAAAGCTCTTGGACCAGAAGAGCCTTTGTCGACTCAATACCTATGATTAGAGGTATAAATAATCAAATCAGGCTAAATATGATGAAATAGCAATAACAATGGGAAGCAGGATTTGATTTTGATAGAAGAACAACAATAGACAGTAACAGGCACAGATAACATAATGATGGTTAGTCAAAAGCCTAAAATAATAAGTCAAATATGATTATGTAAATAAAATTCTATTTAACATTGAAATATGCAATTAGCACATTTTATCTATATTTTAAAGCATATTTGATGATGCAAACGTGAGTGATTAATAAAAGCGCCAATAAAAATATACGTTCGAGTACTTATAACTCATAGTTAAATAGGTTGTTGTATTAAAGACTTATTATTCTCCCAATGTATAAAGCAAATAAGGATGGTTTTAGGTATAGATCAAAATTGTATTAAAAACGCTAAAACATGTAATTTAATGAAAGAAATGATAAAATTATCAGAACAAGGATATTGATATAAGTAATTCAATAAATAACATATTTATTAAGAATTTTGGATGATTTTCTCTAATCAGCCAAATATCCCGATTAAGGTATTTTTTTATATATAAAAACTTACTTGAACCTTATTGCAACTACTCTATTGGCTATTAAACATCCTATAGAAGGCATAGCCTATGTCATATATATTTCTATATTTATTCGCTGGCAGTGGCCTGCACTATGGAATCGGATTTTATTAAAAATGATGGCACCAGTACGCTCTTAGCATTAATCCACTAAAAAGGACTGCAGCGCCAGTAGCTAACCCCTAAAAAAATTAAAGCCAAAGGAATCTTTTTTGATGATTTCGCTTAAGAGTGCTTTACCCACCAAATCCACTAATAAAGACAAAATGGCTTCAATTTTTCAGTGGAAGCATTGACTTGACTAGTATTAATACTGACGATCACTGTCTTACATGAAGAATGCTGTAAGGGTATGAAGGGTTCTATACCACAAAACTCGAGTGATTGGAAGGGTTTACAAGGAATCCAAAAGAGTTTCGTCAATCACAACAGTTACTACAGAACCTACAGTTTTAGACTGAGTTGGAGTACTAATATCTATATGACTTAGGATTGATATCGCCTAAGCCCTTTGTTTCTCTTAATTAAATAGTGGAAAATAGACTATGAGGGAAGATGAGACTCAGCAAATTAACTCACTGCAGTTGACGGATGAGTCATCAGAGATTTCCTCGTACGATGAAAAAAACAACCTGGGTATAGAAGAAAACCCATCGGCAAAACCCTCAGACCAACTATCAGGTGGATTACTAGGTTGGTATGCGGCATTCAGCAGCAAATTGTTAAAGAATGAAGAACCATATTACTTCTCAATGTTTAACGAGCCACTAGTTTTATATCGAGATAAAGAATCAAAACCAAGATGTATCAAAGATCTATGTCCGCATAGAGGTGCATCATTTAGAGGAGGAGAACTACAAAATGGAGAATTAGTTTGTCCATATCATGGCGCAAGATTTTCATCTAAAGGTGAATGTACAAATTTAGATCGAATAACCTGTCAACATATTGTTGATTCAAACTACAGTAATTATGCAAAGAAGATTCACCTTTATCAATATCCATGCGTAGAAAAAGACGGTTATATATTTATCTATTACACTGGAGAAGCAAAAACCAATCTAAATGATTTCAAGCTAGAGTCATCTCTAGAAGATCTTAGAAGTGATTCATATGGATTTAAATCAAATGAATATACACACGAAGAGGTAATTGTAGATTTCAAATGTGACTGGGCAAGAATTATTGAGAATCATTTGGATATACTACATATCTTCTGGGTACATGGGGATACTATACCTGATAAGGATGTCAGTAGAAAGGTTATAACTAGCTTTAATCAGAAGATTACTCGTGAAAGTAGACAGATAGAAAGTAAATATAATCACAAAGAAAAAAACAAAGGTGAGTTCATTAGTATTAAATTTATACCACCTGGAAGAATTATTATCTATAAAGGAACACCTGAAACAGCAAGATATGTACAAATACTTGACCATATACCACTTGGTCAAAACAGAGCAAGAGTTATAGTTCGTCACTACAGAAAGTTCCTAAAAAACAAGCTATTAACAAAGCTAATAATGTTTAGGTTACTTCAACAAAGAATTTTTTATAGAGTCTTCTCTGAGGATTATATGATATTAAAAACACAAACCTTTAATCAGCAAATGGGATATATAGTGAAGGACAATGTAAAGCTATTAGGTGAGGATAAAATGGTTCAGTACTACTGGGATTGGCTTCAGAACGCATTAATAAAAGATAAACCTTGGCAACTTCACCCAACTAACGATAGTACATGCTCTGTTCACCAAGATATGCCAATGCTTTATCCACCAGAGAATAGAAAGCTATCAAATAAAAATGATAGAGATATTGGCCTTCAATTGCTAATACGTGCATTGATACCAATAGGCCTAATAATATTAATATTGTAGTTATCAACCAATGTCTACAAATATGAATGATGACAATAAAAGACCTCCATGGATGAATTGGGCCTATCTTGGAATATTTATTTGGTCTAGTTGGCAACTTATTGGATTTTGGAGTAACCAACTAGGTTGAAGAATTATATAAATAGTTATGTACCTTTACAGTCTTATCATCATCTTACTAAAAGAAATAAATAGATAAAGATGTCATGAAGCATGGCTACAAATGGCTGCAGATAAAGGATGTTGAAAGCTATAAGAATGGAAAGAAGATCTTTGCGGACCTTAGTGTAGAGATGAGGGTAGGCGAAAATATAGTGATAGTTGGTCCAAATGGATCTGGTAAAAGCTCATTTATAGATTTAATTAGTAGGAATATTTATCCAGTTGTAAAACCAGGTACAGTATTTAGATTATTTGGTGAAAGCAACATAAGTATCTGGGATATAAGGTCTAAAGTTGGCTTAGTAACGACTGATATTGAACAAAGAATACCAAGTCACATTAAAGCAATAAATGTACTTCTATCAGGTTTCTATGGAACTATTGGAATCCAGAAACTAAATCATGTGAATACTAATCATGTTCGCAAGGCGGAAGAGATTCTTGATACATTATTCCTAAGTGGATCGAGTAATTTAAAATTTGGTGAATTATCTGAAGGAGAGCGTAGGAAATTAATTATTGGGCGAGCAGTAATACATAATCCAAAGGTATTGATACTTGACGAGCCTACAATTAAATTAGATATAAGATCTCATTACAATTTGCTTACAACAATTAGTGACCTATGCAAACGAGGAACAACCCTAGTTCAAGTGACTCATAGAGTAGATACAATAATAAAAGAGACAAATAGAGTTTTATTCATAAAAGATAAGAAGTTTATAGACGATGGGAGCAAAGAGAAGTTAATTACATCTGAAAAACTAAGTAATCTTTTTAATGCTAGTTTAAAAGTTAAAAGGTCGAATGGATATTTTTATCTTCTGCCAAATCAAAATTAGACGATAGTATTTCTGATTATTACTGGTCATTAGCGGGTTAAATAGATAACTATTAAAAAAGTAATAACTGAAATAGGAATCCAATAGAGATTCCTATTTGATTTCGATCTTTTATTAAAGCGTGATGTCACGTTATTCTTGCCAATAGGTAATCCACAACTTATGCAAACTAAACGCCCAGCCAAAGATCTATCTGCTCTAAATTTACGGCTTCCACATTGATGGCAGAAATTATTTCCCATCTCTTATTAAAAGATTAAATCAATATATTTATCACTTTAACATCAAGCGATGCTATTGATAATTTTATAACAAGTTGTATATGACATAAGAAGGATTTATAAGACTATGCATTCAGCCAAGGTTCGAGAAAGCATAAAGGATCAGACATGTTTTCCGAATAAGAAAGTAGGCTTTTAGGACAGTAGGAATATAGGACTTCATGATTTCTTCCTAATAGAAAAGTTGCTCCTCGCTGAGTAAGCACTTTTCTATTGGGCATATATGTAGGCCAATTACTTATCACCTCAATCATATTTTTTAATCTTAATGTTGCCAATTCGAATGGCCTAAGGAAACCAATTCCACCTGCTTTCTTAAATAGAGAACCTTTGAATGTGATAGGTGAGAAAATCCTTATAGAATCATCATTGTTAAAGATTTGGGCACTTGATCTATCGCCAACATATCCTCTTAATACTTCGGTAAGTGTACCTTTTGATCCAATTCCAGCACACATAAGAATCAGGTTAAGCAATGGCTCTACTGGCAAATCAAGCCCAGGGGATAGGCCTAGTAGGCGATGAAATGATGCATCGTTTTCGAGAACCAATGATTCAAGAGGGAATCTTGTATAAGAACAGAATCTAACCTTAGATGATTCATCTCCAATCCCAATAGCCCACAATTTAATAGATGATAGTTTCAATAAGGGTATGATTTTGGATATTCTTTGGGCGTACTCGATACTATCAAAATCTCCCAAAGCACCAAAGAAAATAATAAGCTTCATACCTTTATCTCCTCTATTCTGAATAGAATAGATTTTTTTTACTATTAATTCAGCCTGATCGTTAATGTTCACTTGACGTCCTTAATAATGTTGCAAGTTAACTAACATAAAGATATTAGAAATCTTAGATCAATTCGTCAAGACTCTATTGGTGAAAATTTCAAAATTTTTTTGACTACTTTTTAAAATCGATTATTATGTAATTGATGAAGTTCATTTAAGCCTTCAATGCCAGAGCTAACAAAGGCAATAAACAATCATCTTTCATGTGAGTTTCAAGCCAGTCACACCTACCTTGCTATGTCAATTTGGCTTAGAGAAAAAGATTTGGCAGGTTTCTCCTCATACATGCAAACTAAAAGCCAGGAAGAAAGAGGACATGCTGATCGTTTAATTGGCTATTTAGTAGATTGCGATGAGCAAGTAGAACTTCCAAGTGTGGATGCACCCCAAAGGAGCTGGAATTCAACTCAAGCATTATTTGACCAGGTCTACGAAATGGAGCAGGCAGTAACAGCCTCTATCAATAGAATATATTCGATTGCAGAACAAGCTGGAGAAAGAAGCGCTACAGCAATGCTTGATTGGTTTGTAGCCGAACAACTTCAAGAAGAAGCAGAAGCAAGGTTTGTCAGAAAACGACTTAGACTTGCACGCGATAACAGCGCTGCATTATTGCTACTTGACCAACAATTCCTCGATGGGACAGCATTAAATACAGTAAAAGGAGGTCCAGGCCACTAATAATATCTAGGATCAATCCAAAATAATTCAATTAAACTACAGTAGGGCATGCAAGGAAATCATTAGCACAAGAGGGGTTCATACCTTCTTTGGCAATTAGAAAAAAAGGATTAATTGATTTTAATTGCCTAGATAATTGAAAATAGTCGCATCTATCGGCTTTCGTACCTAAAGCGTTAACTGACTAACCTTTGACAGCATCCGAACATAAAGCCAGGTGCTTCTCTCAATAGCACTCTTGCTATTGAGAATCTGTCTCAAATACTCTCAATAATACTCTTGCTATTGAGAATCGCTTGCAAAAGTGCGTCCCATAGGTATATGTTGAGAGCAATTCGCAACAAGCTTGGTTTTAAAGATGAGTTTTAGATTTTTGCCTGAAGAGTCGATGTCGGCAATACGAGTTCCGACAGGCCATTCGGTGCTTATCGATGCCTCTAACAATGCAGGCAAAGGGTGCCTAGAAGTATTGGATGGCATTGCGCGCGTTTATTGCCCTTGCGAAGAAACCGAGGGAATGACATTGGCTTTCCTACAGGCGGGAGATTTTCTAAGGACAAATCGTCTTTGCAGTGAAGGAGTCTGTGTAGAAGCCTTAACACCACTCTGTTTTAGAAATGATGCAGAGATTAGTGAATTAGATGGTTACGATCCTGTCAATGAATGGACCTTGCAACTTCTAAAGATACGTCACCTGGGGAGTGCAGAAGTACGCCTCCAAGCTTTACTTGCATTACTGGTAAACAGACTTGGGAAAAGGTGTGGTAACTGGTGCCATCTTCCATTCAGACTCACTCATGAACGAATTGGTGAGTTGATTGGCTCTACACGAGTTACATCAACTCGGCTAATTTCGAGACTGCGATCAGCAGACCTTCTTAATGCTCCAACTGGAGAACCAATTCTTAAACTTGCTCCAACACTAATTGAATCATCATCCTTAGCCGCATAAGTAATTATTCAAACCAATGATAACGACCCTATCTCCATCAGACTCTCTCATTGGCAGTCTTTGTAGAGAAGTTGAATATGCAAGGTTTCGTTGCGCAAATATCATTCAATCCCTTGGCTCAACAAGAGACCATAATCTTTTAATTAGGTTGAAATCCGAATTCAATGTATTAGAAGGAAGACGAATGGAAGTTCTTGATACAGCCACAAGTCTTAAAAAGACTAGCTTAAGTAATTCATTATCTATTAATTTCCTAATTGAAATATGCAGGAGACCATTGCCAATTTAATGTTAATAAAATAGAAATCTTTTGATATCAACAATGAATGCTCAAAGATATTATTTATTATGCAATTTTGGGTTGAGGGATATTACCGCCATTCAATTCAGCGTCAATAATTAACATGGCTGATGGTTGATTTTGAGCAAATTTAACTCTTCCAAGAATGTAGGAGAATTCGTCTTCAGATGCCACTTGACTTTCAATTGTTGGATCTAAGAAAACTGTAGTTCTCATATCTGAAGATCTTTCAGCAATAGAATAAAGCTGATGAAGTGAAGTGGTTACATCGGCTTCTAGCTGAAATGAATAAGCAATTATCTCTTCTATAGATTTCCAGTCTTGTTTTGGGGCAGGAAGTGCCTGAAGTAAAACTTTCTGACCTCTAGCAATGAGATATTCAGCAAATTTTGCCGCATGCTCCTGTTCGTTTATAGATTCTTGTCTGAAGAACTGTGAGAACCCCCTTAATTCCCTCTCAGCAAACCAAATGGCAAGCGCAAAATAGTGCGCACTTGCATTTCTTTCCATAGTTAAATGCTGATGGAGAGAATCTGCTAAATCTTCTCCCATAGGTTGAGCCATGGCCCTCCCTGATGGGCCAGCCAATGCTTTAGAAGATGTATTTAGATTTATTGGTGACATGGTTTTGCGGGTTTAGCGCATTAAAGCTAAAAAGTTTCTAGCCGTAAGACTGACTAGGCGTAACAAATGATACATCATATTTACGTAAATAAAAGATAGCTGTCTACTTGGAGATTATTAATTACAGTGAGAATGAATCTCATTTGCGGCTTTGTCCGTTCATCTAAATGGCGCAGCCCATTGGTAGGGCATCTGAAGGCCAAGTTATTTTTAAAAGCCCTCGGACGAATAAGAGAAAGGCCTGTAAAAAGCAAAAATGCTCTAAGTGGAAAGGAGGGAAGTGTCAGTGTGGAAAGGCTTAGGTCTGCATTTCTATTACATGCTTTTCACGAAATAGACTAATAAATAATCTAAATACTTAAATATATGATTATTTTAAGTATATATATAAGGAGTCGATTAAGTTAATGGGCAAGATATAGCACCTGGAAAAAGAAGTCCACTATGACCACTTCTAAAATGCATAAAGCATCTCTCACCTACCTCCAATGGGTTCTCCAAAGGATGCCAGACTCTAAATACTTGATCACCAAGTTCAACTCGAATTAGCCAATGGCTCCCATGAAATTCGCGGCCTTGAACGACAACTTTGCCCTTTGAATCACTCCTTATAAAAAGAGCTTCTTCATCTACCATTAACTCAATGGTAGATGAATCGCAAGAATAATTATTTGAGGGGAGAGGACCTATAGGCGTATTTAACACCCCCCCATGTAACTGAACAGGCAATACGTTTCTTTGAAGTACATACCGTCCAACAAACGAAGTTGCTGGTTGATGTACTAACTCAGTAGGTGTTGAGCATTGATGTAGTTCACCATCGCGCATAACAGCAACTCGATCGCATATTGCCAAAGCTTCCTGAGGGTCATGTGTCACTAAAAGTCCAGTAGCAGAACAAGACTTAAGGACTCCGGACAATTCACTACGTAAACGATGTCTTACATCAACATCCAAGCTTGAAAAGGGTTCATCTAGAACAACAAGAGATGTCCCAGGAGCCAAGGCGCGCGCAAGAGCAAGGCGTTGGCGCTGTCCACCTGAAAGTTCATGTGGATACCTGTCTCGTAAATCTGCCAATCCAAGAAGGTCTAATAGCCAAATAGCTCTACGCGTATCTTGCCCCCTCTTTAATCCAAAACAAACGTTCTTCCATGCATCTAAGTGTGGAAAAAGTGCGTAGTCCTGAAAAACCATGCCAACTCCACGCCTCTCTGGAGGCATGATCCTTTCACTACAAGCCACTAATTGATTATCAATCGAAATATTGCCTTTTGCAGGCTTTTCAAATCCAGCTATAAGCCTAAGTAAAGTGGTTTTACCGCAGCCAGATGGGCCCAATAAACCTACTAATTCTCCGTGCATAAGGTTTAAATTTATAGATCTCAAAGACCATCCATTAGCTTCTAAAGCACCGTAATAATGGGAAAGTCCTTCAATTCTCAGGTGGGTATTAGTCAAAATGATCTACTAATTAAGAAGTGACTTCCTCAAAAACCTCAATGGTCAAAATAAAGCTGACAGGCCTGTAAGAGCTAATAGCCTTACTTATATATGCCATCCTCTCTCAATAAGTGGGCAACGGAGAAGGAGACATCTGTCAAGAAGGCGACAAAATGAAGTGACAAATGATACCCATAGCCAGCTTGATAGATGCTAAATCAGATTTAATTGAAAGAATTTCCAATGATAACTATGCAAGCAGAGAAGATGCAGATTCCTTTGATAATAAACTAGGTAAAAAAGTGAAAGGAGTACTGAAGAGTTAACAAACAAAGATGCTTAGGCTTATTTAAATCTAAATCTGATAGTATTATTAATAATACAGTTTTGAGAGGTTGAATAATTGAAATCGAAAGGGATTGCGAATCTTCTTGGTTTTACAATTTTATTAGTCCTATTAATATACTTATTAAATGAATATGGGATAGAGTCGCTTAGGAGCAAAATCGAAGAAATTGGGCCATTAGCACCTTTGGGATTATTTGTGTTGCGTTCTACAAGCATAATTGTCCCCGCCCTACCAAGTACGGCATACTCGTTGCTCGCAGGAGCTCTATTAGGATTCAAGAAAGGGATTTTCATTATCTGTTTAGCAGATTTATTTTCATGTTCATTGAGTTATTATATTTCGATGAGATATGGAAGGAAAATAATAAATAAATTAATAGGAACAAGATTCATCGGTAAGGTTGAAAGAATAAGCAAATCAAAGCTTGAGAACAACATATTTTTAATGACTGGACTACTAATGACAGGGTTATTTGACTTTGTATCCTACGCCGCTGGCTTGGCAAAAGTTCCATGGACAAAATTTGCTCCCGCACTGATCTTAAGCGTAGCCTTATCAAATCCACCAATAGTCGCTCTTGGAGCAGGCTTGCTAGATGGTGGGAAAAGAGTACTCATATTCTCAGTGTTAGGAATCTTCGCTATCTCATTAATTACGGCTAAGCTAAATACCGGCGCTAAAAAAGTTAATCAATGACCTTCATCTACGAATGACTAAGCAAGAAAGAGTACAGATCATCATTAATCGTCTTAATAGGTTATATCCTAAACCAGATATCCCACTCAATCATGTTAATGATTTCACTTTGCTAGTCGCTGTAATTCTTAGTGCTCAATGTACAGATAAAAAAGTGAATGAGATAACTCCAAAATTGTTCAAACTTGCATCAACGCCACAACAACTAGCGGAATTAGGACAACCTAAGATATTTGAATTGATAAAGGAAATTGGCCTTGCCAAAACTAAATCTATTCATCTAAGTAAGATGTCAGCCATAATAGAAGAATCTTTCTATGGCAAGATTCCTAACAACTTCAAAGATTTAGAGTCTCTGCCTGGCGTAGGCCATAAAACAGCAAGCGTAATTATGGCTCAAGCATTTAATATCCCAAGCTTTCCAATTGATACCCATATACACCGTCTAAGTCAAAGGTGGGGCTTAACAAATGGCCAGAGTGTAAAGCAAACAGAGAAAGATCTAAAAAAATTATTTCCTATCTTATTGTGGAACAAATTGCACCTACAAATAATCTATTATGGCAGAGAGCACTGTACAGCAAGGGGATGCGATGGAACAGTGTGTGATATTTGCCGTGAAATATATCCCAAAAGGAAACAACCTGTGAAGACAAGAAAAGCTTAGGCTAAGAAGGAATTCTAAATAAAATAATTAGAATACTAGAATATAAAATAAATATAATTTACCTTCTTGAGAAGACAAAGGAATGATCTATTTGTAATAGATGCGTAAAAGGTTTTTTCTCAAGTAATCAAATATTGAACATTCTGAAGGGAATTTTGAGTATTCCCTACATAGCGTCCTTATATTTGAAGCGCTACTAAAGGGCTGTAACGTATTTGGCAAGGATGCTAGTTCTACGTTCAGCAAAATATCCATGGGTTAGTGCCCAGGAAGCCAGTCATCATCTAGGGTTCAGCGAAAAGTCACTAGAATGCTGGAAGGACTGTGGATATTTAAAAGCTGGGAAGCACTGGAAGAGTAAGCCTGGGGACACAAACAACATGACCTTATACAACCTTCAACTTTGTAAGGAAGAAATGCACGAATGGTGGGGGAGAGATGCTTTAGCGGGTCCTTAAAAACTAAATTTCAGTAAAAAAAAAGAGAAACCACGAATTGTCCATCCTTTTCGCTAGAAGATGTTTATTCCTACGAAAGGCAACCAGGCATGAAGTTAGCGATTAGTGGTGCTTCTGGAAAAACTGGCTATCGAATCGCAGAAGAAGCTCTAAAAGCAGGTTTTCAAGTGAAGCTTCTTATTCGTAAGGGTTCTCAATTGCCCACAACGCTTAAGAATGTGGAAAGAGAAGTCGTATCTCTTGGGAGTCGAATCGCATTGGACTCAGCCCTTGAAGGTTGTGATGCACTTGTTATAGCCACTGGAGCAAGACCCTCACTCGATTTGACAGGGCCAGCGAGAGTTGATGCTTTAGGTGTAAAAAATCAAGTGGCCAGTTGTCAACGAGTGGGTGTTAAACGTCTCTTACTAGTCAGCTCACTATGTGCTGGCAGATGGCAACATCCACTGAACTTATTTGGCCTAATACTTGTCTGGAAACGTATTGGCGAAGAATCCTTAGAAACTAGTGGGCTTGATTGGACAGTTATAAGACCTGGAGGGTTAACCGAGAAAGAAGAGGATCTAAACAAAGAAGGAATTAACTATTCAGGGCCAAATATCCAGGAAGATGCTTCCATACCTCGGCGACTTGTAGCAAAAACTTGTATTGACTCACTAAAAACACCAAGTTCAATAGGGCGAATAATTGAGATTACAAGCAGTCCCGATATTCCTCGAATAACATTGAAAGCAGCAATAGCTGGGTTTAGTGCACAGACGTCATAGTCTCATATGTAGATGTGAGTAAAAAATGAACAACAACGCAAGAGTTGACGCGTTGCAGCTAATGCTCACCGATCTTCGAACTCGCAATGAACCGATTCGGCACAAAGCTGCGTTCCGTGGTTGTCAACCTGAGTTTCAAACCTTAGTCACTAGGCTCATTGAACAACTTGAATCAGAGTTGCAAGAAGCAAAACAAATCATTCGAGAGCAGATGGGAATTAAAGGGAACTAAAAAGTAAGTAATATTGCATGATCAACCTAGTTGAATTTCGTAACGGCTCATCCGAGCTCTAGGCAGGCCAAGCCATAAACATCGTTCATAGAGATTGGTGGTTGAGATCCTTTATACATTCGAAGAGTCTGTGAGGTCTCCTCAAAACCAAGTCTTCTTAGAAGTTGTGAAGCGAAGGGATTTTTACCCGGAGCATCAAACAAAACAACTCCAGGATGTGATCTAATTAATTGTCTTAGTAACAGCTCCGCCAACTTAGGAGTATCTGCTAACAAAGGTCCAATACGCCAACCTTCACCCCGACGTAAAAGGCAAGGACGTATTCGACCAAAACCGTGGCATTTTTCAGAATCATCAACTAATGCTAAAACCCTGCCAGCAGGATGGTTAAGCCAATCAGAAAGGAAGTGAGGTCTAGGGCTGGGCTCCCTCTGGGCATCATAAGTCTGAACAATCCTTGAAGGTATTGACTTGCCTTCAAGGATTGTTAAGCCATCAAGCTCGCAATTTGAAGAGGAAATGTCACCTAGCAGATTGCCATCACCTACCCATTGCCAACGAGTTGTAGTTGAAGATGGCTCAAAACCCCATCCCGAATAATCATGGATTCTATCGGGAGCTGCTTCAAGCCCTATGCAAGGAAGATCAATTAGGTGATCAAGCGCATGTTCCCAAAGCTTGACCCCATATCCGTTTCCTCGATGCTCTTTTAAAACAAGGAATAGACCGATGAATCCATAAGAGGCGTTATATCGAACTCCAGCGATACAACCTATAGGTTGCCCGCCTAAACATCCCACCCAGAGCCCCTGTCGATCGGTATGGCGATAAATACCAACATCTCCTGCCCCAGGCGCAAAGCCCTCAGCCCGTGACCATTGAGTAACTCTAGGGATGTCATTAGGCTTCAATGGCCGAATTTTCAGAAAGGAAGCCATACTCTCAGAATCATTATTAATGGGTACACAACATCAGCGGTGAGGGCCTCCACATCCTGGCGTTGATGTGGTGATTCGGTTAAAAAGAACACCATTGAAACAATTTTTGCCTAACGTTTTAAATAAAAATTTCCTTTGAATAATATTTAAAGTTGTCAATCAATAAATAACTTTAGTCAAGATCTTCAGAAGATGTTAACTGTTTCTCGTAGTATGAAGGAGCAAGAACCAAAAACAAACCCCACCAAACAGCAATTATCAAAAAAACAACTAATGACACAAATATACTTTGAAATAACAACCAGCTGAAAGTTATAACTAAAAGACCAAAAGTCAATATGCTCCAAGGTTTACACCACCACGGTTTCTGATCCCAGAAGCCATCAGATGTTGAATAGCTCTCGTCAGAATTCATCGAAGTGCCTCTAATCCTCCAGACCTATGAAGTTCCGCAAATGAATCGTAACCACCAAGTAAAGCTCCATCAACAAAGATTTGGGGGAATGTGGAAAGATCACTTCTCTTCTTTAGTTCTTGAAAATTACTTTCATTGTCAATTTCCAAAACGGTATGAGGAACCGAAAGTGCTCTAAGAATCCGTAGTGCTCGTGCCGACCAAGGACAGCCAGGGAGAACTGCGATCTCAATACGTGATGTTGAAGAAGTCGAAATCGATGAAGAAGCAACGGATGATTGCTCTAGTTCATCATCCAGCAAGCCAACAAGTACATCAGCTCCTTTTAAAACAAGCGTTCCAGGCTCAAGATGGCCTCCCCAAACCTGACAATCTCCATCCGACAGACTTAAATGAAGATGCACCGCTTCAGGAGTGAACATCCCATTTAGAGTAATGATTTCAAGGTTGCCCTCAAGGACCGTAGGTTGAGGTTTCCCAGGACATTGAAAAGCTGCCCTAGATAGATTCCCTACAACACCAAGAACAAACCCAGAGGACATTTCTTCTCTGCCTACCTTCTCGATGAAGGAGCGGAGATCGCTGCCAGGTGGGAGTTTTAAAGGCAACGAACGCATGACGAGCTCTATTACATGCAGACAAGGTTACGAGGTCATGTAAAAAAGGCTTCATTGAATGCTGAAGCAGCAGAAAGCTTAAAAAACAGTTATGGCGAAATAAAAAATAATTAGAAGGAAGTTTTGAACATTCTGAATGATGATGGCATTGTTAACTTTGAGGAATGAAAGAATGCGATTGAGAAGTCTAGAAGGTTGCCACTTAGCAATTGGTGCATATCCAAGATTTAAATACGATGCTCGAGGAGGTGGTGGCGAAGCAATTTCCAACGAAATAATTCAAGATGGACTAAGAAGTTTCAGTTTCGACCCTAATAATTTCAATATCCCACCACTTAATTGGAGAACAACAAAATTTCTAGGTTTTCCTCTCCCCCCAGGTCTAGAAATCAAAATCAAGACAGAAAAGCTTGAGGGATTAGCAAATCCCTCAAATGGAGAGGTTTCACTTGAGTTTGAAGCACGTTTCCAATTCTCTATATGGTCTTTGATAAAAGCTCCTGAACTAATCGTAAATACAAGCCTTACAAGCGGAATTGTAAAAAGTCAGCGGCATCTTGTTGAGGGAAAGAAATTAGATGCTTATGGAAAAACAAAATTAGTAGGAATTGCAATGGTACCCAAGAGTGGAAACATCTTCCTAGATGCTTTTCTGAAACTACCAAATGAAGCTCTTGCTGTTCTGAATTGTGTACTACAAAACAACTCAGATGAAGATTAATACCAATTATTTTTCTAAGGATTAAGGCATAGCAGAGGACAACCTGGCTAAATCTCGAAATCATAGAGAAATGATCACTTCTCCTCCATGCGACGAACTATATAGGTCATCGCTACAAGAGAGCCAACAAGAACAAGAAGTAAAAATGTGGTCATAGCCCCAGAAAGAATGTATTTATACTATACCTCGCATTTATGACCCAAGACAGCAAACATCAATTAAGCTAATAATGCTCAGCTTATAAACCTTTTTGTATTGTTAAAAATATAAAAAAGTGGAAGCAGGTATAAATATGTTTTTTAAATATTGATATTTCTTACTAAAGAGCCATAAGGAATTCACCCCCTAAAAGGACAATATATAACCTCTACTATCATCTATAATATTTTAGCGTAATTAAGACTCCCTAAATCTCAAACCTGAACATACTTGATATCGGCATGAATCTACAAAGGCTGGCCAACTCATTAACTCTAATAAGAGCCACTTTTGGGATCCCAATATTGATTGCTCTAGCTAATCAATGTTTTTACATTGCCTGGCTCCTAATTTTATTAGGTGGACTAAGTGATTTCGCTGACGGCTGGCTCGCAAGAAAATCAGGAGGAGGAACAACCTGGGGTGCTCGGCTTGATCCGCTGTCAGACAAAATTCTTATAACGGCACCTTTTATCTGGTTGGCTAGCGAAGGTGTTGTTCCAATATGGGCAACATGGCTTCTAATCACGAGGGACTTACTTATATCAGGATGGCGGTCACAAGACAAAGAAGGTGGCCCAGCCTCTTTAGTAGGAAAATCTAAAACTACATTACAATTCACAAGTATCTTATTACTAATATGGCCTATAAGCTGGGGCGGAGCATTATTTACAAGTTCACTTCAAGGACTAGGCCTCTGGCTATTCTGGGCATCATTATTTCTTGCAATTACTTCTGCTTATAAATATTTTAAGCCCTGATTAATTCCAAGTCCTTACTGAAATCAGGTTGCAAGCTTGGATTAATCAAATAGTCATTTTTAAAGCTATCTAATAGGCCATTGTATAAATCAAACTTTGGGCTCCAAGACAATTCCTTTTGTATAGAATTTGTATCAGTGAAAAAATGACTAAGCCTAAGAGGGAAAGCTTTTCTTGCCTTTGGATCCAATCCAGTAGGATCAAAAGAACAAGTCTGAATTGAAGTCGGAGCCTTGCCACATGCCCTTGCTGCACATTCAACTAAACCATTAAAAGTAACTCCCTTAGAGGAAGAGCAATTATAAATTTTATTTTCAGCCAAATCATTATCAATACTAAGAATCATCGCATCAGCTAAATCTTTAACATGTCCTAACTGAGTAATTGTCTTTCCATCTCCAGGAACTGGTACAGGTTGGTTATGCATAATTCGATCAAAGAACCAACGTTCAATTGGGTTGTAATTCCCAGGGCCATAGATGTATGTAGGCCTAAAACTAGTAAACGGAATTTCCTGATTAGATAGCCATTCTTCAGTTCTAGCTTTGCCTATGTGTCTACTTGAAGGGTCAATGGAGCTTGTCTCATCAATTGGAATCTGTTCAGAGCTGTTATATACGCCAGCAGAACTTACATACAAAAATCTATGTCGCGGAAAACCTGTAAAAGATACAACTTTTTGGCTGTCCTCAAGATTCCTACCAGAGCTGTCAACAATGACATCAAAAGTCCTGTCCTTAAGAGGTCTTAAATCCTCCTCACTACTTCGATCTCCGATGATGTGTTCAACCCCATCTGGAACTGGGTTTCTACCTCGTGTAAACAAAGTCAACTCATGAGCAGAATTAATAAGGCATGAGACCAAAGCCTTGCCAACAAAACGAGTGCCGCCCATTACTAGGATTTTCAAAGAACCAAGACAATGAATACTGCCCATTCAAGCGCGTCGAAGAAGCGCAACAGTCCCCTCTGAGCTGCAGGATGGTTAGCAGAAAGAACATAGTTAGTAATGGAGCTCATCCCTGCAATTGATCTATTAGGAGGTAATTGTGTCCGTCTGAAGCAAGGCGACTACAACAAAGTCACTCAATTCAGCCAAGACCCTGTAGCGCAAGCACTCAGTTGGCAAGAACAAGGAGCAAAACGTCTACATCTAGTTGATTTGGACGGTGCAAAAACAGGAAGTCCATTAAATGACTCAAGCATTCGAGCCATCACTTCAGCATTGGAAATCCCCATCCAACTTGGAGGAGGCGTAAGAACTATCGAGCGTGCAGAAGAACTACTGAGATACGGACTAGACAAAGTGATTGTTGGAACTATTGCAATTGAAAAACCCGATCTGGTTAAGGAACTTGCAAAAAATCACCCACACAAGATCATCGTGGGCATAGATGCAAAGGACGGTAAAGTTGCGACTAGGGGATGGATAAAACAAAGCAATATAAGTGCCATAGATCTGGCAAAAAGTTATTCAGAGTCAAGTATTGCTGCAATAGTTAGCACAGACATTGCTACAGATGGCACTTTGACAGGTCCAAACGTGGATGCGATTAGAGATATTGCAAATGAGTCTGAAGTACCTGTAATCGCTTCTGGAGGTATTGGTTCGATCTCAGACTTGTTATCTCTTCTACCCCTTGAAGCCAATGGAGTTAGTGGTGTAATCGTCGGGAGAGCTCTCTATGACGGTGCAGTAGATCTCAAAGAAGCAATTCGTGCAATAGGAAATGATCAAATACAAGATCCCCCAACAGGCAAAACCTTTTTCGCCTAATGGCTAAGAAGCAAAAAATCTTTTTATGGATATGGGAAATAGACAGAGATAACAAACGTTGCCTACCACTCAGTTTCATACATGCCATTCAAACTTTCGAACGGCAATGGTGAGGAATCACAATTTACTTATAAGGATTTGGACTGGAGGTTTTGGCAAACGCTCGTTACATTTTCAGTAAGCACATGAGTGGTGGCTGAATTGGCTGAGAGAGCTACAAACCAAATTCTCTTGTTGGCCCCAGAGTTACTAGGAGAATCATTGGCATTACAGCTCACTAACGCCAACCCAGAGTTGGAAGTTGTTTATAGGAGTAACCAACTAAGTCGACAACCAAGCCTCGTAATCTGGTCCGTCGACAACCTAGAGATGCCCAGTGCTATTCAGATTGAGTTACGACGTTTACAAGACAATTGGCAACCTTCACCAGTTCTACTTCTTTTGCCAAGAGGAATTAATTTAAGTGCTAATGAGTTGCTCCAATTTGACTGTCCAGGTCTTCTTCAAGATCCTGATCTCCAAACACTCAAGGAGTCAATCAAGACCCTCATCGGAGGAGGGCGCGTTGTACGGCTAAAACAATCTCATGAGGAAAATCATGTAATTGAGCCAGCAACCGCAGGACTCGGTCAATGGCTTCTTGTGACTGGCTTGCAACAGATCAGTCAAGATCTACAGGTTCTAGAAACATTATTAAGTACGCCACCAGAAAATATTCTTATTGGATTACTCCTAAAAGGCCGTAGGCGAGAGTTGAGAACTTCAAGAGCACTTCTTCTATGGATATGGGGTCCACCTAAATTTGCAATAGCGTCCCTCTCAATTCCAAAAAATTCACCCAACGGGAATACCTACAAACCAGAAAAAGGAGATAATGGTTCTCTTGATGATGGATTTGGAACAAGCATCAGTCTCAAGGAGCGCAATGCATTGGCAGTATGGACTGAACTACAAGAACGGCTCACTAAAAGCGTTGAGAATGATCTTGTTAACTCAACAAATTCCCTTTTAGCCATAGAAGGACTTAACTCTGCTCAACAGAAAAATTTACTTGTTGCTTTAGTCAATCAACTAATCGAAGTAGTCAACCGAATTCGCAACTCAAATCCTTCAGAGACGCCGATTGCCGAAACTTGGTCGAATCTTCAACAAGAACTTCGACAAGAAGCAATGAGGAACATGATTGGTAGTTATATACGAATCCCTCGCAATGGTGAGCTCACACCAGTGGCTGACAAACTTCTTGAGATGTCAGATCTACTAGATACAGATGATGACCTCCCTCAAATAGAGCGCATGCTTGATCCATTAATACTTGATAAGCCTGTATTAACAGAAGGACAACTTCTCCCAGCAGATGACCCACGCGCATTAATTGAACTTGAGATGCTTTTTAGCAATTGGCTTATTAGGACGGCAGAGCTCATTTCCTCTGAAGCAATTGGCGTATGTGGTGAATGGCCTGAGCTAAGACATTATCTATTAAATCCTCATCTGATCTCAACAAGGGAACTTGAACGATTAAGGAACCAGTTGAATAGTCAAAACCGTTGGAAAAACCTAATCCAAAGACCAATACAGCTATATGAAAGCAAACGACTCTTATATCGAATTAGAATGGGACATATAGAACCTATTCTAATAACTGAACCTCGTGACGATGAACTCCGCCAACTAGGTTGGTGGCAGCAACAAGTTGCTCTTTTAGTTGAAACGCGAGATGCACTAGCTCCTCAACTACAGGCACTCGTGAAACGTATTGGAGACCTAATGGTGGTAATACTGACTCAGGTTATAGGTAGAGCTATTGGACTAGTTGGACGAGGCATAGCCCAAGGTATGGGTAGAAATCTGGGAAGAAGCTAATTTTCCCGATACCACCCCCTACGTATCAGAATGGATCCTGATACTTTTTTCAGACCAATGGCTCAAATGCTAAAAGCGATGATGAGCCTTGGAATGTCACTGCTACTTTTTGCTATCCCAGCCAATGCTGCAAGAGATACAAATAGTTATGACGGCAATATCTATCCGATTTATGCAGGGAATGGATCTTTAGTCCCTCCTCCTAACACTCTCTCAGAGTCTCTAAACAAAAAGCGCCCCATCGTAATTGTTTACTACCTTGATGACAGTGCAGCAAGTAAGGCCTTCGCACCTGTGGTGTCTGGATTAAGCCTTGTTTGGGGTTCTGAAATCGATCTTTTACCTTTCACAACGGATGATCTGCAGGGAAAAGGAAAAGATGACCCTAGAGAGCCTTCTTATTACTGGCATGGGAACATTCCTCAAGTAGTAGTGCTCGATAAAACTGGACAAGTAGTTTTTGATCAGGAAGGCTTGGTGTCAATTGATTCAATAAATGCTGCTATTACTACGGCTACAGGCATAAGTGAACCACCTTTCTCAATCACTATCAAAACTTTCAATGAATACAGCAGCGAACCATCAAAAGACGGGTACGCAGACCCTCGATAAAAATTCAAGTGCATTATTCCTGAATTTAATAACTAATCCCCTGCAAGGTGGTCGCCTATGAACAATGCGCTTACTCTTCACGCCAGGTTTATCCGCAAATTGGCGGCTGCCCAATGCAAGTAATTTTGGTTTTACTTCTGATTATTGGAATAGTTGTTGGTTTGCTTGAGCTACGACAAGCACTCAGACCCTACTCTCCACTCCTTATAAGGGCCCTCAGTTGGGAATTGAATGAACAAAAACAAGGACTTGAGGCAAATGGCTGGTTTGAGATATACAACCCGCATCATCGAATGGAAGTTATGGTTCCTGAATTTGCGGCAAAACCAGTCCTCTTAGGAAAATCTGGAATTGATCAAATCAAAATAATTACACGAATAACGCCTGAACATTCTGATGAAGAGACTAGAAGTGATAATTACTGGCCTGCATATATTGTTAAGAGCAAGAAAAGTACTCGAGTGAGAGTTGAACTGTTGTTGGACGATAATGATAGTGGTTCAATAAACACTAATCTAGAAAATATATGGGTTGATATTCATTGGGTAAATTATGGTCCATTTGGAAGGTTAAACCGTCGATATGGCGTAGTGGTACCTCTTAAAAAGCCTGAACCATTAAAACCATCAGAAATATATTTTAAGCGCGGGCAAAATTCCCAGTTATTACCAATAAAGACCCATATGCTTGGCCCACTTGATGATGCTTTAGAAGTTCTGCGACACTATGCCGCCCACCTACTTAATCCAGGCGATGTGATAACTATTGGCGAGACTCCTTTGGCAATTATGCAAGGGCGATATCAACATCCAAGCTCAATAAAAGTCGATTGGTTGCCTAGAATTTTATGTAGTGCATTTCACCCTACAAGTAGCCTTGCGACAGCATGTGGTATTCAGGCACTAATTAATCTTGTGGGTCCTACCCGTGTAATTATTGCTTGGCTAGCAGGTATAGGACTAAAATTAATAGGCATCAAAGGCGGGTTTTATCGTCTAGCAGGTCCACAGGCTCGACTTATTGATGACATAACGGGAACAACTCCACCATATGATCAGACAATTGTTCTTGGTCCAAGTGACCCTGAAGCTTTTTGTAACCGGGCTTCAAAAGATCTTGGAATAGCTGTTGCAATTGTCGATGTAAATGATCTTGGACGTGTGAAGGTTTTAGCTGCAAGTAAAAAGTGCGACAAATCTCTTGTTAAGAAGGCTTTACGAACAAATCCAGCTGGCAATGCAAATGAACAAACCCCCTTGGTGCTGGTGAGGCCTTGCTGATAATGCAAGAAGCATAATTATTCAGGCTAGATAGATTTAGCAAGAGAACTACAGATTTAGCTTGGTCGAGGCATCCAACAGCCATCTTCGAGTGGAGTCTCTAAATGCGAGGCACCTGTCTTTACTTGCCCAGAGGAAGCAAGTAAAGACCCTCTCCTGGATGCAAGTCATGCTTTTTCGTGGCTGGTTGGCCAGTGCAGAAAAAAATCTATTTACTTTTTTTCCACCGAGGCAACCTTATTGCCTTGTTGCTATTGAGAATGGAGAGCTTCTAGCATTCGTTGTTGCTAAACCGTTCAATCGCCGGAGTACCTGCTGGTCCTTAACTCTTCCTCAGTTCATATCAGAACCCAAATCATGCAGCATTAGATACGTTCGGCAAAGCCTGCTACAAAGTGCCCTTAAGCTTGGAATCAAAAGAGCTCAGAGTTGGACAATACGCTGTCCAGCAAATGATTCGGAACAACTTGCCCTGGCTAGAGAACTTGGTTTCCAACCCTTAAAACTTTTCAAATGCTGGTCTATTTCATCTAAAAATGACTTAGAAGAAAGACAAGCATCAAAACAAGTCCTGCCAATCTCACATGAACTTGAATGGCAAAAAATAAATAAAGTCAATGCTCCTCTTCTTTGGCCCCTAGAACAAGCAAGCGAGTCAGGTCACTTACGTCAGATTCTTGACCGTCAATGGACAGATCTTCTCGATCAGAATCAAGAAGGTTCAGGAGTATTAATATGTAAAGGAAAAAAGCCAAATATTGCAATAGCTGGCTTAATAAGTCGCCCTGGAAATCACGGCGAGAAAATTCTCGAGCTCTTGAGAGATATTGCCTGGGACCAAAGAATTACATCCGCAACTGAAATTATCCTAAGGAACTTACAGAAAAGCTCCAATGAGATAATAATAGAGACTGCAAGCGAAGACGAACCTATTAATAAGATAATTAATGAGATTGGGTGTGAAACAGTTGGTGAGAAGATGCTCCTAGGGAGAAGCCTATGGAAACGCCAATTAACTAATAATTTAGTGCCAGGTACTAGGTCCTTGGAATCTATGCTTGGTAGCCTTCAACCTCAAAATCCGCCTCTACCCAGCCCATGCGATACAAGCATTTAAATTAATGCTGGACAAAAAACCTAAATCCATCCTTAGCCTTGACGTTGGATTAAAAAGAATTGGTCTTGCTGGTTGTGATCCCCTTGGGATAACAGTCACTCCCCTCCCTGCATTAATAAGAAGTTCTTTTACTAACGACGTTGAAGTCCTAAAAAGACACTGTCAAGCAAGAAAGGTTGAGGGATTGGTTGTAGGACTACCTCTAGATCAAAAAGGTTTAGAAACCGCTCAGGCCGTTCTTTGCAAAAAATATGGCCAAAAGATCGCAAGGAGACTTGATTTGCCAGTTGCTTTTGTAAATGAGCACAGCAGCACCTGGGCTGCTGGTGAGAAGTTCAACTTAAACAAAGATCGCAGCGGTAAACTTGATAGTGCTGCAGCCGCTCTGCTATTAGAGCAATGGCTAAGAGAAGGACCTGTTTTAAAGCCGGTCCAAATGGCGTCCTATCCAATTAATCAATTGAACTGTGATAGTGGATGCTGATCAAATAAAACAATCGCGCTCATGACAGTTTCAGGTTCAAGCAATAGTGGCGAGGTTCCAACTGTCCTGGTGACTGATGCACAAGGGAGTTCTTTGCTTTGTTTTCTTGAACAGTTGATTCCTATTGAAGGGAGTGACTACGCACTCCTTACTCCTGTAGACACACCTGTTTCGTTGTTTCATCTAATTGAGGATGGCGACCCTGAATTAATTGAAACCATTAAAAGTAGTGAACCTATTCTAGAAGTGGCAGATGTTGTTCTTCAAGAACATGATTTAACCTTAATCAGATCAGCAGTAACGCTAACAGTCACAGGAGAGTTAGACGAACCAGATCCAGAAGAGCTTGAAGAAGATGACATTGAAGATGATTCCGAAACTTATGAACTTTTAGTTAGTTTCAGAGTTGATGATAAGGAATATGGCCTTTACATACCTTTAGACCCTTTCTTTGTAGTAGCCCGATTAAAAGATAGTCAGGCCATTCTTGTCGAAGGAGAAGAGTTCGATAGAATCCAACCGCTTATTGAAAGTGAACTTGATGAAAGGGAGATGTCTGACTAATGAGTCAACACTGGCTTAAGCCTGACTGGGAGCCAGGCTTAAGTGTCCCAAATCTACCTATTAAATATTTCCTTGATCGTGGAGTAAAAGCCCTAATACTAGATGTTGACAAAACACTTTTACATGGCAGGGAAGTAGACCTTCATTCTTCAGTAAGTGAGTGGGTGAAAGAAGCGAAACGAGATCTAGAATTGCACCTCTTTAGCAACAATCCATCTGGTAAGCGCATTGGGTCAGTAGCACAACAATTAGGCCTTTCATACACATTTGGAGCCGCAAAGCCTAGAAGGAGCGCTCTTAGAGGTGTTCTAAAACGAATGGGGATCAAACCGATAATGATTGCAATGATAGGAGATCGAATTTTTACAGACGTCTTAGTAGGTAATCGCTTAGGTCTTTATACAGTTTTGGTCAAACCATTAGGACCTAATGGCACAACTAGTAATCATGACAATCTTCAGCAGTTAGAGAAAACAATTGCAAGATGGATAGGGGCTAATAAACAATGACACTCTGGGTAATAAAAGTTGGGACAAGCCTCTTAAGAGGTAATAAAGAGCGTAATACTGCAGAAGTTATAGATATTATGAGCTCATGCATTAGTGCGAGCAAACAAAGAGGTGATCAAGTAGTTCTTGTTAGTAGTGGTGCTGTTGGACTTGGTTGTCATCGACTAGGAATAAAAGATCGTCCACAAGACATAGTTGGATTACAGGCAGCAGCTGCAATAGGACAAGGTCACTTAATGGCTCTCTATGAGTCATCTTTTGGAAGACATGGATACAAGGTTGCTCAGATACTGCTTACACGTTCTGACCTTGGATCAAGGCAGAGTTATCGAAATGCATCGAAGACATTGAAAAAACTTCTTGATTGGGAAGTTTTACCAGTGGTAAACGAAAACGACACGTTATCTGCTGAAGAATTGAAATATGGAGACAATGACACCCTTTCTGCACTTGTTGCATCCGCAATTGATGCAGATCAATTAATCCTCTTAACTGATATTGATAGGCTCTACTCCTCAGACCCGCGCCATGACATCAAAGCAGAGCCCATTACAGATGTTCATCCACACAAACAACTTCACTCATTGGCAATTCAAACAACCCAAAAAAATAGTTGGGGTACTGGTGGGATTACAACCAAGCTTGCTGCTGCCCGGATAGCAACTGAGAGTGGAATAACTGTTCACCTAGCAGATGGGCGCAATCCAAATTTGCTTGATGAAATTCTTCAAGGTTCACGTGGAGGGACTGTTTTTCATCCACATCCTGAACCACTGAAAAATCGGAAAAGTTGGTTGGCACATGCTTTGGTTCCACAAGGAAATATCTCTCTAGATAGTGGTGCATGTGATGCGATTCAAAACAAAGGCGCTTCTCTTTTACTCGTAGGCATTAAAAATGTGGAGGGAAACTTTGCAGCCAATCAACCTGTAAAGATGTTGAACGATGAAGGCCATGAGCTCGCAAGGGGGATTAGTTCAATGAGTAGTGAAGACCTTCGACATGCATTAAATACCCCAAAAAACTACTCTCAATCGCCCGTAGTAGTTCATAGGGACGTCCTAGTCCTATCTGATGAACTACTTAGCTAATTCACAACGTAGATCTCCGATCTCGAGGACCCTTTTCAACAATGCGTTTTAGCCAACTAATTACAGCCCTAAATCAAGGGGAATCAGGCCTACAAGCTCATAATCTTTCAAATGACCCTGAAATCATTAATGGCGCCTCTCTAGACAAGGCAAAACCGCATCACCTGACCTTCCTCGAGAAAGGTAATGCACTCGCAAGCGATCTAAAAAAATCCAATGCAGGTGCAGTGTTACTTCCTCCTGATGAGATTCTTTGTGATATTGCCAAGCAAAGCGGACAGGCTTGGGCATTACTCAAAAATCCTCGGCTAGCTTTCGCTGAAGCTCTTGAACTGCTTAATCCACGTAAAGTTCCTGAACCAGGAATACACCCTTCAGCCACAATTGGTGATGATGTGGAATTAGGCGAAATTGTCTCTATTGGTCCCAACGTATGTATTGGGAAAGGAAGCAAGGTTGGGAATGGCAGTATTTTGCACCCAGGAGTAGTGATCTATGAAAAAGTTTTAATCGGTGAAGGCTGTGAACTACATGCGAATTCTGTTGTGCATCCAGGATCAATTATTGGCAACTGCTGCATAGTTCATTCAAATGCAGTTATTGGCTCTGAAGGGTTTGGATTTGTACCAACAGAACTTGGATGGCGAAAAATGCCACAAACTGGTTCAGTGATACTAGAAAACGACGTCGAGATTGGTTGTAGCTCAACAGTTGATAGGCCAGCAGTTGGAGAAACCACAATTGGTGCTGGTACAAAGATTGACAACTTGGTTCAAATCGGTCATGGGGTTGTTACTGGTAAGGGTTGTGCAATGGCAGCACAGGTAGGAATAGCTGGAGGTGCAAAAATTGGAGATGGCGTAATACTTGCAGGACAAGTCGGAGTAGCCAATCGAGTCAAAGTAGGTGATCGTGTAATAGCAAGCTCAAAGTGCGGAATACATACTGATATTGAACCAGGACAAGTAATAAGTGGATTCCCAGCAATCCCAAACAAACTTTGGCTCCGATGTTCTGCAAATTTCAAAAAGTTACCTGATTTTGCAAAATCAATTCGCGAGTTAAATCGTGACTCATCTAATTAATCTCTGAACCAATTAAGATCCTCATCTATTAATCATGAAGCAACACAACATAGTTTTACTTCCAGGCGATGGTATCGGCCCAGAAATTACTGCCGTTACCAGATCACTTCTTGAATCAGCAGGCCATAAATTCGGATTTCAATTAAATATCGAGGAACACATAATCGGAGGATCTGCAATCAAGTCAACAGGTTCACCTCTACCAAATACAACCTTAGAAGCTTGCAGGCAAAGTGACGGGGTTCTTCTAGCAGCAATTGGAAGCCCTGAATTTGATTCCCTACCAAGAGAACAAAGACCAGAGTCAGGGCTGCTTTCCCTTAGGTCTGGATTAGATTTATTTGCGAACATTAGACCAGTAAAAATAAACCCTGCATTAATACATACAAGCAGCCTAAAACCTGAAGTGATTAGCGGAGTCGATTTAATGGTTGTAAGAGAACTAACTGGCGGAATTTATTTTGGCAATCCCAAAGGTCGAGTAAAGACAATAGATGGAGAGCGTGCTTTTAATACAATGACTTATTCAACTACTGAAATTGAACGTATAGCAAAAGTGGCATTTGAATTAGCGATGGATAGAAGGCAAAAAATTTGCTCAGTTGACAAAGCGAATGTTCTTGATGTCAGCCAGCTCTGGCGAGAACAAATAGATGCAATTTCTCAGCAATATCCTGACATAGAGATAAGTCATCTTTATGTTGACAACGCCGCAATGCAGCTTGTACGAGAGCCTAAACAATTCGACGTAATACTTACTGGGAATTTATTTGGAGACATCCTCAGCGATGAAGCAGCAATGCTTACAGGTTCTATTGGAATGTTGCCCTCTGCTTCGTTAAGTACAGATGGCCCTGGCTTGTTTGAACCGGTACATGGCTCAGCACCCGACATTGCAGGACTTAATAAAGCCAACCCAATTGCAATGGTTCTATCTGCTGCAATGTTGCTCAAAATCGGTCTCAAAGAGCATCAGGCAGCTGAAGCACTTGAAATTGCAGTGGCGAAAGTCCTAGATCAAGGCTTTAGGACAAGCGATCTAATGGATAAATCCTTGACACCACTGACTTGTAGTGAGATGGGAGATCAATTGTTAAAAGCGCTCTGAATACCTCAAGAATCAACAAACCCAATTGCTTTCGCAAAAAACTGATTCCAATGCCATACGACCTGGCAAAATCTCTTGGTCTGTCTTGAAAGCGTCGATGTCGAAGCGTCACCCTGTTGTAGCAGTAACTGGTTCCTCTGGAGCAGGAACAAGCACCGTAAAACGAGCCTTCGAGCACATATTCGCCAGGGAGAACATCATCCCAGCAGTTGTAGAAGGCGATAGCTATCACCGTTTCGAACGGATGCCAATGAAACAAGCAATGGCAGATGCTCTCGCAAAAGGTGAAAACTTCTCCCATTTTGGGCCAGAAGCAAATCTATTTAACAAGCTAGAAGAACTATTCATCACCTATGGGAAGTCAGGCAGTGGCCAAAAACGTTATTACCTGCATAGTGTTGAGGAAGCAGAAGAACACAATGCGCGTTTAGGAACAAAACTAGAGCCAGGACAATTCACACCTTGGGAAGAAATTCCAAGCAATACAGATCTACTTTTTTATGAAGGTCTACATGGAGGAGTTGTTGGTGAGAATTATGACGTAGCTGCTGCTGCAGACCTCCTAGTGGGTGTAGTACCAATAACGAATCTTGAATGGATACAAAAAATCCATCGAGACAATGCAGAGAGAGGGTACTCTGCTGAAACGATTGTTGATACGATTCTACGAAGAATGCCCGATTACATAAACCACATTTGTCCACAGTTCAGTCGCACAGATATTAATTTCCAGAGAGTTCCTACCATCGATACTTCCAACCCTTTTATCTGTAGAAATATACCAACTCCTGATGAGAGTTTTGTAATCATCCATTTCCGAAAAGGTGCCAGAGAGAAATGGGGTATTGACTTTAGTCATCTTCTTAGAATGATTAATGACTCCTTCATGTCTAGCCCTACTAGCATTGTCGTCAATGGCGGAAAAATGGGTTTCGCGATGGAATTAATTCTCACACCAATAATTCATAGGATGATCGAAGAAAAGAAGTAAGAAACAACTTTGAAATGCTTATTTCGGAAAAGGAACTATAATAATTTTATCTTTCTAGCCAACCGTTTCCATTTCTATACCTACTCACTCGTTTAAGATCAGAAGTGCTAGGAATAGTACTTCAAGACATATCCGTTGGGATCAAGTCAGCAGTCAAGTTCTAATAAAAAAAGCAAGAGAGATATATTTCCATTACCTTTCATGTTCAAACAACAACATCGCCCCAAAAGGTGTAGTTTTAAATCAACTTAATTGGACAGGTCAAATAGTTTTCAATGTGCCCTCTCTGCTTCCTCATGAGCAATATATTGCCATGGAATATATAAATCCAAAACAAATGAAACGAATTTCAAAAACAACTTAGAGAAGAGCTCCCTTATAAAATAAATGCAAAATTACCACAAAGGAATTAGAGAAAAAATCCTTTCTGATTATAAATATATACTCCCGATCATGATTATCCTATGGGGATCTTCGTTTTTTGCGGCTCCAGAATCACTTAAAGTTTCAGCCAGGCCATTATTAATAATATCTGGCATTATTCTATCAAGTATATTACTATTATTGACAATAATAGATATTTATACATTACTACTCCCAACACCCATCTGTCTGATGGGAACCATTTTAGGCCTATTGATAATTATAATTTTTGCAATACATCACAAGGGTGATTCAACCCTTATTGCAACACATTCGATCGCTGCATTAGGGGCACTTGTGATAATGAATTTATTAAGCCTAATCACAGAGAAAATTACCGGGCAAGAGTGCCTTGGGCTTGGGGATGCGAATCTTTCGGCTATGGGAGGAGCATGGCTTGGGATAAAAGGTATTGCTGTTGGAATGGCGCTGGCATTCTTGATTGGGGCCATTGCAAGCTTTTCTTTACGATTTTCTGGGAAGCTCAAAGCAATGCAGGTTTTCCCTTTTGGGCCATTTATATCTTTAGGTATTTGGGGCGTATGGCTAACAGGACCAAATTTGTGGTTGAAGCTATTTAGCTTCAGCATGGGTCTTTAATGGTCTTAGAGAATGTATGAGGCCCGTGTCACTTTTTGACTGGTTTGCTGACCGGCGCAAAGGTCAGTTTGTAGGGAAAGTCAGTCAAGAGACTGATGAGAGCGATGGCCTCTGGGGTAAATGCCCGGAATGCGGGCAAGTCGTATACCGCAAAGATTTAATTGAAAATGCAAATGTGTGCAGCAACTGTGGTCATCACAATCGAATCGACAGTGAAGAGAGAATCAACCTAATTGCTGACCCAGGAAGTTTTAATGTCCTTGATCAGGATCTGAGCCCTACAGACCCACTTGGATTCAAAGACCGTCGAGCCTATGCAGATCGATTAAGAGAAAGCCAAGCCAATACGGGGATGAAAGATGGAGTAGTTACTGGAATTTGTCGAGTGGAGTCAATGCCACTTGCCTTGGCTGTAATGGATTTTCGATTTATGGGGGGGTCTATGGGATCAGTGGTAGGTGAAAAAATAACTAGGCTTGTAGAGAGAGCAACAGCACAAAAGCTTCCACTTTTAATTGTTTGCGCTTCAGGGGGGGCTCGCATGCAAGAAGGAATGCTCAGTCTTATGCAAATGGCAAAAATCTCAGGTGCTCTTGAACGACATAGAGAGGCTGAACTGCTTTATATGCCATTACTCACACATCCAACTACTGGAGGAGTTACGGCAAGTTTTGCAATGCTTGGTGACTTGATTCTTGCCGAGCCCAAAGCTCTTATTGGTTTTGCTGGAAGAAGAGTAATAGAACAGACACTGAGAGAAAAATTACCAGAGAACTTCCAAACAGCTGAGTATCTCCAAGAACATGGATTCGTCGATACTATTGTTTCACGTACACAATTGCGTAAAACTCTATCTAAGATCCTAAGACTTCATGGAAGTAGTCCAATCGGAGCTAAAAGTTAATGAGCATATTATCAAACAAGGACTGTAAGATCATAGGCATTGTTTCACTCTTAATGTTCCCTGTACTTATAGCAGGCATTTTATTTTCATATACTAGTTATGCCTTTGCAAGCAATATTAACTGGAAAGAAGTTCCATCAAATGAGTCTGGAAGCCAATGGTGGGATACAAATAGCTTAAAGGTAATAAATCAGGGGAATTTATCTGTAAGGTCTAAATTCATTCCAACCTTAACTAACACCTCAATAGAAGCAAGTTCTCCTAATATTTACGTTATGAGCATCGACTGCAATAGAAAGTTATTTAGAGATTTAGAAGTCAATGGGATTAGCAAAGTAAATCCAAAATGGGAGTCTGCAAATGGAGACGCTTTAATAAATGAAGTGATAAATGATGTTTGCAATTCAGAAGCAATTTCATGACTTCAAAAACAACTAAATCAAATGAGCCAATCGGTGTCGCGATTGCAGGCCTAGGTTTCGGAGAGGCTGTTCACCTCCCTGCACTAAAGTCAAACAATTCTCTCAAACCTATAGCTCTTTGGCATCCTCGGAAAGAGAGACTTAAGGATGCATGCAATAAGCATGGTCTTGCTGGACACAATGATTGGGAAAAGCTTTTAAAAGACCCAAATATCAACGCAATAGTAATTGCCACACCACCAGCGCCCCGTTTTGAACTTGCAAAGACTGCTCTTGAAGCAGGTAAACATCTTTTACTTGAAAAGCCAGTTTGCTTATATGCCGATCAAGTAGCAGAGCTTCAACGTATAGCAATGCTCAGAAACCTTTCTGTGGCAGTTGATTTTGAATATCGTGCAGTGCCTTTATTCATGCAAGCCAAAAGATTGCTTCAACAGGGTTTGATTGGAAAACCATGGCTTGTGAAGCTGGATTGGCTTATGAGTAGCCGAGCAAATCCTTCAAGACCATGGAACTGGTATTCACTCGCAGAAGAAGGGGGTGGTGTAATTGGAGCTCTAGGCACTCACGCCTTTGACATGCTGCATTGGCTTATAGGACCAACAAAAAATGCAAGTGCTCTACTCTCAACTTCCATTTCAGAAAGACCTGATAAGTCCAATGGAAAACTCAAGGAAGTCACAAGTGAGGACATAACACTTGCTCACCTTGAGTTAGAAAACATTACTGAAAAGTCTGCAATACCAGCACAAGTAACGCTTAGTGCAGTAGCTAATAGAGGTAGAGGCTGTTGGCTAGAAATCTACGGAAGTAAGGGAACACTTGTAATTGGGAGCGACAATCAGAAAGATTACGTACATGGATTTAGCCTGTGGCATGCCTCAATAGGCGAACAACTGCGAAGTGTTTCAGTTGACAAGAACCTTGGATTCACAACTACATGGGCCGACGGTCGAATAGCGCCAGTCTCAAGATTGCAAGGATGGTGGGCAGAAAGCATTCGAGAAAACAAACCAATGATCCCAGGCCTAGCAGAGGCTTTAACAAGTCAACTGGTATGTGATCAAGTAAGAAAATCCGCTTCTACTGGTCAAATGATGCCCGTAAGCTCGACTCCTTGAGAGCCCAAAATAGTTGTGTCTAACTAAATAACCCTATTAATGCATCAAAGATACGTGACATTTCTTACCTTGATCTTATAAAGTCCTGGGCCCCAGGCCTGGGACTTTTAGTAAGAACTAGGCCATCCTGACACTTTGGAGACATCGATGGCGCTCGTTCCACTAAGGCTTCTACTCGACCATGCTGCCGAAAACGGCTATGGGATCCCAGCTTTCAACGTAAATAACCTGGAACAAGTCCAAGCAATCATGGAGGCCGCGGCAGAGACTGATAGCCCAGTCATCCTTCAGGCTTCTCGTGGTGCTCGTAGCTACGCAGGTGAAATATTCCTTCGCCACTTGATCATTGCTGCGACCGAGACTTATCCAAATATCCCAGTGGTAATGCATCAGGATCACGGAAATGATCCTTCTACTTGCTACTCAGCTGCAATAAATGGTTTCACCTCAGTAATGATGGACGGATCATTAGAAGCTGATGCTAAAACCCCTGCAAGCTATGAATACAACGTCAACGTAACAAAGACTGTTGTTGACTTTGCTCATTCTGTTGGAGTGAGTGTGGAAGGAGAGCTTGGGTGCCTTGGCTCTCTAGAAACAGGTAAAGGAGAAGCCGAAGATGGCCACGGATTCGAAGGTGAGCTTTCAAAAGACATGCTTCTTACAGACCCAGCTGAAGCAGCAGATTTTGTCTCGAAAACCAAAGTAGATGCTCTTGCTATCGCAATCGGAACTAGCCATGGAGCATACAAATTCACCAGGAAACCAACTGGTGAAGTACTAGCGATTAGCAGGATTGCTGAGATTCACAAGGCCCTTCCAAACACCCACCTTGTCATGCATGGTTCAAGTTCTGTGCCTCAAGAATGGCTAGATATGATCAATAAATATGGAGGGGCAATACCTGAAACCTATGGAGTACCTGTAGAAGAGATACAGGAGGGTATTCGTAACGGTGTAAGGAAGGTAAATATTGATACAGATAATAGGCTTGCATTTACGGCTGCAGTCAGAGAAGCTGCAGCTGCAGATCCAACCAATTTCGATCCTAGACACTTCAATAAGCCTGCAAGAAAGTACATGAAACAAGTTTGCCTAGACAGATATCAACAGTTCTGGTGTGCAGGTCAAGCGAGCAAAATAAAGCAAAAGAGTATTAATTACTATGCAGATCTCTATGCAAAAGGCACACTTGACCCAAAGGCTGCAGTGAAAGTCTGAATTAATTAAAAAGATATAATTAGCATAAAGAAAGGAGACTAAGTCTCCTTTCTTTATGCTAATTATATCTTGAAGATCTCTAATAAATAGACATGAATAAATCTTAGAGGTCACAAATTAGATTTAGTTTATCTAGTATAGGGATTCAATAAATATAGTTTTAAGGTCATTATCCTAATAATGCTTCTAGAATTAAACGGCCATCAATACCTCCCGTAACAGAGTCACAGGCCCTCTCAGGGTGAGGCATTAAACCCAAGACATTACCTTCTGGATTAGTTATTCCAGCTATATCATTAACTGAACCATTCGGATTAATCAAATATCTCAAGGCAATTGCATCATCATCCTCTAATTTCATCAAGGTATCTTCACTACACTGATAACGACCTTCACCATGCGCGATGGGCAAGGTAAGAGTATCTCCAGATTCATAACCTTTAAGCCAAATCGTCCTTGAACTAACAACTTCAATAGATGCATCCTCACAAATAAATTTGAGATCTCGATTACGTGTTAATGCTCCTGGTAATAATCCAAGCTC
The DNA here is from genome assembly GCA_003215355.1 of Prochlorococcus sp. AG-409-O23. Classification (GTDB taxonomy): domain Bacteria; phylum Cyanobacteriota; class Cyanobacteriia; order PCC-6307; family Cyanobiaceae; genus AG-409-O23. The sequence continues at coordinate 97,693 of QCKL01000004.1, forward strand.
AGTTAAAACTTGAAAACCATTACAGATTCCAATGACTCTTCCTCCACGATCAACGAATTCCAAAAGAGATTCAAGTACTGGAGCAAACCGAGCTATCGCTCCGCAGCGAAGGTAATCCCCATAACTAAATCCACCAGGCAAAACAATTGCATCCAGTCCACTTAAATCCCTAGTTTCATGCCAAAGGAAGCGCGTAGGGAATCCCAAGCAACCTTCAGTAGCCCATCGAACATCCCGATCACAATTTGAACCAGGGAAAACGACTATTCCAATGCTCATAAATGCCTTACGCGCTTTGATCTGGATTAAAAGCTACTAAATCCAAGCTCCAGTCTTCAATCACTGGATTAGCAAGCAATCTGTCACTAAGAAGCTCCACCCTACGCCTTGCCTCATGCTCATCAGGAGCCTCAAGTTCTAATTCAACCGACTTACCCACTCTTAAATTTGCTATGCCATCAACGCCCAATCGTTTAGCAGCAGATCTAGTAGCTTCACCAGCAGGATCCAAAACAGAAGGTCGAAGGCTAACTAAGACGCGAGCTTGAAAGTACGGCATTGCTCGATTGAATTGTTATTAGATCTTCGCAGTTCAAGTAATTATTTTCTAGTTAAAGTTTTATATCAGGACAGAAAAACATGAAGGAATCAACCTTTCAACGGGGAAAGCTCATCTGTGCTTATTTAGGGGAACAAGCCCTTTGCCAAAGCAATTAAGACAAGTGTGATAACAGTTTGGAGTGGTCTTCAAGTACCCATTCCCTCCACATTGTCCACAGGTGAAATCTGTCTCTGAAGAATCCGAGTGTTTTTGATGGAATTTAGCTTGGGATTTAATGGCTGAAATGGTCACAGAATCGCATCCCAATTTGGAGAATGATATGGAAGGACCTTTTTAGATGTCCTTATGAAGGCCTTAGGTTCGCGGCTTATGTAGATCTACACAACCCAAAAGTCATATAACTATTAATTTCCATAGGAATTACTTTGCGAATCTGCTCAAAATCCTTGCCCTAATCGTTTCTAAAGCATCTGATCGGAAGCTAAGCAAAACAAAATCAATCCCCCCACTTTGATCTGGCTTCCAGGCAGTTTCAGGTGCTTTCTCAAACCAGCTGCTAAGTCGTGGCCCTACCATTTGGATCTGAAGTGGAAGTGACTTCCCAGGAATCCAACAACGACCTTTTAGGCGAATAACCTGGAAATTACATACAAGTTCAGGCAATATTTCTTCCATCATTTCCTTGCTAACAGGCCCCTCTAATCGAATATTCCCACTGGAGATTTCAACATGATCATGGTCATGTTCCTCATCTTCATGATCAAACAATAAGGATTCATGTTTCAATCCAAGAATTACTGATGGGTCTACCTGACCATGGCTAATAGGTAAAATTGGGGTTCCTTCCCTTACCTTTCCAGATAGTTGGACTTTTATTTTCTCAAGGTCAGAAGAGTCGACGCAATCAGATCTGCTAATCAATACAAGATCTGCAGCTTCCAATTGGTCGGTAAATAACTCTTCAACTGGTGTTAAATGATCAAGACTTTGATCTTCAATTCTTTGCTCTTCAAGCGTTGAGATATCTGCAACAGGACTTCCATTAGAAAGCGCCTCTCCATCAACTACCGTAACAACACCATTCACGTATACCTTTGTTCTAATGTCAGGCCATTCAAGTGCTTGCAATAAAGGGCGAGGTAACGCAAGTCCACTTGTTTCTATAACTATCCCGTCCAAATGATTAGACCGAGATAACAACATGTCCATAGTTGGCAAGAAATCATCCTGAACTGTGCAACAGAGACAGCCATTGTTTAACTCTACTAATCTGTCATCGAGCTCATCTTCAGCACAAAATCCACAACTTCTAATTAAGTCTCCATCTAAACCAATACTTCCAAATTCATTAACAATAACTGCTAATCGTTGTTCGCCTTTCATTAATAAATGTCGTAAAAGAGTTGTCTTGCCTGCCCCAAGAAAACCCGTAATAACAGTGACAGGAAGACGTTTAGACATTTTGAGAAATACAATAAAAAGGGTTTAAAGAGATCAACATCCAAGGCTTTGACTAGTGCTTTCTCCGCTTGTAGGGTTGGTACCATTAGCTCTCTGACAAAGCATTTTTTGTTGAGGCTTACTTAATACAGCATTAGTAAAGTCAGCTCCCTCGATTGATGCATCTTCAAAGCGACTCTCCATTAATAACGCATTCGTGAGATTTACATCTCTTAGATCGGCACCTTCAAAGTCACTAGCAAAAGCAACCACATCCTCCATATCTGCTCCACGCAAATTAGTTCCTTGTAACCGGCTGATATTAAAAACGGCTCCGCGAAGATCTGACTCACTCAAATCCACACCGCGTAAATCAACTTTGACAAATTCTTCACCATTCAGAATTCTTCCATGCATATCCATGGAAATCTCTAGATCTTCAGGACTACGCATTTCGGGAGGAGTTTTCGCAATAGCTTTTTGAACAGGAGAGAAGAGGCCTAAGAGCAAAATGGTTAGAAGAAAAAAACCTCTAAGACTCTTTAAGAACGAAAGAAGGTTTGACATGGAAGTTCAGTTAGGCGGCTAGCCAGTAGCTTATTTATTCACGTTATGGCAAAAGAAGGCCAATCGAAATGAAATGACCATGACATTGAGAGTGGTGGTTCCTCCCCACCCCCTAATCGCGCACTGGTTAACCATGCTACGCAATGCAACTACACCAGCACCTCTTTATGCCACAGGCCTAGAAGAATTAGGAAGATGGCTCTCTTACGAAGCAATTAGAGACTGGCTACCCCATAGAGATGAAGAGGTGAAGACGCCTGAGACAAATACCAAAGGGACAGTAATTGAATACAGCGTCCCTTTATTAGCAATACCAATCAAACAAGGGGGATTTGAACTTTGGCAAGGAGCAAGGAAGGTTCTTCCCAATCCGTTTTTGTGTATAGACGGTGTCCCTGATTCAATCGAGGCTAATGCAGGAGTTGTTATTTTTATTTCACAAATTGCCAGCGCTAAAAAGTTACTCGAGACTTTGAAATTACTAAAGGCTCAGAATGTGGAGAGCAGGAGAATTAGGGTTATAACAGCTATTGCTTCAAGTCCAGGCCTTAAAAATCTTGGAGAATCAATACCTGACTTGACAATTTATACAGCTTGTATTGACCCTGAGCTCTCCCAAAATGAGACTGTCATTCCAGGGATAGGGAATCCTTCCTTGAGACTGAATACAAGAATCGCAAGCTCGACTTAAGATTAAGAAGAAACGATTAGAAGACATGGGTGAATATCGCGAAACTGCATCAGGAAGTATCACTTCTTTAATTAGTGGTGCAGTACTAGGTGCAGCTGGACTTGCCTGGTGGTTGTTCTCTGAAGCAGAAAGGCGCCAACAAAGTCGAAAGCAAAGGGCAATGCTCTATGCCCCTCGCATTCAAGATGGTTCTGAAGCTTTTGAGAGCTCATCACCTCCATTGGACAATGAAGGTAGCGAGCAATTAGAGCAGAGGGTCGAACAATTGAATGCAGCTATTGCTGATGTTCGTAGACAACTAGAAGACTTAGGTGCAAGAAATTAATCCACCATTAGGTTTAAAAACAACAGAGCCCAGTCCCAAATCTCCAAAAATGCTTAGATCTAACGCAATCACCAAGGGGATACAACGCTCCCCAAACAGGGCCATGCTTCGAGCAGTGGGCTTTGGAGATGATGACTTCAACAAGCCAATAGTTGGGATTGCTAATGGTTACAGCACTATCACTCCTTGCAATGTTGGACTAAATGATCTTGCACTTCGTTCTGAGGAGGCTGCCAGGCTTGCAGGTGCCATGCCGCAGATGTTCGGCACTATCACTGTTAGCGATGGAATCTCAATGGGAACAGAAGGGATGAAGTATTCCCTAGTATCTAGGGAGGTAATTGCTGACTCTATTGAGACCGCATGCAATGCTCAAAGCATGGATGGAGTTATTGCAATTGGAGGTTGCGACAAAAATATGCCTGCAGCAATTCTTTCAATGGCAAGAATGAACATTCCTGGAATATTTATTTACGGAGGAACAATCAAGCCAGGAAAATTAGACGGCTGTGATTTGACAGTAGTAAGTGCA
>QCKL01000005.1 GCA_003215355.1 Prochlorococcus sp. AG-409-O23
CTAGTTGAAGCCTCTCTCGAGCAGTGCTTGCACTTGTTTGTTGTCGCCCTAGCAATTTGTTGAGAATGTCGCGCAGTGTAGTCATTGCTTCAGAAAATCTTTGTTTGCATTAGTCGTCTTAATTTGCTCCCAACTCCTGAACCTTCTTTAGAAGGATCAATCAATGGAATCTCTTCCCCCTGCATTCTCCTCGCAATGTTTGTGTAGCAGCGTGCGGCTGGAGAATTGCTGCCACTGAGGGTTAGAGGCTCACCTCGGTTTGTACTTATGATTACTTGTTCATCTTCCAGAACGAGACCAAGCAAAGGGAGGGCAAGAATATCTGTCACGTCATCTATTGAAAGCATTTCTTGACTAGCAATCATTTGAGGACGAACTCTATTGAGAACTAACTGAACAGGCTTTACTCCATGAGTGTTCAAAAGCCCTATTACTCGATCAGCATCACGAACTGCTGAAACTTCTGGGTTGGTAACAACTATTGCTTCTTTGGAAGCTGAAACGGCATTTTTGAAGCCATCTTCAACACCTGCTGGACAATCAATCAAGACATAATCAAATTGCTCACTAAGCATTGAGACAATTCTCTGCATGTCATCTGGCTTTAGCCATTCGAGCATCCTGGGGTTTCCAGCAGGAAGTAGAGAAAGATTTGGCTCCTGCTTATGTTTCACCAAGGCTTGGTCTAGGCGACAACTTTCCTCTAGCACTTCTTGAGCGGTATAGACGATTCGATTTTCAAGACCAAGAAGTAGGTCAAGATTTCGCAAGCCAAAATCAGCATCTAGAACAGCTGTTTTAACGCCTTGCCTGGCCAGGGCTATGCCCAGATTGGCGGTAAGGGTTGTCTTGCCGACTCCACCTTTTCCGGAGCAAATGAGGATGATGCGCGTATTTATCGCCACGGACCTCTGAAAAGTGATGAAAGTTTAATTGGATTTTGAGTAAGGCCCAAGTTGAAGGGGCCAAGCTTTCTATTGGACCCTTGGGGGATAAGCCCTAAGGGCCCAAATTCTGATTTTTATAAATTGGCTTTCATTGTTCAAATCGTTTTGGATTGAAGCTTTAGTTGGGCCTTTTAGGACTTGATAGACGAGATCTTGCTGGTTGGATGACGATTTTTCCTGAAACAAGCTCTGCCTGCTCTGTTAAGCCTGGCTCTGGAAGCTCTTCAGGCCCTCGAGCTACTTCATTCGCAATACGGAGCTGAAGTGGTCTTAGCTCAAGAGCTGTGATCTTTGCCGTTTGATCGCCATACTTACCTGCATGAGCAATACCTCTAAGTCTTCCCCAAATCATCACATTTCCCCCAGCTGAAATTTTTGCTCCAGGATTTACATCACCAAGCAACAAAACATCTCCTTCAGCTTCTAAATGTTCTCCAGAACGCAAGGTGCCTTCGTGAAAGAGAATATTGGGGTCTTTGTTTACTCGCAGATCTGTTAATGCTCGATTAGGAGATTCTTTATGGCCCTTTGTAAGTATCAGAAAAGTTTCATGCCCTAAGGCAGCTGCACTGACTATTGTCTCCGGGATCTCAGAGCGAATGATACTGATCTTAAGGCCAGCTCTATCAATAATTGAAATTAATTGCTTTAAGTCCCTGCAGCTAAAGGGCCAGTCCTGGCAATTAATGTCTATTTGCCCTGATCGAATTTCATTAAGCTTTGTCGATAGGTATCCTCGCCAATCAGCTTTCTTCCTTGAAGGAAGAGTAATGAATCGTGTCTCGACTTCCATTCCTTGCATTTGTATATATGGTGCTTAGGCTCTTTATACAAAGAAACTAATTTCTTTTTTTAGTTCAAGATGAATTTCTTTGGGATGAATTAACCAAGCTGAGCCAGCAGGAATAATCAAGCTCGCAACAAGTGCAGATGATTGTTCTAGAGGCTTTAGTTTTATTCCATCCCATAAACGGAGTCCACTTCTATATGGATGATATCCATGCAATTTTTGATGTCTTAACCCGCAATAAAGGTCTGGATCTTGGCCGGACTTCTCAGTAAGGTTCCTTGCTATCACAAGAGCCTCTAGCTGCTGACCGTTGTCGAGGTGCACAATATCTACAGCCTTTAATAGACGACGATTTAGGAACTTTTCACATAGCTTTGCAAGGGGTTCTGGACCTTCAGCTTTCCATCTCAAAAGGTGATATCCAGTTCGGAGATCATCATTTTCTAGAAAGCTCTCCATGTTGATTTCATTGGGGCTCCATAGCCATTTAGCCATGCAGCTATCCGACCAAGTTTTAGAAGGACCTAATTCCCTTGCCGTATTGACAATTTTTTCTAACAACCAGTTGCATACTTCGTTTAGACGATGGTTATAAACACTGCGATACATCAGGTTTCTAACCACTAAATAATGTTCAACTGCCATTAATCCTTTTGGATGAATAGCAAGGCCTCCATCAGGAGCAATAGTTAATGCCGAGATGATTCTGTCGAGATCAAGTTGGCCGTAGCTTGTCCCAGTGCTATAGCTATCGCGTAATAAATAATCCAAACGGTCACAATCTAGCTGGCTACTTATTAATGCGCTTATCAGTTGATTAGGAGATTTTCCAAATTCCAGCAGGTCAGCAATTGCATCAGATGTACCCTGCGAGAATTTCTCTAAGGGCTCCCTTATCTCCGGATGCTCGCGTATTAAACGAGCAGACCAAACTTCATGGCTGAACCCGAACACCTCTTCTCCGGTATGACTTAGTGGGCCATGACCAAGGTCATGAAGTAGCGCCGCTCCATAAAGCAATCCCCGATATTGTTGTAGATCAGCCTCTAAAAAAATCAATCTTTCAAGAGATTTTCTTGCTAAATGAAAAACCCCTAGAGAATGAGTGAATCGACTTGACTCAGCTCCATGAAAGGTAAGGAATGCAGGGCCAAGTTGTCTGATTCGTCTTAATCTTTGGAATGGAGCAGAATCAATTAAATCCATCACCATCTGCTCGGATGGCTGGCTGCAATCAAGCTTTATGCTGTGATGAAGAGGATCATGATAAGTCCTACTTGAATACATTTATTTATTTTCTTTACCTATCTCAGTTAAAGAAACTTCCGTATCTAATAAACCGTCTGGTGAATCTCCAATTGAAGTTTCCTTAATATTTTGTCGGTCAAGATTTGCTTCCATAAATAGATTTGCATCTTGCAACCACCGGTCTTCTGTGCCGCCAGGATCTAGAGGCTCAGGCATATCAAGTATTCGATCAGGCTCTATCCCAAGATTTTGTATATCTCTGCCACTGGGAGTTAGGTAACTAGCCACAGTTACTGCTAGCCCGCTTCCGTCACTAAGGCTGGTAAGTGATTGAATTAGTCCTTTACCAAATGTGCGACTGCCGAGTAGTTGTGAACGTCCATTATCTTGTAATGCTCCAGCTAAAATCTCACTGGCACTAGCAGTCCCACCATTTACCAGTGTGACCATTGGCCCTTCATAAATAGTTTCAAATCCAGCTGGAATAGCGTCGTTAATACCATCTCTATTTTTGGTCTCAACGATTGGTTGATTACTGAGGAAAACATCAGCTACTGCAAGTCCAGAACTAACTAATCCTCCTGAGTTATTTCTTAGATCTAAAACAAGTCCTTCTATGCCTTTCTCTGAAAGCTCTTGGAGAGCTTCATTTACTTGTTCAGGCACACCTTCACTGAACTGGGTGATTCTGAGATAACCAAGAGTATGGGATTCATTCCTAAGACGGCGAGTTCTTACTGGACGCAGGTCAACGCTTCTTCGTTCAAGTGTTACTTCTTTCGCTTCACCATTTGGAGGTTGAAGCTGAACTATCACCTGGGAACCAACCTCTCCTCTAAGTCGAGCTGCAGTGGCTTCTAATCCAAGGATTTTTGGTGACTCACCATTAACACTTAGTAATGCTGTTCCACTAACTACTCCAGCATCTGCGGCAGGTGAACCTTCAAGTGGTGCAATAACTACTATTTGACCATCTTCGGCTCTGGCTCCAAGTTGAAGCCCTACTCCATTTATCTCACTACCTAAATTGCTGGCCTTCATTGCTTTGTAGTCTTCCGGTCTAAGCAATCTTGTATAGGGATCTCCAAGAGGTATCAACATTGCTTCTATTGCTGAATAGGCTTCTTCAGTTGTTGAGATGGTTTTTTGGAGAGCTTCCTGCCTGAGGCGGCGCCATTGCACTTTTTCGAATCTTGATTTGTCTAGATAGCCTTGATTAACAAGTTTCCAGCTTTCTAGAACAAGTTGCTGGCCGTCATTTAAAGAATTAGCAGGTGGAGGGAAAAGAATTGCAAAACAAATTCCTACACTCCAGAGCACATAAAGCGTGCGCTGGAGAAGCTTTGACCAGTATTTGACTGACGTAGGCATTGGTTTGATCCCTGGCACTGATGCTGGACCACATTCAGTAGACTTTGCGTATCAAAGCGCACCCATGCATGGCGAACTCCTCACCCGTCTACGACTGGTTCCAGGAACGTCTTGAAATTCAGGACATAGCTGACGACGTCACTTCAAAATACGTCCCTCCCCACGTCAATATCTTTTATTGCCTTGGTGGGATAACCCTTGTTTGCTTTCTTATTCAGTTTGCAACAGGGTTTGCGATGACTTTTTACTACAAACCAACAGTTGCTGAGGCTTACAGCTCAGTTAGCTATCTAATGACTGATGTCAGCTTTGGGTGGCTCATCCGTTCAGTTCATCGCTGGAGCGCCTCGATGATGGTGCTCATGTTGATTCTTCATGTTTTCAGGGTTTATCTCACTGGAGGATTCAAGAGACCTAGAGAGCTCACATGGGTCACAGGGGTAACGATGGCTGTGATTACTGTTTCGTTTGGTGTCACTGGTTATTCACTCCCTTGGGACCAGGTTGGTTATTGGGCAGTAAAAATTGTTTCAGGTGTACCGGCCGCTATCCCAGTAGTAGGAGACTTTATGGTGGAGCTACTCCGAGGGGGTGAGAGCGTGGGGCAGCCAACACTTACACGCTTTTATAGTCTTCACACCTTTGTTTTGCCTTGGCTCTTGGCTGTTTTCATGCTTATGCATTTTCTTATGATCCGAAAGCAGGGCATCTCAGGACCTTTATGAACTTTGGCGTATTGGGTTAGAAACCTGCCAAATTAATAGTTTGGGAAAACCTTTTTTTAACTAAGAAACCTTTTCCAGTTATGCACATTCTCAAGAAACCAGACCTTGCGGACCCAAAGCTAAGGGAAAAGCTTGCTAAAGGGATGGGGCACAACTATTACGGAGAGCCGGCATGGCCCAATGACCTCCTTTATATATTTCCCGTTGTAATTTTGGGAACTATTGCCTGCGTTGTTGGTCTTGCGGTGCTTGATCCTGCAATGCTTGGCGATAAGGCAGATCCTTTTGCTACTCCTTTGGAGATTTTGCCTGAGTGGTATCTCTATCCGGTCTTTCAAATTCTTAGAGTTGTTCCAAACAAACTTCTAGGCATTGCCTTGCAGACAATGGTCCCTTTGGGCTTGATGCTCATTCCCTTTATTGAAAGCTTTAACAAGTTTCAGAATCCATTCCGAAGACCAATTGCAATGACTGTTTTCCTATTTGGAACAGTTTTCACTATTTATCTAGGCATTGGAGCTTGCCTTCCAATTGATAAATCTCTCACCTTGGGACTTTTCTAAATCAAGCCAGATTTTGAATTGAATAGCAATGGCTTGACACCGTTAGCTCTATATATCTGGCATGATTTCTTCAAGATCCATCATCAGAACATCCTCGGGACAAACTCTCAATAGGTGATGTAGTAGTAGAAAACCAACAATTGTCCAAGTTTGATAGGTCCTTGATTGTTGTCCGACCCATGTTCCTGTGGGCCCATCGAAATATTCCGCCCATTTCTGGCGAGGGAGTTGATTCAATTGGCTCCAGTAGCACTCTTCAAGGAGAGCACGCATCTGCCCCATTAAGAGAACATCAGCATGTGGATAGCGTTTTTCATGAAGAAGAATTGAGGCTCCAAAGAACCAAAGGAGACTTGGCCAATGCCCACCATTGTGATAACTCCATGGCCAGTTTTTAGGATCTGAACCAGTTTTGTTTTGCCACTCTGCTCCGTCCATAGGGGGATGGCAGATGCGCATTGGCATCTGAGCCATTAAATGTTGACGGTTGTGGAGGACTAGTCGAAAGAGAGCTCTTTGTTGAGGCGCTGTTAGTACTCCAAACATGCATGCGAGTGAGTTCCCTAAGCTGTAAAAACGGAAATCAGGTCTACCTGTTCGGATATTCCCTATTAGATACCCTCCACGATTCTCAAGCCAGTCTTGTAGCCAAGAAGGCACTACTTGTGGTTGAACATTGAACTCATTTTGGTGTTGGTCTTCTCCATATTGTTCTGTAGGTCTTCTTCTGAGAACTTGCATCGTTTTGCTTGTTACCCAGTAGTGCTTTAGGAGGAATTGACGTAGGTCATGTACCCATTGCCTTGTAAGGACAAGCCTTTGGTCTAGTAGTCGACTGACTTGATGCTTTCTGCTTAATTCCATCAGTTCGATACAGCTACGCAGGCATGCATAAAGGAGGACTTCGACTTCTAGTGGTGCGCCCCAGACGTCCATTGGGCGATCAATCATGAACGCACAGTCAGGGACAAAAAGAACAGGTGTCCCTTCAAAGGTTGGGTGCAGGACTAGATCTAATAAAAGTTGCACCCCTCTTTGCACTTTTTGACTTGTCCCAAAACTCTTATCTCCACTTCTCCTTACATACAACCAACATAAAATTGGCCACCAAAGACTTGCGTCTGCTGATGTGATTCTTCCAATTGACCTCTGGCCATAATCTGCAATGAGCTCGCCTTGCTCCTCTACAAAGCTTGTTGGGAAAACACCTCTGGTTTGATATGTAGTGCTTTGCAGATCTAGGCATACGCTAAGGAACTGTTTTACGACTTGATATCGCTTCTGGGTAAGTAGGTAGATCATTACTGGGACGTTGTCCCGAAGAAATATTTCGCCGTAATTGAGTGCTTCATTATTCGCGGGGTGCTCCAGAGCCGCGACGCTGCCTGCGATAGAGCCACCAATCTCAATCAGGGTTCGCTCAAAATGTTCTTTGGCCCTTTTGATGACTTGGTCCTCATTCGAGTTGGGCCTTACTCTTTTGTGCTCTTGGCTGAAGCGTCCTGCCATGAAGTGATTTCCAATACTCCTGGCCAAACGCTAGTGATTGCTTGTGCTTTGCACAGTGGAAGCAAGTCTTGAGATATTTGATGTGGTGGCTTGTTGCATTTCGGAGGCTTAATGGTCTAAGTTGTTTGGATGTGCAAAGGGCTGAGCCCTGAAGCACATCTCAGTGGGTCGTAAAGGCGAAAGTCCTTATGGCTACATTGAGCACTTACAAGCTTGGGGGGAGAAATCCACCGGTGTTGTAAGTTTCAGAAGCGGTCTTAAGGCCGTAGTACTTGAAGCTCCTTTTTCTGGAGTCTGAGAGTAGAACCTGGACAACTGAAAAGTTTAGGAACTGACGCTTTTGTCGCGTACAGATCTTATAAAGGCCTTCAAAAGGTCTTTATAAATACTGTGCAGATATGCGATGAGAGTGTGAGGTCCCGTCAAAAGAAATAAGTTGCAGATTCCTGTTTAATGCAAATAGCTTGGTTTTCACGATCCACTTTATTTGTGAAAGGTTGAACAGGTTTCAGTAACGACCGGATCTGAGATCCTGGAAAGTCACAAGGAAGAGATTTCGAGTGCACTCTTTGAACCCTTCTCTAATTAAGGAAGGAGGCTAAAACTACATTCAGTACGCCAGTGCTGATTAGTGGGTGAAGCAAATCAGACTGAGCTGAGAGTCTTATATTTAGATTCTTGCAATAGGGCCTGATCTACTACGGAGAGTTTGATCCTGGCTCAGGATGAACGCTGGCGGCGTGCTTAACACATGCAAGTCGAACGAACCTTCGGGTTAGTGGCGGACGGGTGAGTAACGCGTGGGAATCTGCCCTCAGGAGGGGGATAACGGTTGGAAACAGCCGCTAATACCCCATATGCCGAGAGGTGAAATGAATTTCGCCTGAGGATGAGCCCGCGTCTGATTAGCTTGTTGGTGAGGTAATGGCTCACCAAGGCTTCGATCAGTAGCTGGTCTGAGAGGATGATCAGCCACACTGGGACTGAGACACGGCCCAGACTCCTACGGGAGGCAGCAGTGGGGAATTTTCCGCAATGGGCGAAAGCCTGACGGAGCAACGCCGCGTGAGGGATGAAGGCCTCTGGGCTGTAAACCTCTTTTCTCAAGGAAGAAGATCTGACGGTACTTGAGGAATAAGCCACGGCTAATTCCGTGCCAGCAGCCGCGGTAATACGGGAGTGGCAAGCGTTATCCGGAATTATTGGGCGTAAAGCGTCCGCAGGCGGCCTTTCAAGTCTGCTGTTAAAACGTGGAGCTTAACTCCATCAAGGCAGTGGAAACTGTTGGGCTTGAGTGTGGTAGGGGCAGAGGGAATTCCCGGTGTAGCGGTGAAATGCGTAGATATCGGGAAGAACACCAGTGGCGAAGGCGCTCTGCTGGGCCATAACTGACGCTCATGGACGAAAGCCAGGGGAGCGAAAGGGATTAGATACCCCTGTAGTCCTGGCCGTAAACGATGAACACTAGGTGTCGGGGGAATCGACCCCCTCGGTGTCGTAGCCAACGCGTTAAGTGTTCCGCCTGGGGAGTACGCACGCAAGTGTGAAACTCAAAGGAATTGACGGGGGCCCGCACAAGCGGTGGAGTATGTGGTTTAATTCGATGCAACGCGAAGAACCTTACCAGGGTTTGACATCCTGCGAACCTCTAAGAAATTGGAGGGTGCCTTCGGGAACGCAGTGACAGGTGGTGCATGGCTGTCGTCAGCTCGTGTCGTGAGATGTTGGGTTAAGTCCCGCAACGAGCGCAACCCACGTTTTTAGTTGCCAGCATTCAGTTGGGCACTCTAGAGAGACCGCCGGTGATAAACCGGAGGAAGGTGTGGATGACGTCAAGTCATCATGCCCCTTACATCCTGGGCTACACACGTACTACAATGCTACGGACAAAGGGCAGCGAACTCGCGAGGGCAAGCAAATCCCATAAACCGTGGCTCAGTTCAGATCGTAGGCTGCAACTCGCCTACGTGAAGGAGGAATCGCTAGTAATCGCAGGTCAGCATACTGCGGTGAATACGTTCCCGGGCCTTGTACACACCGCCCGTCACACCATGGAAGTTGGCCACGCCCGAAGTCGTTACTCCAACCCTTGTGGAGGAGGACGCCGAAGGTGGGGCTAATGACTGGGGTGAAGTCGTAACAAGGTAGCCGTACCGGAAGGTGCGGCTGGATCACCTCCTAACAGGGAGACAAACATTGATCGTGATGTCTGAGTTATTTACTCTTAGGCCATGATCCTGTCACCTTAGGTCGATCGGTACCTCAGGTTAATAGTCAAGAAAGAACTGAGAAATCAGTTCTTAAATGTCATTTAACATCAGTTCCTAAACTTGTCTAGGTCACACCCAACAAGGGTATTTTCCTGGGCCATTAGCTCAGGTGGTTAGAGCGCACCCCTGATAAGGGTGAGGTCCCTGGTTCAAGTCCAGGATGGCCCATTCGGTGTTGGGGGTATAGCTCAGTTGGTAGAGCGCCTGCTTTGCAAGCAGGATGTCAGCGGTTCGAGTCCGCTTACCTCCACTGATTTAACTCCTGATAGCGAAGCCCAAGGAGATTATTTATTGTTAGATGTGATTTAGAGGTTGTTCTAATCTGAATGACCCTAGCTTCCTATCATTCCTAATTTTTATACAACTTTGATTAGGTTGAAAGGACGCTGGGCTCACTGCAATTTAAAAAAAATTGTAGTTAAGTTCGGTAGAACCTTGACAACTGCATAGGTGAGTCTGGAAAGAATAAAGCATCTCATGGATGCATTATTTCCAGTAAGAAATGATTAATCTGCTTTTGCAGAATTAATTATTACTACTCGGATAAATAATGCTTAATTCTTGAGCAAGAGCCGAGAGCTCTATTGTCCTAATTGAACTTTAAAAAGTATCAATAAAGTGTTTTAAACACTACAGTTCAATAGAGATTTATTGGTCAAGCTACAAAGGGCTCACGGTGGATACCTTGGCACACAGAGGCGATGAAGGACGTGGTTACCTGCGATAAGTCTCGGGGAGCTGGAAGCACGCTTTGATCCGGGAATTTCCGAATGGGGCAACCCCTAGTACGGCCAGCTGAATCCATAGGCTGGTGCGAGCCAACCCAGCGAACTGAAACATCTTAGTAGCTGGAGGAAAGGAAAGTAAAAACGACTCCCTAAGTAGCGGCGAGCGAACGGGGAATAGCCCAAACCGATGGTCTCGACCATCGGGGTTGTGGGACAGCAATGTGGACCAACAAACCTAGAAGAAGCGTTTGAATGGCGCGCCATAGAGGGTGAAAGCCCCGTAATCGAAAGGAGCGTTGGCCTAGCTGTATCCCGAGTAGCACGGAGCACGTGAAATTCCGTGTGAATCTGCGAGGACCACCTCGTAAGGCTAAGTACTCCTGTGTGACCGATAGCGCAACAGTACCGCGAGGGAAAGGTGAAAAGAACCCCGGGAGGGGAGTGAAATAGAACATGAAACCGTGAGCCTACAAGCAATGGGAGCCCGACTTATCGGGTGACCGTGTGCCTGTTGAAGAATGAGCCGGCGACTTATAGGCACTGGCGGGTTAAACCGAAAATGGTGGAGCCATAGCGAAAGCGAGTCTGAATAGGGCGTTTGTCAGTGTTTATAGACCCGAACCCGGGTGATCTAACCATGGCCAGGATGAAGCTTGGGTGATACCAAGTGGAGGTCCGAACCGACTGATGTTGAAAAATCAGCGGATGAGCTGTGGTTAGGGGTGAAATGCCAATCGAACCCGGAGCTAGCTGGTTCTCCCCGAAATACGTTGAGGCGTAGCGTCTAGTGCTCCAGCAGGGGGGTAAAGCCACCATTTCGGTGCGGGCTGCGAGAGCGGTACCAAATCGAGATGAACTCTGAATACCCTGTGTGTAACTAGGCAGTCAGACTGTGGGGGATAAGCTCCATAGTCGAAAGGGAAACAGCCCAGACCGCCAGCTAAGGTCCCTAAATCAACACTAAGTGATAAAGGAGGTGGGATTGCACAGACAACCAGGAGGTTTGCCTAGAAGCAGCCATCCTCAAAGGAGTGCGTAATAGCTCACTGGTCGAGCGATCCTGCGCCGAAAATGAACGGGGCTAAGTGTTGTACCGAAGCTGCGGATTTACTTGTAAATGGTAGGGGAGCGTTCCATGTGGGGTGAAGCGTTAGCGTAAGCGGGCGTGGACTGCATGGAAGTGAGAATGTCGGCTTGAGTAGCGAAAACATGGGTGAGAATCCCATGCCCCGAAACCCTAAGGGTTCCTCCGGCAGGCTCGTCCGCGGAGGGTTAGTCTGGACCTAAGGCGAGGCCGAAAGGCGTAGTCGATGGATAACAGGTCAACATTCCTGTACCGGTTATGTTTTGGGAAGGGGGACGGAGAAGGCTAGCCAAGCCAGATGTTGGTTACTGGTTCAAGCGTTCAAGGCGTTGAAGAGCGGAGAAAACGTTCTGAGCTGAGGCGTGAGTACGAGCTGCTACGGCAGCGAAGTTGGTGATGTCAAGCTTCCAAGAAAAGCCCTATACCCGTTAAGGCATAACTGCCAGTACCCGAAACCGACACAGGTGGGGTGGTAGAGAATACCGAGGGGCGCGAGATAACTCTCTCTAAGGAACTCGGCAAAATGGCCCCGTAACTTCGGGAGAAGGGGTGCCAGCGAGAGCTGGTCGCAGTGAAGAGGCCCAGGCGACTGTTTACCAAAAACACAGGTCTCCGCTAAGTCGCAAGACGATGTATGGGGGCTGACGCCTGCCCAGTGCCGGAAGGTTAAGGAAGCCGGTCAGCGTAAGCGAAGCTGGCGACTGAAGCCCCGGTGAACGGCGGCCGTAACTATAACGGTCCTAAGGTAGCGAAATTCCTTGTCGGGTAAGTTCCGACCCGCACGAAAGGCGTAACGATCTGGGCGCTGTCTCGGAGAGAGGCTCGGCGAAATAGAATTGTCTGTGAAGATGCGGACTACGTACACCCGGACAGAAAGACCCTATGAAGCTTTACTGCAGCTTGGTATTGTGCCCGGGCTCTGAATGCGCAGGATAGGTGGGAGACGTTGAAGTAGTGCTTGTGGGTGCTACTGAGTCAATGGTGAGATACCACTCTTTCAGAGCTAGGGTTCTAACGTTCACCCGTTATCCGGGGAGCGGACAGTATCAGGTGGGCAGTTTGACTGGGGCGGTCGCCTCCTAAAAGGTAACGGAGGCGTGCAAAGGTTCCCTCAGGCTGGTTGGAAATCAGTCGTCGAGTGCAAAGGCAGAAGGGAGCTTGACTGTGAGACCTACAAGTCGAACAGGGACGAAAGTCGGCCTTAGTGATCCGACGGTTCTGCGTGGAAGGGCCGTCGCTCAACGGATAAAAGTTACTCTAGGGATAACAGGCTGATCTCCCCCAAGAGTTCACATCGACGGGGAGGTTTGGCACCTCGATGTCGGCTCATCGCAACCTGGGGCTGAAGTCGGTCCCAAGGGTTGGGCTGTTCGCCCATTAAAGCGGTACGCGAGCTGGGTTCAGAACGTCGTGAGACAGTTCGGTCCATATCCGGTGTACGCGCAGGAATATTGAGAGGATTTCTCCCTAGTACGAGAGGACCGGGAGGAACGCACCTCTGGTGTACCAGTTATCGTGCCAACGGTAAACGCTGGGTAGCCATGTGCGGAGTGGATAACCGCTGAAAGCATCTAAGTGGGAAGCCCACCTCAAGATGAGTGTTCCCATGGCATAAGCCAGTAAGGTCACGGGAAGAACACCCGTTGATAGGCTCTACGTGGAAGCCTGGTAACAGGTGCAGCGGAGGAGTACTAATAGACCGAGGGCTTGACCATTTTTCGATCTTGTCTTAGGCATTAGCTTTATTCGATTCGACGACAATTTTCTTTAATTGTTTCCTATGCAGTTCTCAAGGTTCATCCTTGGGAATATAACTATCCTGGTGTTCATGGCGCTGTGGAACCACTCCGATCCATCTCGAACTCGGTTGTGAAATGCAGCAGCGGCGAAGATATTTGGGGGGTAGCCCCCTGAGAAAATAGCTCAATGCCAGGTAAAAAATTCCTTCAAATAAATAACCAACTTCCTTATAAGTAGAGATTTTGGTTGAAGCCTCCCATCTTTTGGGAGGCTTTTTAATGCTTTATTTTTTATAAAAGCTTTTATGGATTAATCTTATATAACTTGAATTAGCTATTAAAAGCTTCGCGGATAAAGTTCATTGTCAGGAGAATTTAGATCTCAAGAGGAAACACTTTTTCCTTATAATTAGAGATTCATAGCGTGATTTTTTGCTAGTAATAAACCTCCTAACGTTGGCAATTAGGACACCAGTGAGTACTCCTGCCGGAGATTGTTTTCTTGATAATCTCTTCTCCGCATCGTCGGCAAGGTTTTTGCTTTCGTCCATAAACCCAGGCTTGTCCACCATATTTGCCATTCACGCCTTCAATATCTCTGAAGTCACTAAAGGTTGTGCCCCCCTTGCCAATACTTATTTTGAGGACTTCGATAAGGCTTTTGCAAATACGTTCTAGCTCTAATTCAGTAAGCTTGCCTGATGGTTTTTCTGGAGAAACCCCAGCATTAAAAAGACTTTCATCAGCATAAATATTCCCTGCTCCAGCAACGATTGATTGATCAAGTAGGGCTGCTTTAATTGGCCGAGTTTTCCCATGAAGACAGCTTTTTAAATAAGTCGGATTGAAATCCTTACTAAATGGTTCTGGTCCAAGCCTTGTTAATCCCGTGATTATTTTTCCGAGTGGCATTCCAGGAGGAACCCACCACATTTGTCCAAAGCTACGTACATCTACAAAACGAAGCTCATTGCCCTCTTTATTCCAAAAGCGCACTCTGGTATGAGGGCAAATTGAGGTTGGCTTTTCATGCCATTGAAATTGCCCTGTCATGCGCAGATGAACTCCCCACCAACCTGCTTCCCCAGCAGACTCTGAATTTAGCTTGCTTGAGAGATCTCGATGAAGAGAACTAAATAGGTACTTACCTCTTCGTTGCCAAATTCCTACAAAGATTCCCTTCATCATTGCGATGAACTCTTCTGAGCCGCCAGGGCTTGCAATTGCGCGCTCTCGACAAACTTCTATTTCGTTTATATAAAATGAGTCAAGACGATCCGCTAATCCTCTGCGGACCGTCTCGACTTCAGGTAGTTCAGGCAATAGCTAGTGCCTTAAGCAGGCTCTAGTTCACTTTCCGCAAAATTGTTGGTGTTGTTGCCACCATCAATGCCCTGCAAGGCCGAGTAGTTAACCTTTTCGAACCTGACAACAACAGGGTATTTGATCCCTGACTCATCAACTGAAGCAACTTTGCCAACTTCGTTGTACCAATAGGACTCAGGGCGTTTGATTCGCACCATGTCACCGCGAGAGATCGCCATCGCTGTGTTTGAAGGTATATATACAAAGACATTATCGCTGAGTATGCAGAAGTTTGCGCCAGCGTCACACAATGTCGTCGCAGCATTACAAGGTTGTGGCAGCATCCAGCCCTAATTAGGTTGATTTTGTGAGCTCAACAGTTGTTCCTGACCCTTCATCCCTGCGACTTGATTTACCTGATCCTGAGCAGGATGATCTGAGCTCGCTTGAGTTTCTTGATCAGCTTGAGAAGGCTTGGGCTGTATGCGATCGATTTGATTTGCAGACTGAAATTTGGAGAGGAAGGATCCTTCGGATAGTGAGGGATCGAGAAAAACGTGGAGGAGAGGGACGTGGGGCTGGATTTTTGCAGTGGTTGCGAGAAAGAGAAATCAGTAAGACTCGTGCATATGGCCTGATACAACTTGCTGAGTCTGCAGATGAATTAGTTGAAACTGGCTTAATTGAAGAAGCCAGCTTCAATCAATTTTCGAAGAGGGCTTTTCTTGAAACTGCTCAGGCAGTTCCAGAGGTTCAGCAACTCATTTCCGAGGCAGCAAATGAAGGGAAGGAGATCACTAGAAAGCAGGTTCGAAGACTTTCTGATGAGTTCACTTCAGCTACAAGCGAGCTTTTACCAGAAGTCATTCGTCAACGGACGCAGGAGAACTTGTTACCGCCAAGACTTGTAGCACCATTAGTAAAGGAACTAGCAAAGTTGCCAGAGTTGCATCAGGAAGATTTATATCGAAACTTGAGCAATCAGCCTGAGGTTGATTGCATTAAGGATTTAACGAACACTGCACGATGGATTAGCAAGTCTATGGATGCGAGCCTTGCAGTTAGGGCGTTTCAGGGTTCCGAAATAGATCTTGAGAAGGCTATGAATGAGGCAAAACGTATAGAGGTACTTGGCTTTCTTTCCGATGCACTAGGTCAGGCACAGGCTATAGAAGCTTCTGTTCTGAAGTTGCATTCTGCTTGGGTACGTTTAGGGCGTCTTCAAGAGCGCTTATGGGTTGAGAGTGGAAGTAGTACTCCTTTTTTGAGAGATGTACTTGATGTGTTGCAAACTCTTAGCGGTGCAACTATGAGGATTTCTCTTGGCGAGATTGCTGGAGGTAAAAGAGTTCGTTTGCAGATGGTGGAAGAAGCGGCAAATCAGCTAGATCCACCTCAAGTTAAGTGAATCTTTTTCTGGCTCTTATAAATAACAATCGTTATCTTTGATCTGCTATTAGGGCGATAAGTGGATCCTGTCACCTCAGCCCTTAACAAGCATTTTGGGTGGAGATTCTTAAAGGTCGGTCAGAGGCCTGTTTTGGATGCGATTCTTGCTGGTCAAGATGTTTTAGCTGTTCTTCCTACGGGAGGTGGTAAATCACTTTGCTATCAGCTTCCTGCTTTAGTTCGTAAAGGATTGGTGGTGGTTATTTCTCCTTTAGTTGCACTGATGGAGGATCAGGTAATGAAATTAAAAAGTAGGGGTATATCTGCTGTGTGTTTGCATGCGAGTCTCGATCTTCAGCGCCGAAGAGAAGCAATTTCCTCATTAGCGGATAAAAGTTTGCGACTTCTCTACTTGGCCCCCGAGAGACTACAGATCAAAGCAACTCGAGAACTTCTTGTAGGAAAAGCTCAAGAGGGTGAGATTGTTGCAATTGCGGTGGATGAGGCTCATTGCATAAGTGCTTGGGGACATGATTTTCGTCCTGTTTATAGAAGACTTGGAGAACTGCGTAAGTTGTGCCCAGATGTTCCAGTGATAGCCCTTACGGCAACTGCTGCGCCAAAGGTTCGTGCAGACATCATTCGTTTTCTTAATCTCCGTAGGCCATTTGTCCAAGTTTGTTCGACCAGGAGAGATAACCTCGTCTATTCGATGCGACGACGTCCAGCAGAACCATTGTCAGAAGTATTGAAGGCCTTAAAAAAGTCACGAGGCGCATCGTTGATATATGTTCGGACTAGAAAATCAGTCGAGAGATGGGCTGAATTGCTTCAAGCACAAGGGATTCCAGCAATTCCTTATCATGCTGGACTTAACTCTCAGGCAAGAAAACAAGCACAGGTTGAATTTAGTCATCAATCAAAGCCTGTATTAGTTGCAACTGTGGCATTTGGGATGGGCGTAGATCGAGCTGATGTTGGATTAGTAATGCATTTGAATTTGCCTGCTACTCCAGAGGGTTATCTCCAAGAATCTGGAAGGGCAGGAAGAGATGGCCTTCCAGCTGATTGTGTGATTCTGTTTTCCTCGGCAGATCGTATAAGACTGACTTGGGCCATTAAGGCTGCTAATTCAAAGATCAATTTGGGGTTAGAAGTTCAAGAAGAAGAGTGGAGAAAAGAAATATCACTAGAACAGTTAAAAAGGATGGAAGCAATTGCTGAAGGTGAGGCCTGTAGAGAACAGGAACTTCTTCTTGCTGTTGGCGAACTTGTCGCACCTTGCGGCAGATGTGATCGCTGTAAAGACTCTTCTCCTCTTAAAGATTGGTCTAAGTCTGCTCTAAAAATTCTTGAAGAATTAGATAGTGGCGAAGAATTAGATCTTCAAAGCCTCATAGGCACGGTTTCGAATAATAGAACTCATAAAGAAGGTAAATGGGGTTGGCTCGCACGAAGGTTAGTGCAGGAAGAGTTAATCAAGGAGAGCAGTGAAGACCCTAGTAGATTTGTAATAAGAGAAAATGGAAGACGTTTTTTAAGAAGACCTTGGCCATTAACTTACGTAGCTTGAAGTGACTTTTAATTGATTAATAATTTTTCAATTGCAAAGATCACTGATGAGGTCTTTTTCAAACTTATCGATTGGGGATGCCCAGTTTTTCCAAACGCCATTAATTCCTGTGGCATTGAGTTTTTGTGCAGGGCAATTAACAGCAAGATATAAAGCCTTCCCATCTCTATTGATGGATGGCGCGACATGGCTGCCGGCCATTATTTGCCAATTAGACCAATCCACTTTTAAAGGGCCATAGTTTCGCCAATCAGCATTCCTTCTCTCGACTTTTCTAATAGAGCTAGGGCTTCTATTCGATTCTCGACTAGAAGAATATGCTTTATTTTGAGACCTTGACCCGTTGCTTGCAGTATTGCTAATAATTAGTTTAGTGCCTTTACTTATTCTATTAGGGTTAGTTATTCTGTTTGTTTCTATTAATGTTTCCAATGAGATATTGTAGTCCTTAGCTATTTTGCTTAAGGTCTCGCCATGGGATACTTCATGATACCTTTTAGTTGATTCTTTATTTGACATAGTAGCTTTCATTGAACTTCTTTTAATTGAATTGCGCTCGGTTAAGTTTATTATTTGACCAGGGTATAAATAGTCTGCACTGTTTAAATTATTCAGGCGAATTAGATCACTACGATTTATTCCGTAGCGCATTGCAATTGAACTTAGGGTTTCCCCAGAAGAAACCTTATGAGAGGCTTTAAGTTTGCGATCTGTTGATCTTGAAATAGAGGGTAGTTTTAGTGGCTGACCAATATATAAGTATTCAGAACTCCTCAGATTGTTTAGATTTACAATTGCTTCCTGTGTAGTCCCATAGAGAAGCGCAATGCTGCTTAAGGTCTCACCGCCTTGGACAATGTGGGTTCTACTTGAAGAAGAGGAATTAGCCTCGGGAAGTATTAGTTCTTTGCCTACTTGTAATTGATTTGAATCAGTAATCCCATTAAGACGCATAAGTGTATCTATTGAAACCTCATGTCTTGCAGCTATCCCCGAAAGGGTGTCTCCATATTTCACTATGACCGTTGATGCCAATGCTGATGTTGGCATAAGGGCCACAAGAGCTATTGCTGCAACTAAGGTGCGGCGCATGATTCTCTAAAGGCTTTGGAAACCATAAGACTCTTCTGAAAAATAGTGAGTCATGTAAGAAATCCTTAAAGGCTTCCTTTTATTCCCTGACATTACTTTTTTAGCTAAAAAGCTTTTTGAGAAAATCGACCTTAATTTTGTAGGGTGGATATCTAAGCCTTAAGTCTAGCCAGAAAGGACGCTTCAGAACTGACTTCTTGTGTGAGAAAGTTTCGAATCCTGCCAATCCATGATATGTGCCCATCCCACTTGGACCAACCCCTCCAAAGGGCAATTCAGGTACCCCTGCTTGCATGATCACGTCGTTAAAACAGACCCCACCAGAGCTAGTCGTTTTGAGTAGCTTTTGCTTCTCTTTTGTCGTTCCCCCAAACATATATAGGGCTAATGGACGAGGCTGGCTTCTTACTTCTGACAAAGCCGAATCAAAATCTGGAACACTGAGTACAGGGAATATTGGACCAAAGAGCTCTTCTCTCATTAGTGGGTCGTTATGGGTTTGAATATCTATGAGGGCTGGAGTAATTCGTAGCCTTTTTTCGTCTGTTTTTCCGCCAAATATCAATTGATCGTTATCTCGAGCATTAGTTAATAATTGATTTAGTCGATTGAAGTGACGCTCATTGATAATCCTCCCTAGGTGTTGTGAGTTGATGGGGTCTGGGCCATAGAAATTAGATAAGGCCTTTTCTATTTCACTCAAAAGGGCTGATTTGAGTGCTTTGTGCACGATTAAGTGATTAGGTGCTATGCAGGTTTGGCCAGCGTTAAGTGACTTTCCCCAAATCAGCCTCCTTGCGGTCACTTCGAGGTCTGCTCCTTGCATGACTAGGGCTGGACTCTTCCCTCCAAGTTCAAGTGTGACTGGAGTCAAATGCTTTGATGCCGCTTCCATTACCTTTCGACCGATTGTTTCGCTACCGGTAAAGAAGATGTGATCGAAATTTTGATCTAGAAGAATTGAGGCATCATTACCGTCCCCTTCGATAACTCTGATTATTCCTTCTGGGAAATATTTTGGAATCAGGTTGGCTATTAAATGGGAGGTGAAAGGAGCATGCTCTGAGGGCTTAATAACAACCGTGTTACCTGCAGCTAGTGCACTAATGAGAGGCTGCAATGTTAAGGAGAAAGGATAATTCCAAGGGCTAATGATCAAAACACAACCAAGTGGCTCAGGAGTCACCATTGCCTCTGCAGGTGATAGTGAGAGAGGTACTTGAATTCTTCTGGGCTTCATCCAACGGCTGAGTTGTTCTTCAGCCAGCTTCAGCTCTTGATGTACAGCGATTACTTCAAAAAAAGCCTCTACTGGAGGCTTCCCTAAGTCTTTTGCTAGTGATTCGAGTATTTCATTTTGATTATTTTCAAGTATTTTTCCAATGCGCTTTAGCTGAAGCCGACGCCAGTCACCATGCCTGGTTTCCCCATCCAAGACTGGTTGACGGAGCTTGCTGATTGAAAAGTTTTCTGGAATCAAAGGGATGACGACGTTGCAATGTTTGTCTAGCAGTGGAGCAGGGGTTTAGTTGCTCTAGGTGGATGGTTAAAAGCGATTCTTGGTGGAAAGGGGCCGTTATTTATCAGTTGATCCCTCGTAGCTTTGCAGATGGGAATGGAGATGGGATAGGCGATCTTCAGGGCCTTACAAGCAGAATGAGCTATCTAAGGTGGTTAGGTGTAGAGGCTATTTGGCTTACACCTATTTATCCCTCCCCTTTACAAGACGGAGGGTATGACATAACTGATTTTGAAAATATTCACCCTGAATTAGGAGATCTAGCTGCATTCCATAGATTGCTGACGGTCGCACATGGAAAAGGCATAAAGGTGATTGTGGACCTGGTCCTCAATCACACTAGTGATCTTCATCCTTGGTTCCAAAGAGCACGTTGGGCTCCCAAGGGAAGCCCTGAGAGAGATGTTTATGTATGGAGTGATGATCCGAATCGATATGCAGATGCACCGGTTTTGTTCCGAAATTTTGAGTCTTCTAATTGGGAGTGGGATGAAGTCGCTGAGCAGTACTACTTGCATAGGTTTTTACGCCATCAACCTGATCTGAATTATGAAAATCCTTGGGTACAAGAACAAATGCTTGGAGTCGTGGATTTCTGGCTTGAGAGAGGGGTAGATGGTTTTCGACTTGATGCTGTGCCATTCCTTTTTGAGGCCGAGGGAAGCCGATGTGAAGGCTTGCCGGAAACTCACGCATTCCTGAGAAAAGTTCGCGAACGAGTTGAGGCAAATCCCAGGGATGTTTTGCTTTTAGCAGAGGCTATTCAACCTGTAGAAGAGGCTGCTCCATATTTGGCAGATAACGAATTACATGGGGCCTTTAATTTTGCACTGACCGCACATCTATTTGCGGCGATCGCCAGTGGCAGTAGTAAAGGCCTGCGTAAATGCTTGAAAGATACGCAAAATGTTTCACCTCAAAATTGCTGGGCTTTACCACTGCGAAATCATGATGAACTTTGGCTTGGAGATGGTCATTTAGTCCCAGATGCTGTCATCGAAGCTATTCGCACAGGTTTGCATCAAGGCCATGGTCATTGGCTGAACTGGGGAATTAATCGCCGATTAGCGCCATTGCTTAATGGAGACCCTAGAGCTAATCGAGTCATGCATGCACTCGTGTATAGCTTGCCAGGAATGCCATGCCTTTATTACGGCGATGAGCTTGGGATGGGTGATTGGCCTGGCTTAAGAGATCGAGATCCAAATCGAACTCCAATGGCTTGGACATCCGCTCGGAATGGAGGCTTTTCCTCAGCACCAGATCCTTTACTGGTATTGCCGCCAATCACTGCTCCTGGATATGACTATCGGGTAGTCAATGTAGAAGTGCAGAAACAACTCCCTGGCTCCTTATTGAATTGGCATCGGAGGATGCTTACCTGCCGCCGCTTGCTTTCAGCTCTCAGGATTGGAGATTTTGAGTTGTTGGACTCATCACATCCCAGTGTAATTGTCTTTTCTCGTTGCAGTGAATCAATGACAGTGCTGGTGGCGGCGAACCTCTCTGCTGCAGGGGCATCTTTGCGTTTGAATTTGAACCGATGGGCTGGTGCTCGAACTAGAGAGGTTTTGTGGGGGTGCGAGTATCCCGCAGCAGGTGAGGATTGGTTTGTTTATTTGCCTTCTTATGGGTTTAGCTGGTGGTTGATAGGTGAGGTGGAAGATTCAGTAAATAACCCAATAGATCATTTCGATGATGTTAAGTAATTTCTATTGCTCTAGGTTTAGTTCACCTGGAGGCAGTGCAGCATTGATTAATTCCTCTTGGACAATTGGCAGAAGTCGTTGAGCCTCTTTGAAGTCAATCATTGCTAACCGGCATCTCCTGGCAAGCACGTCTGTTGGGGTATGAGCATGCTCATTATTGATTGAATGGATAATTTCTGCCTTGCATATAGGAACAACCTCGCTAAGTGGTAATAAATGATCATAAGAATTCTTGCTGACTAGATCAAATGCTTCTAGGCCATAGTTGCCTTGAAGATGTATTAATTGTTTCTCAAGAAGTGGAGTATTGGGAAGAAATTTCTTTAGCTCATTCATTTGTTTGATTAGTAAATATCTTGTTTGCTTGGGATCTTTATCAGTGCCTATTAGTGGCATAGTTTGTGCTTCTGGGAGAGGCTTTTCAAGCAATTTTTCTAGTGCATGAAGTGTATCAAGGGCAATAGGTCTACACGTAGTCCATTTGCCCCCCATGGCACTAATTAATCCGCAGGGGAGTGTCTCTACTTCGTGTTCTCTGACAACACGGCTGCTATTTGAGAATGACTCTTTGGGTTTAATAAGAGGCCTCCCTCCAGCCCAGGAACTTTTGATTAAAGGTTCTTTTAATAGAGGGAACCATCTCTGCAAGTGACTGGTTAAATATTCACGCTCTAGAATAGTTGGCTTGTAAGAATCTTCTACTTTGCAAGGAGTGTCAGTTGTTCCAATTAGCGTATGGCCAAAAAATGGCAGCACAAAAATAACTCTTCCGTCATCAGTTGATGGTAGTAGAAGCCCTATTCCTTGAGGACAAAGGTTGTTTTCTAAAACCAGATGTACTCCTCTGCTACTAAGAATTCTTGGCTCAATACTCTTGTCGGCCATTCGTCGAACTTTGTCAGAATTAATGCCTGTTGCATTTACAACTGCGTTTGTTTCCCAGTATTCATGTTGGCCTTCAGAATCTTGGCTAATTACCCCGTTTATTTTTCCATTACTTCCAATCTTGAATCCAATCACTGGACAATAATTTCTGATAATTGCGCCTGCTTTTTCTGCTGTAAGAGCTAGCAAAATATTTAGCCTTGCATCATTAAATTGCCCGTCACTGTATGCAATACCTCCGCTAGAATTGTCTTTTAATAGAGGTAAAGCTGCTTTCAGTTTTTCGGCAGAAAGAATACGACTGCTTCCTATGCCTTTTTTGCCAGAAAGTGTGTCATATATACCTAATCCCAGCCTGAAGTAAGCCTTGTCAAGACAATTTTTCGATGGTATCGCCAACTCAAGCCTATTTGCTAAGAAAGGGACCTTCTCTAGCCAGTAAGCACGCTCTAATAATGCTTCTTGAACAAGTTTGAGTTGAGCAACATCAAATGTTTTGAAGGCTAATTCGAGGTATCGCACTCCACCATGTAAAAGCTTTGTGCTGCGACAGCTAGTTCCACCTGAGATATCTCCTGCCTCTAGCAATGCAACCTTTAGGCCTCTTCTGCTGGCCTCGTATGCCACGCTTGCCCCACTCGCCCCTGCACCAATTACTACTAAGTCGAATTTTTTATTGGTCATGCCATTGGAGGCTCCTTTTTACTGCGGCATCCCATCTAGATAGCCAGCTTTGACGGCTTGCAGAATCAAGATTTGGAAGAAAAAGTTCTGCCTTCTTTTGTCTTTGTGGAACTAATGCTTTGAGGTCGGTTATTACACCAGACTGGATCCCTGCCAACAATGCAACTCCTTTAGCGGTGCTCTCTAGATTTGAAGGCCTTCGGACTTTTATTCCTGTGCTATCAGCTTGAGCTTGTAGTAGTGGATTTGATGCAGCTGCACCACCATCAACTGCTAATTCCGCTAGAGGTTGATTCAAGGCTTCCTCAGCCAGTTTTATTAGACTTGCGACAGATAGAGCTATGCCCTCAAGAGCTGCTCGAGCAATGTGTCCTTGTTTGGTGTCACGTGTAAGTCCTATCAAAATTCCTCTTGCGTTAGGGTCCCAATATGGAGTACCCCAGCCAGTGAAGGCTGGCACAAGCATTACTCCGGCTGAGTCCTTTACTTTCTCTGCCAGCGAATTAATTTGATCTGCTTGATGAATAATTTTTAGTCCATCCCGAAGCCATTGCACAACTGTCCCTGCATTAAAAAGACTTCCCTCTAGACAGTATGTAGGGTTTCCTTCTTCGTCAGTCCAAGCAAGTGTGCTTAATAGTCCTGAATTAGACCGGCAGATTTCTTGTTTGGTGTTTACAACTAAAAATGCTCCAGTCCCATAAGTGCACTTCGCTTCTCCTTTCTCAAGACAAAGTTGCCCAAGGGTTGCTGCTTGCTGATCCCCCAGAAGTGCATTGATCGCAACATCTGAGAAAGGAAGTCCTTGATCGATCTTCCCAAAATCGCCCCTGCAAGGTACAAGTTCTGGCAAAGCTCGCAGCGGCAACTCAATTGTGTCGCAAAATTTTTCTACCCATTCCAATTTCTCTAAGTCCATGAGCAGAGTCCTGCTTGCATTGCTCATGTCTGAGCAATGTCGTTTGCCGCCTGTAAGGTTCCAAAGAAGCCAGCTTTCGACAGTACCGAAACAGAGGTCTTTGTGGACTAATGCATTCGATGCGGCATCTGCATTTTGCAAAAGCCAGTGGATTTTGCTCGCACTAAAATATGGATCAAGCATGAGTCCTGTGCGCTGTCGCCACTCGGTTTCGAGCCCTTGAAGTTTCCACTGGGAACAAAGGTTGGCTGTGCGTCCGTCTTGCCAAACAATTGCAGGCCCACATGGCTTGCCAGTACTTCTCTCCCAAAGAACTGTGGTCTCTCTTTGGTTGGTTATTCCGCAGCTGATTACAGAATTGCGTTGTTCTTTGCTGATTTTTTGTTCAAGCTTGAACATTGCTTGAGTTTGACTTTCCCAAATCGCATTTGGATCTTGTTGTACCCAGCCATCTGCTGGATACTCGATTGCGAGAGGTGCACTTGCACTGGCAACTAGCTCGCCTAATGGATTAAATAATGCTGCCCTAGAGCTACTTGTCCCTTGATCTAGGGCTAGCAGAAGTGGCTGTTTAGCCATGGTTTTTCTCTTTCCCTATTGCTAGCGATAGGTTCGTCAAATGCAAAGGTAAATGAATAGGAAGGATTTGTTTGGGTCTCCCCCAGAATGGGCTTCCAAAGCAATTGTGTATCAGATCTTCCCAGATCGATTTCGGCGAAGTGGTCTTGTCGAACAGCAAAATCAACTTTCCTTGAAGCCTTGGGGAAGTGACCCTGCACATCAAGGTTTTCAGGGAGGAGACCTATACGGCGTAATCGAGGCTCTTGATCATCTTCAAGATCTTGGGATTAATTGTATATATCTCACCCCAATTTTTAGTTCAGCAGCCAATCATCGATATCACACATATGATTATCTAAATGTAGATCCAATTCTTGGTGGAAATTCAGCACTAGAAGCTTTGATAGATGAAATACATCGTCGTAAAATGAAGATAATACTCGATGGTGTTTTTAATCATTGTAGTCGAGGTTTCTGGGCTTTTCATCATCTTTTGGAGAATGGGAAAAACTCACCTTATAGAGAATGGTTCCATGTGAATAAGTGGCCACTTAAGCCATACAATCGTGGGAAAGATTGTGGCTATCGTTGTTGGTGGGATAATCCAGCCCTGCCAAAATTCAATCATTCCCACCAGCCTGTACGTGATTACTTAATTAAGGTTGCCTCTTATTGGCTTGAATTTGGGATAGATGGTTGGAGGCTTGATGTGCCAGATGAAGTCCCTTTAGATTTCTGGACTCATTTTCGAAGAAGTGTTAAAGAAATTAGTTTGAATACTTGGATAATCGGAGAGATTTGGGGTGACGCAAGAACTTGGCTAGATGGAGCTCATTTTGATGGAGTAATGAATTATCGAATGGGTTGGAGTAGTTTGTGTTGGGTTGCAGGAGATAAGCTCAGAAAGAATTACAATAATCCTGATTATCCTCTTGAAAAGATTAATGCAGATCAATATATTAATTTGCTGGAAACAACACTTGGTTGGTACAGGCCGGAGTTTAATTGTAGCCAGTTAAACTTACTTGATAGTCATGATGTGCCACGCTCATTGCATACACTTAAAGGAGATATGCTTGCACTTAAATTAGCTCTTTTCCTTTTATTTATCCAACCTGGGGCGCCATGTATTTATTACGGTACTGAGGCGGGATTATCAGGCGGTATAGAACCAAAGTGTCGAGAAGCATTTCCTTGGAATGAAACTTGGCCTGAAGACCTCAGAAGTTTTATTCGATCATTATCATCACTAAGAAAAAAACTGTCTAATTATTTTGAGCGGGGATTGTGTTGGGAACCACTTGGTGCGGATGCTCTTAGTGGTGTGGGAAATCTAAATATAAAAAAATCTTCGAAATTGAGAAAGGTAATAAAGGTTTTTGTTAATCGAAGTCGCAGCTCATGGCTCTCTATTGATGACGCTTTGCCTGAGGAGACATTCTTAATAGGGTCACTAGAAAAGAATGGCCGAGGATTATCCCCTCAGTCTGCCGTTGTATTTCTAGCTTCATAGGGAGGGTCTTATTTCAGCATTATTTACGGAAATTGGATTACTGCATTTCTGTACTTTTACCTGTGACTTGTTAGTTGATTTTATTGGTTAATACGGTTATCGAGGAAAGAAGCCGAAAAGTGAGGTCCAAATAGGAGAATCTTGCGCTTGCTGTCTAAAGCAGAAGGAAACAAGTGTTGGCGCCTTAAAAACTTCTTGTTAGGACATAAGGACTTTATGTTCTCATCAAGTCTCCGACTGTCTAAAACGACACAAGCGACATATGTCCCCAAGACAGTCGTTAGAAGAAAGAGTGATGCCGGTTGGGTCACTCTTTTTTTGTTCTAAGTATTGGCACTAGTCGATTTCCCTCCTATAGGACAGACGCATTAAAGCGAGGTTGATGGCATAGCTAAAGCGGCAAAGACTGTGGCTGTAAGCACAGTCTTTTAGCGAACTAAAAGATTGGCGAAACTTCGAATACTGAGAATGTAAGCATTCAAGAGAAAGTGCAGCTTGTATGACCTGTAGGAATTTACTTGTGCCGGCTCAGGTTGTGCCTTCACCTTCTTGAGAGGTTCTATTCATCAACTCCTTATTCCAACAAGGCAGATATCTGATTAAGTACTGAAAGCAATGGTCCAAAAGCGAGTACTGGAGTTTGGTCGGATGCCTGCGGGGACTTGGACTTTTTCTCTGGTTTTGCTCGCGCTTAGCAAAAATACTCATTAGGCTCTCTGGACCTGTGAGTACAAGGTCAAATGACTCCTATTTCTGCGGCGCTTAATTTGATCCCTATTGGTAGTAGGGAATTATTGGAATTTGTTTTTTTTGTGTTGGTGGGTTTTACAGCAGGATCTTTGGGGTTGATCTGAGCTGATTAAGGTGTTTTGGGAGTCGATATGCAATGTATTTATCAAACTCGACGCCATAGTGATTCAAAGAGAGACGTTTTAAGTCTTTTTAGAATTTATGGAAGTTTTTAAGATCCCAGTTCTTATGCCCTCGCCGGGACTTGAACCCGGGACCTCTCCCTTACCAAGGGAGTGCTCTACCGCTGAGCTACAAGGGCGTGTGGAAGGTGGGCCGGGTTGGATTTGAACCAACGTAGGCAGAGCCAGCGGATTTACAGTCCGCCCCCATTAACCACTCGGGCACCGACCCGAACCACACTGATGACGATACTAGCTAATGGTCCAGATTTGCCTCAATTTGTTTGGCGTACTTGAAGGGTGTGGATACGATCTCTTCAGATCTTTTTATATGCCGGGGCTATGCGTCTATTGCTAATTAATGGTCCAAACCTAAACCTTCTTGGCAGGCGTGAGCCTGGCTTGTATGGTTCGACTTCTTTAGAATCCATTGAGACTGATCTTAAGGAGAGAGCAACGGCAGAAGGAGTTCATCTTGATTGTTTTCAGTCTAATTTTGAAGGTGCGATAGTTGAGTGTATCCATCAGGCCATTGGGCAGGTGGATGCCATCCTCATTAATGCGGGGGCATATACCCATACTTCTATTGCTTTGAGGGATGCATTACTAGGTGCAGAAATTCCATATGTTGAGGTGCATTTAAGTAATACCTATGCGCGTGAAAAATTTCGGCAGAGCTCTTTCCTTGCCGATCGCTCCATTGGCGTAGTCAGTGGCTTTGGGGCTATTAGTTATCAGTTGGCAATGAATGGCTTGATTGCCCACTTGAGGAAAGAGGTTAAAAGCCAATGAACTCTATACTTTTATCTGGGCAGTCAAAGTTAAGAGTTAAATGGTTGATTAGTGAAACTAGTGATGCCTGGGTAAAGCAAGCAATAGCTAACCCTATTGAATTACTGATTGACCATGCTCATTGCGAAAGGAAAGCAGCTGGTGTTGCGTTGCAAATGATGTTTCGTTATTTATGTGAGCCTGGATTGGCAGAAGTACTTAGCCCATTAGTTAGAGAAGAGCTGGATCACTTTGAAATCGTGCTAGAGCTACTGAAATCTAGAGGGCATTATTTAGAACCTTTACCAGCACCTCCTTATGGAGCAGCCTTGGCAAAAAATATTAGAAGATTGGAGCCTGAACGTATGCTTGATAACTTTCTTGTATCTGGACTTATAGAAGCTAGAAGTTACGAAAGGATGAGTTTGTTGGCTTCGCATTGTCCTGACAGGGAACTTCAAAATTTGTATAAACAACTACTGGAGAGTGAAGCCCGCCATTCTTGCCTGTATTGGAGGCTTGCAGAAGAACGATATGAAAGAGGTTTGGTTATTTCGCGTTTAGAAGAATTGGCCGAAGCTGAGTCGGAGATCCTCTCTGATTTGCATCCAGAGCCAAGAATGCATAGCTAATCAACGCTTAACCTGCTTCTTGAAAAGTGATCTCTATTAGAACTTATTAATTGTGAGTAACCTGGAAAAACTTACTTTCTTGTATAAGAGGCTAACAGGAAAGAGTCAATATCAAATCAATATTCCTCAAGCTTCAAATTCACTAAGGTCAGCTCCAGATATCACAATTGTTGGAGTCGGACCTGGCGATCCTTCTTTGTTAACTTTGGCAGCAGTTCAAGCGATTCAAAATGCAACTTTAGTTGCTTATCCAATATCTCAAGAAGAGAAAGAAGGCATGGCTGCAAAGATTGCTTCTTTTTGGATCACTGATAAGAAGAAACGTATGCCGCTGCTTTTTCCTATGGTCTCAGAGGCTGCTCCACGCAAGGATGCATGGAGAAAGGCTACTGATCATCTTTTAGCAGCTGCTTCTGAAGGAGAGAAAGTGGTATTTCTTTGTCAGGGCGATGCTTCATTGTTCGCAAGTGGTGCTTATCTTTCTTTGGATCTTAAGAGTCGTTATCCTGATTGCAAAGTGAAAATCATCCCAGGGATTACATCTATTTCGGCGGCTGCAGCGGTTGGTGATTGGCCTTTGGCATTGCAACAAGAACAGCTTCTTATTTTGCCTACTCCTGATGATCCAAGTCGCTTAGAGGCTTTGTTAGATGAAGCAGCTTATTCTAAGCGCATTCTTGCCTTGCTCAAGCTTGGACATCGTTGGTTATGGGTTAAGCCATTGTTGGAAAGAATGGATCTTTTGGAGAGTGCTTTATTCGCAGAGAAGGTAGGCTTGGAAGATCAACAAATTAAGAATGCTATTGAAGTTAGTAAGTCTGAGAGGCCTTACTTCTCTTTATTGTTAATTCGTCAAAGCTGGCCTGAAGTAATACCTTGAACTCTTTAAAACTTACATTTATAAAGTTTAGATTTAATATCATGGCCTTTTTCTTGGCAGATACTTTTTCCCTGGGTGATTATTTGAGAGAGTTAGCTTTGTAAAGCTAATTCTCTTTTGAGGAGGGAGATTGCTTCGTCGGGGGTTTCTGCTCGTACAAGAGAATGACGCAAATTTGATGCCCCTGGGAAGCCTTTGCAAGTCCAACTTAAGTGCTTGCGTGCAATTAAAAGCCCATGTTCGCCTTTACTTTCTAGAAGCCCTTGTAAGTGATCAAGTGCAATGCCAATACGAGCTTTCCTTTCGGGCGTTTTTATAACAGTCTTGCCTTTTAAAGCTGCATCTATCTGGCCTACTAGCCAAGGGGCACCCATGCTTCCTCTCCCAATCATTACTCCATCTGCTCCAGTTTCATTTAGGCAGCGGATTGCTTCATCAGCATTGATGATGTCTCCATTAGCGACTAGTGGAATACTGAGAGCTTTTTTGACTGCGTGAATAGCCTTCCAATCTGCAATTCCTGAAAAGCCTTGTTTTCTGGTCCTTCCATGCAGTGTAAGTAGTTGAGCGCCGGCTTCTTCTAGGCGAAGTGCAAAACCAACCGGATCCGAAGAGTCTTTGCACCAACCTAATCGGCTCTTGACTGTGACGGGAATTGTCACTGCTTTAGCAACTGAGCTAACGATCTTGGCAGCGAGATCAGGCTCTTTAAGAAGTCCGCTCCCCCCACCTTTGCGTGCAACTTTTTTTACTGGGCAACCCATATTGATGTCGATCAAGAATGCTCCTGAGTCCTCTGCTCTTCTTGCGGCATCAGCCATTGCTTGTGGACGGTAGTCGAAAAGTTGTACCCCAATTGGCCCTGGCTCATCACATAGCTCTTCTACTTTTTGTAGCCCATGTCCAAGTTCAAGACTTGTTGCATTGACCATCTCTGTGAATAACAATGCATCAGGTGCCCAACGCCTGACAAGGCTTCTAAAAATACGATCGCTTATCCCAGAGAGAGGCGATTGCATTACCTTTGAAAAAAGTTCTCTTGAGGTACCTCTGCCAGGCAGAGTTATTACTGGCAATGTTTTTTTCATCTCTCAACTTTAATGGGATGTATTGGCTTTCTTTTGCTGGCAAGCAATAGAGAAGAGAAACATTCAGCAAATGAAGTTGTTAATCACTAACCAATTTCTTTTTTGATCTTCTAAATGGATTCTCAAGACTCATATTGGCCTATTAGTAAGACTCTTCTAAAGGCTATTCTTGATGACCGTATAAGTGATTATTTTGTTACCAGGCTTGTCTGGGAGAGGCTTGGCTATAAACCTTCGCACTTTATAAAGAAAGTTTGGGATGCAGGTCCTTTAACCCCTTCGACTTGGGCAAATGTTTTCCCGAATGGCCCTGAAGTGATTGCCCAACGCAAAGCATCAGTTCAGCTAACACGTTCAATACCAAAGGAATATAAGCAACTTTTGAAGCAAAAGTTGGATTTTAAGGGCTATCAAATTGATGAGCTTTATCCAAGGAGAACAAGGCGAGCAACGGTTGTGAATTGGCTTTTGGCTTGGCTTGCTCAAAGAGGCGAGTCCCTTGAAGAAAAAGGGGCAATTCCAACTTTGCTGGAGCCCCCCATTAATCCTGCTAATGGACACCCTGGAGATCTGCAAATGGAATAACTTTTGAAACTCCGTGAGAGAGTTTCAAATTGGTGTCAGTTGCTTTGCTGGCATGAAGCCATATGGTTTGGTTTTCGATGCCTCTGTAGTGTCGTTAGTGATATATAGGGATAAGCCAATTGGCGTGTCCTGTCGTAGCCATAATCGGTCGCCCAAACGTTGGTAAGTCCACGTTGGTCAATCGGCTTTGCCGGAGCCGAGAGGCCATAGTCCACGATCAGCCTGGGGTTACTCGAGATCGCACCTACCAAGATGGTTTTTGGGGCGATAGAGAATTCAAGGTTGTCGATACCGGTGGCCTGGTATTTGATGACAATAGTGAGTTTTTGCCTGAGATTAGGGAGCAGGCCAATCTTGCGTTAGCAGAAGCTGCTTTGGCCTTGGTGATTGTTGATGGTCAACAGGGCGTCACAGCAGCAGATAAGGATATTGCTGAATGGTTGCGATCTCAGGACTGTAAGACGTTGGTGGCTGTGAACAAATGTGAGTCACCAGAGCAAGGGCTCGCGATGGCCGCAGAGTTTTGGTGTCTTGGTCTTGGGGAGCCACATCCAATATCTGCTATTCATGGCGCAGGGACTGGTGACTTGCTCGATCGAGTGGTATCTCTTTTCCCTCCGAAGGAACTGGAGGAACAGAAAGAGGAATCTATTCAGATGGCTATCGTAGGCAGGCCAAATGTCGGTAAGTCGAGCCTACTTAACTCTGTTTGTGGTGAACCTAGGGCAATTGTTAGTCCTATTCGTGGTACCACTAGAGATACGATTGATACTTCTATAGAGCGTCAAGGACAATCTTGGAAGCTGATTGATACCGCTGGGATCCGTCGTAGGCGTAGTGTTAATTACGGCCCAGAGTTATTTGGTATTAGTCGAAGCTTTAAGGCTATTGAACGTAGTGATGTATGTGTACTTGTAATCGATGCTTTAGATGGTGTCACTGAA
Organism: Prochlorococcus sp. AG-409-O23; assembly: GCA_003215355.1. Lineage (GTDB taxonomy): Bacteria > Cyanobacteriota > Cyanobacteriia > PCC-6307 > Cyanobiaceae > AG-409-O23. Next base: position 31,935 of record QCKL01000005.1, read on the forward strand.
CAGGATCAACGACTGGCAGGAAGGATTGAGGAAGATGGCCGCGCATGTGTACTTGTTGTAAATAAATGGGATGCAGTCGAGAAAGATAGTCACACAATGCCAATGATGGAAAAAGAGCTGCGTTCAAAACTCTATTTTCTTGATTGGGCAACAATGTTGTTTACGTCAGCTCTGACGGGTCAGAGAGTCGAGAGCATTTTTTCTTTGGCATCATTGGCTGTTGAGCAGCATCGACGAAGAGTTAGTACTTCGGTAGTTAATGAAGTTTTGAAGGAGGCATTAAGTTGGCGAAGTCCTCCCACTACTCGTGGTGGACGGCAAGGGCGTCTTTACTATGGGACTCAAGTAGCTAGTAGGCCCCCTAGCTTTACCCTTTTTGTAAATGATCCAAAGTTGTTTGGTGAGACATATCGACGTTATGTCGAAAGACAATTGCGAGAAGGTTTAGGTTTTGATGGCACTCCTTTGAAGTTGTTTTGGCGAGGAAAGCAGCAAAGGGATGCTGAAAGAGATCTCGCTCGCCAACAGAAGCCTCCGTTGTAAGTGATGGATTGGTTGCGTCAGGTTCCTGTTGGGCAGTATGTAGTAGGTAATTCCAGTTGGCTGCGTCGGATTGATCCCAGACTCAAGCTCGCGTGGGTATTGATGTTTTTACTTACACCTGTACTGGCAGGCGCTTATTGGAGGTTTGGTTTAGTAATAGCCCTGATTGGCGTGACATTTATTAGTCGGCTTCCAGGTCGCATTTGGGGACGCTCTCTTGTCTTGCTATTGATTTTGGCAGGCTTTGTGGGCTTTTTTGCAATGCTTTTGCCTACCGGCGAAGTGCCTGCGATGCTTTCTGCTCGAGCTCCTAACGAGTTGCCAAATTCTCTAGCAACTGCGCCTGCTTGGGAGATTTTGCGAATAGGACCTCTTGGTTTAGGTCCTATTTCTCTAGGTCCGTTTGTTATTGATCGTCGATCAGCTGAGTTGGGCTTGAATACCTCTTCATTGATTTTTACGGTGATTCATAGTGTCAACCTCATGTTGATAACCACATCTCCAGAGGATTTGATGTGGACACTTAGATGGTTCCTTACACCGCTTGCGTTATTTGGTCTACCTATAGATCGAATTAGCTTTCAACTTTTGTTGGCTCTTAGGTTCCTCCCATTGGTTCAGGAGGAGTTCCAAAATCTCTTAAGATCTCTCGCGAGTAGGGCTGTCAATGTTCGCCAACTTGGCTGGAAGGCTTCATTGGGCCTTGTCTTGTCAGTAGGAGAACGTTTATTAGCAAATATCCTTTTAAGGGCTGAGCAAGGAGCAGATGCACTTTTAGCAAGGGGGGGGCAATGGCTCCCCCCAGATCAATTCAGACCAAAGATTCTGCAAAAAAGAACTTTGTCTTGGCTCAATATTGCATCTAGCTTGCTTCTATTGCTGGTTCTTGGTCTTCGTGGGAAGTACGGTGCTTTATAGACACCCAGTATCAATAGGTGAGTGCAGAGCATTATTTAAATCACCCCACTTTTGGCATGCTTTACCTAGTCGCGCCAGCTGGTGAAGGTAGAGATGTATATGCGACTTTATATGCTCAGAAGATGTTTTTCCTCGTGACTCTTCAGCCTAGGGGAGCTCAGTTTGAGGTGATTCCATATTTGGATGCTCGCCATCATGCCGAGCTCCATTTATCTCGTTGTCGTCGGGATGGCTCACCTGATAGAGAGCGATGGCAAGAGTTATTCCATCAAACCTTTGTTTGAAGCCTTGGTAATTTCGTCTGCGCTATGGAGGGAATTAGATAGCAGCTTGCCATTTGGGGTGAATTTACTTGCAGTTAGCAAGGGACACCCCGAGTCTTCCATTCGTTTTTTTGCAGAGCTTGGGCAAAGAGATTTTGGGGAGAGTCGCTTGCAAGAAGCTTTGCCCAAAATCCTTGCTTTATCTGACCAGGAAGGACTTAGATGGCACTTTATTGGTCGTCTTCAAGCAAATAAAGTTAGAGGGGTGGTGCGTGCTTTTGAAGTTATTCACTCTGTCGACTCGTTGCGATTAGCCGAGAGAATTTCAAGAATTGCAGGGGAGGAAAACCGGTGTCCAGATGTCATGCTTCAGGTGAAGTTCAAGGATGATCCAACAAAAGGAGGATTTGATCCTGATGAGTTACTGAAGGATTGGGCCAAGATGATTGGATTGTCAAATCTGCACATTATTGGACTAATGACCATGCCTCCCTTGGGGATTGATTTAAATCAGCGGAGGCAAATCTATAAAGATTGTCGAGACCTGGCAGATAAGTTGAGTTTGTCAGATTGTTCAATGGGGATGAGTCAAGACTGGCATGAGGCTTTAGATGCAGGTGCTACCTGGTTGAGATTGGGATCTGCGTTGTTCGGAGTTCCTCGTAAGAACGTCGACCTTCATAAAGATGTCACTAAAGGGGATTAAAAACCTTGCCCCTGCCTGTCTGGAACGTTATTTAGGTATTAGGAATAGATGTTCCCTTTCAGGAAACGCTCCTAAAGTCGGCATCAGCTGACCTACCACCACGCCAACTAGAGAGGATTTACCGGTGTCGCTTATTTCCCGTCTTCGTGCTGTAGTCGCTGGTGACGACTACCTCGACAATGATTATGACGAGCTCGATTACGAAACAGGCGATCATTTTGACTCTGAAAATAGGAGTGCCAGAGATATTGGAGGTGAGTTGGCGCCTCTTTCGCAGTCAAACCCTTTTAATTTTGGTGATGGTATATCTGGTTCAAATGTGATTGGCATGCCTGGGATATCCACAACTACTTCTGAGGTGAACTTGATGGAACCTAGGAGTTTTGATGAAATGCCCAGGGCAATTCAGGCCCTACGTGAAAGGAAGACAGTCATCCTGAACCTCACAATGATGGAGCCTGATCAGGCCCAGAGGGCAGTGGACTTTGTCGCCGGAGGGACTTTTGCGATTGATGGTCATCAGGAGCGAGTTGGAGAAAGCATTTTCTTGTTTGCTCCTAGTTGTGTGACTGTGACGAACTCATTCCAAGAAGAAGCTTCCCCATCCACTGTGATTGGTAAGGATTCTGAACCTCAACCACAGGAATCTGATCCAGCACCTGCTCCTGCATGGGGAGAATCAATGGCTTCTGCTATGTGATGTTTCGTGCCTAGTTCTATTGGGGTGATTGGTTTAGGGCGAATGGCTCAAGCGCTACTTCTGCCCTTGCTTGAGAAGGGGGATTTCCTGCCTGAGCAGGTTTTCTCGATAGTTGGTCATGAAGGAAGTCTGCTAAATGCTAGGGATCAACTTCCCAAAGGTCTTCGTATAGCCACTGCAGATGATCCAAGCGCAGAGGAAGTTTGGCGTGCACCAATTCAACTTTTAGCAGTCAAGCCTCAGCAATTGGAATTAGTAAAAGCCAAGGCTAAGTGTTTTGAACAAATAGGCGCTGGCTCTCGGCCATTGTTGATTTCTGTACTCGCAGGCGTAACTTTGAAGCGACTTCAGCAGTCATTCCCTTCGCACAATTGTGTGCGAGCAGTGCCAAATACTCCTTCACTTGTAGGAGCTGGCCTTACAGGGTTGGCATGGGGGGAAGGCGTTACTCATGAGCAGCGTCTTTCTGTAAAAGAAATCTTCAGTCCAATCAGTGAAGTGTTGGAGTTACCAGAGGAGCAGTTGGATGCATTTCTAGCTTTAACTTCTTCAGGCCCTGCCTATGTAGCACTTATGACTGAAGCTTTGGCGGACGGAGCAGTCGCAGCAGGATTGCCCCGTTCTCTGGCATATCATTTGGCTCATCGGACACTTGCTGGGACTGCCGAACTTCTTAAGGAGAAAGAACTACATCCTGGACAAGTAAAGGACATGGTTGCTTCTCCAGGTGGTACAACTATCACTGCGTTGCGTCATCTCGAGAAGGCAGGTGTGCGTTCCGCCTTGATGGAGGCAGTGGTGGTTGCAGCTGAACGAAGTCGCGAAATGGCCTAAATGGAGAAATTGGCGACATTCCTAAAAGTTGGTCATATAGGTTTTCTAGCGAATCTATGTTGTGATTAAGTGTGTATCTTTCGAGGACTCGATCGCGAGCACGTCGACCTAATTCTGAGGTGAGCACGGGTTGATCTCTTAACACTGGCAACAGAGTCCTTAATTGAGTCGTCACTCCTTGAGTGCTTAGAACTATTCCTGCACCTCCTTCAAGAACTTCGCCATCTGCTCCAGCATCGGTGGCAACACATGCTGTACCAGTAGCCATTGCTTCTAATAAAGATAGAGAGAGTCCTTCAACCAGGCTGGGGAGGAGAAAAACTTCTGCGCATTGAAGTAAAGCTATCTTTGTATTTAGCTCAGATTCATATCCCCACCAAAGTACTTCGCAGTCATTTGTGCTGAAAGAGTTATTTTCAAGAGTTGATTTGAGAGGGCCATCCCCAACAATTACTAATCTGCAGCCTTTGAGCTCTACCGAGCGCCATGCTCGAAGAAGTGCTTCGATATTCTTCTCTGCAGCGATTCGCCCCATATAAAGAAAAATTCGATTGTGACCAAGTCTTTCTTTTATCTTTGGATGAGTCGAAGAAGTACTTTCATTATTAGCTGGAGTCCAACATTCGGTATCCACTCCATTTGGGATTACAGCTAACCGGTTTTCTTTTACTCCTAGTCTATTAAGTAGCTCAGCCTGTATCTCAGAGAACACTATAACCCTGTCATAACGAGCTAATGATGGTGCATATAGTTGATAAGTGAGCTGTTGAGTCCCTGCCGTAAGGTTTCGGATCCCCGCATCAAATGGTGGATGAAAAGTTCCTACTAGAGGGACTTTTAGTTGTTGGCAGAGGTCTGGCAGCCGAAAATCTAGAGGTGAGAGAGTAAGACTCGCATGGACAAGATCAGGTTGCAGTCGTTCAAGTGATTCTCTTAGCTCTCTTTGTGCTCGAGGAGAGGGAATGGTGTAAACCTGTGACTTCACTAGATAGGGCAAACTAACTTCTGGGTCATTTGCAAGAAGACAGGTCTGAGTATTTACAGGACTACTTGGGTTGTCAAAATGAATGAAACTTATTTGATGACCTCTATCCCTAAGAGCCTCAGTAGTGCTTAGGCCATAGGTGACATTCCCGCAGAATGGTGTTTTTTTGCCCAGCCAGGCGATATGCGCCACCCGCTGAAATTTACAAGCTGCTTAAGAAAGCTAGCAGCGTTGCCATGGACGTTCTAGTAATGCTGCAATAAGTGCAAATGAAGCAAGAATCCAAAGTACTGGTACTAGCCCATATCTACTAACTAAAGCCCCTGCGAGTACAAGAGGCAGGCTAAGAGCAATATTGATTAAGTTGTTTTGAAGCCCAAACACTTTGCCGCGTTTGGATTCAGGAGTGTCCTCTTGGAGAGTCGTCTGAGCAGGAATTGCTACAAGTGCTGCTCCCATCCCAAGCATGCCGCAAAGGATCAATGTGAATCCAAGGGATCCCATGAATTGACCCAGTAGAACAAGGCACCAGGTGATAACACCCAAGCCTGTGGCTGTAAGACTTTTTCTGTTGAAGCCATGGCCAATTTGGGCTATTACTAGTGCGCCTAAGGCCATTCCTATACCACTTATGGCTAGGAGAGTACCGAATTGAGTTGGCCCAAGCTCCTTAATTGATGAGGCAAGACTTATAGCTAGAACATAAAGGGCGGCTAGCAAGCTATATAGAAAAACAAGGTGCAACATTGCACTCCTGACTGTGGGTGTTTCCCTAATGACTTGCAGTCCATCTCTGATTTCTTGAAAGAGATTAATTTTGGCGTTTGACCTGGGCTTCTCAATTAAATGAATTGTGCTAATGCTAATAGCCGCAGTCGCATAGCAAAATGGTAGAAGTATGAATTCGCCTCCATTTATTCCTAAATTTTGAGAAAAATGCTTTAGAAGACGCAAGATGGGGTCGCCAAGGGCAAATCCAACAATTGTTGCGCCCATGCATGTGGCTTGATAGAGGGAATTTGCAGCCAGCAGATGTTCTTTAGGTACTAATAATGGGATTGCCGCTTGTTCTGCTGGGGCAAAGAATTGGGTAAGAACTGACTCTAAAAAAGTCATTATCAATAGCACCCAATAGCCCCAGCCAATACCTATCCAGGTTGGGCCAGGCGAAATGCAAATTGGGACAAAAAGTACTAATAGTGCCCTCAGTCCATTTGAGGCGACCATTACACGGCGCTTAGGCCATAGATCTGCTCCTACCCCTGCGATGGTGCCTAGAACCATCGCAGGAATTGTATTGGCTACATAGATGCCTGTCGCTAAAAGGGTAATGCGCTGGGCCCGTGTTTCGAAGTCCATTCGAATGGCCGCTGCTACCTCTGCAAGAGCTTGATTGTCTTGAGGTGCATTGCTTACCCAGTACTGGGCAATTAAATACACCATTAAAACTATGTAGAACTTGTCAGCTAGTTGGGAGAAAATCTGCCCTATCCATAGTTTGCGGAATCCATCCAGGCGGATGACAGCCTGGATGCCTGTGCCCTTTTGTGCATGGGGGCCTTCGGGAATGGTGCTGGAGGGACTAGAACCGCTCAAGATGTCTTTTCTGTCGTCCTCATAATCTCTCATTAATTCGTGTTGTTAGAACTTCTCTCAACATCGCGAGGGCGCGCACTTGTTTAGAAAGATGATTGTTAGCCCAGTATTCAACTACGGTTAATAGCTTTAGCCAAACCTCTTTAGGCCCCATTAGATCTCCATTCGCGCGCTTTGGGAGGTTGGGTTTTAGCAGCCTTTGAAGTAGTGCCAGTTCAGATGGATTCAGTTCTATTGGTGAAGAGGGGACGGAACCTATTACAAAACCATCTGCAGGGATGAGGCTGCATCTCCATTCCCATTGACCTATTGGTGGGTCGAGTTTTGCTCCGCTTTTGCAACATTCCTGAATAGGAAGGCCATAGCCTCCTAGAGCAAGCAAGTGAATGCAAGATTGAACACTTGTTGCCAATGTTGTGACAGGGCTGAAAGGATCTTGCTCAGCGATACCTTCTAGTCTCTCTAGATGCATTAGTACTGTACTGAGCATCCCATGTAGAGGATCGTTGCTGGCAACAAGGATTAAGCAGAGTTCCGTCAATGCCTGTGCAGCTGCCAACGTTTCTAGTTTCTTGCCAACTCTGCTGAAGCTGCGTAATACATTTAATTGCCGAACTTTCTGGAGGCCTGTACGACCCACTATTTGCAACTCCAGAAAGGTAAGAGGAGCTGCTGCAGCAAGGCTGCTACGAGGGCGTCGTGCTCCTGGGATTGCAAGGCGAGTGAGGCCTTCTTCATCGCTAAGAAGAGTTAGTAATCGATCGTTCTCTCCAAGAGGCCCTACTTTTAGGGATAAGCCTTTGAGGCGCTTTGTATAGCTCACTCCTTCTGATCGCGGATTTCTTGCATAATCTCTTGACCAAAACTTGTCCCCAGTTGTGTTGCTCCAGCGTCGATTAACTTGAGAGCTTGAGTAAGTGTTTTAATTCCTCCAACGGCTTTTATTTCGCATCGACCGCGTGCTAATTGAGCCAATTCACTGATTTGATTAGGAGTGACAGCAGGCCCAAATCCGTTGCCACTTTGGAGTCCCCTGACACCTGCGTCTAATGCTGCTTCTATAGCAATTGTTAGTTGGTCTGAAGGAATATTTGTGAGGTCAAGTATTACCCTGACTGGCAGGCCTAATGAACAAAGTGTCGCTAGCTCTTCTGCGAAGAAATTAGTTTGGCCTTGAGTAAGTGCAAAGTAGTTTGGAACAACATCTAATTGTTCTGCTCCTTTTGAGGCAGCCCATTCAGCCTCTGCTTTTTTGAAAGAGCTAGGGATTGCTCCAAAGGGGAAGGCAATAACGGCTATAAGCTTAGTTGGACCAGGAGGCCCTAGCCTTTCTCTTGTATAAGGAATCCTAGAAAGGTTTGTGCACAATCCTGAAAAAGTGAAGTGACTTGCTAGATCACAGTTTTGATTTAAAAGATCTTCATTAAGATGTGGGGCTAAAGCAGCTTGATGGATAAAAGAAGCTATTTCTGGCAAATCGCCTTTAGAGGAGTGGGCCCACATAGAAAAATGGTTGTCTTAATTTCGAGCTTGGATAACTCCATAGCCACCATGGTTGCGTTTGTAAATAACCTGCAATTGTCCACTTTCTTCATCACGAAATAAATAGAAGTCATGGTCAATAAGATCTAGTTGATGTCTCGCCTGATCAACACTCATTGGCGACATGGTGAAATATTTCCGCCTGACGCCAGGATTTGGTAAATGAACTTCCTTGCCTTCCAAAAGAGAACCATCAACAGAAGAGTCTTTTATGACTGCTTCTGTTGTCGGTGTTGTTGAGGCGCTATGCCCATGGCTGTGATGATGGTCACTGTGGCGCTCTTTATATTTTCGAAGTTGCCTAGATAACTTGCCGGCTACTAGGTCAATACTTGCGTAGAGATTCTCGCTACGTTCTTGTGCCCGTATTACTGTTCCGTTTGCGAAAACAGTCACTTCAGCGGTTTGCCTTGCCACCCTTGGATTTCGCTCGACTGAAAGGTGAACATCTGCTTCTTTCACCATTTCTTCAAAATGTTGAATGGCTCGTTCCATTTTTGATTGGGTGTATTCACGAAGTGCAGGAGTGAGTTCAAGATTGCGACCATGGATCAGAAGCTTCATGGCATCCCTCCGGTGCCTATTGATTTCGGAAAGTTAGTAACAACATCTTCATCGGCCAAGTCACTTGCAGCTTTTCGTTTTGAGCCTCAAGTTTTAGTGCCGTTTGAAACCGCCTGGAATTGGCAGAGAGAGTGGCAGAGAGCCCTCCTCGAGAAGCCTGCGTCTGAACAAGCAGTGTGGTTACTTCAACATCCAAATTGTTACACGTTGGGGAGAGGCGCTAGTGAGAAAAATCTGCTTTTTGATGTAAAGACCCCTCCTTCGCCTTTATTTCGCATTGATCGAGGCGGAGAGGTTACTCACCACCTCCCTGGACAGTTAGTTGTGTACCCGGTGCTTGATCTACGTCGTTACAAGACTGATTTGAATTGGTATATGCGTGAACTTGAAGAGACTTTAATAGAAGTCTTAGCTCACTTGGGATTGCAGGGCAGGAGAATTCCTGGCATGACTGGGCTCTGGCTCGAAGATCGGAAGATCGCTTCGATTGGTGTTGGTTGTCGGCGCTGGATCACACAACATGGATTAGCACTTAACGTGGCGTGCGATTTGTCTGGCTTTGACGAGATAGTCCCTTGTGGATTAGTAGGCAAGCCTGTCGGAAGCTTGAACAATTGGTTGCCTGGCTTATCAGTGTTCGATGTTCAGCCGCTTATGTGCCGCTGTCTGAGCAACCGCTTTGGCCTTGGTTGGTTTTCTTCTTAAGCTTAAAAAAGTCGGAACTTTTTTAATAAGGTTTATCTAGGAAGATTGATTTAATTTGTAGGCCCATCTTGGTTTCAATCTGCACTAATAACGAAGATCAAATGGACTCCTTCTTGGCTAAGTCGGCATGGATAACTACCAAAAAGGAAGCTCAGGCTTTAGCAGCCCGTGAGTACGTTTCAAGGCTTGGACGTGTTGATCAGATTTGGGAATGGCTTTCAGAGAACCATGGACAAGTAATTGCAGTTGATGCTCCACATGCCACACATGCTGAATGCTTTAGTTATTCAGAGATCGCTGAACGTATTTCTACTGCAGCAGCAGCTTTTATTAGTTTTGGGATTGAGAAGGGTGATGTAGTTGCACTCTTTTCGGAAAATAGCCCTCGATGGCTTGTGGTGGATCAGGGCTTAATGCGAGCAGGTGCATCTGATGCGGTAAGGGGCGCTTCTGCTCCTATTGAAGAACTGCGTTACATCCTTGAAGACTCTGGATCAGTTGCGTTAATAGTTCAAAATGCTGAGTTATTCCAAAAGCTTGCTCTTACTGATTCTCAAAGGCATCGGCTAAAGCTTGTAGTTCAACTTGAAGGAGCGCCTATAGATGGTGTTTTGGGATGGGAAGAACTTTTAGCTGCTGGTGTAGGTAAGAAAGCACCTGATTTGATGGCAGACCGTGAACTTGCTTCTGCTGGTTCTACTACTGCAACCATCCTTTACACCTCTGGAACAACTGGAAAGCCAAAGGGGGTTCCTCTTAGTCACGCGAATCTTCTTCATCAGATTCAGTCTCTTGCTTGTGTAGCTTTTCCTCGACCAGGGTCTTCTGTACTCAGTGTCCTACCTATTTGGCATGCGTATGAGCGAAGTGCAGAGTATTACTTCTTCTCATGTGCTTGCTCACAGAGTTACACAACCATTAAACATCTGAAGCGAGATCTCCCGAGGGTCAAGCCGATAGTGATGGTTACTGTCCCTCGACTTTGGGAAGCGATAAAGGCTGGTTTTGATGAGGCAGTTCGAGCAATGCCCATTTCTCGACAACGAGTGTTGAAGGCTGCATTGGCTAACAGTGGCGCTTTCAAACTGGCTTTAAGAACAGCCAGATCACTCTTGTTGGAGCCCAAGACACCCTTGCGGCGTGCTTGCGCAGCAATTGAAGTGGTTTGTAGATGGCCTGGTCACTTTTTGGCATCTTCTTTGATATGGCCGAAGGTTTTGAAGCAGCTTTGCGGTGGAGAATTGCGTTACCCAATTAATGGTGGTGGCGCAATTGCCCCTCATGTAGATGTTTTTTTTGAGTCTTTGGGGGTTGAGTTGTTGGTGGGGTATGGCCTTACGGAGACAAGCCCAGTAGTTAGTTGCAGGAGACCTTGGCGAAATATTCGTGGGAGTTCTGGCCCCCCACTACCTTCGACAGAGTTTCGGATTGTGGATCCTGATAAAGGCGCGCCAAAGATGTTCCGTCAGCGTGGGCGAGTTTTGGTGAAGGGACCACAAGTTATGGCTGGTTATCTTGATAAACCTGATGCAACTGCTAAAGCCTTTGAATCGCCAGGTTGGTTTGATACGGGTGACCTTGGGATGTTGCTTCCAGATGGCTCCCTTGTTTTGACTGGTCGAGCTAAGGACACGATTGTGTTAAGTAGTGGAGAAAATGTTGAGCCTGGACCGTTAGAAGAATTTCTTGTGGCAAGTCCACTTTTAGAACAGGTTATGTTGGTCGGCCAGGATGAAAAGCACTTAGGGGTTTTGGTTGTTCCAAACGTTGAGAACATTCTTCCTTGGGCAAAAGCGAATGGCTTAAATGTTGATAAAGGCCTTGGAGGCTCTCCTGGAGATGATGATTTGAGGAAACAATTGCGTGCTGAAATTAATCTTTTACTTTCCCAACGCACAGGCTCAAGGCCAGATGAACGTGTTATTTCAGTGGCATTAGTTGCCCCTTTTACGATTGAGAATGAGCTGCTGACGCAGACACTGAAGCAGCGTCGCGACAGGATCGCTTCTCGAGACCAAGCAGCTATAAGAGCTATCTACAAGCGTTGATGTCTCGGGGTGACCATTTTAATTGACCTTCAGCTCTTTGGCTGAGAACCTTATTTGATAGCAAGTAGATCAAATGACTGCAGAAAAAATCCTTTCTATAAAGCGTTCGATCACAGTGCGAGCTGTTGTAACTCCTGCATGGAAAGAAGAGGCGGAAAGAGAGTTGAGTAATGCAATCTCTACCACTGACAAGCAACTGGCACAGTTGGAGCAGGAGGGGCAACAGGTCGTTGAAGACGTTCGCAACCAAAGTTCAAATCCTTTAGACCCTCGTGTTCAGGAACAGGTGGCTCAGGTACAGCAGCAGGTTGCGGCTAAAAGGGCTGAGTTTGAAGAGCAAAAGAGAAATCTCTTACAGCAACAAGCCCAGGTAAGAGAGCTTGAAATGGAACAAGTTGTTGAGCAAGGCCAAATAGAGAGCTTTTGCGAACTAAAGGTTGGAGATAATTTGGTTGAAAAGATGCAGGTCGCTGTGGTGGTTAGAGACGGAGTTGTTAAGGCAATTGAACAGGAATGACTTTTGTTTGGATTTGAATTGCTCAATAGGTCTATAAAATCCCATGGAAAGCCTATTCGGAGAAGGTATTGGCAACTCACGATATTTTCATGCCTGCCCTTAGCTCCACTATGACGGAGGGCAAAATTGTCGAGTGGTTGAAAAAGCCTGGAGACAAGGTTGGCCGAGGAGAGTCAGTACTTGTAGTTGAGTCTGACAAGGCTGATATGGATGTGGAGTCTTTCCAAGATGGTTATTTGGCGGCGGTATTAATGCCGGCGGGAAATACTGCGCCTGTCGGGGAAACAATTGGCTTGATTGTTGAGAGTGAGGATGAAATTGCTGCTGTGCAAGCAAATACGCCAGTCGTTCCATCGGCTAGTCCTGTTCCATCGGCTGGAGAATCTTCTTCTGCATTAGGAGATCAGAAGTCTTCTCCAGAGGCTGAGCAGCCGTCTCCTCCTCCTTTACCAACTAAACCTTTAAAAACAGCTTCTTCCTTGCCCTTGCATCCTCCTGCCATTGTTAATGATGGTCGAATTGTTGCTTCTCCCAGGGCGAAGAAGTTGGCATCTCAATTGGGAGTTGAGCTCGCAACTGTTCGAGGTACTGGCCCTCATGGTCGAATCCAGGCAGAAGATGTGCAGAAGGCAAATGGTCAACCCATTAGTGTTCCTTGGGTTGCAGAAAGTGATGCTCCAGCGGCATTACCTTCGCCTTCAAATGTTGCCATTACAAAAGAAAGCTCTGCAAGATTAGAGAAATCAAAATCTGCCAAGTCACTTGCTGGGCAGAGCTTTGGATCACCTGGAGAGACTGTTCCCTTCAATACGCTTCAGCAGGCTGTAAATAGGAATATGGAGTCGAGCTTGTCAGTGCCCTGTTTCAGGGTGGGTTACAGAATTAATACAGACAGACTTAATACTTTCTATAAGCAAGTGAAACCAAATGGAGTAACTATGACGGCTTTGTTGGCTAAGGCGGTAGGACTCACGCTGGCACGTCACCCGCAGGTCAATGCAGCTTCTAGTCCAGCTGGTATGGCGTATCCCTCTCAGATAAATGTGGCGATTGCTGTGGCTATGGAAGATGGAGGACTTATTACGCCAGTTCTTGAGAACGCCGACAATACTGATTTGTTTGAATTGTCACGAAGATGGAGTGATTTAGTAAAGCGATCTCGTAGTAAACAACTTCAACCTAATGAATACAGCAGTGGGACTTTCACTCTTTCAAACTTAGGCATGTTTGGGGTTGATCGTTTTGATGCAATTCTTCCTCCTGGGACTGGCGCGATTCTTGCCGTCGCTGCATCTCAGTCAAATGTTGTAGCTAGTCAAGATGGGTCAATTTCGGTGAAGTCTCAGATGCAGGTGAACCTGACGGCTGATCACAGAGTTGTTTATGGTGCTGATGGAGCTGCTTTCCTTAGAGATTTAGCTGATTTGATCGAAAATAATATTGAGAGCCTTGCTGCGTAAGGAATATTTGTGAGTAAGTCATGAAAGATTTTTTACTCTCTTTCTTTAATTTGACTTAATTAATTCAAGCGTGTTGGATCCCAGAGACTTGTTACTTAGTTCGTATGACTACCCATTGGAACCTGAACGAATAGCTCAGGTTCCAATGGACCCTCGTCATAGTGCACGACTTTTAGTTGTTGAAAAAAATAGGGGGGATTCTCTAGTGGCTGCCCGTCACAAAACAGTATGGGATTGGCAAGATGAGCTCCTTCCAGGGGACTTAATTGTCCTGAATGACACTCGTGTCATGAAGGCCAGATTGCATGTTCTTCGTCCAGGGGGAGGTCAAGCTGAACTGTTGTTGCTTGAGCCTCGTGGCAATGGCAGATGGCAATGTCTTGCCCGCCCTGCAAAACGCATGCGCGTTGGGGATGAGATTTGGTTAGAGGGTATGGAACAGCAATCAATTCCTCTGAAGGTGATTGCGAATGATCATGAAACTGGTGGGAAGGTGATTCAATTCCCCTCTTGCTATTGCGATTGGGAGACTATCGAGATCCTTTTAGAACGTTACGGAGAAGTGCCTTTGCCTCCCTATATCGAGCAACAAGACTCCAATAATGAAGAGAAATACCAAACCCGTTATGCATTACATCCGGGTGCTGTGGCAGCCCCTACAGCTGGGTTGCATTTGAGTGATGAGTTACTTAGCGCTTTGAGGCGTCGTGGAATTATTGAGGCCAGAGTCACATTGCATGTTGGGCTGGGTACTTTTAGACCTATGAATACTGAAGATTTAACAAGTTTGCAGCTGCACAGTGAGTGGGTTGAAGTCAAAGAAGAAGTTGTAGAAAAGGTAGAAGCTTGTAGAGCGAGAGGTGGACGAGTAGTAGCTGTTGGGACAACAAGCGTCAGAGCTCTTGAAGGAGCTTGCTTGGCAGGTGGAGGAAGCCTTAAGCCCTTTCAAGGAAAAGTGAACTTGGTAATTAAACCTGGATATAGATTTGGGGTGGTGGACGGTTTATTGACGAATTTTCACCTCCCCAAAAGTTCTTTGCTCCTTTTGGTAAGTGCGCTTATAGGTCGAAAAAGATTACTGGCTCTCTATGCAGATGCAATTGAGCGCCAGTATCGATTTTTCTCTTATGGAGATGCAATGTTGATCATGCCTCAGGCTGTCTTACCTGAGGCTCGTTCTCAGGTAGATACAGGCTCTTGAATGATGCCTGTTGGCACACTTTCAAACATTACTGATGAAAGATATCTTTCTGCCATGTCAGGTAAAACAACCACGATTGTTTTACCTGCAAACTCTTCTTTCTCTGCCATTCGGACAGCAGCAGCTGCTGCTGCTCCACAGGAAATACCTACTAGTAAGCCTTCTTCTTGTGCCAATCGCAGAGCCATGGCGACTGACTCTTCATTGGTAACTTGTTCAACTCTGTCCACAACTGATAGATCAAGGTTTTTGGGGATAAAGCCAGCGCCAATGCCTTGAATTTTGTGTGGCCCAGGTTTGATCTCTTCACCTTTCATGGTTTGAGAAATAACTGGACTATGCGTTGGTTCTACGGCAACAGAGAGAATGTTTTTACCTTTTGATTGCTTGATGTAACGAGATACACCTGTAATGGTGCCTCCAGTACCTACACCCGCAACAAGTACGTCAATTGCTCCATCGCAGTCATCCCAAATTTCTGGCCCTGTCGTTTTGAAATGAATGTCTGGATTGGCAGGGTTTTCGAATTGGCCAGGCATAAAGTATTTTTTTGGATCACTTTCAGCAATCTCTTTTGCTTTTGCTATAGCCCCAGGCATTCCTTTAGAGGCTTCAGTGAGGATTAGTTCGGCACCAAGGACAGCCATGACTCTTCGACGCTCTAAAGACATCGATTCAGGCATGGTGAGAATTAATTTGTATCCACGGGCAGCTGCAGTAAAAGCAAGAGCAATTCCAGTATTGCCTGATGTTGGCTCAACGATAGTTTGTGCTTTGCTAAGTACGCCCTTTTTTTCGGCATCCCAAATCATGTTTGCGCCGATTCTGCACTTGACGCTGTAAGCAGGATTGCGACCTTCAATTTTGGCGAGAACAGTTGCCTTGGAGTTTTTGGTTACTGAGTTCAGTCTCACCAAGGGGGTGTTGCCTATTGCAAGGCTGTTGTCTTCGTAAATAGGTGACATTCTTAGTTTTGAACCGATCTAATCATTAGCCGGAATTTAGTTCCCTTGCACGATGCTGATTTGGATGTCACAACGTTTTAGAAAAGATTTATAGATTTTTATGCACTTAAAGCCCTTTCAAAACGCCCCCAAAGCATGTCTGGATCTTCTAGTCCGACCGATACTCTTAGAAGGTGATTGGGCACGCCGCATGCTTCAGCCCAATCAAGTTCATCGTAGTGAGCCAAAAGTACATATGGACAAGCCAAAGTGAAGCTTGTTCCTAGGCTTGGTCCTTTACAAACTTGTAAAGCGTCATAAACCCTTTTTGCCTTTGATAAGCCGCCTATTAGTTCAAATGAAAGCAAACATCCATGTCCTGAGTTTGGACGCATGAGGGCCTGAAAGTTCGGACATTGATCAGGGTGTAGGACTCTTGCGACGGAAGGGTGATGATCAAGGTGCGTTTTTAGTGAAAGACAGGCTTCGTTGAGCTTTTGAATTCTGTTAGCGAGATCTCGGCTGGTTTCTTCTAAAGCAATTGCATCAGGATCTGATAATTGAGCAATCCCAGCAAGCTTCAAATTTTCTGTCAGTAAGGGCCCCCAGCTTGAATAGGGACTAGTGACCAGAGCTCCGGCAAGAATGTCTCCCCTCCCGGCAAAACTTTTAGTAAGGGAGCTAAAGACAAGATCTGCGTAAGGAAGTACATCAATGTTTGTTGCTGAGCCAATTGTGTCATCTGCAATAACGGGGATATCACGTTCATGCGCCAACTTTGCAACTGCTGGCAGATCTACGCATTGCAGCATTGGATTACTGGGGAGTTCGACAATTACGGCAGAAGGCTTTCTCTTGTCGAGCTCTGCGGCTAGAAGAGTTGGGTTTACTTCAAGCAGAAGCTCACCTCCATCAAATATCACTTGTGGAAGTTTCAGGACATCTACGTAGGGGAAGCCAAGTTGCAATGTGGGGCGGTTTGGACGTATCTCTGTGATTACTTGAAGTGCTGCTGTGAAGGCAGCCATCCCTGAGGGATAAAGCCGAATCAAATCTTTTTTGCAGGCATATATTTTTGCTAAACGCTGACGGAGCTTCTCTTTGGCAATTTCGCCGGCCTTCGTTGAGGGGGCATTCTCTTTGCCTAGCGCTATCGCTGCTTGGCGAGAGGATGCTCCAAGGCCTGTATGTTGCCAAAATGCTTTTGCTGCAGAAGTCGCTTTGTTGTCTGTTATTAGACAATGCAGTCCTAAAACTTCTTCAATAGTTGTTTCACAATTACTCTCTGTGCGGTGACAGTGTTTTTCTGCTTGCCGTGCTGCTGCTGAAGTTGGATATGGCCAAGCATTTTGACTGTCGGCGCCATATGAGTCGATAGCTTTT
The DNA here is from genome assembly GCA_003215355.1 of Prochlorococcus sp. AG-409-O23. Lineage (GTDB taxonomy): Bacteria > Cyanobacteriota > Cyanobacteriia > PCC-6307 > Cyanobiaceae > AG-409-O23. Next base: position 48,844 of record QCKL01000005.1, read on the forward strand.
TGCGCTATTGCAGATACGAGTGGGTTAAGTCCGAATCGAGGATAAATTGCCTGTAAAGCTTTTAGGCAGGCAGGATCTTTCTCTTCGTAAGCAACTACATCTTGCCATCGAGGCAGGGCTACTGATACTGCATGTGGACTATCAGGAAGAGCATGCCCTAAGTCTTCAGCCGTCCAGCAAGGGTTGATCTGTAGGTTCCTATGACTCACTGAAGTTGATTAAGAGCGGTATCTATGTCTCCAATGAGATCTGAAAGATTTTCACATCCAATTGAAAAACGTATAAGACAGTCATCAATCCCAAGACGGGCTCTGACTGCTGGGGAAACAGAGGCGTGAGTCATTGTTGCTGGATGACATACCAGACTTTCGACTCCTCCAAGGCTTTCTGCCATGGTGAAATAGCGCAGACCTTTACACATTGAGTATGTCTCCTGCTGGCTACTTTTCAGGCTGGCTGTGACTATTGCTCCTCCAGCACGCATTTGTTTTTTTGCTAAATGATATTGAGGGTGGTCGCTTCTGAATGGGTAGCGCACCCATGCCACAGCTGGATGTTTAGCGAGATTGTCTGCAAAAGCAGCGGCATTGTCTACTTGTCGCTCTAGGCGAAGAGGCAAGGTTTTGATACCCCTAGTGATTAGCCAACAATCAAATGGCGATGGGTGCAAGCCTAAGGACTTTTGAGCAAATTTCATTCTTTTTTCCCACTCCGTACTGTCAGTGCATATGGCTCCTCCTAATGCATCGGAATGACCATTGATGTACTTAGTAGTGCTTGTCAAAGAGAGTGTGGCCCCTAATTTAAGTGGTCGTTGTAACAGTGCTGTCGCAAAGGTATTGTCAACCACTACAGGTATTCGCTTATCATTAGCAACATCACAGATTTTTTGTAGATCTATCACTTTAAGAAGAGGGTTTGTTGGGCTCTCTAGCCAGACCATTGCAGGTTGTCGATCTGCAAGTGTTTTATGAGCTGATTGATCAGTGAAGTCCAACCATTCAGTCCGAACGCCAAACTTGGCTAAAACTTGTTCAAACAGCCTTACGGTGCAGCCATATAGATTTTCCTCGCATAGCACTAAGTCGCCAGCTCGTAGGGTTGAAGCCACTGCTGTAATAGCACTCACCCCAGAGCCGAACACTGTGGAGTACTGGCATTCTTCTACAGAAGCCAATACTGATTCCAAAATCCGGAAGTTTGGATTCCCTGAGCGCGTGTAGTCAAAACCGTTTGGATTCCCATGACTAAAGGTTGAGCTAGGGAAAATAGGCGGCATCACGGTGCCAGTGTCAGGCGCGAAGCTTTCACCGTGATGAATTGCACGAGTATTTAATCCTGGGACTTGGTGGCGTTTTGGTTTCTCTAAGGCCACGTTGCTTATTGGAGTTGTAACTAGGCTAGATAATTACTTGGAAAAAGCTCACCTCGCATAAAGGGTTTCCCTGAAAATTAGTACTATTTCTTTTATATGCTTGCAGAGTAGACATTACCTTCAGTTAATAAGCTGAGCTCCTGTATTCATTTACACAGGCTCATCTGCATTATCTTGCCTTGGTCTTGTATTCGCACTGATGTTGTTACTATTACTCAAATCATAGGCTTCTAGCTTGTAAAACTAATAGCTCAGATGAAAAGCCCTTGTTATTCGCTTCAAAGGTTCTGTTCAATGAAGAAGTGCTTGATTATCTCATTGAACCTCAAGAGCTACTAAGACGAAATTTGATTTTCAGTTTTTGTCTTTGATGATCAAAAATATATATTAATAGGGTATGAATAAAGACAATCAACCCAGCCATCTCTAATGTTTCTTCTAGTGTTGAGAAAAGACCATAGGATATACCATGCAGTTTTATATCTCCTGTTCTAACTAGCAAGTTCCCGATCATCTCAATGCCTAATACTCCAGAGAGATAGATAAACCCTGATAATAGAGTTTTATTCCTATATTTTCTAGGTAGGCTTTGTATTAATGGCATGAAGTAGACTATTGCGAAAATAGCAAAAATTCCATAAGGGATTACCCATACAACAGATAGTATTGGAGGAAGCATTGGCTTTATGCTTGGTATAGTAAATGCCTCGTGAATTTGAAGCCCTTCGTCAAGCATTAGGAATATAAAAGTCCATCTCAGCACATTCCATTTCCTTTGAATCGCGTCATCTTTATTCTTAGATTTTCTTGTAATAAGCCATATTAGCGATGCACAAATGAGCATTAGGGAACATGAAAATATTGTAGGTATGTTGACCTCTTTGTCCATATTGAATAGTAAAAACCATTCCTTATTTAAGCCAAAGCTATAAATTGCGAATTGAATAAGGATATTTATTGCCGCCAGAGAAAAAGTTATCCAGGCAAGGAGCCTTGTCAAGCTTGCTGGGTTTGATTTAAGCCTTGACTTCACTAAAGCTAATCTCAGTAACTAGGCATTAATATAGCCTTAATTATTAATTAACTAAGCCTTGAGCAACAAACTTATGAGACTGATGCCCTTGTTTTCAATAGTGAAAGACAATTTTACCTAAAAACGCCATCGTATTATTATTTTTTTATAGTTCTCTTATGAATATTGATTCCCTTACCTGTCTGAGCTAACCAAGGTTCGCATCACTAAACCCCAGTGTTGGAAAGGGGCCTTGATTCAGCAGGTCTGAAATATGTTGCTTTAGCCCTTGAAATGTTGCTTGAGAGAGCAGATTGATCAGAATCACGGAAATAAGAGTAATTCGCCGCTTTTTATTTGCATCACTAATACTTAAGGAATATGCGCTGGTTTTTCAGGAATCAAAGCTTGATTTGGAACGTTGGAATAGGTCTCTGTATTGCACTTGGATTGGCTCGTTATCTGATGAATTAGTGAAATTGTTGGCCAAATAAAAACCCCCTGGCTGAGCAGGGGGTGAAGATGTTTGTACGTTGTTTGTATAAAAATACAAACATTCGCTGAGAACCCTTGGTGTAACTGGATTCTTACACTTTACGTGAGTAGTACTCAACGTCGCTCAAAGTGGTTGGTATTACTAGGTGGCAACGGTGTAATCAGGGTTTGAATAAAGTTTGAATGATTTGAAAGTGCCATTTTCAACTTTTAGTAAAACCTAGATGGGAACTAGTTGGTTTCTTGATTCCATCTAGGCATTAAATTCCTACAAGAGCGCTTATTGATTCTTGATATTGATTGGATAGAGCCCATAGGGGGTAATGATCAAAACCCTTTTCAGTATTCATTTCGCCAAGACCCTTCTAGCCCATTCTCATTAGACTACTAGTCCAGTGACTAAACCCCAGTCATGGATTGAGGTTTTAAAAAGAAAGTATTCCTTTTCTCAATTAAGAGACCGAGTTTTGTCCTTTATTTGTTTTAGTATGCCATTAGCTATTACCTATCTACCAAAGAAGGAGGTTGGATAAGGTCCTTCTCAGATGAAGGTTCTCCAACAAATAAAGGTTGATTGAGCATCAGGCATTGAGCATAGGGTGAGCCAGGCAACCAATTTGAATTACGTAAAACAGTCTGATTTGTACTTGTATTTAAATTAAATTCTCTTAACTCTGCAAAAAATTGATTCAGCTTAATTAGACGATCATTTGAGGGTTGGAGCTTATCAGCTGGGACAGAAATCGCTTGCCAGAGGAAAGAATAAATCACGATTACTACAGAAATTTTTAGTAGAGCTGGTGCTAATGATGGGAATAGATTCAATGCTAATTGACTAAGTAACTCTGCAACTGCAGAAAGGATAATGCAGAAAAAAGGAAGCATTACCATTGCGGTATATTCATGAAAAACTAAAAGATTTTTCATAAGTAGAATCCAAATAATTGAACTGATAGAAATGCTTTGCCAAGCTAATAAGCGGATATAATTTTTACCTATTATTTCATGAAAATACCCTACATAAGGGAGTAAGAATAATTGTTTTCTCCTAATTACTGTTAAAGAGAACAGCACGAAAGTAAGCACTAAAGATATATCTAAGACTTTGCTTGCATAAAAACCAACATGCCTCATAATAATTTCCGGAGCTCTTTCGGTCCATAAAGTCTTTGATAATTGATTTGGGCTAAGACCTTCCTGATGAAAATCTAGACGTCGGAGCGCAGAGATAACTATTTCTGTTTTTTGTGGAGCAACACCTGTAATTAAAGCTTCCCCAACAATGTTATAACTAGTAGCTATAGCTACTAGTATAATTGCCATAATGAATCCACTCCAAGCAAGTCGAACCTTTTCATTGTTGAGGAATGATCTGGATTTAATTAATGACTTAATGCTTAAGATCAACGCTAAAGAAAATCCATAACAAAGGACTATTGCTGAACGACCTGTAAGAGAACCTATTCCTAAGACTGTTAAATATTTCCATTTACTGAATGAATTCGAACCAAAAGTTTTAAGTGAGGTTAATATTAACAATGAATATAAAAGAAGTGCGGGCTGATCGAAATGAAACATTGATTTGTAAAACAATGTTGTCGAATCAAGGGCTGTTCCAAGTACTGCAAAAATTGCAATACCACGTGAAGTCCCTATCTCTCTCAGGATTAAATAAATTGTCCACAACGTTGCTAGAAATATAATGTTCATCCACTGGCGTGCAGCATATAGATAGGCAGGCCAATCTCCCTCGAATGGCATCAACAGCCAGCGAGTAAATAATGCAAAAGGAATTGGATATCGATTGAAGTATTCAAGTTGAATATTTCCTTCTCCAGGAGTTAGCGCGCAGGAATAACCTACACCTCCAAACTTTGTAAGGCTATGACGAACAATTGCAAGAGAATGCAAGCTGACCCAGTTAAAATGCCCACTTCGAAAATGATCTACGATCCATGGCTCACTTAATAAGACAGAAAGTGCTATCAGTACCGATGTAAGTGTTAACCAATTTGAAAGAAAAAAGGCTCTTGATGACTTCATTTATAATTAATTAGCAAGCTAGAGAGTAGTTGAACTAAAATTACAGTCATATTCATTAGAAGTTTATATCTGAAAAACCTACACACTGGTTTAAATTCTAGTGCTGTAATTCGATGAAAATTATTCGGTGATTTTAAAAATATGCCTTGATTTGGAACTTAGGCATAGGCCTATGTATTGCACTTGGTTTGGCTCACTATCTAATGAATTAGCGAAATTTTGAGGCTAAATAAAAAACCCCTGACTGAGCAGGGGTTGAAAAAGTTTGAATAAAGTTTGAACCAGCATTCAAACTTTTCCTGAGATCGATTGGTATGACTGGGCGTCTATACCTTACGTGAGTAGTACTCCACGACCAGTAGCTCGTTTATTTCTAGGGCGACCCATTCACGATCGCACTTCCCAGTGATCTTTGCTGACATTTTGCCTTTGTCTAGCTCAAGGTGTGGAGGGACATTCGCAAGCCCTGGAAACTCAAGATTGGCTTCAGCTAGTTTTTTGCTCCCTTTGCGCTCGCGAACCGATACGACATCTCCTGATTTGCATTGATAGCTTGCAATATCAAGAACACGTCCATTCACGGTTATATGACCATGGTTTACGAGTTGCCTTGCCCCAGGGACAGTTGGCCCAAAACCAAGTCGAAAGCAGACGTTGTCTAATCTATTTTCAAGAAGTTTTAGTAGGTTCGTTCCTGTGGAGCCTTCTTGTGCGCGTGCTTTCTTTACGTAGCGGACTAGCTGCCGCTCAGAAATTCCATAATTGAATCGAAGCTTTTGCTTTTCTTCTAGACGGATCGCGTATTCAGAGCGCTTGCGACGGGCTTGGCCGTGCTGACCTGGCGGATGGGAGCGTTTTGCTGCCTTCCTGGTGAGACCTGGTAGGTCTCCCAAGCGACGCGTGATCCTCAATCGAGGCCCGCGGTATCGAGACATAAGAAATAAATGAAAGGACAAACGTGCCGTTGGCGCGCGAAGCTGGTAAGCGAGTCCAGTAGGCGGCTAACTATGCACGGGCCCAATACTCTATCGCTAAGCATCCGAGCAAGGCTGAATCAAGCCCTTGCTCGTTTTCTTATAAGTCTGATCAATTTCTATCGCAAATGGTTCTCTCCTTTAATGGGACCGCGTTGTCGATTTATTCCAAGCTGTAGTGCCTATGGCCTGGAGGCGATAGGACGCCATGGTCCTTGGCGTGGAGGATGGCTAACTTTGCGAAGGCTTTCACGTTGCCATCCCTTTACCCCATGTGGTTGTGACCCTGTGCCCGATTAGTGAAGAAAACTACTCTAATTCTCTTTAGTAGGAAGGGCTGCTGCCTTTGTGAGGGCCTTCAACAAAGGCTTCAAAGAATTCCTTTGGATGACTTAAGTCCTTCAATAGAACTTCAGGTTATTGATATTGATTATCAGGGAATAACTGAAATTCAAAGAGCTCATTATGAATTAAGGGTGCCTGTATTGGCTGTTCGCTCACAGAATTCCAATTTATTACTTGAGTTGCCTAGGGTTTCTCCAAGGTTGAATGAGGAAGGCTTGCTTATTTGGTTGCAAAATGCAATTACTAAGGCTTTCCAATCTGAATAAAAAAGCTCCTTACATTTGGAGCCTTTCATGAACCAGTCACTTCATTCCCTTCTTAAATCTGCAGGTTTGTCAGTCCCCTTAGGCTTGTCAAATCCTTCTATAGAGATGGTTTCCTGCGATTCTCGTCGTGTAGTTAACGGAAGCCTTTTTGTTGGTTTGCCTGGAGAAAAAGTGGATGGCGGGTGTTTTTGGCCTGAAGCTCTCTCTGCTGGAGCTGTTGCCGCTGTCATTGGGGAGGTGGCTGCAAAGGTTCATCCTCCTTGTTCTGGCGACCCTGTAATAGTGGTCTCTGGACCAGTGGGATTGTGGGCTGGAGAGTTGGCAGCGGCTTTTTGGCAGCAGCCTTCTTCAAAATTGGCTCTTCTTGGTGTAACTGGAACAAATGGCAAAACAACAACTGCATATTTGATCGAATATCTCAGTTCGGCGTTGGGTAGCTCAACAGCTCTTTTTGGGACGCTTGTAAATCGTTGGCCAACTTATGAGGCGACTGCGACTCATACCACAGACTTTGCTGATGGCTTGCAAGCAAAGCTTGCTAGTGCAGTGCAGTCAGGTGCAGAGCTTTGTGCTATGGAGGTAAGCTCCCATGCGCTTCATCAGCAAAGAGTCTCTGGTTGTCGCTTTGCTGGTTGTGTCTTTACCAATCTCACTCAAGATCATCTTGATTATCACAAGTCGATGGAGGCTTATTTCGAAGCAAAGACTCTTTTGTTTAGAGCTCCGTTATTAATTCCAGGCTCTGACAGGGCGGTAGTAAACGTTGATGATTCTTGGGGCGCCATGCTTGCAGAGCGATTGGGGGGGATCTGTTGGCGTAGTTCCTTGAAAGCAGATGCCCTTGCGTCTGGCAGGGCTGAATTAACTATCACTGATTTGGAGTTGTCTCCTGGCGGAGTCCATGGATGTTTACGAAGTCCTGCTGGACAAGGAAGGTTCATTTCCCCGTTAATTGGACGCTTCAATCTAATGAATCTTTTACAGGCAGTTGGAGTATTGCTTCAGCAAGGATTTCCATTGCCGAAATTGTTAGCAGCAATATCTGGGTTCACTGGTGTTCCTGGAAGAATGGAGCGAGTGTTAGTTGGCGAGGTAGAGAAGTCTTCTCAATTGCCTACAGTTTTAGTCGATTATGCTCATACTCCTGATGGACTGGAAAATGCCTTAATTGCATCGAGATCATTGACACAAGGTCGATTAGTTTGTGTTTTTGGTTGTGGTGGAGATAGAGATCGTGGAAAGCGATCAAAGATGGGAGCTATTGCCGCTGAATTGTCTGATCGAATAGTGTTGACCTCAGACAACCCTAGAACTGAGAATCCACAGCAAATTTTGAACGATGTTTTGATTGGGGTTCCTCGCTTCACTGATATAACTGTCGAGACTGATCGAGCATTAGCTATTGCAGTTGCTATTGCTGATACTGATCCTACGGATGTCGTGCTTATTGCCGGGAAGGGACATGAGGATTATCAGATACTTGGATCTTCTAAGGTTCACTTTGACGATAGAGAGGAGGCTTTGCGGGCCCTTAGAAAGCGGTTGACAAGATAAGGGGCTTAATAAGCCTTGCTCTAGGTAATCTCTTTTATCGCTTTAGCTAGTGAATTGATTTCCTCGCTCTCACTGATGATATGTAGGCATGCACGTAGCGATACAGGACTTTCGATATCTCGAATCCAAAGACCTTTCCCCCCAAGCTTTTTAACGATTTCTCTTGTTGGCATCCCGTTTGAAAGTGAAAAAGTCACAAGACCTGCCGGTGGATGACCCTTAAGAAGAGGCTCCACACCTTCTATCCCTCGTAGGAGATCCCAAAGTTGAGCACTCCAGCTTTGAATTTTCTCCAATCGCTGTGCAGATGTACCTGTTGCTTCAAAGAGCTTTAGAGAGCAACGTAAACCTGCTAAAAGAGGTACGCATGAGGTCGCTACTTCAAAACGACGACTGTCAAGATGAAATGAATTCATAGCATTGAAATTTGTTGTGTTCTCGTTCTTTAAACTTCGCCATCCAACTAGTGTTGGTGAAGACTCGGATAGCACTCGTTCGGAGACAGCTACTCCGCCAAGTCCTTCAGGTCCACAAGCCCACTTGTGGCCTGTAAAGGCATAAATATCTGCCGCTTTTGCTTCGTCTTGAATGGGAATCTGTCCAAAGCTCTGGGCACCGTCTACAAGTAGGTAAGGCTGCTTGGGATGCTCCTTTAGATGTTGGGCTACTTTACAAATAGGCATTCTTTGCCCAGTGTTCCAAAACAGATGAGAGAGAACTACTAGGCGTGTCTTTTGCTTGAGACACTGGTTAAGTTCATTGATAACTGCAGAATCAGTTTCAATTTGATTGCAAGAACCTTCTTTTAGTTGCTCCAGTCTCAGAATATCGATTTCAAGTTGCTCACGTCGAGCTAGTTCTTTGCATGCAGCAACAACGCCAGGATGTTCACAATCGCTTATTAGTATTCTCTCCCCTGGGGAGAAGAGAAGTCCCCATAAAGGTAAAACACACCCACTTGTGACGTTCTCTGTGAGGGCCAATCTTGTAGGAGGGACTCCACATAAGCCTGCGAGCAACTTTCTAGTGGTATCTACTTCGCTTGCGATATAGGGCCAAACTTTATTAGTAAAAGGACCGAGTGTTTGAATTTTTCTCCAGCTTGCCGTGATCGCATTCAGCGATTCTTGTGGCAGGGGGCCTTGCCCTCCATAGTTGAAGTAGCTTTTGTTCTGAAGCGCAGGCATTGATGCCCTAAGGGAGTTAGTGGTCACCTTTTTAGGCCTGCATAGGAAGTAGAAAACTCTATGAATTTAGATTGCGGCAAGAAGATTCACCGAAGCTTTTTAAAATTGATTTGGAGCAGGCTTCAATCAGTTCATAGATTCCTTAATTGACTTCCTGCGATTTAGACTTTTATAACCTTCAAAAATCAGCTTTTAAGCATTGATTTAGGTAAGGCTTTTGTTGAAAAATTAATTTCTAGCAATGATTAGACAGCTCTTCTAAACAGATGTTGTGTAGAGGATGGACTCTTGCCACTGTTTTGTGTTTTTAGGTTTTAGACGGGGAGCTTCAAGGCCCATGGCCATGCTTAGATATAGGTTGATCTGACCAACCATTTATTCCGAACCGCCAAGGTTTGAATCGAAAATGAAAGGATTATTATTTTTCGCTGGCTCGCTAGTTCATTGGGCCGTCAAGAAGCCGCAACAGTTTATATACTTGCATTTATATATTCTGGCCTTATATCGCTTTGATCATAATGTAGGCTCTTATTCTTCTCATGGGCTAGGCCTTCTATTTACCTTGGCGGTTTTAGCGCCTCTTTTCTTGGTCATATACATGGGAATGCCATTGGACTGCCTTGATTATAAAGCTGCAATTCTAAGGGAGAATAATGAGAACTCTGCGAAGACTAGTTAAGCATAAGGTAGACTAAAGTGACATGAAATGAGTACTTTTTAGTTGGTTATTTAATTCGACTTATAGTCGAATTATTCATTGTTATTCAATCGGCTTTTGCATTGTTCGATTATTGCGTGGGGAGGCCTCTCCCTGGGTGTTATTAATACCATTGCGCTTTGATAGTGAAAATAATTCAGCTATTCTGTCGTCAATTATTATGCATTCTCCTATTAGAGATGATGTTGGGAATATTAATTGGCTGAATAGGAGCATTGCAGAGCTCTATATGGAAGTTTTAGATGTAATTATCGGTAATATGCATGTTTTTCTGGTAGAAGAATGGCCTATTTGTTGGTTGGGCAACAACAAATAAAAATATTCTTTTGGCTACTGATATTTTTTCGTCTTGGACTTTTTAAATAACTTGAATCACCTCGCTTACTTCTGGAATCATTTCTCGAAGCTTTCTTTCTATACCCATTTTTAGCGTCATTGTGCTGCTAGGGCAGCTTCCACAAGCACCCTGGAGTCGAACCTTGACTACAGGACCATCAATTTCGACAATCTCGACATTCCCTCCATCTGCCATCAGAAAAGGTCTGAGTTGGTCGAGAACTAGTTCTACGTTCTCTGTTGTGAGGGCCATGCTTTCCTGGGTCATTGATGCTCTTAGGTTTGTTTTTTCTAGCCTAGGTAATTAGCCAATATCCTGGTTGATGGGCCTGATGCAAATTCTGTAAGTTTGAGATGTGGTTGGATCTGAAAATCGTTATGACGCAGTACTAGTAGGCGCTGGAATCATGAGCGCAACATTGGCTGTGTTGCTTCATGAGCTAGAGCCAGATATGCGTCTGCTAATCGTTGAACGTCTAGAGCGTCCTGGGCTGGAGAGCAGTGCCGCTGCGAATAATGCGGGGACTGGCCATGCTGCCAACTGTGAACTTAATTACACCCCTCTTCAAGGTGACGGGAGAGTTAGCACAAGTAGAGCATTGGCTATAAATCAGTCTTTTGAAAGAAGCCTTGAATTTTGGGCTTCTTTAACTGCCATGGGAAGGATTGAACCAAGTTCATTCCTTCATGTATTGCCCCACATTAGTTTTGTTTCTGGGAATGCTGATACCTCTTTTTTGTTTAAGCGCTTTAAGCAAATGATTGAATTACCAGCCTTTGCACAAATGCAATGGAGCATCGATCAAGACCAGCTTTTGGAATGGATGCCTTTGGTAATGGAGGGCCGTTTAAGTAATCAGCCAGTTGCGGCAACTCGAGTTGAACGTGGAACGGACGTTGACTTCGGGGCTCTAACATCTGCATATTTAGAGAAACTTCAGTTTGATGGGTCTCTTGAAATCAAATTCTGTACTGAAGTAATCAATTTGCATAAAAGTAATGAGATATGGCATTTAGATCTTCAAGGAGAAAATAGTTCGATTGAAGTTCAATCGCCTTTTGTTTTCCTTGGTGCTGGAGGAGGTGCATTGTCTTTGCTTCAAAAGTCTGGTATTCCTGAAGCTTTGGATTTCGGTGGTTTCCCTGTAAGTGGTAAATGGTTGGTATGTTCAGAGCCTTCAGTCACCAATAGACATCATGCAAAGGTCTACGGAAAGGCGAATGTAGGAGCTCCGCCTATGTCTGTACCGCATTTAGATAGTCGATGGATCTCTGGGAAACGCTCTTTGCTTTTTGGCCCTTTTGCTGGGTTTAGCACTAAGTTTTTAAAACAAGGTTCTTATTTAGACCTGATACGTTCTATAAATCGAACTAATCTGGGGCCAATGTTTCAGGTAGGACTTGAAAATTTTGACTTGGTTAAATACTTATTAGATCAACTTCTTCAGACCAACCAAGATCGCATGCTTGCCTTAAAGGGGTTCTTCCCAAAAGCAATTGATAGAAACTGGAGATTATCAGTAGCAGGGCAGAGAGTTCAGATAATCAAAAGCACCCCCAAAGGCGGAATCTTGCAGATGGGTACTGAGGTTGTTACTTCTGGGGATGGCTCATTGGCAGCCCTTTTGGGAGCTTCCCCAGGAGCGAGCACTGCTGTAACGATCATGTTGGAAGTGTTACAGCGTTGCTGGGGTGAGCGAATGACTAGTCAAGAATGGCAAGAGCGTTTGAGAAATCTTTTGCCAACTATTGGCAAGGATCCAAATGCTGATTTAAATGTGCTCCTGGCTATGCGGCAACGCAGTGATTCCTTATTGGGTGTTGTTTGATGAATGGATGAATCCCTATGTCTGCCGATATCTGGGCTAATAAGAGGCTCAGGGATTGTTCAAATCTGTCCAATTAGGAAATCTTCAACCTAATGACTGACGTTCCAGTTTCTCGATTAAGGAACTTCTGCATCATTGCTCATATCGACCATGGCAAGTCGACTTTGGCTGACAGGCTCTTGCAAGATACCGGAACAGTTGCGGGTAGAGATATGCAGGATCAATTCCTTGACAATATGGATCTTGAAAGGGAAAGAGGGATAACTATCAAGCTTCAGGCCGCAAGAATGAATTACAAGGCAGCTGATGCTCAAAATTATGTACTCAATCTGATTGATACCCCAGGTCATGTTGATTTCTCGTATGAGGTTAGTCGTTCTCTTCAAGCTTGTGAGGGTGCTTTGTTGGTCGTCGATGCAAGTCAAGGAGTAGAAGCTCAGACATTGGCGAATGTTTATTTGGCTCTGGAGAATGATCTTGAGATAATTCCTGTTCTGAACAAGATTGACTTGCCTGGTTCAGATCCTGAAAAGATCAAAGCTGAAATAGAGGCAATAATTGGACTAGATACTTCAACGGCAATAGTTTGCTCCGCTAAAACAGGACTAGGTGTTCCTGAGATCCTTCAGGCTGTGGTCGACCGAATACCACCGCCTAAAGATGCATTAAATGAGAAGACAAGGGCTTTGATTTTTGATTCTTATTATGACCCTTATCGCGGAGTGATTGTTTACTTCCGTGTAATTAGTGGACGCATAAGTATTAAAGATAAAGTCTTACTCATGGCCAGCAATAAGAGCTATGAACTAGATGAGATTGGTGTAATGGCTCCAAATCAATGCATGGTTGATGAGCTCCATGCGGGAGAGGTTGGGTATTTGGCAGCATCTATAAAGGCTGTTTCTGATGCAAGGGTTGGGGACACGATTACTTTGCTTAATGCCCCCGCTGAAGCGCCTCTTCCTGGTTACAAAGAGGCTAAGCCTATGGTTTTTTGTGGCTTATTCCCTACAGATGCTGATCAATATCCGGATTTAAGAGAAGCGCTGCAGAAACTTCAACTTTCAGATGCAGCATTAAAGTTTGAGCCTGAAACTAGTAGCGCAATGGGCTTTGGTTTTAGATGTGGCTTCTTAGGACTTCTTCATATGGAAATTGTCCAAGAGCGTCTAGAAAGAGAATATGACCTTGACCTAATAGTTACGGCTCCTTCAGTTATATATCAAGTGAATATGCTAAATGGCGAAATATTGATGGTTGATAATCCTGCGATACTACCCGATCCACAAAAACGTGAATCAATAGAAGAACCATATGTCAGGATGGAGATTTATGCTCCTAATGATTACAACGGAACTCTTATGGGCCTTTGTCAAGAAAGACGCGGAGACTTCTTAGATATGAAGTATATAACTACAGATAGAGTTACTCTTATTTATGAACTGCCTCTTGCAGAGGTGGTTACTGATTTTTTTGATCAGATGAAAAGTCGAACAAAAGGTTATGCCTCAATGGAATATCATTTGATCGGATATCGGCGTAATGATTTAGTAAGGCTTGATGTATTGATTAATTCGGAAAGAGCAGACCCTTTAACCACGATCGTTCATCGCGACAAGGCTTATTCAGTCGGGAAAGGATTGGTTGAGAAACTTAAAGAGCTTATTCCAAGGCAACAATTTAAAATTCCACTTCAGGCATCAATAGGCAGCCGAATTATTGCTAGCGAAAGTATTAGCGCAATGCGTAAAGATGTCTTGGCTAAATGTTACGGGGGAGATATATCACGTAAGAAAAAGTTGCTTCAAAAGCAGGCAAAAGGTAAGAAAAGAATGAAAGCGATGGGGAAAGTAGATGTACCTCAAGAAGCATTTATGGCTGTGCTCAAGTTGAATTGAGAAAGCCTTATTGCTATTTATTATTAATTGCTTGAGGATTAGCTGATCTTTGGTTGAACTTTGATAGCCATCTAGTTAAATACTTCTAATCGCAACCGACAAAGTTGCAGGTGTAAAATTCGTGGGACCTAATGCTTTTTCCTCGCTCTTTTCTTGCTTGCTGCATGATGACCAAATTAAGCTAGCAATTAATAATACCCCTATCGTCATTGTCAGTTCTCCAACAGTTAGGCCTTTTTCTCTTGACTTCATAATCATTTGTTTAAGTATTGATATTTAAGCGTCATCCTCCAATTATTTCTACCCTTAGGCTTGAGTATTAGGAATTGCTTGCTTTTGGCCTTCTCTGCATTCCGCAAGTTTTTTAAGCAAACGAGCCTTTCTGGTCACATGACTACTTGTGGAGCAGTGATTTTGGCTGTTTATCTACTGGCGGCTTTATTTACTCCTGTACTGTCTGGTCTAGACATTATCCCTGAACCAAGTACAGGATTAGAAAATCCTATTTTTGCGCCCCCCTCATTGGCCCATTGGTGTGGCACTGATCGACTTGGTAGGGATGTTTGTGTAAGGACTTTGGCAGGGAGTGGAGTGGCGTTACAGGTTGTTTTGCTTGCGGTATCACTTGCTGTTGTTATTGGCGTCCCTCTAGGGATGATTAGTGGTTATTTAGGTGGGGCATTAGATAGAACTTTGATTTTGCTAATGGACACTTTGTATACAATCCCTGTCCTTTTGCTCTCAGTAGTGATGGCTTTCCTTCTTGGTCGGGGTGTACCAAATGCAGCAGCAGCACTTTGTGTAGTCTATATTCCTCAATATTTTCGTGTTGTACGCAATCAAACAGCACAAGTTAAAGCAGAGTTGTTTATAGAGGCGGCTAGGGCAATTGGCGCTAGTCCAATGTGGGTTTTACGCAAATATCTTTTTAGGAATGTAATTACTTCTGTCCCAGTCTTGTTAACCCTTAATGCAGCTGATGCAGTTTTAGTTCTTGGAGGATTAGGTTTCCTAGGCCTAGGTTTACCAGAGTCAGTCCCTGAATGGGGCGCTGACTTAAATATGGCTTTGGCGGCTGTGCCAACAGGAATTTGGTGGACAGCACTTTTCCCTGGCTTGTCAATGTTTGGCTTGGTTCTGGGATTGTCTTTCCTGGGCGAGGGACTTGAAACCTTGATTAGTGGAGTAGAGAGAAGCAAATAGAATCAAGTGATATTTAAAGAATATGACTTGTTAGGTATTAACGCAATTTAGATACATCTTCTCCACTCCCTGTTGGCTAGGAGATGCTTATCTAAATATTTATCAATGCGGTATTTTTTCTGTTCTAGGGAGCTCTTCAATAATCGCGCCTTCGGAATTAAGTGAAGGGTATTTACGGCCTTTCGAGTTGCACCAAGCTGCAACCTCTGGATATGCCCATTCAAAAATGATTTGGTTATATAACTCTGGATCCAAACTTTCTCCTGCTTCTGGAATGAGACCTGCTACATGCCTTTGCCTCAGGGCTTCAAACAGGAGTGTCGCTGCCGCTACAGATACGTTTAATGATTGCACCATTCCTCTCATTGGGATGAACACCCCTTTATCCATTAGTTTTGTTGCTTTTGTAGTTAGTCCCCATTTTTCTGCGCCAAGAACAAAGGCAGTAGCGCCTGTGAAGTCGCAGTCTCGATAGTCGCACGCGTTGCCTCCAAGATTTGTCCCATACAACTTGAAGCCTTTTTCCTTAAGAGTCTCAACTGCTAATTCGATATTTGTGTGATCACGAAGTTTGATCCATTTTTGGCTCCCTTGAGCTGTGCTATTGAAGGTAGGCGTTTTGTTTTGATTGCATACTGCATGCACTTCAAGCAGCCCTACGGCATCGCAACTGCGGAGAATTGCAGATAAGTTGTGAGGCTTTTCTACTTGTTCAAGAAGTACAGTGAGATCTGCCATTCGGCGATTTAGGACAGCCTGAAGCCTTTTGAACCTGCGAGGCAATAGAGGCATGAATCAAAGAGATCCCTTTGATATAAGGGTATTGCAAACAGTCTCTCTAATCCCTTTTGGAAAGTTGGCAACATATGGCCAGATCGCAGAGTTTATTAATGCCTTTGGTTCTGCAAGGCAAGTCGGTTGGACCTTGAGTCGTTTGAGTTTGCCAACTGAGGTCCCTTGGCACCGGGTTGTTAATGCAAAGGGAAAGATCTCTATGAGTCTTGCAAGGGAAGGTACTGATTGGATGCAGCTTGAATTACTTCGCTCTGAGGGGATTCCAGTTAATTGAGAGGGGAGGCTACCTTTGTGGGATTTTTTATGGCATCCATCATCCAACCCTTGATTGCAGGTGAGCTCGACTAAACAATCAAATTGGCTTTTCTTATTTAAGTAGTTGATCTGCTATCACAATTAAAGAGTTCCCTATTTCGTTCTTTGATGAATTGTGGAGAGACAATACCTGGTTTGATGTCAAGGATGGCGGCATGGCAAGTCTTACAAGCTGTAGCTGCTGGAGCGTATGCAGATGTAGCACTTGAAAGAGCTCTTAGGAGTCATCAAATAAGTGATTTGGATAGAGGATTGGTTACTGAATTGGCATATGGCGCAATTCGTCAGCGTCAGTTGTTGGATGGATGGATAGATTTTCTTGGAAAGGTTTCAGCTCGAAAACAGCCTCCTTTACTTCGCTTATTGCTGCATTTGGGGCTTTATCAGATTTTGCTGATGGAGCGGATCCCTTTTTCTGCAGCTGTAAATACTTCTGTTGAACTTGCGAAAAAAAGCAAGCTCGCAAGGCTGGCACCTGTTGTAAATGCTGTCTTGAGAGCTGCTATCCGTTTTAAGGAGAATGGGAAGGAATTGCCTTCACCAAGCACTCTGGAAGCGATTCTTTCGCAATCACATTCCATCCCAATTTGGCTGGCTGAGTTGCTGATTGCTTTGAAAGGCCAGGCAGGAGCTTTTGATCTTGCCAAGGCTTTTAATAAGCCACCTTCCTTAGATCTGAGAGTTAATCGTCTTAGAACTTCACCAGAGCGTTTGAGAATACTCTTTGATGCTGTAGAAATTGAATCATTGCCTATCAAAGGCTGCCCTGATGGGCTTGAAGTTTTAAATGGCTCTGGCGATTTGCGCAGGTGGCCTGGATATAAGGAAGGACAATGGTGCGTTCAAGATCGCTCGGCTCAATGGGTATCTCCATTACTTGCACCGCAACCCGGGGATATTGTTCTTGATGCTTGCTCAGCTCCTGGAGGTAAAGCAACTCATTTGGCTGAATTAATTGGCAATAAAGGTGAACTTTGGGCTGTCGATCGTTCTCTTACCAGATTAAAAAAAGTTGTTACTAATTCTTCTCGTCTTGGATCTAATTGTCTGCAGACACTTGTTGCTGATTCCACTTCCCTTCTTGAGAAGAAGCCTGGTTGGGAAGGATATTTTCAAAGAATCCTTCTGGATGCACCATGCTCAGGATTGGGAACTTTGGCAAGACATCCAGACGCTCGTTGGAGGATGTCGCCGTCGCAGATTCAAGAATTAGTAGGTTTGCAGGAAAAATTACTTGAGGGCCTTCTCCCTTTATTAAGTGCAGGTGGCCGAATTGTGTACTCCACTTGCACTATTCACCCTGAAGAAAACTCTCGACAGATTGAGAAATTCATGATGCGTCATCCAGAGTTATCTCTTGTCTCACAGAAACAGATTTGGCCAGACCTAGAGAAGCCTGGAGATGGATTCTATGCAGCTGTAATAGATCGCTGATTATTAGCATCTTTGGCTTTAGCAATATTGATTTCATTGGATTGATTTTTAGCCCTCCCTTAGATCTTTAAGGCTGAAGTGGCTTCTCTATAGTTATGTCATGGCGTGTTTTTGTAGACGGCCTCTCTGGAAACTTCAATGATTCAAAGTCTTCCTTGATTTGCAGCATGAATTGTTTCCATGCCCAGGCTGCTTCACCACTTCCACTCTTTGTCTCGGTGTTGTTGTCATAGCCAAACCAAACGCCTGTCGTGAGTTGAGGAATAGACCCGATGAACCAAAGATCTCGCCCTCCTTCGGATGTACCGGTTTTGCCCGCAATAGACCACCCTTTGATTGATGCAGCTTTACCTGTGCCAGATTTAACTACTTTTTGAAGCATCCAGTTCATGGTGTCAGCTACATCTTTTCCCAAAGCAAGTTGACCTTTTTCTCCATCAACCTTTTTGCTCCATAAGATGACATTGTTAGGGCCTAGAACTTCCTCAAAAGGAGTGGGCTTCATATAAATTCCTCTATTCGCAACACCTGCATAGGCGGCAGTCATTTCAAGGACTGTTTGCTCATAGGCCCCTATCGCAAGTGGATAGTATTTGCCAAGCTGTCGACTATTTCCGATGCCAAGCTTGTTTGCTGTAGATATAACTTCCTGAAAACCTACTTTCTCAACAAGCTGAACTGCCACGGTATTAAGTGAGTTTGTGAAGGCATCTGAGAGAGAAACTTTTCCCATATATTTGTCTCCAAAATTCTTTGGGCAGTAACCGTCCCAACAACGGGGGTTATCTACAAAAATGTCTTCTGGTTGGGTGCCTTGGTTTAAAGCAGCTGAATATGGAAATAGCTTGAAGGTCGACCCAGGGGACCGAAGAGCCTGGGTAGCTCGATTGAATTGATTTTCTTCGAAATTCTTCCCACCCACTAGGACTCTGATTAACCCAGTCTTTGGATCAATTGAAACTATTGCCCCTTCGGTATCTCCTGGACTGTGTGCGCGAATGACTTGTTGCGCTTTCTTTTGCCAGTTCAGATTGAGACTTGTACGTACCGTTAACCCTCCAATCTCAAGTTGTTCAGGTTTCAAAAGCCTTGGTAGTTGTTTCGCAACCAAGCTTGTGAAAAAGGGAGCAGCACTGTTAAAGAATTTTGGGGTTGCTGGCTTTAGATTTAGTGGGCTGTTAATTCCTGAAGAGAGCTCCTCTGCAGATATAAACCCTTCTCTATGCATCTTTGTAAGTACAGCAGAACGACGTTTAAGAGCAAATTGAGGATTGACCAAAGGTGAATAGATTGATGGCGCAGGAGGAAGGCCTGCAATTAGTGCGGCTTCATCTAATGACAATTCTTTTGGGGTTTTGGTGAAGTACACCCAGGCAGCATCTGCTATCCCATAGGCGCCAGAACCCAAATAGACATAGTTCAAATATTGCTCAAGGATTTTTTCTTTGCTTAGTTGTCTTTCAAGCTTGAAAGCAAGTGCGGCTTCCTTAAATTTGCGCGTTAAGGTCCGATCCTGACTTAGGAAGACCATTCGCGCCAGTTGTTGTGTAATTGTGCTGCCTCCTTCCATTACTGCTCCTTGGCGAATATTGCTTACAACAGCCCTAGCAATTCCCCATAGGTCCACTCCATTGTGATCGAGAAACCTTCTATCTTCTGCAGCTATAAAAGCTTGCCTTACTAATAGCGGAATGCTTCCTTGCTCAACTTTCTCCCGAGTTGTAGGCCCAAGCTTCTGTATTACTTTTTTATTAGTTGAAAGGATCGTAATAGTGCCTGGTCGACTAAAGCTGGTTACTTTTGTTGCATCAGGGAGCATTGAGTCGATTGATTTACCTAGAAAACTCTCCGTAAAGGCTGCTGCTGAACCAACAGAAATTGAAGAAGCTACTAGGACAAGCCACAGTTGGCTTTTTCGACTCACAGCACCTGGATAAGTGAGCTATGCCCAATTGCTAATGCTGTTACAAGCATTCCAAGAATTAGGAAAGGTTGAGCACTTGCTTGATACTTAACATCAAAAGCCAAAGGATCTCTTAGTAACCAGATGTCTTGGAAAGTTATTTGAGGAATAATTAGCAGAATAAGAATTACTGAGGCGAAATGTTGGTCAATTGAGATCAATACTGCAACCATGGCTAATTGGAATATATCAATCATCCCAGCACTGATCCAACTTGCAGTTTTTATGCCAAAAACTACTGGTAGAGATTGCAAACCTAGCGCTTTATCTCCTTCAACACTCTTGAAATCATTGATTACAGCAATCCCTAATCCTGCCAGGCTATAGGCAAGAGTTAGTAATGCTGTTATCCAAGTAAGTTGGCCAAAAAGCGCTTGACCTGCCCACCAAGGTAGCGCGATATAACTGGCTCCAAGTGCATAATTTCCAAGCCAACCATTTTGCTTGAGTTTTAGTGGAGGCGCGGAATAGATATAACTTACAAAAGAACCACCTAAGGCAAGAAGAAATACTGAAGGGGTTTTGTGGCCAGCCCATAGGTCTAGTCCATATCCAACTGCTAGACCTGCCAGGAGCAGTATCCATATTTGAAGCTTGACTTGAAGAAGTGAAATTGCTCCAGAAGGTATAGGCCTGTTGGGTTCGTTTATGGCATCAATCTCTCGGTCGTAGTAGTCATTGATGGTCTGTGTATACCCTGCAAGAAGAGGGCCACTCATTACCATGCATGCAATTGAGGCAAGGACATTAGACAATTGCCAGGAGTAATTACCACTAGCTGCAGCGCCACATATGACTCCCCACAGGAGTGGAATCCACGTAATGGGTTTCATCAGCTGGAGTCGCAGCTTCCAGATGTTTTTTGTTTCTGCGGCTCCTTTTATTCCAAGGAGTTGCCTTGCGTCGCTCACTAATTGAGCCTCAGGCGCGGTCTATTTCTTCGTCAAAGAACCAGCTGGTCGAGCCATCACTGAGTTCCAGGACTAAGCCAATTCCTTGGCCATCTGTCATCTTGTAATCCACTATTTTTCCGCGTGGATTCTCCGAAAGTTTTCTGGCAAGAGTTGAGGGGATTCGATCTTTAACTCTATCAAGATCAACTCTGACATTTGATCCAATTCTAATAAGAGTGACAGCCTGGGGCATGGCCTGTAAGGCTAAGAAGGTGGCGCAACCCTAACAGTCGCACTAATAAACCGGAATGGTCGCACTTCGTTTGATTCCTTGCCTTGACGTGGCTGATGGCCGAGTGGTCAAAGGTGTGAACTTTGTGGGCCTTCGGGACGCTGGTGATCCAGTCGAATTGGCGTGTCGATATAGCAAGAATGGAGCCGATGAGCTGGTTTTCCTTGATATTGCAGCCAGCCATGAAGGGAGAGCAACACTTGTTGATTTAGTCCGACGAACAGCCGAGTCAGTGACAATCCCTTTTACTGTTGGAGGCGGCATTGGCTCTTTAGAAGGAATTAACGAACTGTTGCGCGCAGGTGCCGATAAGGTCAGCTTGAATTCATCTGCAGTTCGAGACCCAGAGCTGGTCTTAAAAGGAGCTGATCGATTTGGCTCTCAATGCATTGTGGTAGCTATTGATGCTCGCAGGAAGGAGTCTGGCGAGCCTGGATGGGATGTATATGTAAAAGGCGGCAGGCAAAATACTGGCTTAGATGTTGTGAAGTGGGCTGAAAAAGTTGCCGAACTTGGAGCAGGTGAAATCCTTCTTACATCTATGGATGGAGATGGAACTCAGGCTGGATATGATTTGGAATTAACAAGGGCTATTGCTGAAGCAGTGCCTGTTCCGGTTATTGCATCTGGTGGCGCAGGTTGCCTTGAACATATTGCAGAGGCCTTTACTTTAGGCAAGGCTTCTGCGGCGTTACTTGCTTCATTGCTCCATGACGGAATTTTAACCATAGATGAAATAAAGAGTGACTTACTTAAAAGGTCGTTGCTTGTGCGACCAATTGAGCAATTGGAACTAGATTGAGGCTTTTAATATTTATCCTTGCGAGCATTATTTGCAGGACAATTGCTCTAAATTAGTCACATTTAGGCTTGTTTGATTAGATCAATAATTACCCCGATATTCCTCATGATTATATAAGCCTATCCTGACTATGTAATCATTTTCTTGTAAACTTAGAATTATCTATTTGAATCCATTTGTCCTTTGTTTGGTATTGTAGATCTAGGAAATATTATTGAACTTTCATTAGATGAAGGCGTGCTATGAGACCTGGCGATTCTAGTTCAATAGAAAATCTTTTTAATGAAGTAGCCCCGAGATATGACTTAATCAATGATGTGCTTAGTTTTGGGCTTCATCGACTATGGAAAAGGCAATTGCTTTTTTTGCTCAGGCCCTCTTCTGGCGAGCGTTGGGTAGATCTTTGCTGTGGGACAGGGGACATGTCTTTGGCACTTGCACGAATTGTTAGTCCTGGAGGTCAAGTATTGGGGGTTGATTACGCATCCAACCCACTGACTTTGGCAAATGAGAAAGCCGCTAAAGAGCCTTTGCTATCGATATCTTGGTTGAAGGCAGACGTTTTAAAGACAGGTTTACCATCTGCCCAGTTTGATGGCGCAGTAATGGCATATGGCCTAAGAAACCTTGTCGATCCTGGGGCTGGACTCGAAGAAATACGTAGATTGATAAAACCTGGTTCAAGAGCAGGGGTGCTTGATTTCAATCCGTTGATTGAAGGATCTTTTGCAGCTCGGTTTCAAAAGTTTTATTTGAGGAAATTAGTAGTTCCTTTAGCAAAACAACTTGGATTGCGAGATCATTATGCTTATTTAGAGGAAAGTTTAAGACTTTTCCCAGGAGGCGCTGAGCAAGAGAGACTTGCTCTCGAAGTTGGCTTTATAAAGGCAGTTCATCGTCCTATCTTTGCTGGGCAGATGGGGATTTTATTGCTTCAGAACTGAATACAGTTGACTTATCAAGACGCAAGAGAAAAGGTAAAGAATCCCTGCTGACTCGCCTTAAACCTGTTAAGGACAAAATATTTACTTATGAGACTTTGCTACTCAACTTAACCTGAAGGTTTAATTGCACAATCGCATTAAGGATGGGAATTGGTTAGCAGCTGCCTAACTAAAAATTGGGATTAGAAAATAATTCTGCTTTCTAAGACCTGCTAATAATGCTTACCTTTTACTCATTAGAGTTAAATACAATGAAGTTGAAGAAAATTTATTAGCAAAAAGGTCTGATATTTACTTGCGTCTATAAACAAACTTCTTAGTATCCCTGTGACTTCATATTGACTTTACTTGAAAGATAAAAATACTTAGTCTTTTCTCGTATATCAGAGTGAATACTTAAACTGAGCACAATTGCTATGAGTTAGATCCGGCCGGTTCTCACTACTATTTTTTCTTTGGGGGCGATTACTACCCTTGCCAAGCTTGGCAATATTGTTTTGTTGCTTGAACCTTATGTCTCCCTCTTACCCAACTGATGCAAAAGGAAGGTATGTCCGCATTCCTATACCACTTAAGAGAGAAACTAAGGCAAAGCCAGAAGGACAAGAAATAGGGGTATGGAGTTGGATGAAGGAAGCATTGGTAAGAATTCAATCCAATCTGATCAAATCTTGAGAGCAGCCATTTGCAAAGAAACTTTTCGAATTGGATCCATTACAGCAAGGCTTTTCAGGCGATTTCGGATGGAAGTTGAAGTTTCGCAAATCACCAGATTCATCTGAAAAGACTTAATTTCTACATTTCTTGAACTGCATCTGTCTTTAATGAACACCTTATCTCAACTGGATTAGGCCCCGAAAAAATGTAGACAGCAAAAAAAGATGAATACTCTTTTTTTTAGGCCTATTAAAGACTATCAATATAGAATTCCCCCAACAGTTAAAAGTGATTTGACCGTGAGCAACAGCATCGAAGCACTCGATGGGCCTGAGGCACTAGACGCGGTCCCTGAGTCAATCGAACGAGCCATCATCGATGGCATCGATCTCAGTGGATCTCCATTGCCAAAAGACATGGTGGCTTTTTACAAAGAGGTGATGCAGAAGGAAGCCGACAGAGTTTGTCGTGTTCGAGTAGCAATGCGGAAGAAAATCATTTCAACCGGAGCAAAGCACTTTGACCAGGAGACGCTGAATCAGCGCCTTATAGATGCAGGTTGGGAAGGCTTGAAAGCTGCCGAGATTGCCTATTTCTTTAGCTAAAGTCGACTGGCTGCTTTGAAGGAACCTTGCCCTGAGTTCATTCCCGAAAGGACACTCCCATAAACTTTTATATTGAGCCCCTGCCAAATTTGAGCTATACGATGCTTTCAAAAGAACGAGTTAAAGAAAGCAAAAATGACAGCATATTGCGTCATTTTATATTGTTGGGAATTTTCTTGTTTGAGGCCTTAATAAAGGTGTTGAACCTCGTAATACCTAGCATTAATCAAAGTATTGATGATAATAGCGGTTCGGTTGAGAACAAAACTGACGAGGCAAAAGAGATTGAACTTAGTAAGATTTGTTTGTTGGATAAAGATCTGGAAGAATTGCAGAATATCTTGATTGGGATTGACTTATTATCAAGTTTAAAAAAAGAGCAATTGATTGAGTTGATTTTTTCTAGTCCGGACGCACTCTCGAAAGTATTAGTTGAAGAAAGGAGGTCGATCTTGATAAAAATGAGAAACGAAGAATTAAGGTACTTGCTTAAGGGAACAGACAAAGTAACAAGATTGAAAAAATCTCAATTAGTTGACATGATCTTATTAAGAGATCAAGTCACAATATCTCAAAAGGCAAAGCAATACATCTCTAAGCATGCAAGCTAGCTATTGAATTCGAGACTTCTATTTTATGTTTTCTTGATCTCCTAATTTCTGCTAAGAACTGCACAGCTTTAATTTGAAAGGTTTAAATGGAATTTGTCTACTTAGCTTTTGCAATTTCTTTTTGTTCTTTTGAAGAGAAGTAATGTAAAGCAAGGAAATTTAGTAAAGCTTTCCTTAAGGGAATCTTCGCTGTGACTTTCGATTCTAGGCTTAAGATTAAGCTTCCTGAGGAACCTGCTTCGATGCCTATACCTGAACGAGTAACAATAATAACTATTGCTGCCTGATAAGGGGGAGGTGGTTCGGATGTTAGGGGGTCTTCCTGACCTTATATATAGAGTTAAGGCTAGAGATTAACTATGGCCTCCACTTCGTAGACTTCCTTACTTTCTTGTTTTGAACCAATAGAAATTATTGCCTAGGCATTCGTTTTTTGCAAAAAGCGATTAAGACCTCTTAATATTTATAGACAGCTCAGGTGTTTATTGCTAGTTATTAATTAGTCCGAATTGGTTATCACAATGGAAGGAAACGTGATTGTTGTCTTGCTTTCATCTCTTTTGCTCTCCAACACGGTCAAAGATCAAAATGAATTCATTAAATATGGTGGATTTGTAGTAGCCATTGCATGCTTATGCATTACCTTCTTTACTGGAGGAGGAGCAGGTTAATCTTCCTGCAAGCACCTTAATTGAAACTGGAGCCTCTAAAGAGGCCAGCTTTGTTCTGGCCTCTTTTTAATTTGCTTTTGCATGGTAATTTATGGCTACTTTACCTATAAGTTAAGTAATCATAAACTGTACTTTCTAAGCTTTACTGATCCAAGGCACTTCTATTGGTGAAGCCAATTGCTTTTAGTCTTTTTCAGAGTATTTGAGCAATTCCCTCTAAAAGCGCTTTTTTAAAGCTTGCTAAGGCTTTTGATTTTTTTGGGGGGAGTTGCAAGTGATCGGCGATTTCTATATACATTTTTCAAGTTTCAACCTTATCCTGCTTTCATACTCCATTCTTGGGGTATTTATAAGGGGCTGTGCCCTTTGATTTCGATGCTTGAATTCTTAACTCACATCATTGCGGTGCCACCACACCCATCTGATATCGGCTTAATCAAGCCATTAGGTGGTTTTCAGTTGGTGCCAGCAATATTTGGCCTGATAGCCATTTTCCAGGTTTTCCAGTTCTTGTATTACGGCTTGCCAGGTAACGAGCCCAAAGACGGCTGGGGTTTGTAGATAGATTCTTGTGACAGCTTAATTAATGGAATGGGAGAAGGCTGAATTTTAGTTTTGCCCTTCTTTCATGCCATCAAGGGTCTTTTTTAAACAGAATCTCATTAATTAAATCAAATAAAGCCCTAACAAACTTGTTCCTAGACAAGCTTGTAGGGCTTTTTATTTTTTTAATGGGAATTATTAATTCAGCGAAATCCTTACCATGCTTGATGGTGACATCTTTTTAACAGCAGCATCCCAATTTATCTGGCACATGATACATTTACCGAAATCTATTTTTTAGCCAAATGTTTGAATATCGTTGGAAGCAATTCGTTGGGGTTCAAATTTTCGTCATCATTGTCGCAACATCTGTGATGTTTGCTGGGCCAGAAACGATTTTCTTCCCTCTAGGGCTAAAGTAAATTCTTTCGGATCCCTTTAATTAGAACGGTTTTACTGGTATAAAAACATACTTATAGGGTGAAAAACTTAATCTTCAATATTCAAGTAATTCTCTTGCTTGTTTTACTGATAATCCTGCTTCCCAAGCAGTGATAAATGCAATAGCAATGAGACCAAGAAATACCAATAGATCAGTGTTTGCTAGGTCTGGGGCTGGGTCAGAAGGATCTATTAGCAATTGTGCAAACATGCCAATGGTTAGCCATAAAGCAGAAATGATCCCAGTGATCCAGTACTCTTTCCATCTTCTTTGATAGAGGTAGCCAGCTCCAAGGCCGGGAAGGATATTCAAAATCACTGCTACCCACCCAGCAGATGCTGAGAGGATCTCGTCCTTTGAAGGCTTTCCCATTCTCTCTACCTAAGACTTTGGTAAAAGTTAGTTCGTTTCAGAATTGGACTCCATAAATAGTGTCTGAAGTTAAAGAAAGGTAAAGCAAAGCCTATAAGTAGTGTTTTGTACTGATGACATATCGCTTGACAATCATTACCCTCGGCATGGTCGGGTGATGGGGATCAGTCGACCTTACACAAGGGAAGCCAACCCTCAGTTCTGCATCTGAGGGTTTTCTTTCTCTTATGAGCAGATATCCATGGGGCGGGGCTGTTTGGATTGAATGCTTGCCTCCTCTCCCTGAGATCCCTTGCTAAATGGACAAGGATGAGGGGACTTGATTCTTCCCTACTCTTTCTCTGATCTTCTTTTATTTAGTGACCGCACCACAGAGCGCATGTAATTGTGACCACAGCGATCACTACTCCTCCCCATTTGATTACTTTTTGCGGAGCATTGAAGGTTGTCCCTACAAGGATTGCTGCGAGGTTGACGACGATGAGCTGATCAGTGGAAGGAGATATGCCGAAAAGCCCAGTCCCAGTAGCGAGTAAGTTCATTTGAGAATGTAATGCCATAAAGACCTTAAACTCCGATCCATCATCTCTTGATTAATTGATTAAGAATTACCAGCTTCCTTGTGTTCAAATATCTAAAGCTAATACGTCATTCTTTTGATTCCAAAAGATAAAAGCTTTTTGGAAGTGTTTTTGTGATTGCGCGATAGAGAGAATTAGCTTGGAATGTACTTGTTAGTTCTGATCATTATTGGTAGAGGCCTTCTGGGATATGACAACCTTTGGGTATGTATCAGACCCCCTTGCCCCCATAAATAGGGCCTGAAGCTCAAGAAAGGTAAAGCAAAGCCTATAAGTAGTGTTTTGTACTGATGACATATCGCTTGACAATCATTACCCTCGGCATGGTCGGGTGATGGGGATCAGTCGGCCTTACGCAAGGGAAGCCAACCCTCAGTCCTGCATCTGAGGGTTTTCTCTTAATTCACCAGGGAGTTATCAGTTATGACTTTCGCCCGATTAAGTCGCGTTGAGGTGTTGCATGGACGAATTGCAATGACTGGATTGATAGTAATTTTGATGATTGAGCTCTTGAAAACGCAATAGATCAGAACTGATTGATTGCATAGCTCTTAAATCACTACTGAACCAAAAAACCTTCAATGTGTAGTTGTTGCTGTACACGTCTTTATTAGTGCTGCAACACTGCTTGCCTTCATCCTTAGGACCGCTTCTGAACTTGACTCTGCATTGTCCAGACTGAATACCGAACACAGCAATAAACCACTTAGTTCCTTCTCCAATTGAGTTGTTAAGTTGACTGCTGATTTTCAGTGAATATTTGCCCAATTCAGGAGTTAGTACTTGCAGCCGTCATAATCAGATCTTATAGATATTCAAACGCACTTATTCTTCTATAAGGTAAATGTTCATAGCTTTCTTCTTAAATTTTTCTACTATTATAGATTAATCTGTGATCTTTCAACTAGGAAAATTTGTCGTAAATAATTATAGATTTATCAGCATTAGTCTTTAGCCATCCTTCTACTCTTAGTGAACCAATGATACGGGTGACAGTCACTCTTGTCGTGCCAAGAGCATTAGCTAAGTCTTGATGTGTCAGCCGAAGGCTAATTAAACAGCCATCTTTGCAAGGACAACCATATTCATCTGCGAGTAAACTTAGTAATCCCTTAATCCTTTCTTCGACTAAATTTAGACCCAGTAGGGATATAAATAACTCTGCTTGTCTATAACGAGCTGATATACCTTCGATTAAGGCCAATGCAAGTGCTGGTGATGCTTTGACTTCTTCTGTGCTGATACAAAGAAGATCACAATCAGCAAGTGCTTTGGCTTCATAGGGCTGCACTTTTGTCAGTGGAGCACCAAAAACTTCATTGGCTCCTGCAAGACCTAGAAGGATGTCGTCGCCTTGACTAGATTTTGATTCAAGCTTTACTACCCCTCGAACAACTATCCAAAGATTGTTCTTTTCAAGAGAAATAAAACTCCCTCGCTTTCTTTGGATAATGTCCCTTTTGTGGTAGCTATCCTCTAATAGCTCTCGAAAAACAGTACAAGGAAGTGATGGTTTTATTGAGCTAGCCGTAACCATGAGAAAGGTTCAACAAGTAAAAATAATATCTAAATATTTTTTAAAATGAGAGCCAGCGAGGGAATTGGGGCATTTAAAAAGTGGCTATATAGAAGTGAATATGAAAAGAGACATTTTGGTTGAGATCTATATAGCCCATAAAAAGCTTGGTTAAGCGCTAAGCTTCATGTGAGCCTTGTCAGACTTGCGAATTAGCTTCTGAGCCTCTTCACGAGTTAAGCATTTTTGAGCTTTTTCCTGGTACTTCAGGAGCTTTGAGTGGTATTTATCTTTAGCCATAAGGCCATTATAGCCTGTTAGTGCTATTCCGGGAAGCCCCAAGGTCTGTAATTGTTTGGAGATTTCGACAATTGCATACCCTATTAGACCCTTCTGAAATTACGCTTTGATTTAAAGAAAGTTCTTTCGGGGTTGTATTTGCACCTTCCTCTCAAAAGTAATAAACTTTAGGCTAATTACTATAAAATTCTAGACATTGGCTTGCAATCTCTAGAATTTAGCTAGTTCGATAGGTATTAATTGAACTTGTACCTGTTTATATTATCGACTTCTTTTTGTATAGATTGAGGATGCTTTTAATTTTTTTGATATAGTTCTGACTTCGCAAGTTACTTAAAAAATTGCGAACCAGAAGGCTGCAATTAATGGTAGGAAGCTGACTCGCTCCATCCATCTCTGCTTATTTAGTTGACCAAGAGCAAAGCCTATGAAGGCTAGTTGCCAAATAATTACAGCCTGAAATTGTGAGGCTTCTGAAGAGACAAGTAGGTTCATTTGATAATTGACTCTTACCTATTGATAGCCATCCCAAATTAAATAAGACAATTAAATGTTCTAATTTGTCAACCCAAAGAGTATGTATTACTTTGGTTTATTTAGGTGATAATAGCCGTAGGGGGCTGAATTGTCATCATAAGGAAGTTATGTTTTTTGCTAGGAGTATTTTGCGAACTTTTCTCGTAATGATTGATTTGTCATATTTTACTTTTGGACTGTGTTTTTAGTAGTGAGCGTTAAGTGCAGATTGTGGGAGTTGATTTAGGTAATGGCTTGTTTTATTAGTCAGCACTGTTGAGCTTAAGGCAAGCTCAGAGCCTTTTGCTGATCAGGCTTAGTGTCCTGGATTGAACCTTTCTCGATATTTGGAGTGGTTTTTGGGACATTTTTTCCTCGGCTTGTTTCAAGTACCCCTTATAAGGGTGCTTTGTATTGGTTATTAATTTGCTAAAGACGCATCTACTGGAACTAGCCAATTGGCCCATCTTGTGAACTATTGATTTTTATATGACTAGATGTGACCATTGCAGATGTAGGCCTAACCAAAAAATTAATGGCTACTTTCAAAAACAATTTGTTCAATAAGCGCAATGGATTCCTTTCGAGCTTTGCGCTTGAGCTAATTACTGGGATGTCAGAGGAAATTGTCCGAGACAAGGAAGTTGGCTTTCTTGGTCAAGAAGAAGAAGTCTTGAATGCCCCTGAGGATAAACAGAACACAACTTTAGTAGGCGTCACTACAGGCACAGATCCCTTTGTAGTTGAAGTAGTGGCTGATTTGGAAAATAATTTCTCAGAAGGAGATAAGGCTGCTTAGAAAGCGGACAAGAAATTAATTACTAAAGAATGGTTATTTGGTCTCCCTTTATAGCTAATAAGCTGAGCTTGTTGATATGAAAAGGGATTGCTTTAGAGCTCTCTGAAAAAGACAACTTCTATTTTGTGATAGAAAGGATATGTAAATATGGGTAGTATTTCCTGTCTCATTGAGGAGAGATAAAGTTTATACTTTTTTACTGGGAAAGCGAATGAATTCGATGGCGACTTCTTTGCAGATGCGATAAAACTATCTAAGTTGCCAAGCTTCTCTATGGGCCATTCGATCGCCTTGCAGGTTATTGCGACATTAGTTGGCTTGACCTTCCTTTTAAGGGTCTCTAGTCGTTAAAGCTTGAAGGGTATTCCAGCTTTAAATGCCAAGTAGTTTTAGTAAAGCTGTCTTTTCAATGTTAATGCTCTCATTCATCTGAGAGCTGGAGAGCCTGCATTGATCGAGGGAGCCTATCGCAAATGCCCCCCCCCCTGCTGATTTTGGAGGCAGGCCTCATTGGTGCCAAAACATTCGTGACTAAGATGCTCGAATGCTTCTCACTTATGAAGGGATCGAAGACCATGCTGCTGCAATCCCATTTAAGTGGTTTACACTTTATAAATAGGAATTAAGTTTTCGAATGAATCTTATTTCAAGACATAAGGCCTTTATTTCTTGGTATCAAAATAAGCTAAGACTGAGCGATTATGCCTTGCTTTGGGTAGTATTTTTTAAGGGAGTACTAGTTGCATTAATAGTTGAGCATGTATTTTTCTGAAATTTGCTATCAGTTCTAATTTTAAATTAGAGCTTTGATCTTAAGTGTATTACTCTTAATTTAAATGCGTTTGGTGAAACTTTCTTCTTAGTAATGAACCTGCAAGAAAAAAGCCTCGCTATTACGGCGAGGCTTTTGATTAATCTCATAAATAAAGCTAATTCAGAAATTAGTATTCAATTTTACTAATCTCAAGCTTCCTAATCACTCGGCACTATTGCTAGTAAGAGTTGCAAGGTTGCCAAGAATACGCCTGAAGTCGACTCCCTGTGCACGCAGTGCATGCCATAGATGTCCCTGGAGGCAGAAGAAAGCAAAATAGTATTGGACATTAACTAACGCTGCGCGCGTAGTGTGCCCAAAGAAGTATTTGCAGTCAGAGATATCGCCAGTATCAACCCAGTAAGGGGAAATACCAAATTTCAGTGCCAATGGCTCGCCGAAAAACTCTGGAGCATAAACAGTTGTGTTGCTTGCTGCCCAGAAGGCTGCATTTAATCCCATCAAGAAGAGACCAGCCAAGGACCAAGACAAAACAGCTTCAGCTGAAAGTAAGCCTTTCCCTTTGAATGATGTGTACTCTCCAATTTGACGGGTCGCAATGTGAAAAGCTCCCCCAGTGATTTGTAAGAAGGCTAAGAATGCATGGCCACTCATTACATCCTCAAGGCTATCGATCTTAAGGAAGTCAAATTGGTGACTCAACAACATTCCATAATCGCCATAGCCAGGGAAAACTGTGCGAACAGCACCTATCGCAGGGTCATAGATCCCGTGAACTCGGGCCCATTCAACAAACCAGATATTCGCAACACCCAGGAAGATCAAATGGTGACCCAGGATGAAGGTCAGGTTGTCAGGGTTATCCCACTCAAGCTTGAATTTGTCGACTCGACCAATGGGGCCTCCAGTTAGATCTGGGTCGAAAAGCAACGAGTGGAGCAGAGCTGCTCCTCCATAAACGGCGGAGAAAATGAGGTGAAAAATTGCGATTGTTGCAACACCTGCTCCTGTCCAGACCCCAGCTTCATCAAAGCCAATGCCTAAATTCGCCAAATGGGCGAGGTATATCGAGCTCTGATGACCCATTGCAACCGAGGGGTCAAAGCGTGCAAGCTCCCAAAGAGTGCTTGCACCAGTTGCGAAGCAAATTATTCCTGTATGCCCAACATGCGAGCCAATGAATCGGCCAGCTCGGTTGGTCACTACAGAATTACCAACCCACCACCCGTAAGTGGGGTCTGGATTTCCATAGGTCTGCATAAGTTAAGAGTGCAAGAGAGGAAATACGCCAAGAAGACTACACTCAAACTGGCTTGCGCGGTAAGGCGGTTCAGCATCCGTAAAGGTCTGCGGCACAAGGGTTTTTACCCGACTTGGCTTTGACGCTTATTGGTTTGACGTTACTAGGCTCAGCTCAAGCCTCACATCACCAATGCCTGACTGGGTTTTTGGAGAGTCCTGAATATTTCTTTAGCCCTGGGATGCCCTCGTAAATAGTTTTGTGTACCAATTGCATATAGAGAGAAAGCAAAATAAAAAAGCCTCGTCGTAGCGACGAGGCTTTAATAACCTTTTAGGTGAGACTTCTCTAAGGAGCCAAACTAGCTAAAGAATCTAGAAAGACTTAGTCCTTAAGGCTTACAGCTGTATTGTCCAGATTGCCAATGGCATTAGGAATGCGCTTAAAGTCAAAGCCAAGAGCGCGAATTGCATGCCAGAGGTGACCTTGGATGAAGAAGAATCCAAGGTAGTAGTGGACATTTGTTAGCCAGGCACGTGATGTATGACCTAATGGTGCTCCATCAATAGGAGGAACTGTATCTATCCAATACGGTGAAATACCAAACTTAATTGCCAATGTTTCTCCAAAGAAATCAGTTGGATAAACAGTGGTGTTGGTAGCACACCAGAAGGCAGCAACAATTGCCATCCAGCCAATACCAGCTAGTGACCAGGAAAGGATTGCTTCAGCTGAAAGAACCTTAGAACCCTTGAATTCGGTGTATTCACCAATTTGCTTGGTCGCAATGTGGAATGCACCGCCACCAATTTCGAAGAATGCCAAGAAAGCATGACCGCCCATGACATCCTCAAGGCTGTCTATGGAAAGAAAATCAAACTGGTGATTCCAGATCTGTGTCAAATCAAGGTTGTACTGAACTTGACGAACAGCACCTATTGCAGGGTCATAGATCCCGTGAACTCGGGCCCATTCAACAAACCATGCACAGGCGACACCTAAGAAGATTAAATGGTGACCCAGGATAAAAGTTTGGTTGTCGGGGTTGTCCCATTCCAACTTGAATCTTGCAGCTTGACGATGCTCTGGCCGGTCATCTGCAAATAGCCCTGAACTGTTTTGTGTGTCCTCGCTAAAAATTAGTGAGTGCAATAGTCCTGCCCCTGCATAGACCATGGAACAAATCAAATGGACTACAGCTATGAAGGTCACGCCATAGCCTGTCCATGCTCCTGCCTGGTCAAAGCCAATACCAAGAGATGCCAAATGAGGAAGGAAGATCAGTCCCTGATGCCCCATTGGTAAAGATGGGTCAAAGCGAGCTAATTCAAAAAGGGTGATAGCACCAGCATTGAAAGCAATTAATCCTGTATGGGCAACATGCGAGCCAATGAATCGGCTGGACTTGTTGGTCACTACAGAATTACCAACCCACCACCCGTAAGTGGGGTCTGGATTTCCATAGGTCTGCATAAGTTAAGAGTGCAAGAGAGGAAATACGCTTCGAAGGTTACACTCAAACTGGCTTGCGCGGTAAGGCGGTTCAGCATCCGTAAAGGTCTGCGGCACAAGGGTTTCCTCGTAGACGGATCTTTGCATTATTGGGCGGTCTAATCAATTCAATAAATACGCTGCCAATTTCACTAATACCTGACTGGGTTTTTAGAGGACTCTGGCTCTTTCAGGTTGGCCAAAGAAGGCCACTTGAAGAACTCATATAGAAACAAACGTTGAGGTTTGAATTGTTTCTGGTTTAAGACCGTGAGAGATGAATTTCTCTCCGTTCTTAGTCACAAATTTTTCAACCTGCCCTTCTTCAGCCTTATGAATAAGCATTGCTTTGCAGCGATTGCCATTTTCGCAGCCGCTTTAGATAGGTTGAATATCAAACTCGGCATCTATTTCGATGGCTTTGGGGCCATCAAAAATTTTGACCTATGGATGAACAGTACTGTTCAGGTCAAAAGTGATGCTGCTGCTCTAAATTAAGTGAAAATAGATTAGACGAATTAGAACATACTTGTTCATTTATTAATATGTGATGAGCAACTTTTCTGAGTTCTTAAGATTCACTTCGCTGTAATCTCAATTAATTCAATTAGGGTGGCAGTAATAAACCTTGGGAAAGCTTGCTTTATAGCTGCTAAAACCAAAAGACTTAATTATCTACTAATGTCTGACTACCCTTATCTAATCGCAATCGCATTGATTGAACAAGACGGGAAAAGGTTAATGCCACTTGGAGGGAAATCATTAAAAAACTCCTTAGGGCCAGAAGAAGATCCAGGCCCTTTTGGAGAGAGCATCGCATTGGAATTGTTAGTTCGAGTAATGCAACGTAGTGATGATAATTCATTAAAGAGGGCGGAAGAAGAAAACAGCTTACTTTTATTAGAGATGCCAATAGATTCAATGCAAGAGAATCTTCCTTCTATTAAGTCAAAGTGGATAGAAGCTGGAGATTTCAATAAGCTACTTTTCGAATTAAAGAGATTTTGTTCGGGAATTTGGCGTTTAAAATTTGTTAGGTATGAAGGAATTTATTTTAATAGATTGCACTAATAATTTAGCTTTTCTCTTTGATGCTAAAAATTATTTAGATTTACTAGATTGATTTCATGGACTGAGTAGAAAACCTAAGCGGCTAAATTTGCATAGGCTCTGGCTTGAAATTTAATTTTGGCGGTAGGAGCTGTAAAAAAAAATTAGGTATATTTTTTTGGAATTTCAATATGATTAGCTGTTAAAGCAATTTTTGAGGGATCTTTTGGAGAAGTTAAAAAAAATGTTTCAAGTAGGCATCCAACACAATTCATTTGGCTAGCAATGAAAAAGACGCGTTTTGCGAAGCATGGCTTTTAAGGCCCACAAAACCTGGAAAACATCTGTAATTGATGCCTTGGCTAGCTGCGGACGTTTATTGAACTACCGTTTGCCTGGTCAGCATTAGGGCCTAAGGATCTAGCTATGCACAGAAGTTGATAGCTGCCAGGGTTGTAAAAATCCAGCCAACAGCCTTCTTTTGCTGTTGCCCCATCGACATTATCTGCATTACTGGCTTAAAGGGATTCAGTTCCATGGCGATTTGAGGGTAAATACTTAAACCATTTATACACTATTGAGGGTAAATACCTATGAATGCCGTCAGTTTCGCTTTGAGGGCTGTGTCTATTGGTATGGAAAAGCTTGGCTAGGGAAAAATTTCATGGTGCTTAGATTTGATGACCATTTATTTTTTAGCCCTTTGGAACTCCTTCCTTTCTCAGGCTTGGGGCGAAACCGCCGATTTTTAAGACTTCGCTAGCGGCTTTTTCTAGCCTTTCATTTTTCAATGACTTGGATAAGCCTTGCATCTCTTTTGTTTTTCAGCTCAGATCATTGGAGGACTTTCCTCCTAGCGTTTTCTGCTTCTTAAGGCCTGAATGCTCTCTCTGCATCTATAGATCTTCGTTGAAGCTATTGATTTGATGTCTGGATCTCAACATTGGCATGTAGAAGTTTCTGAAAACCTATCTACTTTTTTTTCAGCAATGACCTCACATGATTAATTCAACAGAGACTCTCGCTGATTCCCTCGGAAAAGAGCCGTTTGAGATTTTTGGTTTTTCAAATGAAGCAGAGCTTGAGCTTGCGCTGCTTCCATTAATGCAAGAAATCCCTAAAGAGAGGAAGGCTTAGGAGTTAATACAGTATCCCTGACACCACTACATAAAAAAAAGCCTTTGAGGCAAAGGCTTTTTTAGGATTTGTTATCAAGGTTTCATCGCTGATATCGCTTTCCTCTATAGATCAAAACAACATGATCTTTACTTGCAGCTTCTTTGTGCTGCAAATACTTTTGACCGCGGTAGGTGAGAGTCATTGAAGGTTCTCCGAGTTAGCTCAAGTCCCCGTTCCATGGCTTGAGGTGAACTGCGCCTGGCTAGGTAGCGAGGTGAACGTATTTGTAGCGGTTGCTACTAAAACCATTATGCATGAAGGGCTGGTCATTTCGCAAGATTTTGCTTTTCCGCTAATTATTTTGCTCTAGCAATGCTTTAAGCCTGTTTAGGCTTGGGATTTATTTGGATGCATTTGTCGCCTGGATCTGTGGAGGAAGTGGATTCCTAGAGGATCGCTTGATTTTGTGAGGTTGCTATTAGTTGAGTCTCTAGGGGTGATTATTGGATTATCAAGTGGCATCTGCTTTAAGCAGATGCCACTTGATAATCTTGGAAATGGACTAAGAGTATTTAAATATGAAGCTTTTAGCTATTTTTTTGGGGCTAATTCTTGCTTTTTCTTCAAAAGCTTTGGCTTACTCTCCTGATCAACTGCAAGAATGCATTCTTGGGGTTAAGCAGAACCCTATTGTTTTAGGTGTTCCAGAGGATGAAATAGTCGATTTTTGCAACTGTGCTTTGGAATCAATAGTTGATCAAGACAAAGATGATAGAGCTACAGGAATTGAGTGCACAGCAAAAAGCTTCCACTGATAATTATTTAAATAAGTCAATATAGAATCTG
The DNA here is from genome assembly GCA_003215355.1 of Prochlorococcus sp. AG-409-O23. Taxonomy (GTDB): domain Bacteria; phylum Cyanobacteriota; class Cyanobacteriia; order PCC-6307; family Cyanobiaceae; genus AG-409-O23. Next base: position 85,651 of record QCKL01000005.1, read on the forward strand.
ATTTATATTTAATTAATCTTAGCGTATTTGACTTAGATAATTAATGAGATATCTCCATGATATATGCTTATATTAATAATAGTTTTGCTTTTAGAATGAAGGTAAAATTATTACTAATAAGTTTGATTTAACCTTGGCTGGATATGGATGAAAGTTTGGAGGTATACAAAAAATTGTTAGTAGGGAAAATAGAAGTTTATTGACTTGAGATCTGTTCTCTAGCAATTGATTTTAATATCAGAAATCTTGATGAAATATTGGGGCGAGCCTAATTCAAAATTTTATGAAGGAGCCATAAAAATATTTGTCTTCTCAGTTAGCTTCCTTAAGCTTTTCGACCTGAGATAGGACTATGAGCTCTGGCTACACA
>QCKL01000006.1 GCA_003215355.1 Prochlorococcus sp. AG-409-O23
TCTATATCTCTCTCCCAAACACTCCATAAGGCCAAAGCCGCTTCCAACTCATCATTAACCACACAAACCGAATCTTGACCATGTTCCAGAAGAGCAGCAGCAATTGCCCCCGCCGCAAGTGAATCTTCTAACGAATAAGTTCCTTCCCAGCCACTTCCCAAAATCCACATCTGATTTGGCTGATCATCAAGCAATTGCTTAGCAACTGCCATTCGATTAGGGAAAGACGCCGTATACAAACAATTTGCATCACGAACTCGATCTAGAGAGCGAGTTCCATTAGTAGTGCTCATAAAAAGCCTTTTCCCATTAACCACATCTGGAGTTACAGCGACAGGGGAATTCCCCAAATCAAATCCTTCAATTCGCTTGCCTCCCCTTTCCCCAAGAAGAAGACGAGAAGATTCAGGCCATTCAAAAGCAGCTTGTCTCAAAAGATCTAAATCAGAGAAAGCCTCGATTGCTTCAGCCCCGTTATGTAACGCCCACGCAATCGTGGTCGTAGCCCTTAGGACATCTATTACTACTGCTGCTTCAGGTCTACTACCTTCTGGCACATCATCAGCCACATGAAAATAAGAGAGCTTCATTGCATACCCCTATTCGAACGATTTTGCGCCACAGTAAACAGACATTACCAATCGCCCCATAAGGCAAATATGTCAACCAATAAATGGAATCCATTTTTGAAGCCTGGAAATGGATCGAGAGATATGAGAGGTTTTATTGCTCTGCTTGAAGAGAGAGGTCAACTCCGTCGTATCAGTGCTGAGGTAAATCCAGATCTAGAACTCGCTGCCATAAGTGATCGAGTGCTATCTGTTGGCGGACCTGCTCTCCTATTTGAGAACGTTATTGGATCAGAAATGCCAGTAGCAATAAATCTGATGGGCACGATGGAAAGAGTTGTATGGAGTATGGGCCTAGAGAAAGCTGAAGAATTAGAAGATCTGGGTGAAAGATTGGCTCTATTACAACAACCAAGGCCACCCAAAGATCTAAATGAAACAAAGAGATTTGCAAGTGTTCTCTGGGATCTACTTAAAGCCCGTCCAGACACAGACCTAACACCACCTTGTCATCAAAAAGTAATCAATGGGGAAGCTTTAGATCTAGATACCTTGCCGTTAATTCGTCCATGGCCAGGAGATGCAAGTGGAGTAATCACCCTGGGATTGGTAATTACAAAAGATCCAGAAACTGGAGTTCCAAATGTGGGTGTTTACAGGCTTCAACGGCAGTCACCTCAAGCCATGACGGTCCATTGGCTGAGTGTGCGAGGTGGGGCTCACCATCTACGAAAGGCAGCAAAGTTAGGAAGAAAGCTAGAAGTTGCAGTTGCTATAGGAGTGCATCCACTTTTAGTAATGGCAGCCGCAACTCCAATCCCAATACAATTAAGCGAGTGGCTATTCGCTGGGCTTTATGCCGGAGAAGGTGTTCGATTAACGCGATGTAAAACAATCGATCTAATGGTTCCTAGTAATAGCGAAATAATTCTCGAAGGAACTATTACCCCAGGAGAAGAATTAAACGATGGTCCTTTTGGAGATCACATGGGCTTCTATGGAGGTGTAGAAGCTTCCCCAGTCATCCATTTTCATTGCATGACTCAACGGAATAACCCAATCTTCCTAACAACCTTTAGTGGAAGGCCCCCTAAGGAAGAGGCGATGCTTGCTATAGCTCTAAATAGAATTTATACCCCGATCCTTCGTCAACAGGTACCAGAAATTATTGATTTCTTTCTTCCGATGGAAGCTCTAAGTTACAAGCTTGCAGTGATTTCAATTGACAAAAAGTTTCCAGGGCAAGCCAAGAGAGCAGCAATGGCATTTTGGAGTGCTCTAGCACAATTTACCTACACAAAATTTGTTGTTGTTGTTGACTCGAATATCAATGTTAGAAATCCTCGAGAGGTAATTTGGGTTATATCCAGTCAAGTTGACCCTCAAAGAGATCTATTCGTAATTGAAAATACTCCTTTTGATAGTCTTGATTTCGCTAGTGAGCACATTGGTTTAGGAGGTCGACTTGCTATTGATGCCACAACCAAAATAGGTCCAGAAAGAAAACATGAATGGGGCGAGGCGCTTAGTCGGTCAGAAGAACTAAATTCCAAAATCGATGCACGGTGGAATGAACTTGGGCTAGATGACATCAAGACAAATGAACCAGATCCGGAGTTGTTTGGATACGTTATGAATGAACTACTAGCCCAAAGAGCAAATAAAAAGTTCTAAAAAGGTCAGATATCGCTCAGGCGCATAAAATCTGTAGAGCCTTAGCGAACCTCTTTGAACGTGCCAAGTATCAAACCATCGGCACGCGAACTTCAAGCAGGAGGTCGACTTTGTGGGAAAGTTCGCGTCCCTGGTGACAAATCGATTTCCCACAGAGCTCTCCTCTTTGGATCTATCGCAGAAGGTTCAACCACAATTCATGGCTTATTACCTGCTGAAGATCCAATAAGCACTGCTTGCTGCCTGCGTTCTATGGGGGTAAAGATCAGCCCCATCATTAAAGATCAAATTGTTGTAGTAGAAGGAGTTGGTCTGGATGGGCTGCAAGAACCAGAAGAAGTTCTCCAGTGTGGCAATTCAGGTACAACAATGCGTCTCATGCTTGGATTACTAGTTGGACGCCAAGGACGACATTTTGTTCTTACAGGAGATCAGTCTCTTCGTAACCGTCCAATGCAACGAGTAGGGCAACCTCTCAAAACAATGGGAGCACAATTACAAGGCAGGTCAAATGGAAACTTTGCCCCTCTTGCCGTAACTGGCCAAAAACTTCACGGTGCAGTGATCGGGACACCTGTTGCTAGCGCTCAAGTCAAATCAGCAATAATCTTGGCTGCCTTAACAGCTGAAGGCACAACAACTGTTATTGAACCAGCTCATTCCAGAGACCATAGCGAGCGAATGCTTAGAGCATTTGGTGCAAATCTTGAGATAGGCGGAGAAATGGGTCGCCATATAAATATCCGACCTGGATCAACATTAAAAGGGCAAGAAGTTGTCGTGCCAGGAGATATAAGCTCTGCAGCCTTCTGGCTAGTGGCTGGAGCAATTACACCACATTCTGAGATAACAGTTGAAAACGTTGGGCTAAACCCAACCCGAACAGGAATTCTCGAGGTAATGGAACAAATGGAAGCTCAAATTGAAGTTTTAAACCAAAGAGACGTAGCAGGGGAACCAGTAGGTGATATCAAAGTTAGGCAAACAGGGAGACTTAAACCATTCACACTCAACGCAGAGATCATGCCAAGACTGATTGACGAAGTCCCAATTCTTTCAGTAGCGGCTTGTTTCTGCGAAGGTGAAAGTCGAATCTCAGGCGCTAGTGAGCTAAGAGTAAAAGAGACAGATCGGCTAGCCGTCATGGCAAGGCAGCTAAAAGCAATGGGAGCCGATATCGAAGAGCGTTCTGATGGTTTGATCATCCAAGGTGGCAAAATTCTTCGAGGTACTGCTTTAGATAGTGAAACTGATCACCGTGTTGCAATGAGCCTTGCAGTTGCAGCTTTATTAGCCGAAGGGAATTCAATGCTCGACCGCAGCGAATCAGCAGCTGTTTCTTACCCCAACTTTTGGGAAGATCTTGAAAGACTCCGCAACTAAAACAAATTTTGATTCAAGCCCTTTAGGTGAACTATCTGTTTTTGAGACCGAAGACGGTAGCTATAGCCTAAAAAGTAGCCACTTCCAAGAAGCATTCCATAGCTCAATAGGGGCGATAACAGAAGCCAAGAAAAAGTTCCTATTTCCATCCCAAATTGAACGTTTTGAAGCAAGAAAACAAATCAAAGTACTCGATGTTTGCCTAGGGCTTGGCTACAACTCGGCCTGCCTAATAGAAGCACTTATAAGTACTTCTATAGGACTTGAATGGTGGGGTCTAGAAATAGATCGTAGACCATTAAAACTTGCACTTAATTCCCAAAAATTCAAGTCCATCTGGTCTTCCTCAGTTTTAGAGATCCTAGAATCAATCTTAAAATCGAATGCGTGGGAAAGAGAGAACAGCAAAGGCACAATGCTTTGGGGAGATGCAAGACAAAAGATTAAATTAATCCCTGAAGATCTAACTTTCGATTTGATTCTTTTTGATGCTTTCTCTCCAAGTCACTGTCCAGAACTTTGGAGTGAAGAATTCCTAAATTACATAGCAAACAAACTCATGCCAGGAGGTCGGCTAATGACTTATTGCCGTGCTGCTGCTGTCAGAAAAAGCCTCATGAGAGCTGGGCTTCAATTGAGTTCTCTAATACCTGAACCAAAATCAGAAAAAGACTGGAGTGCAGGGACTTTGGCAATCCGTCCAAGCACTAACTGGAACATCCCTCTAAAAGGTCCTAATTGGAAGCCTTTAAGCATCAAGGAAGAAGAACATTTACTTACTCGAGCTGCAATTCCATACAGAGATCCAAGTGGTAAAGATACTTCTAAACAAATTTTGGCTCGCCGACAGAAAGAACAAGAACAATGCAAATTAGAAAGTACTAATGACTGGTTTAGACGTTGGGGAGGAGAACAGTCAAACTAAAGCCTGTAGATTCCGCCCGATCAACCAACTTCCCCATGCTCGCCGTCGCCATATTGGCTGCTGGGAAGGGCACTCGTATGAAGAGTGCCCTCCCAAAAGTCCTACAACCACTTTCAGGCATTAGCTTGCTCGAAAGAGTACTAGCCAACTGCAATCAATTAGAACCACAACGTCGCCTGGTAATAGTTGGGCACCAAGCAACGCGCGTGGAAAACGCCCTAAGCCATATTCATGGGCTGGAGTTTGTACTGCAAGATCCTCAGAATGGTACTGGGCATGCGATTCAACAGATAATTCCAACCCTTCATGACTTTCAAGGAGAACTTCTAGTCCTTAATGGCGATGTCCCTCTACTGCGTTCAAGAACAATCGAGAGACTTGTTCAAGCTCATCGTTCTAACAATTCAGGGGTAACTTTCCTAACGACGAGGCTCTCAAATCCCATGGGTTATGGAAGAGTTTTTGCAAATAAACAAGGTTTCGTAGAAGCAATCGTGGAGGATAAAGATTGCACAGAAGAGCAACGCACCAACACACTTACAAATTCAGGTATTTATTGCTTCGATTGGAAGCAGTTAGCATCTGTGCTCCCGAAGCTGTCCACCAATAATTCACAAAAAGAAATTTACTTAACAGATACAATAAGTCTATTAAAAGTCGCCATGCATATTGAAGTCAACGATCCTGGGGAGGTATTAGGTATTAATGATCGAAGTCAAATGGCAAAATGTGAGGAGGTCCTGCAACAACGGCTACGAGAACATTGGATGAAAGAAGGAGTTACTTTTATTGACCCTTCAAGCTGCACTTTGAGTGAAAACTGTATTTTCGGCAAAGATATTGTTATTGAGCCTCAGACACATCTACGTGGGAACTGTCAAATCGCTGATAGGTGCAGAATAGGGCCAGGAACCCTTCTAGAAGATGCGGAGCTTGGAACAGACGTACGTATCATCTACTCAGTAATAAACGGAGCCAAGGTAGGTAACAATGTAGTAATAGGGCCATATGCACATTTACGTCCAAAGGCAGTCCTCCAAAATAATTGCAGGATCGGGAATTTTGTAGAGATTAAACAAAGCTATGTTGGTGAAGGGAGCAAAGTAAGCCACCTTAGTTACATCGGGGACGCTGAGCTTGGTAAGAAGGTCAACGTGGGAGCAGGGACGATAACTGCTAACTTTGACGGCACAAGAAAGCACCTAACTGTTGTAGGTGATTACACCAAGACTGGAGCTAATTCAGTTTTAGTAGCACCAATTGTTCTTGGTTCAAGAGTAACCGTAGGCGCGGGTTCAACTCTCACAAAAAATGTCCCTGATGGCTCACTAGCACTTGGGCGGGCGAAGCAATTAATAAAAAAAGGATGGTCTGTCTAAAAAGACACAACGAATTAAAGCCTGGGCAACAAAGGTATCAACTGCTCAAGGGCAATATCTCGACTAGCCTTTAGAAGAAGAGTATCCCCTGGCATTAGCCAGCGATGCAAGTGGTCCATAACTTTGTTTGGCTTAGAAACAACTGCAAGACGAGGCAAACCCTTGGCGGCAGCCAACATCGCATTTGCCTCGGCACCGTTTGCAACAACAACTAATCCATCCAAGTTGAGGTCAAGCACTCTTTCACCTACTTGACGATGTAAGTCAACACTCAGATCACCCAACTCCAACATGGTGCCTAGGACAGCAAAGTGACGGCCCGGCTGACTTACCAACAGATCCAATGCTGCAAAAACTGCTTCAGGAGAAGAATTGTAAGTCTCATCAAATACAGTGAGGCTACCAAAATCAAGACGCCTATTACGTCCAGAAGGAATGTCTACATGCAATTTTTCAAGCGATTCAAGTGATACATTCAACTCTCTAGCTACTGCAATCGCAATCATAAAGTTGATTGCATTGTGCCTTCCTTCTAAGGGAAGACACAATGTCTTGCCTTCAATCTCAAGCAAACGATTTTGAAGATCTACGATCCCAACAAGATCTGGACTTGGGAGAACAGTCTTAGCATCATCATTATCATAAATTGGCAGGGGCAAAGAAGATTCACTATTGATAGCCACCCGTATCACACGCCCTTTCCATTTTTGTTCCAAAGCTTGTTCTAAAAGCGGATCACCAGCTGGGATAACAACAACACCATTAGACCTTAGACAGGACGTTATTTCACATTTAGCATTTGCTATTTGAGAACGACTACCTAGGCGACCCAAATGTGCACTGCCAATATTTGTAATTACCGCTATATCTGGCTCAGTACAACACGAGAGTCGTTTAATTTCTCCTAAGCCACGCATTCCCATTTCAACAACCGCAGCAGAATGTTCTGATTGTCCTTGCAACAAAGTAAAAGGAACTCCAACATCATTATTGTTATTTCCCTTAGTCGACAAGATCTCACCAAGAGATGACAATGCTGCACGTATAAGCTCTCTTGTTGTTGTCTTACCAACAGAACCTGTTATGGCAACAACAGGAATATCCAAGGCATATCTATTAAATAATCCCAACTGTTGATAGGCCTGAAGAGTGTCCTCAACAATCCAATGAAGAAGGCCTTGGGGAACTTTAAACTCAGATTTACTTGAAACAACTGCTGCCTGAGCTCCTAGCTTAAAAGCGTCATCAAGAAAAGCATGCCCATCAAAATACTCTCCTTTCAAAGGGACAAAAAAGTCACCTTGTTGAAGACTTCTGCTATCTGTACAGACAGGACCTATGGAGCTGACCATATCTGGAGGGTAAGCGTTGATAGGATCACCCCATAACTCGTTAAGTTGTGCAAGGTTTACAGCCATCAGATTGAATCACAGAGAAAACCGCACATTTCACTAGCAAATCTTTTTAGGATTATTGAATAAGCCAAATGAGCATGAAATGTTCACTACAACATTCAAAAGAGATAGTCTAAAAAAATCATAATTTGCGCGTCAAGCCAGCCTTACTCTGCAAGGAGGGATCTGCATCTTGACCAACAGAAAGCTGCTCAACTACTGCAGCATCAGGGGAAGGCTCTTTAACGCCACAAACGTCCTTGTACATCAATTCATAGTCAACTGCAGACCTATCCCAACCATAAGTCTCCGTCATAGCCCTTAGCTGCAACTTACGCCAACTATCTCTATGACGAAAAGCCTCCCACGAACGAACCAAAGCTGTATAGAAGTCAATAGGTTCAAAGCGGTCAAAGCAGAAGCCTGTTCCAACTTCTTCGATAGGATTATGAGGGGTTACTGTGTCAACAAGTCCACCTACATTTCTGACGACCGGGACCGAGCCATATCGCATGGCGAGTAGTTGACTAATGCCACAAGGCTCAAATCGACTAGGCATGAGGAATGCATCACTACCTCCATATATCAAACGAGACAAATCATCGTCATAAGTTAGATAAACAGCAAAGCGTCCTGGATGTTCCATGGCAAGTTGCCAAAGTGCAGATTCCAAACCTCGTTCACCAGTGCCTAAAACAACAATTTGGGAATCGGTATAAGCAAATAGACGCTTGGCTACTTGAAGGAGTAGATCTATTCCTTTCTGGTCAACAAGTCTACTGACCATTCCCAATAAATATTTATCAGGGTTCACTTCTAATCCCATTTCCTCCTGAAGGACTCGCTTATTTGCAACACGACCTGAAAGATCATCACTACTAAAGTTTACGGGTAATGATTTATCTGTGGCCGGATTCCAATCCTCTAGATCAATTCCATTAAGAATCCCACGCAGTTTACCTGAAATGTAATTAAGTAATCCATCAAGATTCTCACCATATTCAGCCGTACAAATTTCACGTGCATAAGTAGGAGAGACAGCATTCACTCTGTCGGCATACAGCATTGCAGCAGCCATGGTGTGATCACCATGCATGTACCAGGGGCACCACGTCATGCGATCAAGTTTCCATCTCCATGGTCCTTGATACTTAAGATTGTGGATTGTAAAAACGGTGCTGATATCAGGATCCTGATGCATCCATACAGGGATCATTCCAGTATGCCAATCATGACAATGGAGTACCTGAGGTTTCCAGCCATTCCAGGCGAATTCTGCTGTAGCACTTGCAAAAAAAGTAAATCGCCAATCTTCATCATCACCGCCATAAATCCTTTCCGGATCAAATACAGGGTGTCCAACTAGATACAAAGGCAGACCATTTAAAGGGTGTTTTGTTTCGTAAATAGCAAAGTCTGAGCCCATTGTCTGGGCCTTAAAAATCGGCTCTTCTGATATATCAAGCGAGGTCCAAAGCTTGCTATATCCAGGAATAATCAGCCTGACATCATGACCAAGCTTGGCCAATGCAGGGGGCAATGACCCGACAACATCTCCCATTCCGCCGACCTTCACCATCGGCGCGCATTCGGCAGCAGCAAACAGCACGCGCATTTCAATTAATTCGATGGAGGCGCGACTCTAAGTTGAGCAGGGACTTAATGGTGTTAAGGAAGCCAACCTGATTCTGAAAAATCAGGTGGGCGCTTGTCCAAAAAAGCTTTTCGCCCTTCATGTGCCTCATCCGTTCGATAAAAAAGATGGGTGGCTTGCCCGGCTAATTCCTGAATTCCAGCCATTCCATCAGTTTCAGCATTAAATGCAGCTTTCAAGCATCGAATAGCTGTAGGGCTGTGTTGCATCACTTCCAAAGCCCAACGAACACCCTCACTCTCAAGTGCTTCTAGAGAAGTAACAGCATTAACAAGCCCCATTTTTAAAGCCTCATCAGCCCCATATTGTCTACAAAGGAACCAAATCTCTCTAGCTTTCCTCTGCCCTACGACTCTGGCCAAATAGCCTGAACCGAAGCCTCCATCAAAGCTTCCAACCTTGGGTCCCGTCTGACCGAAAACAGCATTTTCTGCGGCTAAACTCAAATCACAAAGCAAATGAAGAACTTGGCCACCACCTATGGCATAACCAGCAACAAGTGCGATGACAACCTTTGGCAGACTTCGAATAATTCGCTGCAAATCAAGGACATTTAATCGAGGCAAGCCTTCTTCATCCAGATATCCTCCTTCACCTCGAACGCTTTGATCCCCACCAGCACAGAAAGCATATGCCCCATCATCAGATGGTCCGACTCCAGTAAATAGAACAACTCCTAGCTTTTTGTCATCGCGAATTTTGGTAAAAGCATCACAAAGTTCGGAGACAGTTCTTGGTCTGAAAGCATTGCGCTTGTGAGGACGGTTAATTGCAACTCTTGCAATTCCTTCAGGACATCTGTCAAGAAGAATATCTTTGTAATCACCCCAACTTTCCCAAGAAACATTACTTTGCCCAGGCAATACTTGCCTTTTGCTTTCATAACCGAGAAAAGAATCATTAGGCATTGGTGTAATTCATTCAGATAAATGTTTTTGGTTAATCGACTGAATATACTTAGCCAATTCAACCCTTAACTCATTACGAAGATACGAGTCATTCTTCGAATCAGTGCAAACACGAAGAAGAACGGGCCCAAATTGAGCAAGGCTCCACTCAAGGGAACTCTCCAAATCCTCTAAACAAGAAACTTGTCGAGATGGAATCCCATGAGCATCAGCAAGTGCTAACTGATCAACATTCTGAGGCATTGAAAAAAGCTGATCTATCTTTCCATTGGAAACTGTATCTATCTTTAGCTGTTTAAAGATTCCACCTCCACCATTATCAATTAACAAAACCACAAGAGGAGGACGCGATGGATTAGCCAGTAACCAACCATTACTGTCATGAAGCAGTGCCAAATCACCGCTAACCAATAACGTCTGGCCAAGAGTCATTGCCAACCCCATGGCTAAAGAGAGAGTGCCATCGATACCTGATGCTCCCCTAAATCCAAAACATCTTCTAAAACGCCCCCCGCCGCCGCCGCCAAAAGAGAGCCAATCTCTAATAGGACTACTTGCTGCAAGCATCACTGGTAATCCTTCAGGTAATAAACGCGGTAACCAATGCGCCAAAGCAGGCTCAGAGATAGAACCCCTCAAGGGCAATTTCTGATCCAACCATCCTTCAGCAAGCCGATCAACAAGAAGCCATGACTTAAAAAGAGCCTTACCTTTTTGATTTGAAGATGCAATTGGGGGGGGCATTCTCCCCAATCGATGTTGAAGCCAAGCGACAAAACCCTCACTCCATTGCAAAGCAACTCCCAAAGGATCAAGTCTTCTCAAGTCCCCTTCAGTGACAAGCAATTGGCTTTGAGGAAAAGTTCTCAACCAAACTTCCAAATTGCGGCTGGTGGACATAGGACCTAAACGCAAAACCTGAATCCCATCCAACGGAATAGGGAGCCCTTCAGGCAAAAGAAGCTCCCAATTACGAATTAAACCCGGCTGATCATTAGGGACACCAGCCAAAGGGTCAGCAAGAATTGGCCACCCACTTAGAGCCTGCCATTTACGAAGAGCTTGCTGAAAAGCAACTAAATTTGCAGAAGACCCTCTCCATGGTCCCGCAATAACTACTCCTGGAAGAGAAGGGTCGAGTTCTAGCAATTCCTTAGATGGCTCAGTATTTAGAAGCTTCGTTTGAACCCTCTCAGACTTTTCATGCATAAAAGTGTTGGACACCCAACCAGACAAAATTTGCTCTTTATCACTCAAACTTGCATGCAAAGGCTCTTCTAAAGGAAGGTTTAAATGAACTGGACCAGGAAATACATGCGCACTTCTCCATGCATTCTCAACAAAGAGATTTAATGAGTCTGAACAAAAAAGATGAGCCCCTTCTAATGGACCTTGTGCAAAAAATCTGCAAACAGGACTTAAAAAATCTTCTTGGTTAACTGTCTGGTTTGATCCACATTCCTTAAGTCTTAAAGGACGATCAGCTGTCAGAAATAAAATAGGTTGACAAGATCGATCAGCTTCTATTGCTGCTGGAAGGAGATTTGCGACTGCACTTCCAGAAGTTGTGATTACAGCGCTAGCCATTCCTGTCGATGTACTTATTCCCAGTGCCAAAAAAGCTGCAGAACGTTCGTCGATAGCCGTATGCAGAGTCAATCGATGGGACACTGACAATTCGCCTGCAGCAATTGCAAGAGGGCCTGATCGGCTTCCTGGACACAGCACAATGTGCTCTAGGCCCTTTGAATAAAAGGCCTCTAAAAGCTTCAAGCAAACAAAAAGATTAGTGCGTGCTAATGACAGGGGCTAAAACTGAACTCATACGATCTTCGGACAGTACCGACCTTTAGAAAAGATAGTGACAAGCTATTTTCATGTCTCCTTCAACTTCCACTCCTAAACCGCCTAAAGAATCAAGCTGGCGTGCATTCCTTGTATGGGCCCTACTAGCTCTCCTCTTGCGATGGCAAGTCATTGAACCACGATGGATTCCCTCTGGCTCCATGCTTCCAACTCTCGAAATTCAAGACAGAATTCTGGTAGAAAAACTTCGTCCTCGAATAACTAGAAAAGAAGGAAGGCAACTCTCCACTCAAAGTGTGGTTGTCTTTCATCCACCCAAAACACTTGTAGAAGCTGGATATGAAGCCAATTCAGCATTAATCAAAAGGATAGTTGGTCTCCCTGGCGACCAAATTGCAGTTCACAACGGCTATTTATATCGAAATGGCAAATTAATTGAAGAATCATGGCTGCAATCTCCAATGAAGTACGAAATGGATTCCGTAATAGTGCCAAAGGATTCACTCTGGGTACTTGGAGATAACCGCAACAACAGTCTTGATTCACATCTTTGGGGTGCTTTACCAATTGAAAACGTAATAGGGACAGCTATCTGGAGATACTGGCCTCTGGAAAAATTTGGGCCTATTCGGTTCCCCACCCCTATAAATTTTGAGACTTGAGACCTTACTGCGATAAGGTCAATGTCGTGATGAAGAGCACACTGGGATGTTCAACCCGGAGTTCCTTGCGACAGATAGCAATGATGGGCAGGATGGCAACGCGTTAATTCAGTATCTTCAGGATCAATCACCTGATGTACTTCAACGAGTAGCTAAATCCGCCAGCAATGACATTCAGGACATTATTCGACATAACGTCCAAGGCTTACTTGGGATGCTGCCAGGCGAGCAATTTGAAGTAAAGGTAACTGCAAGTAGAGATAACTTCGCAAGTCTTCTTGCCTCAGCAATGATGACTGGTTATTTCCTGAGACAAATGGAGCAAAGAAAAGAGCTTGAAGAGTCACTTTTTTCTGATGAAGCAAATGCAGTAAATACTGAAGATCTCAATCTCTGAAAGATTTCAATGGGTCTTGTGGCACTACTCCCCTTTTAAGAAGTCTCTTGTCTACCCCATCAAGGAATCCCCAATTACCTTTACTGTCAGCCCAAGGGCGCTTAAGAAGCTTACTTTTTAAATCTCTTACTTGATTAGGAGTAAATCGAATTGGGGCACTGTGATGAGCAGAGATAAGCCATTTCATTCTTTTAATAGAGATCAACTCGTCAAACCATTGAATTAAGACCTCTTTAGCTCTTGGGAAAACAAGCCTCTCAAGAACCGGGGCAACCTGCAATAACGGAGTTCTTTCTCCAATTAACTCTTTAGCAGAATCCTCCCAGCCTTTTTGCCAGGAAAAAGGGTAGAGGCCAAAGTGGGATCTTGAATTTCTCAGGCCAGGCTTAAAGGAATTTCGCAAAATTTCTGGGATGGATGGGATAGAAAGGTTCGCTGGTTTGAGGAAAGATGCAAACAAAACCAAACGAGCCCAACCTTTTCTCCTAGCCGAAACAGAATCAACAAGAGGCTGATCTCCTCGTTCACGAGCATGAAAAAGCAATGGGGTTGGGTCCAAATCAAATAAAGCAGGTGGCTGAGATTCGATGCCAACCAATGCATCCGTAACTAGCAAAGACTTCGAGTTGGTATGGAAACAGGCCACTTCCTGAAAACGTCCCAACCCAATATCAAGCGGCCCAAGTGGGAGCCACTCGCAACTCTCCTTATGAGGGACTCCATCTTCGAGCAAAATCCTTGTTCGCCTACGAGGGATCCCTAACCAAGACAAGGGTAAAGAGATTGGAAAACTCCACTGCCCAGGACAAACCCAAACTTCTGCTTTTGGGAACGAGCGAGTTAAAGCTGGTAGAGAAATTTTATGTTCTAAGCCAGATGCAGTTGGCAAGACAATACTTAGAACAGGTCCATGTTTTTCTTGAAGATTATCTAATTCTCTAAGGAGCTCTCTTGTAGGTGGAAGAGGGTTAAAGAGCATTAACCCTCCATCAACCTTTACCACTGTTAAGCGAACAGGAACGGCCACGTAATAAAGGCCCTGCAACTGTTCAAGGCTCCAAACTTGGTCACGTATAAGTTCTTTAAAAAGAGTGCGCCTTCTCCCATATGGATAGAGAGGCAATAGGGGCCACCATGGCCATGCCTGATCTGAGGAAAGGTCTGTATTGGTTTTTTCTACATTCGAATTAGTCACATCTATGGATTAATTGAGTTCTGCAACTTAAGGATGCCGTATCTAGGGGCAAATAAAAATGCCAGGAGAAAAATTAATGTTTGCACAAGTACAATAGATCCTCCTGTCTCGATATCTGACCAATAGCTTATATATACACCAACAATACTTGAAATAGCGCTACTAGTTACAGCCAGTATATTCATTCTATCAAAGCGATCTGTAAGTAGATATGCGGTTGCACCTGGAGTAATTAACATCGAAACAACAAGAATAATTCCAACCGTCTGCAGACCAGCTACTGCCGCCAAAGACAACATAGACAAGAGCAAGTAGTGCAATAAACCTGTATTAATTCCTATAGATCTTGCATGAGTAGGGTCAAAGCAATAGAGCATCAAATCCCTACGAAAAATAAGCAACGTAATTACAACAATCGCAGATATGGTTATAGTTTGATGTATATCTGACAATGAGGTCCCTAGCGGACTACCAAACAGAATATGCATCAAATCAATATTACTCTTAATCTTTGAGACAAGAACAAGCCCAAGTGCAAAAAAGCCAGTAAAAACAAGACCGATCACCGTATCTTCTTTAACTCTTGACTTCTGTTTTATGAATCCAATTAAAGCAACAGATCCCACCCCAAAAACAAAAGCCCCAATAGAGAAAGGCAATCCAAGTGCATAAGCAACCACAACTCCTGGCATTACGGCATGTGAGACGGCATCACCCATCAATGCCCATCCCTTAAGGGTCATAAAACAAGAGAGCAGACCGCAAACAGCTCCAACAAGTGCGCTTACCATCAATGCTCTTCTCATGAAATCATGACTCAATGGTTCTATAAGCCAAGAGGCAGGAGTTATGGAAGTAAATATATGAATCATGTACTAAATTCCTCTGGAGGAGTCTGTCCAGAGAGCAAGTCAGGAGGCATACCTCCAAAAGTCATTGTGAGGTTCTCAGTTGTAAAGATTTTTGAGGTCTCACCATATGCAAGTACTGTCTTATTAATAAGAACAACTAAGTCACAAAAGTCCCGAACATGGCTTAGATCATGTGTAGAAATAAGAATCGTGCGGCCCTCATTCTTAAATTGAATAAACAACTCAGACATTAATTTTTCAGTCCGAACATCAACTCCAGAGAATGGCTCGTCTAAAAGAAGAACAGATGCTCTTTGTGCAATTGCACGAGCAAGAAATGCTCGTTTTCGTTGTCCACCTGACAATTCACCTATAGGTCTTTTGCGATATTCAATAAGCTCTACTCTTTCTAATGCATGCCAAACAGCTTTTCTGTCTGACTCCCTTGGGATTCTCAGCAGATTCATAGAACCATATCTACCCATCATGACTACATCCCAAACTCTTACTGGAAATGAGCAATCAATTCCTTCGTTTTGAGGTACATAAGCCACGGCTTGATCTCGCTGTGCTTTATGAACTTCAAGGCCATTTATACGAATATTGCCCCTTGATGGGCGAACGAACCCCATCAGAGCTTTAAAAAAAGTTGACTTCCCAGCACCATTCATCCCGACGAGGCCACATATACATCCTCCTTTAAGCCGAAGACTTGCATCGAACAGGGCCACAGTTCCGTTGTAGTCAACGCACACTTGATCAGCCTCTATTCGGTAGGTCCCATTTCCAAGTTGTGGATTTAATGCATCCATCAATACCTCATCACCACCTAAGGAATAAGTCCTTGAAGAATCAATCGAACATTGTGCCGCTGCAAGTCCAACAAGGTAGGGGCAGGTCCATCGGCCTTCGAAAGGGAATCCACAAAGAAGTTCCCTCCAAATCTTGCGCCGCTTGATTTTGCCACCTCAAGCTGAGCTTTTGGACTAACTGTGCTTTCACAAAAAATCGTTGGGACATTACGCTCCTTAATAGTCTCAATTAACTTGAGCATTCGCCTTGGTGTCACTTGACTTTCAGCATTTACTGGCCACAAATAGGCTTCAGCCATGCCGTAATCCTTAGCCAAGTAAGTAAAGGCCCCTTCACAAGTAACTAAAATCCTTTTGCTCTTGGGAATTGAAGACAGTGATGTTCTTAACTCCACGTCCAGTTCTTTAAGTTTATTTTTGTAATTAAGTCCATTCTTTACAAAAGTTTCTTTTCCAAGTGGATCAAGCCTTACGAAAGCCTGAACAATTCGATCCACGTAGTGCATAGCCCTTTTGGGCGACATCCAGGCGTGTGGGTTTGGCTTCCCTGCATAAGCATCACTTCCAATAAATAGAGGTTTCATACCCTCACTTAATACAACAGTAGGTACATCACCAGCAGCAGAAATGAATTTTCTTGCCCAAAGCTCTAAGCCAAAGCCATTCTCAATAATTAGGTCAGCCCTAGAAGCTTTAACTAGATCGCTAGGTGTCGGCTGATAACCATGAATTTCTGCACCTTGTTTTGTAATTGAATTTACTATCAGGCGATCTCCAGCAACGTTCTTTGCCATATCTGCCAATACAGTGAAAGTTGTAAGCACCAAAGGCTTACCAGTTGACGAAAAATCCTTAGCAGAATTCGATGAAGAGGAACAAGCTCCTAGCAGGTTGAAGCAGGAAGTGGCTAGTGCAACAGCAAATATGCGTCTAATAGCGCGCGAACGCTTTAGGGATGGAAGCCTTAACAAGGCGAGGGGGCCATAGAAAAATTCATTAAGTATCATCCGAATTATTTGGTGGGTAAATCAAGCCTTTATTAAAGACTTAAACAAATTTTTTTCTGATTAAGAAGAGACGATACCTCTCAAAAATTGCTAATGAATGGAGAATGATTTTTTATTCTCACATCTCATTAGACCTCAAGCGTCAGACTCTGACCTCTTTTATCTAAAGCAGTTTTTTGAAGCCATTCGGTTGCCTGTTTTGTGAACCCACTCCAATCAACTCTTTCTTGCTCAGCTGCCTTAGCCACAAGTTCAGATGCATGAGTTTTCAATGCCTCCAAAT
This sequence comes from Prochlorococcus sp. AG-409-O23, assembly GCA_003215355.1. Taxonomy (GTDB): domain Bacteria; phylum Cyanobacteriota; class Cyanobacteriia; order PCC-6307; family Cyanobiaceae; genus AG-409-O23. The sequence goes on from QCKL01000006.1 coordinate 16,900, forward strand.
CAGGCTGACTGACACCATTATTCAAGGCCATCCAATCAGACATAGATCTTCCAACCACTCGAGTTAGATAAGCAGCACTAAGCGCTTGCAAGGCACCTGCTGCAAGCCAGCTACCTCCATGAAGTTTTGCCAACCCAAGAAGAGCTTGTCCACTCCACTCGACAACACCCTGAGCAAGAGCTGCTGCAACAAGCTGTTTAGCAACAACTTCTAAAACCTCAACTTTCCAAGAACAAGACCATATTTTTGCCATCTCCTTAATCATTAATCCATTAACCACCGCTACTGCCAACAAGTCAGTAGACGGGACTGGAGAAGCAAAAACTGCTCCTGCAACAACCCATTGGGTTCTTTTTTGTAGATCTCGAAACTTTTTTCTTCGTACCTGCTCCAAATCCGCCTGCCAAGAGCTATGGAGTCTTGCTAATAGTCTTTGACGAGTGACCTCAATATTTTTGGAAGGTTGCTCCAAAACTGAGCGCACAGAACTCATCATCAACCCATTTTTCTCTTGATCATCAGACCAAAGAATGACTCTTTCATTCCAACGAACAGGCAATTGAGCTTGAAGAGTTTTGAGTTCAGCTGTCCAAGTATTTAAATCTGGCCATAAAACCATGATCCAGGAAGGTTGATCTTCAGGAACCTGCTCAAGCCAAAGGAGATCAGCAGCTCGTAAAGGAAGTGATAGACCATAAATAATTAAGTCAGGCTCATAAAAAGTGGGTGGCCAAATCCATGAGTCTTCTGACAAAGGCAAAGGAGTTGGTCGACAAAGTTTTAATGGGTTGGCAGCTTGAAGAGCTGATTTAATCTGAAGTTCATTTGGAAGTTCAACTCCAAATGAACTAATCAGACCAACCATTTGAGGATCAGACCTATCAAGGATTTGAGCAAGCTCATTAAGTCGTTGTTCTTTTAGATCCAGAGAAAGAGGAGCACCATCTTCTAAAACTTCAAACTGATCAAGAACTTCTTTGCATCGGCTTACCCATCCTTCAACTGTCGAAGGAGCGTCAAATCCTTTCCTTACAGGTTTTATTAACCACCAAATCCCACAACCAATTGCAATAAGCCCAAGTCCACCTCCTGAGAAATGAGTTAATTCACTCAATGCCCACTGACCTATTAGCAGGGACACAAGAACAAATCCGATTTTGCCCAAAAGTACTCCTGGAAAAGCTATTGGAATAGATTGCCTCTTCAAAATGTTCAATTGATCAGTTCGTATTAGTTCTTCTTAGCTCAATTAAGAATAAAGGCAAATTATCCCCTCCTAAATGCCTGTAAATACAAGCATCTGAAGCAAACCCCTTCTCGAAATTCATGTATACACATCATGAGTTTGATATGCGCTTGACTCTCTAGCGATGTGAATCTGCTGAAGGAATACCCCCAATCCATCGCCAGGCCCCCCAGAATGCGTCACACTTGCCCGTGGTACTAGGCGAAGGCCATGAGTGATTCCCACAGCGAGCCTCAACAGAACGGTAGAAGTATCGATGGTTCCAGAGATGGAGGCCGAGGTGGTTCCCGCGGCGGAAGGGGCCATGGGAACAGAGATACAGGAGGTTTTCGAATTCGTCTTAGCGACAATGAAATGCGTTCTGCACGTTCATTACAAGAGGCCTTTAATCTTCGATCAACTGTTGCTGTTCTTGGATTTGCATTGCGCACCCTTGGGCAGATGCTTGAAGAAGGAAAACTTGACGAGTTAGTTGTCCAACATCGATCTCAGGCACCTCGCGGTGGGAACCGAAAGGAAGAAGGAGGAGGACCTGGCTTCAGAAAAAATCGTTTTGATGGAGACAGGCAAGGATCTGGTAGAGGGACCCCCAAACCAAACCCCTTTGCACGTCCTGAAAAGCCTCAACCATCTCCTACAGAGTCTGACCAATCAGTTGAGGGTCTAAATGACGACGTTGCTGGAGATTCATCAGAGCAAGATCTAAACAAAAGCCCAGAGACAGAAGAAATGCCAACCACATCCACAGAAGAAGCAAATAGCACTTCAGGTGATGATGGGCAAACAAAAAACATTTCCAGTGAGAACTAATCAGTGCCTCGCAAGCGAGTCCTATCAGGTGTACAACCAACAGGAGCCCTTCATCTAGGCAACTGGCTAGGTGCAATTAGGAATTGGGTGGAACTACAAAAAACTCATGAGACATTTTTTTGCGTAGTTGATCTCCACGCAATAACTGTTCCGCACGATCCAGCTACCCTTGCTGAAAATACCTTGTCTACCGCCGCCCAATACATGGCTTGCGGAATAGATCCCAAGATATCGTCAATTTTTATACAGAGTCATATTGCAGCGCATAGTGAGCTCTGCTGGCTTCTTAACTGTGTAACTCCTTTGAATTGGATGGAACGAATGATCCAATTTAAAGAAAAAGCAATCAAGCATGGCGACAATGTATCAGTGGGATTACTTGATTACCCAGTGCTAATGGCAGCTGATATCCTTCTTTATGATGCTGACCTTGTTCCTGTTGGAGAAGATCAGAAACAACACTTAGAACTTGCAAGGGATATAGCTCAACAACGTATAAATTCAAAATTTGGTGTTTTAGATAAGCCATTATTAAAAGTACCTGAGCCTTTAATAATTAAAGAAGGTGCAAAAGTTATGAGTCTTTCAAATGGTCGAAACAAAATGAGTAAGAGTGACCCCAATGAAGGCAGTAGAATTGCGCTATTAGATCCTCCAGATTTGATCAAAAAGAAAATCAAACGTGCAAAAACAGATCCAAAGATTGGATTGGAATTTGATAACCCAAGCAGACCTGAAGCAGAAAACTTGCTAAGCCTCTTCTCCCTGATGAGTGGAATAGATAAGAAAACCGCCGCCGAAAAATGTTCTGAAATGGGATGGGGAACTTTCAAGCCATTGTTAACTGATGCCACTATCGCGGCTCTAGAGCCAATTCAAAATCGTTACAAAGAGCTGATCCAAAAGCCAGAAGAATTAAATCAAGTTTTAGCCGATGGCAGAGCAACTGCTGAAGAAGTCGCACAATCTACATTAGATAGAATAAAGGCTGCTGTAGGCCTACTAAAAAAAATCTAATCATTCAACCTGCAAAACACATTTAGGAGAAGAATTAACCATGACAATCATTACACTTCCAGACGGAAATCAAAAAGTATTTAACAACCCAATCACTATTATGCAAATAGCCGAAAGTATTAGTCCTAACTTAGCCAAGGCGGCTGTAGCAGGCAAAGTTAATGGAGTACTTATAGATACATGCATGAAAGTAAAGAATGATGCAGAGGTAAGTATTATTACAGCAAGAGACAAAGAAGGTATTGAAATTATACGGCACTCATTTGCGCATCTGATCGGTCACGCCGTCAAGCAATTATACCCTGAAGCAAAGATGGCCATAGGGCCAGTAATTGAAGATGGATTTTACTATGATATTTCATACAATAAAACATTTAGCCCTGAGGATTTAGAGAAAATAGAAGCTCGAATGAAAGAGCTAATTAAGCATGATTACGATGTAGTTGTAGACGTTGTTACCAGCCAAGATGCACGTAAAACATTCATCGAGAGGAAAGAAGATTACAAGTTGAAGATTATTGAAGATATACCCGAAGGTGAGGAAATAAAATTATATAGGCATGAGGAATATATAGATATGTGCAGAGGTCCACATGTTCCTAATACAAGGCATTTGCGAATATTTAAATTAATGAAAGTAGCCGGTGCGTATTGGAGAGGTGATTCTAAGAATGAGATGCTACAAAGAATATATGGTACCGCTTGGAGTAACACTAAAGAACTAAAAACATATATCAAAAGGATAGAAGAAGCAGAGAAAAGAGATCACAGAAGACTAGGCAAGAATCTATCTCTATTTCATACTCAAGAAGAAGCCCCTGGAATGGTATTCTGGCACCCTAAAGGTTGGGTTATCTATCAAGTTTTAGAGCAATATATCCGCAAAGTCTTGACAACTAATGGATACAAAGAGATAAGGACTCCTCAGGCTGTTGATCGAACTCTTTGGGAGATGTCTGGTCATTGGGGAAAATTCAAAGATGATATGTTCACAACTAAATCCGAAAATAGGGAATATGCAATTAAGCCTATGAATTGTCCCTGCCATGTGCAGGTATTCAACCAGGGGCTTAAGAGCTATAGGGACTTACCTATAAGACTCGCAGAATTTGGTTCTTGTCATCGCAATGAGCCCTCTGGCTCATTGCATGGATTAATGCGAGTGCGTAATTTTGTTCAGGATGATGCGCACATCTTTTGCACTGAGGCACAAATTCAATCAGAAGTTTCTGATTTCATCGACCTTGTTTTTGAAGTATATAAAACATTTGGATTTGAATCTATCCTTATAAAACTCTCAACCAGGCCAGAAAAACGGGTGGGGAGTGATGATATCTGGGACAAATCAGAAAAAGCACTGCAAGAAGCATTAGATGCTAAAAATCTTAAATGGGATTTACTGCCAGGTGAAGGTGCCTTCTATGGTCCTAAAATAGAATTTTCTCTAAAAGATTGCCTAGGAAGAATTTGGCAGTGTGGAACTATACAAGTTGATTTCTCTATGCCAGAAAGGCTTAATGCAACATACATTAGTGAAGATAATGAAAGGAAAAATCCTGTGATGCTTCACAGAGCAATTTTAGGCTCTTTCGAACGTTTTATAGGTATTCTTATAGAACACTATGCAGGTCTATTCCCAATATGGTTATCTCCAGTACAAACTGTAGTTATGTGTATAACAGATAGGAATATCAAGACTTGCGAAGAAATTTATAAAGACTTAAATAGGAATGGTTATAGAGCTGAATTAGATATTAGGAATGAAAAGATTGGCCTTAAAATTCGAGAGCATACTATACAAAAAGTACCTTTTCTAGTCATCATTGGAGACAAAGAAGAAGAAAACAAAACTCTTTCTATTCGCAGTAGAGAGGGGGAAGACCTAGGATGCATGGAATTACAGGCTTTCAAATTTCTCTTAGATCATTCAATTGCGCAACTAGGGAAACTCACGGTTAAGGAGTAATAAGTACACATTTCCCTTGGATTAATAGAGTTAGTGCTTATTTGTTATAAAATCAAGTCCGCACAAAGTATCAAAAGTGAATCAATTGTCAGTCAAATGCCTAAATGATTTAAATCAATTCCGTTCTGCACCGACAATTGATTCAAAACAAGCTTCAAGTATTCTTAAAGAACTTGAACATGCAATGAAGCAAGCCGAATGGTTTACAATTGGAATAATGGCAGATTCGGAAGAGGAGGCTATTCTTAGTTTACGGAAAATTGAAGCTTATTTTGCATGGGTGCAAATGAGAAAGATCAAGTCTCCTAATAAAAAGGGACCTGTATTCCTTAAGGCAAATCAACAAAGTGGAGATGTATCTATCAGAATAGAGCATGGGTTAGGCAAAGGAATTCTATTGGCAGGCCAGAGTAATGATTCAGGTAAAAATTTTGAGACTTGGGGGCCTTTCCCTTTAGATTTTTTCAAGTAATACTTTCCTGTATTAAGCACTTTCAAATTTATTATTTGAATTCCATCTTGAGGGACTTTTGCTTTAAATGGCTTCGAAGTGAGTAAATCATGAAATTTCTTGCAGGAGACTTAGGAGGGACCAAAACCCTTTTAGCTGTTTTCAGCTGGGATGGAGCCCTACGAAAACTCCATCAACAAAAATATATCTCAGCAGAATGGAAATGTTTAGAGCAAATGGTCCAACATTTTTTTGCGAATCTCCCAAATGGAATTGATCCTCCTAAGAGTGGCTGCCTGGCAGTAGCGGGACCAGTTGTAAATGGTTGTTGTCAAATAACAAATCTTGGCTGGGAATTAAATGCGAATAAAATTTGCGATGCAGTTGGCCTTATTAATCTTGAATTAGTAAATGACTTTTGCGGGCTAATCTACGCATTGCCTTTCCTCAATGCCGATCAACAAAAAGAAATTCAACCACTGCAGGGGAAGAGGCCTAGTAGTGGCGTAATTGCAATTATTGGAGCAGGGACTGGCCTTGGAATTGCCAGAGGACTGCTTACACAAAATGGCGTAATTGCACTTCCTAGCGAAGGTGGACATCGAGAATTCGCTCCGCGTTCATCAATCGAATGGCATCTAGCTAAATGGCTTAAATCAGAGCTTCAAGTCAAACGACTGTCAATCGAGCGAATTGTGAGCGGAAATGGCCTAGGACATATTGCCCATTGGCGGCTAACGCAAAGTGATGCTAGTGGGCATCCTCTCTATCAAATTGCGACCACTTGGAAGAAAAAAGCAACTAAATCTCCAGATCTACCCGAACTGGTAAGCAAAGCCGCAAAAAATGGAGATCCTTTGATGAATGAAGCATTGGAAATCTGGTTAGGTGCTTATGGCTCTGCGGTAGGGGACCTAGCTCTGCAAGAACTTTGCACTGCAGGACTGTGGATAGGCGGAGGAACTGCTGTGAAACATCTTCAAGGACTCCGTTCTAAGGCATTTTTAGAAGCAATGCGAAACAAAGGGAGATTCCAATCTTTTATTGAAGCTTTACCAGTACTTGCAGTGGTAGATCAAGAAGCAGGTTTATTTGGTGCCGCATGTAGGGCCCGTATGATCACAGAGCTAAATGGGAAACTGAATTAAATAATTGAAAAGGGATGGGGCAGCCGCGCATAGGACAAACAGTAATAGTGGACGTTCCTTCCACAACAGCGAACCTTGGCCCAGGGTTTGACTGCCTAGGTGCTGCTTTGGGCCTGAACAACAGATTCAATATTCAAAGGATTGAAGGGAGTGGTGAAAGATTTGAATTGATCATTGAAGGGAGTGAAGGAAGTCATCTTCGAGGAGGTCCTGACAACTTGTTCTACCGAGCAGCTCAAAGAGTTTGGAAAGCTGCAGAGATTGAACCAGTGGGACTAGAAGCAAGAGTGAAACTTGCAGTCCCTCCTGCGAGAGGGCTTGGTAGTAGTGCAACTGCAATCGTTGCTGGTCTAGTTGGTGCAAATGCATTGATGGGATCACCATTAAGGAAGGAAAAGCTTCTAGAACTTGCTATTGACATTGAGGGACATCCTGACAACGTTGTACCTTCTTTGCTGGGTGGTCTCTGCATGACAGCAAAAGCTGCATCAGAGCGATGGAGAGTAGTTCGCTGTGAATGGAACAATTCAGTAAAAGTTGTTGTAGCGATACCAACTATTCGATTGAGCACAAGCGAGGCCAGGCGCGCGATGCCAAAAAACGTTCCAATATCAGATGCCGTAACCAATCTGGGAGCGCTTACTTTGCTCCTGCAAGGGCTTAGGACAGGCAATGGTGACCTGATTGCCGATGGAATGAATGACCGACTTCATGAGCCATACAGATGGAGGCTTATTAAAGGAGGGCTTGAAGTCCGAAAAGCGGGAATAAATGCAGGGGCCTGGGGGTGCGCTATCAGTGGAGCTGGCCCGAGTATCTTGGCTATATGTCCTGAGGAAAAAGGTCAGGCAGTTAGCCAAGCCATGGTTAAAGCATGGGAGGCGGCAGGGATAGCCAGCAGGGCCCCACTATTAAGCCTCCAAACTGCAGGCAGCCAATGGCATCCTCATCCCGATGGGTAGATCTACTCAGGTTCGTACCCAGGGACTGATAAGTTCATCCTCATTCACTAGCCCACCATGGACGCAAATCTGTCACTGACGGCTGCGTCCCATGCCCAGGCATTCCCCTGGCTTTCTGTAATCGTTCTTCTCCCAGTTGTAGGGGCACTGATAATGCCTCTGCTTCCAGAAAACGGGAAAATATCGTCAGATTTACCACGCAACCTCGCACTAACTCTCTTACTAGCAGACTTTTTTTTAATTCTGTTTGTTTTTAGTCGTCTATTTATTAACGGAGCAGAAGGCCTTCAACTTGTTGAAAGAGTCAACTGGGTACCATTTATCGGACTTGAATGGTCTCTTGGTGTTGATGGCATATCTGCACCACTAGTTGCTTTGAGTGGGCTAATTACTTTGTTGTCTGCAGCAGCCAGTTGGAATCTAAAGAGCAAAACGAGGCTATATTTTGCTCTTTTACTTGTTCAAGCCTCTGCCCAGGGATTAGTTTTCCTGTCCCAAGACTTCCTTTTATTTTTTCTTGCTTGGGAATTGGAACTAGTTCCTGTTTATCTGCTAATTGCTATCTGGGGGGGGGAAAGACGTCTTTATGCCGCAACAAAATTCATTCTTTATACAGCTCTAGCTTCTTTATTAATACTTATAAGTGGACTGGCATTGGCCCTTTCAGGAGGTGAATTCACTCTCAACCTAAGTGAACTATCTAACAAATCTCCAACAGGAAGTTTTGGCCTTTTCTGTTATCTAGGGTTCTTAATAGGCTTTGGAGTAAAACTCCCAATCTTTCCATTGCATACCTGGTTACCAGATGCCCATGGAGAAGCAAATGCTCCTGTCTCCATGCTACTGGCAGGAGTTCTACTCAAGATGGGTGGCTATGCACTATTGCGCTTCAACGTTCAGATGCTCCCTGAAGCACATTTACAACTTGCCCCTGCACTAATCGTTATAGGAATAGTGAATATTATTTATGGAGCTCTAAATGCTTTCGCTCAAGACAACGTAAAAAGGAGGATCGCTTGCAGCTCAGTAAGTCATATGGGCTTTGTTCTACTTGGAATAGGTGCAATCGACTCACTTGGCATAAGTGGAGCCATGCTTCAAATGATCAGTCATGGTCTTATAGCTGCTGCAATGTTCTTTATTACAGGTTCTTTCTACGAGAGGACAAAAACCCTCTCTATTCCAAATATGGGAGGGTTAGCAAAGGTATTGCCAATAACATTTGCTCTATTTTTAACAAGCTCACTGGCATCACTTGCCCTTCCAGGAATGAGTGGGTTTATAAGCGAAATCACTATCTTCTTAGGCATAACTAGCCAAGAAAGCTTTACTTCTATTTTTAGGGCCATAACAATTGTGCTGGCTGCCATTGGACTAGTCCTAACACCCATATATCTTTTGTCTATGTGTAGGCGAGTTTTCTTTGGCCCAAGGATTCCTGCATTAGCAAAAATAGAAGAAATGACTCCTAGGGAATTATCAATTGGACTCAGCTTATTAGTGCCTACTTTAATAATTGGATTCTGGCCAAGGGTAGCAATTGATTTATATGAAGCCTCAACCAATGCTTTGGCTAACAGACTGATAGACCAGAGCCTTATAGCTATTAATCAAACATTTATCCTTGGCTAAGATGTCTGAAAACACAAAGCATAAAAAACTATCTGCATTACTAATGGGACAAGGCATCCCTGAATTCCATCTGATTACTCCTGAACTAATAACAAGAGATATTCCCCTATTACTAACTGACATCAACCATGAATTAAGTGAACTAGAGGAACAGCTCTCTAAAAAGTTTAAGCAGAGCAGCTCCATCAATTGGGATGATGTAATGACGCCTCTTCAAAGGATTGGAGAACGCTTACGTTGGAGTTGGGGCGTTGTATGTCATCTCAATGGAGTTTGTAACTCCATTGAGATGCGAAAAGCCCATACGGCTCAACAACCAGAAGTTATTCGATTTAATAATCGCATTGGCCAAAGCAAAAAGGTTTACCAAGCGCTCTGCGATCTCAAGAAAAACTCATCTAATGATCTTGATCAAACACAAAAGAGAATTCTTGAATCAGAGCTCCTCTCAATGAATCAACGTGGTGTAGGCCTAAATGGAGCTGAAAAGAAGGCCTTTAATTACAACAGTGAAAAATTGGCGGAGCTATCTACCACATTCAGTAACAACGTTCTTGATGCAACAAAGCAATGGAGCTTGCTCTTGACCCAACGGTCTGAAGTAGAGGGTTTACCTCATAGAGCACTAGTAAGCCTAGCGGCTGCAGCACAAGAAGCAGGCGATCATCATTTAGGCAATGACAAAGATCCAACTGCAGATCAAGGGCCTTGGCGCCTTGGTCTTGACATGCCTCGCTATTTACCGTTTATAACCTACGCAACCAACAGGCCTTTACGAGAAACTATTTACAGAGCTTTTGTAAAAAGGGCCAGTGCTGATCAACTAAACAACCAAAAGATTATTGAGGAGATCCTGTCTATCAGAGCTGAACAAGCCAAAAGGCTTGGATATAGAAATTGGGCTGAACTAAGCATTGCAAACAAAATGGCATCTGATGTAGATGCTGTTGAGGAATTAATTGAAGAACTTCGAAAGGCTGCATTCCCTGCTGCAAAGGAAGAGCTAAGCGAGCTTCAATCTTGCGCAAGTAGACATGGTGCTATTGAAGCCTCAGAGCTGGCACCTTGGGATATACCATTTTGGACAGAACGACTTAAGCAAGAACGTTTTTCTTTAAACCAAGAGGCATTGCGACCATGGTTCCCATTAACACAAGTACTGAATGGGCTTTTTAACCTATGCGAAAGACTATTTGATATTGCGATTGAGGCAGCTGACGGCGAATCACCTGTCTGGCACGAAGATGTGCGCTTCTTCAAAGTACGCGATGGAGATGGCTCAGAACTTGCGGCTTTCTATCTAGATCCATATAGCAGACCAGAAAGCAAGAGAGGAGGAGCATGGATGGACGAATGTCTAATCCGATGCAAATCCGAAGAAGGCAAGCCCGTTTTGCCAGTCGCGTACCTGATCTGCAATCAAACTCCACCTGCCAAGGGAACTCCCAGTCTGATGAGTTTCGAAGAAGTTGAAACTTTATTCCACGAATTTGGCCATGGGTTGCAACATATGCTCACTAAAATTGACTACCCCCAAGCCGCTGGGATTAACAATGTCGAGTGGGATGCAGTAGAACTTCCCAGTCAATTCATGGAGAACTGGTGTATAGACCGCTCAACACTAATGAGCATGGCTAAGCATTGGAGAACAGGCGAAGCTCTCCCAGATAAAGAATTCGAAAAGTTGCGTCTAAGTAAAACATTCAATGAAGGCCTAGCAACATTGCGACAAATTCACTTTGCACTTACTGACCTGAGATTACATACACAATGGAGCAAGGATCTTGGTACCACTCCTGATGAACTCCGTAGAGAGATAGCAACCACAACAACAGTCATGCAACCAATTCCCGAAGATCAGTTCCTCTGTGCTTTCAGCCACATTTTTGCTGGAGGCTACTCCGCTGGTTACTATTCCTACAAATGGGCAGAGGTGTTAAGTGCAGATGCTTTTGCCGCCTTTGAAGAAGTTGGCCTAGATCAAGACGAGCAAATTAAATCTACAGGCAGGCGCTTTCGCGAGACCGTACTTAGCCAAGGGGGTAGTCGTTCACCAGCAGAAGTCTTTAAGTCTTTCAGGGGAAGGCCTGCTCAGACAAATGCACTTATAAAGCATTGCGGATTCAAAGCTATTCACTAAGTACGGCATGTACCAAAATTTCTAGAGACCTTGGATGAGTAATCAACTGTTGATGAGTAGCCACAGAAATCTCATGCTGTGAGCCAACTTTAAGTATCGCCTCCCAGCCAGGAATCACCATCAAATCCCATCGAGTAAAAAAGCTTTTACACTTAACACCTTTTAAGGAGTGAACATCAGAATTCAACGCATCAAGCAAAGGGCTGTTACGTCTCATCTGAGCAACACCTTCTAACAACCAAGAAGGAAAGAGATGTGCCATATAACTACCTTGATGAGGGCTACCCACACTAAAAAAGCGTTTAGTTCGTCGAACACCACCAAACTGCTGCAACCAAATTCTACTTACAACACCACCCATGGAAAATCCCAATAAATCAATTTCTTGCTTAGAGCCAAGCTCTTTAAGTATTTGCGAATCCAAGTCCTCAGCTAAATATCTCAAAGGAGCACGCCCAAAATCATGTTGCAAATAGGGATTGAAGATCAGTTGTTCTTGCTGAGGGAAACAATTAATCAATTTAGAGAAAATTCTTGGGTTGTCCCAAAGCCCATGAATCATTACTAAAGGACGATGGAGTGAAGACATTCAGTCTTATTCAAATGACCAATTACGTCTTCTCTCAACTGCAACACTTCCAGAGAATCCTGGAATAGGCGGAGAACATTTTCTCAAAAAAACCTTCATAGGTACTGGCCCATAAATTCGATCTAGACAATCAAGTATCTTCTCACTGAAATGTTCGATAGTTAGACATCTCAATTCAAAACAGAGTTGGTGAATATCACTTATTGCAAGGCTGTAATCAGCAGAAGCAGACAGATCATCCTTTTGTGCTGCCTCATCCAATTCCAACCAAAGCTTAAAGTCCAAGCTAAACAACTGTCCAGAAATTCGTTCCTGCTCAAGCACCCCTACGTGAGCCCAAAGTCGAATATCTTTTACTTCTATAGCGCCTAAAGATAGATAACCACTCATAAAGGCAAATCCTTATGAGAGAAGCATCTGTCGCCTGAAGCAAAATCAGCTGCGATATGCCCATCGCCCTTAAGTCGATAACGATAAGTAACCAAGCCCTCAAGCCCTACAGGACCACGTGGGGGCAAAGTCTGTGTACTAATCCCAACCTCAGCACCAAAACCATAACGGAATCCATCAGCAAACCGAGTAGAGCAATTGTGATAAACCCCTGCACTATCAACTGCTCCTAAAAAACGTTCAGCAACTTTTTTATCATTAGTAATAATCGCCTCTGTGTGTCTAGATCCATAGCGACGAATATGCTCAAGAGCTGCATCCAAATCTGACACTACGCGAATTGAGAGAATTAGGTCGAGATATTCAATTGCCCAATCTTCCTCATTAGCAGCAATCTGAACTCCAAGATCCTGACTAGCCTGATCACCACGAAGAGTCACTCCTGCCTCCTTGAATATTGGGATCGCCTTGGCAAGGAAGGAAGCGGCAATGTCTCGATGCAGCAGCAATGTCTCAATTGCGTTGCAAGCTGCTGGATATTGAGTCTTACTGTCGATAGCAATTCGGACTGCCTGCTCTAGATCAGCGCAAGAATCTATATATAGATGACAAATACCATCAGCATGCCCCAACACTGGAATACGAGTGTTGTCCTGAATAAATCGAACCAACTCATTGCTGCCACGAGGAATGATTAAATCAACAAGTCCATCAAGCCGCAATAATGACAAACTCTCTTGACGGGTCGTAAGTAACTCCAATGTATGGGGATCAACTGGTGTATTAACGAGCCCTTCACGCAAAGCTTTCATAATTGTCTCATTTGTCAAGCTGGCCTCACTGCCTCCTTTCAAAATCGCCCCATTTCCTGAGCGAATCGCAAGCGATGCTATCTGCATTAAGGCATCGGGACGAGCCTCGAAAATCACTCCCAATACGCCTAATGGCACTGTTCTTCTTTCAAGAACTAGTCCCTCAGAAAGTTCTCTATTAAGTTGACGAATGCCTAAAGGATCAGGCAAAAGCGCAACCTTTCGCACCCCTTCGATTGCCCCTAAAAGCTTGGCTTTATCTAATTTCAGTCTTGACAAAAGAGCCGTGGACAAGCCTTTCATCTCTGACCTTTCAAGATCCTGAGCATTTGCTCCTACGATCTCATCTGCATTACTTGCCAACGAATCTGCCATTGACATCAAAGCCCTTCGTCGGTCTTGGTCAGTGGTTTGACCTAATGCAACAGCAGAACGCCGAACGTCCAATGCTCGCTGCAATAACTCAGAAGATGGCTCTGGGACCCCAGGAGATTTTTTCATGACAGCTATTCAGCTGCTATATATCATCCATCTTTGCTGACATGCCCGAAGATGCAAGACGCTCCATAGCCATTCTTGCTGCCCCTAAACGCCCAGCTCCATTACCAAGTGCACAAGGCCGAATAAGTAAACCTTCCCGACTAGCAACCTGAACACGTTTTTCTACCTCCTTGCAGACTGCTGGCAAAAAATGCGCTGCCCCCTGAGCAAGTCCTCCTCCTATCAAAACCAATTGAGGGGTGAATAAGTAAATCAAAGAACTAATTCCTACACCCAGATTTGTTCCATACTCTTCCCAAATTTGAAGGGCTTTAAGCTCTCCCAAAGAAGCGCGATCGTTAAGCTCAGAGGGATCTAAATCGCACAAAAGTTTAAAGCCACTAATACTTGCAAATTGCTCTAGAGAACCATGATTACCACTATTGCAACTTGGCCCATTTCGATCAATAGCAATCAAACCTGGCTCTGATGCTGCACCATTGTGGCCAGTAAATAACTTGCCCCCAAGCATTACACCTCCCCCAACACCCGTGCCAAGAGTTAACAGCAGAACATCCTGATAACCTCTGGCCGCGCCTTGCCATTCTTCTCCAAGCAACGCACAGTTACCATCATTACCAAGTGTAATTTGTCGGCCCAACCTTGGTTCCAGCCAATCAGCCAAATGAATATTTTCCCAACCAGGCAAATTTATACAAATACGAGCGATCCTACCTCTGGAGTCCATAGGCCCAGGCAAGCCAATACCAACAAAATCTGCTAGATGATTAGGATCTATTAACTCTATTGCCTCGCAAATTGCCACAGTGATGGCACCTGGCATCGAAGGCTGAGGAGTAGGGAACTCATGGTTGGCTATTAAATGTCCCCTATGGTCAAATCTTCCAACCTTAATAGCAGTTCCACCAATATCAACTCCAATGAATTGTCGTTCACCAATAATCAACGCTTAAAACCTTAAAAACAATTGTACTTGGCTCTTTAATGTACCGTTGTTATCAAGAGAGCCAAGCAAGCCTATGTTTGGATTGACCTGAAAGGTCAAAGTTCCTTGAGGAGGAATATCCTTCCGGTTTGGAGTTGCCTGTACAGAGAAGTTAAATCGTTTAGTTAAATCAATACCCATCTCAGTAACCCAAGCTTGCTGAGGAGATAGCTGTCCAGAAGCTTCATCAGAATTAGAGGGCTGACTATCAGAATCTTCATCTGCAACTTTTGGACTAGTTACATAGGCAGAGTAAAGAGATAGTTTCAGCTTCTCGCTAAAAGCACCTGTGATGTTACCTAACACTGTAGAGACAACAGAACGGCCTAACAAATTTGCAAGAACTTCTCTTTCACCTCCACCTAACAGTCTTGTTAAAGAATTGCCCCCAATCAATCCAAGCAACTGACTCTCAGGCATCGGAGGAGTACTTCTCAATTGGAAATTATCTGATAACCGGTCAGCTGGACCAGTAGCAGTAACCTCGACCTTGACGAAACGAGACCCACCTATACCAAATGCTCCTGAGCCATTACTTGCAAAATCACTAGAGGATGCAAGATTGCTTGCGTCCCTAACGGTATCTGGGACACTGCTTGTCATTGTTACATCCACAAAAGGAATCAAACCTAATGAAGGGGTAAAAACTGCAACATTTGGTTCACTCTTATCCAAATCAAATGTTGTTGTAAATAGATTAACTCTCCCATTCTTTAGACGTATCACTCCTCTAGGTTTAAGGGATTGATCAAATGCCCCATTTAAAGTTACAAGTCCTGAGACATTGAAAGTAGCCACAGGTTGTGACGTGATCCGCAAATTAGGCCCCAATCGCAATCTAAGATTTTCAAAACTAATTGCAGAGAAACTCGTAGGCATTGAAGCTCTAAGCATTTTGCTTGCAGGAGCCTCCTCATCCTGAACAAACAAAACAAGTGGTGACTTAAGGTCCCATCTTTGTTCTGGTAATTGAGATCGCTTTACAGCTCCAGAGGAGCTAAGACTATTTGAATCGCTATCAAGAAGTTTTCTTCCTGAGCCAGATCTTTGAGGTGAGATAGAACCTTCTTTAATAGTTACTTCCCCTCCTATCCGCGGCTGAAGCAAAGCACCTTTTAATTCAAGGTTGGAAGCCACTTCAACATTGGCTATAGGGAGTTTCAATGGGACCTTGTTCATATTGATAGTCAGTGTTTCCTTCTCTTCAACTCCTGGACGGAAAAGTGCAATCGCACCAACTCCTTGAAGAGTTCCTTTGGAACCGATATTTGCTTTGAGTCTCTTCACTTCCAGTCGATTGAAGTCAAAAAGCATCGTGCCTTCTACATCTTTAACGGCCTTCTCCATTACCTCGAACTCACCTTTATTTAAGACCAAAAAACCATTTGCTTCTGGATCACTAATGGTCCCCCTGATTAATAACCTCAGGTCAGCACTTCCTTCTTTCCAAGAGACCGCGCCATTAGAGAACCCATCAAGGAACCTAAGTCCATCGCCATGACTCTCAACTCTCACATTCATAGGCAATGCAGGTTTCATTGGCACCTGACCGATCATCTTCACTGGCTGCCTAGAAGACTTACTGCGCAACACAACATCCATTTTCAAAAATGAATCCTGAACAATCACCTTCCCTCGCTCCAAAACAATTTGTTCTTCGGCTACAAGAGCATCCTTAAGAATCAAATCAGCAGTAATTTCTGGAGTCTCTTTACCCAAGCGATATCGTCCAGACAAACCAAAAGTCCCTTTCAAAGAAGAAGGTATTGGCGCCACTAAGGAGAGAAGCGAGAAAGGAAGGTTGAGCAAAGAGAACTCTCCTTTGCCTCCTTGCAGAGGACCCTTCAAAGTTGCAACAAATGGTTCTAAACCAATCGAAAATTGATCATTGATGCCTTTAGGTAATAGCTTTCCAGAGACCTTTAGATCCAGATTCAATTTGCCCAAATCTGGGCCTTCAAGCTTTATAACCGCATCAACCTGACCGCGAAGATCATCTGGATTAATAATCTTCGCTTTACGATTTAATTGTTGATCCTTTCTCAAAGAAGATTGCGATAAAGCCAATGCTTTAAGGCGTCCATCAAGTGATTCCCCAAAAGTCTCTACAAATATTTCTCCTAGATCTCTTGCATTCCCAGTAGGGAAAGGCGCATCCAAATTGATCTTTGGCAACTGGAGTGCCGTAAAGGTCAGCCATCTCGAACTGACCCCCTTAGCTTCTGCTCTTGCAGACAAACCACCCCCAACAAGACCATTGGCAACAAACGACAACTGACCAGTATCTGGAGGGAACAATTTGCCTGTAAACGAGTAGTTATTATCAAAAAAGCGCCCATTTAATTGAGCTTCTTTTAACTGCAACCCCATTAACCTTGGGTAACGCATCGTGACTTGACCCTCCATTGCAAGAGGAGACATCCCAAAACTACCTTGCCCGCCCAGTTCTCCGAAAATACGTTTAAAGCTCTTTTCAGGAGGGATAGCTACTTCAACTCGATCCAACCTGAAACCCTCTGCCTCCCATCGATAAATATCTTGAGTCCCTTTGACATAAATCCGACCGCCTAATCGATTAATAGTCAAGTCATCTAGAGCCCAATTTTTCGCAAGTACTGCAGAAAGATTGCCTGGGACAGCCGCGCCTACGGAGGTCATTTTCAATCGTCCACCACCACCGGGATCACCTGCAAAATCTCCCCGCCATTCTTCTTGAAGGCGAATACCACTCAATTGTGGATTGACTACGCCTATAGAAAGGTTTGTCCTCAAAGAATTTAGAGGTCCTTTAACTTGCCCCTTTCCAGAAATCGAGCCAGACATTGAAGTTCCAATCAAAGAACCGATTGGAGCTAAAGGCAAAGGACTAAGTGTGAGATCAGCAGTCAGTTCTCCAGGGTTTATCTTTCCCTTCTGAAAAATCAGCGGTAAATTTCCCTCAATCTTGAGATCCGAACTGGAAACATTCTTCAAGCCAAGAGAGCTTGAAACCCCAAGATTGAGTTGACCTGTTTTATTTAGAGGGAGGTCGCCACTGACGGAAGCAACCCAAGATCCATATTCCCATTTGCTAACTGGGATTTGAAGCAAAGTATCACTACAAGTAATGGCAGCCTTATCAGATGAAAGTGAATCTGTTAAAGGGCCACCTTTAATCATAAAATCAACCAGATTCAGTCCACCTTTACAAGCAACCTGCCCATCACCAAGACTAAGTTGTAAGTCTCCATCTAGCTTTCCCTTAGCTTTTAAATCAATCTGCTTAGGAAATATCCCAATAAGAGGTTCTAATTTAAATTTATTTAAGCGAGCTCTTGCCTTTAACTCCAATCTGTCCCAGTAACCTTTGCCCTTTAGAAATACGCTCCCCCTATTAGGAAATCCCAGTTGAATGAAACCAGCAACCTTCCTCTGACTGAGATGAAAAGTTGTTTTTGTTCGGGCCGTGAGCTCTACATTTACAGGCTCAATAAAAACTCGAGCAGGTTCATCCAAAAGAACTCTCAAGTCAAAGTTTGGAACTGACTTGCCCTTATTTGAACCTGAGACCCAATAAGAGCCATTTTCATTTGAACGTAAATTAACTCTTGCCCCCTCAGGCTTCAAAATTGCTACTGGTCGCCAATTAAATAAGCTTGCAATAGGTGCAATTTTCACCGTCAGTCCCGAGAAATTAGCCGTTGAATCATCCAATTCCCCTGAGAGGAGCTGAGTAGACCCAATTGCAATGCCCCACGGCCTCAATCCCTTGTATGGCCCAATTTTCAGAGGATGACCAAGTGGTTTAGAAAGCTCTTCCTGAATTTGAGATCTATAACGCTCAAGAATCCCAGCGACCAAACGATCTGTACCAACCCAAACGGATACTCCCCCGAAAAGGATCAAAGACCCTACGAGGCTCCATCTGATTACTTTTAATGATCTGATCTTCACTCCAATGGTGTTTTTTCAACCTTTGAGGGAGTAAACGAACTATAAGAAGTGAAAGTAATGTTCACCAGCCCATGTCCCTTCTTCAACTCCTCCAAAACTCAGCAATTTGGCTGGGATGGACTGGTTTAGCCCTTGTTTTAATCACGCTAATCTCATTCCTAGTCAACTGGGGTGCGAAATTTCGTCTTGTTGGAGTAACAATATTCACACTTCTTCTTTCTGGTAGTTCCTGGGCATTCGCGACAAGCTATACGCCTCCTCTAATTGTTGATGGAGCCAAATATGCCCCTGTTGTTTACGACAATGGCTATGACCTAGTAGTTGCTCAGGCATCTGAAGATTTTCCTTCTGAAGCAATTAAACCAACACTTGAGCAAATTGCTGGGAATATTAAAGGAGGAGGAAGAAATGGAGCCATGGTGCATGTTCGCCTAAGAAAAGTTGAAGAAGTCGCAGAGGGGATAAGTAGGCCAGTAGTCCTTGGAGAAGTAGTAAGAGACTTAAGTGAAGGCATCACCCTCTCTTTACCCCAAACAACAAATGAATCATGAGAAACCACTAGAAGGACTTCCCAAAAACTTCCAGAATGAAGAAAAAGATCTTCTTTCTAATGGAATAAATTCTTGGGGATTACTAAGATCTCTTAAAGACGAAGAAATCTGCGCTCTTGTCAAAACTGGTCGAGGGACAACTAGCAATTTCAAACGAATAAGAGGGATTGCACTACTTATTTGCGAAATTGAACTCAGTCAAGAGAATGCTGCATTGCTATTGCATTCAGGTGTCGCCTCAGTTAAAGCATTGGCAGCACTAACACCACAAGAGTTGGTAAACAAGACTGGGCGCCTAGAAAGGCAATTAAATACTTGCAGGGAACCTCTAGTGGATTTAGCAACAGCAAAGTCCTGGATTCAAAAAGCAAAAGACAGGCAAATGGTGAACTGACCCAAGCAAACCCCACTAACCATGCTCTTAGGTCTCAAATATAGATATCACCTCGACCGGAGGAAAACATGCGCCTATTGAATGCGCTCATCATGGCTACCATTGCCACTACTCCGGCTATGTATGCGCAATCAAACCTTCTAAATAGTGTCAAACGAAATCCCAATGAATCAATTGCTTTATGCAATAAATTCAGAGCGTTTAACGAGCAAGGTATTTCAGCCAGCTCAGAAAAGGCTATAGAGGCTGTTTCCCTTCAGAAGAATTTAAGCAAAATTGATTCAGAAATCCTTTCTATGTACGTAATAGGACTTCACTGCCCAGAGGTGCAATAAGGGTCTCGACAAATGGAGTCCATAAGCTGGCGGGATTCAACTCTCACTCTCCGAGATGGGATAAATCTCGTGTCAAGACTTTGGATCCCCAAAGGGGATGGACCTTGGCCTGCGTTATTAATGCGACAGCCCTATGGAAGACAGCTTGCCTCTTCTGTGACTTATGCCCACCCAAGTTGGTGGGCAAACCATGGATATCTAGTTGTAATTCAAGATGTAAGAGGCCAAGGTGATTCAGAGGGACAATTTAACGGTTTCACCCAAGAAGCTGCTGATACAAGTCAGACACATGCATGGGTTAGATCTTTACCTGAATGCAATGGGAAATTAGGTACATATGGTTTTTCATATCAAGGCCTTACTCAATTAATTGCTGAGCCAGGGACTCCTCCTCCTGACTGCATGGCCCCAGCCATGACAGGACTCAGCGAAAAAGAACACTGGAGTTGCGATGGTGAGGCATTTTGGTGGCATCTTGGTATCGGATGGGGCTTGCAATTAGCTGCACTTCAGGCAAAGAGAAATTGCGACAACTTTGCTTGGGATGAAATTCGGCAAAGCCTTGAAGATGGAAGCTACCTAAGAGAAGGACCTTCACTTCTCAAAAGACATGATCAATCAGGGATGGCCCTCAAATGGCTTCAATGCTCAATCGAACATGACACAAGCTGGACATTACATAAACCTTTAAAAACATGGCTTCGCAAACCTATGCTTCTTTTAGGTGGATGGTGGGATCCTCATCTAAGAGGAATACTTGATCTATATCAAAAATCGAAACTCTCAGGTGGTTCTCCTGAGTTACATATTGGTCCTGCAACTCATCTACAATGGTGGGAAGATGCACAAAGTACTCAATTAAATTTTTTCAATCTCCATCTCAAGTCTTGTGATTCATCTAATCAGAAAACACCAAAAAATCTTTTTTGGAACCTAACAAGTAAAGAGTGGCAAACATCAAAATCATCAACACTGGCTGATAAGCAAAAACTATCAAATTGGGGGCTAACAAGTGATGGTCTTGCATGCTTAGACTTTAATTCTGGAGTACTAGAACCAAATTCTCATGGGCATGGATCCATAAATCTCGTCCATGATCCATGGCGCCCAGCACCATCAATAGGCGGGCACCTAAGTCCAAAACCAGGGCCAGCAGAAAGAAGTGAGATCGACAAACGTTCTGATGTCGCTACATTTACAAGTTATGAGTTTCTAAACAACCAAACCATTGAAGGCATCCCAACCCTTCGATTAATCGTTTGGTCTGATCAAGAAGGCTTTGACATTTGCGTAGCTCTTTCAAAAGCAAATAAAGAAGAAACAAAAATCGAACAGCTTTCTACTGGGTTTCTTCGAGTACTAGGGCCTAAGGCAAAACAACCTATAGAGCACAAAGTCATTCTTCAAGCAATACTTGCAGATCTAAAAGCAGGAGAAAAACTACGACTTTCCATTGCTGGTGCGGCTTGGCCTGCCATAGGAGTCAATCCAGGCCATCTTCGACAACCTTGCGGGGCTTCAAACTCTGCCTGCCTAATCGTGACGATAAAAATGGAACTCACTAACTCCTCCCTTGATTTCCTACCACTTTTATCTTGTTAGGCCTTTCAAGATGTACTCCCATCAGATTAAGCTCGGACTTTAATTTTCCCCCTTTCCCATGGTCACCAGTGTTGCCTCCGACTGGATGGCGGAAGAAGGGGCAAAACTTGCTAAATGCAGGAATGACAATCCATTCGCATTACTAGGTCCGCATCCTCATGAAGGTAAATGGATTGTTCGAGCTTGGATGCCCGAAGCTAATGAAGTAGAGCTTTTATGTAATGGGACTAGCCACGAGATGGTTAACCCTCATCATCCTTGGCTCTTCGAGATTGCTTTAGATAACGACCCAGGCAGAGACTATCGAACCAAGATCAAACGAGGTGGCATAGAGCATGAGCAATACGACCCTTGGGCTTTTCGAAACGAATGGATGGGAGAAATAGACCTTCACCTATTTGCAGAAGGCAATCATCACCACATATGGAGGCGCATGGGTGCGCACCTAATAGAGAATCAAGGTATTCCAGGAGTGATGTTCTGCTTATGGGCTCCTCATGCTTTAAGTGTTTCTGTTCTTGGTGAGCTCAACTCCTGGGACGGGAGGCATCATCCAATGCAAAAGCGTCAAGGAGGAGTCTGGGAGTTGTTTATTCCTCAATTAGAAGAAGGATGTCTATATAAATACGAAATCCGGACGCAAGAAGGCCACTGCTATCAAAAAGCTGATCCTTATGGTTTCAATAATGAAGTTCGTCCAGCAAAAAGTTCAATAGTTTCCAAGCTTGATAATTTTCAATGGCATGACGATGAATGGATCGTTCAGCGTGATAGTAAGAATGCGATTGAGCAACCTATATCTGTTTATGAAATGCATTTAGGGAGCTGGATGCATGCCTCAGCAGACGATACTTTTATAGAAAAAGATGGGACAAAAAGGGACCCTGTTCCCGCTGCTGATATGAAACCAGGAGCAAGGCTACTTACATATCCTGAGTTATCAGAAAGATTAATCCCATATGTAAAGGAACACGGATTCACCCATATCGAATTAATGCCTATATCTGAGCATCCTTTTGATGGATCTTGGGGGTATCAAGTTACAGGTTGGTATGCCCCAACTAGTAGATATGGTACTCCAGATGAATTCCGAGAATTTGTTGACAATTGTCATTCAGAAGGAATAGGAGTGATCCTTGATTGGGTACCAGGACACTTTCCAAAAGATAGTCATGGACTAGCATTTTTTGATGGTACTCATCTTTACGAACATTCCGACCCTCGAATCGGAGAACATAAAGAATGGGGCACACTTATTTTTAATTACAGTCGTAATGAAGTCAGAAATTTTCTTGTTGCCAACCTTATTTATTGGTTTGATCAATTTCACATTGATGGCATCAGAGTTGATGCTGTTGCATCAATGCTTTATAGGGATTACCTAAGGCCTGATGGAGAATGGTTGGCTAATGAAGAAGGAGGCAGGGAGAATACTGAAGCAGTCAGATTCCTACAACAAGCAAATCACGTACTTTTTGAACATTTTCCAGGTGCTTTATCTATAGCAGAAGAATCAACCACATGGCCTATGGTTACTCAGCCTACAAATCTTGGAGGCCTAGGATTCAACCTTAAGTGGAATATGGGTTGGATGCACGATATGCTCGACTATTTTGAACTTGATCCTTGGTTTAGACAGTTTCATCAAAACAATATTACCTTCTCAATTTGGTATAACTACACCGAAAACTTCATGCTGGCTTTAAGTCATGATGAAGTTGTTCATGGTAAAAGTCATCTCCTCCATAAGATGCCAGGAGATGACTGGCAAAAATATGCAAATACCCGAGCATTACTTGCATATATGTGGACACATCCAGGGAAGAAAACAATTTTTATGGGCATGGAATTTGGTCAGCGTCAAGAATGGAATGTATGGGGCGATCTTCAATGGGATCTTCTCAAATTCGAGCCTCATAAAGGCATTCAAAATCTGGTCAAAGATTTAAATCAACTTTATAAATCAGAGCCTGCTTTATGGAGAGATGATTTTGATCAATATGGATTCCAATGGATCGACTGCACCGACAACCGTCATTCAGTAATTAGCTTTATGCGTCGGGAAAATAACACTGGTGATTGGCTTGTAGTAGTTGCCAACTTCACCCCAGAAAGTCACTCCAATTACAGGGTTGGAGTTCCAAAAGGTGGTTACTACCAAGAGCTCCTGAATACAAATGCCAAATTGTATGGGGGGAGCAATCTCGGCAATATGGGGGGCAAGTACTCTGACGAATGGGGTATCCATGGATATGAGAATTCTCTAGACCTTTGCCTCCCAGCACTATCGGTTTTAGTGTTCAAGCATGACCCTAAAAAAAGCCTTTCAAACCAGCCAAAAATCAAAAAGGTGTGACGAAGCTGCTGTCTCTATTCATCTAGAGGCGTAATAAGGAACAGCCTCAAGTAAGTTTCCCGGTTGATCATGGTCTCTTGATGAGCGACTCCCTGCCTTTGTTACTTCGCGCCGCGCGTGGCGAATCAGTGGAGCGTCCTCCTGTTTGGATGATGCGCCAAGCGGGCAGATATATGAAGGTCTATCGCGATCTTCGCGATAGATATCCCAGTTTTAGGGAACGTTCAGAGAATCCTGAGCTCTCCTATGAAATATCAATGCAGCCCTTTAGGGCATTCCAGCCAGATGGAGTAATACTTTTTTCCGATATCCTTACGCCCCTTCCCGGCATGGGAATCAACTTTGACATCGTTGAGAGCAAAGGCCCACTCATTCAGTCCCCTATCCGCGATTTAGCCCAAGTCAAGGCCCTCAAACCACTTGCCCCAGAAGAATCAATGTCTTTTGTTGGAGAAGTACTTGGGCGCCTCAGAGAGAGTGTTGGTAACAAAGCTGCGGTATTAGGATTTGTAGGTGCCCCATGGACCCTTGCTGCATACGTAGTTGAAGGCAAAAGCAGCAAAAATTACGCAGTAATAAAAGCAATGGCCTTCCAAGAGCCTCAGATTTTGCATCAACTGTTAGATCATTTCGCCGAGTCAATTGCTTCATACCTCCGCTTCCAGATCGATTCAGGGGCACAAGTTGTTCAAATGTTTGATTCTTGGGCAGGGCAACTCAGTCCAATTGATTACGACACTTTCGCAGCTCCTTATCAAAAGAAGGTAGTGAAACTAGTCAAGGAAACACATCCAGATACTCCAATGATTCTTTATATCTCTGGGAGTGCTGGTGTATTAGAGCGCATGGGACAAACAGGCGTCGATATTGTTTCTCTTGACTGGACAGTTGATATGGCTGACGGATGCACCCGGCTTCCAACAAACATTGGCATTCAGGGGAATGTTGACCCCGGACTGCTATTTGGGAATGCTGAGATCATTCGCAATCGAATTGTTGATACCGTCCTTAAAGCAAAAGGTCGCAAACATATTCTCAACCTTGGGCATGGAATCCTCCCTGGCACACCAGAAGATAGTGCAAGAGTCTTCTTCGAGGCAGGCAAGGGTGTAAATGATCTAATCAAAGCCTCAACTTGAACAAGTCGCGAATACTTATTACTGGAGCAAGTGGTTGTGTAGGTCAATACACAGCCGCTTGGCTGCTAGAAAATTCTGACGCTGAAATAATTCTCTGGCTCAGGGATCCCAAGAAACTAACTGCCATCTCTACTAATAACTCTAGGGTCAAACTTTTAATAGGCGACCTAAGAGAACCAGTAAAATATGCACATGAATTATCTACAGTTACTCGTTTAATACATACAGCCACAGCCTGGGGTGATCCCCAGAGAGCCTTGCAGGTAAATGTAATTGCAGTTAAAGCCTTACTAAAACTACTTAATCCAGAAGTAATTGAACAAATAACATACTTCTCAACTGCAAGCATTTTAGATAAGAATCTTGAGCCACTAAAAGAAGCTCATCTATATGGAACCGAGTACATTCAAACAAAGGCAAAATGCCTTCAGGAACTAGAGAAGCACCCACTTGCAGAAAAAATAATTGCGGTTTTCCCAACCCTTGTTTTCGGTGGACGAATAGATGGATCTTGTCCTTTCCCTACAAGTTATCTGACAGAAGGAATTCACGAAGCGAGCAAATGGTTATGGCTTGCTAGATGGATACGAGCTTACTCAAGATTTCATTTCATACACGCTGCAGACATTGCATACATCTGTGGACATCTGGCAACAAGACCTCATATTACGAATTTTGAGCAAAATAAAAGCCCCATAAAAAAACTTGTTCTTGCCCAGCCGGCAGTTTCCATCGATAAAGCAGTGGATGAACTTTGCATATGGAGAGGGCTTAGGAATACTCCTAGGCTTCCCCTAAAAGGCTGGCTAATAGAAATCCTCATATTGATTCTTCCCATCCAAATCAATGATTGGGATCGTTTCAGCATTAATCAACGTCATTTCATCCATGATCCAATAACCGCACCAGAGAGTTTTGGAGGTAAAAGTCACGCAAGAACTCTCCAAGAAGTATTCGCAGATTCAGGGCTACCCAAAGTGAAGAAGCTCCGAAAGCGAGCTAAACTGTTCTGAGAAATAAAGAAACTCATGGTTTCAATGATTCGTTCTTTTGCTGCTGCATGCTGCGCATTCCTTTTAGTACTTGGTATCAGCGTCTCTTCAGCGCAAGCCACAACTGTTCAGGTCAAGCTAGGAACTGATGATGGGATGCTTGCTTTTGAGCCAAGCACTGTCTCGATTAGTGCTGGCGACACAGTGAAATTCGTCAACAACAAACTTGCTCCACACAATGCAGTCTTTGATGGGCATGAGGAGCTTAGCCATGCTGATTTGGCCTTCGCCCCTGGTGAATCCTGGGAAAAGACCTTCAGTTCGGCAGGAACATATGAGTTCTACTGCGAACCCCATAGAGGTGCAGGCATGGTAGGCAAAGTAGTTGTTAATTAACCAACTCAATAAAGCAGTACGATAAGTTTCCCAAAAAATAGCTGAGTTGTTATTTATGACTACTCAGCTATTTTTTGGGAAACTTTTTCATTTCTCATATCAGGAATATTCACTAGATCTCCAAGTGTATCTGCAATAACATATAAGGGCGATCTAACTAACAATTGCAGTATGTCGCTAGAAGCACTCTCAGACTTTATTCATGCAGCTGAACACAGCTCCAGCCTTAGAAGAGCCCTTAAAAATTGCGCAGACATTGAAGCAATTCTGGTTATAGCCAATAATTATGGCTTCAAAGTAAATCAAAAAGATCTTATGGATGGTGACATAGCTTTTCGTATAAAAGATTGGTTTAAGAGAAGTCAAATCAATCCAATCAATAAGAATTAAGATTAAGTTGCGAAATAAACAACAAAACAAGAGGGGATAAATTCTTTTTAGATAGGTTTATTTTTTAAAAGCGCAATATCTATTTGCGCATACATTAAAAATACCAGTAGGCATTGCCGCACTCCTTCAAGAATACCGAACCCTCTAGATCGGTTTCCCTACTCAACAGAAGGTATTTATTTCCTTATCTTTAAATACTCCAAGCGATACTTATGCAACCAACAGCTGAGAAGTTCACAGAGAAAGGATGGGCGTCAATTGTCTTAGCTCAAGAGCTAGCAAAAGAAGAAAAGCACCAACAAATAGAAACAGAGCATTTACTACTTTCTCTAATTGATCAAAATGACCTCGCGGTAAGAATCCTTGAGGAAGCAGGCGCATCTATTCAAAATCTTCGCACTTCATTAAAAGAATATTTAAATAAACAACCTAAGATGCATAAGAGGCCTGACTCTGTTTACTTAGGAAATGCTCTTCAACAAACAATTGATAGAGCGTACACTTTTAAGGAGAACTTGGCTGATGAATTTGTATCTGTAGAGCATTTACTCCAGGCACTTGTCATTGACCATCGGTGCTGTAACAAGATCCTCCTAGGAGAAAAAATTGATAGGAATAAAATCAAGTCAGTAATCAATCAAATACGTGGCAACCAAAAAGTGACCGATCAGAACCCAGAAGGAAAGTATGAATCTCTTCGAAAATACGGAAGAGATCTCACATCTGCGGCTAGGGAGGGAAAGTTAGACCCTGTAATAGGCAGAGATGATGAGATAAGACGTACTATTCAAATACTAAGTAGACGAACAAAGAATAATCCCGTTCTAATTGGAGAGCCAGGAGTCGGAAAAACAGCAATAGTAGAGGGACTAGCTCAAAGGATAGTTAATGGTGATGTCCCAACTGCACTTCACAACAGGCAACTAATTGCACTTGATATGGGCTCATTAATTGCAGGGGCAAAGTATCGAGGTGAATTTGAAGAACGACTAAAAGCTGTCCTTAAAGAGGTGACATCATCAGAAGGACAGATTGTGCTTTTTATAGATGAAATACATACCGTAGTTGGAGCAGGAGCTGCGGGTGGCGCAATGGACGCCAGCAATCTTTTAAAACCTATGCTCGCAAGGGGTGAGCTTAGGTGTATTGGTGCAACAACACTGAATGAACATCGTCAACACATTGAAAAAGATCCAGCGCTAGAGAGAAGATTTCAGCAGGTACTTATAAATCAGCCAACAGTTGAAGACACTATCTCCATATTGAGAGGGCTAAAAGAACGTTATGAGGTTCACCATGGTGTACGAATAGCAGACAATGCTCTTGTTGCAGCTGCTGTAATGAGCGACAGATATATCGCCGATCGCTTTCTACCAGATAAAGCAATTGACTTGGTAGACGAGTCGGCTTCGCGATTAAAGATGGAAATAACATCTAGGCCAGAAGAAATAGAACTAATAGATCGCAAGATAATTCAATTAGAAATGGAAAAGCTCTCCCTCGAACGCGAGTCTGACTTGGCCAGCAAAGAGAGATTAGAAAGAATTCAAGATGAGCTTTCAGAGCTATCAAATCAACAAAGCTCGCTTAACCAGCAATGGCAGAATGAAAAGGCATCAATAAATGAACTGTCTTCAATCAAAGAGGAAATTGAGAGAGTACAGCTTCAAGTAGAGCAAGCAAAACGAAATTACGACCTAAATAAAGCAGCAGAACTTGAATATGGGACCCTTGATGGACTTCATAAAAAACTATTTAACAAGGAAAACGAGCTTAATAGCATTCAAGACACTGGAGAAAAATCACTTTTAAGAGAAGAGGTTACGGAAGATGATATTGCTGACGTAATTGCTAAATGGACAAATATTCCTGTATTTAAGTTAACTCAATCTGAGATGGAAAAACTACTGACCTTAGAAGAAGAACTACATAAAAGAGTTATTGGACAACGAGCAGCAGTCAGCGCAGTAGCAGATGCTATCCAAAGGTCGAGAGCTGGGATGAGTGATCCAGATCGTCCAATTGCAAGCTTTCTTTTCTTAGGCCCTACAGGAGTTGGGAAAACCGAGCTTTCCAAGGCCTTAGCATCACAACTATTTGACTGTGAAAGCTCAATGCTTTCCTTTGACATGTCTGAATACATGGAAAAGCACTCTTTAAGTAGATTGATAGGAGCGCCCCCTGGCTATGTTGGCTACGAAGCAGGAGGTCAACTAACAGAATCTGTTAGGAGGCATCCTTATTCAGTTCTTTTATTCGATGAAATAGAAAAGGCTCACGCAGATATCTTCAATGCATTACTTCAGATTCTTGACGAAGGCAGAGTCACAGATGGCCAAGGACATATTGTCAACTTTAAGAACACTGTCATAATCTTGACGAGCAATATTGGCAGCCAATCTATTGTAAGTCTCAAAGATAGCGAGAGCGACTATTCCTCAATAAAGGAACTTATTAATAATGAATTACGAGGACACTTCAGGCCAGAGTTTCTTAATAGACTTGATGAGTCAATCATTTTCCGAAAACTAAATAAAGAGCAGTTAAATAATATTGTATGCCTACAAATTGATAGGCTTAGGAAAAGGTTGGAAGCCAAAAAGTTAGGCCTGACAATAAGCGAATCTGCAATCAACTGGATTGCAGATTGTGGATATGATCCTACCTATGGAGCAAGGCCTCTTAAACGAGCAATTCAAAAGGAGATTGAGACTCCTATAGCAAAGGCAATATTAGGAGGGCAATATAAAGATTGTCAAACCGTAAATATTTCTCTTAGCGATAATCATCTGACATTCAACTAGGCTCAACTCATCATCATCATATTGCCATAAGTAATTGTAATTCCCATTCCTATTAAAATACCTGAAAAAATTCTTTTATGCTCAAGATAACTTCTGAAGAATTTCAGTCCAAATACTATAAGCAGAACCTCACTAATAAGTAATCCAGTGAAATAAGCCAGAAGAGGTGAAGGTTCTGCACCAATAATTGCCTGGCCCAAAATTAAGCCATGAGCAGCAATTAAAGGGGCCATCCAACCAGGATGCAAATGGCCTAATGCGACAAATGCAGCAGCTATAAGGCTTATTCCTATTACGCTCTCTGGGACAGGGAGTAGAGGCATAAACTGCGAAAAAGCAGCTCCCAGTAATCCAGCAAACAGAAGTAAAGGAACCCAACGTATAGAAGCAATCCTTCCCACTAACCCGATAGAGAACAAAAACAAAAGATGATCTATTCCAAAAACAGGGTGAGCTAATCCACTAAGAAAGCCTTGAGAAATACTAAAACTTTCAGCTGGTCCATCAAATGGATGATGAGCATAAACAGGTAGGCCAATGAAAGAGTTGAAAATTCCAAAGCCTGCAAGAAGTCCAATAAGTATTAATGGTTTGCGGAAAGAACCTTTTTCCAAAACGTTCATGACTTGGGCATCCTCCTGAACAAATCATTTGATAAATATTGTGAGTTTTGAGCTAAATGCTCTGATTCACAGCATGAAAACACTAGCCGATTTATCGCCATCAACAAAGTTCTTCTGTTCAAGTCAGCATAAGATTCAAAAAAAAAAAATTTTATCTTCATTCTTCTAAAGAGCCACTTGTCTTAAACCAGTCCGGCGTCAATTCAAAAAACGCAGCATTAGCATCATTCTCACGTGCTTCAGTACGCCAACAACAAGTTCTTCCCCTATCTCTATCAAACAAAAGCTCATTAGCCCATTTCCAAACCAGCTCAGCGCTGAACTCCATGCCAACATTGTTCATTACACGAAGATCTAATGCCCCCTTTATATGCAAGTCTTCCCATTCCCTCAGTAGAGGATCATTAGCATTGATCAAAAAAGTATGGTCAAACTGCTTACGCAACTTCTTTTCAAGTGGCTTAAGAGTTGAGAAGTCAACAACAAAGCCATATTCATCAAGATGATCTGCTGCAAACCAAAAAGTAAAGCTCCTGCTATAGCCATGAACAAATCTGCAATGACCAGGATGATTCCATTGCCTATGGCAACATGGATACCCTTCAAAATGCTTTGTACAGGTGTACCTAATACTGGGCATGGACATCTAAAAGGAGTTTATGGAGACTAAAGAAGATCAAATCTCAAGCCTTGGTTGTTTTGAGGACCAATATGAATTCACAAAGACCAACCTTCATAGACCAACTGCGGTTTAATGACAATGGCCTAATCCCTGCCATAGCTCAAGACTGGCTAGATGGGGCCATTCTGATGATGGCTTGGATGAATCGCGCTTCATTAGAAAAAACAATTGCTACTGGAGAAGTTCACTACTGGAGCCGATCCAGGAATGCTCTGTGGCATAAAGGCGAAACTAGCGGTCATACGCAGATCCTTAAAAACATAAGGTTTGATTGCGATGCAGATGTTCTGCTCCTAACCATTGAGCAAACTGGATCAATTGCATGTCATACCGGAGAAAGAAGTTGCTTTTTCAATGAAGGTTTCAAATCCTCAGACAAGAACTCATTGAAACAACAACCTCCTGCTGATATATGTAGTGAACTGTCCTTAACAATAAGTAAACGTCATTCAAGCCCAGAGGAAGGTAGCTACACAAACAAGCTTTTGAAAGGAGGAGACAACCTAATACTCAAAAAAATCGGAGAGGAGAGTGCAGAGTTTGTAATGGCATGCAAAGACGATGATGCATCCTCTATTGCAAGTGAGGCAGCAGATCTGATTTTCCATTTGCAAGTGGCTCTGATAAACCATGGAGTCAGATGGAGGGATGTTCTTAAAGAGCTAGCAATTAGAAGAGGCGCTCCACGTAGATCATAAGAAACAACTTCTAGCGCCTAAAGATAAGGCCTTACAAAAAACATCCGATCATTTCTAGTTTATTAATCGTTCTTCAAAGGCCAACACCACGTGCCATAAGTGTCGCCAATAGTGGAATTACTGCAAAGCCAACTAATTCTATATTTATAGCTATAGCAAGGCGTTTGACAAGACTTTCACTCACATTTGGCAGCTCACCCTTTGTCAAAGGTATAGCCCAAAGAATATAGGTAATAGTTGGATATAAGGATATTCCACCGACAGTTAAAAAAGTACCAATCTTCAGCCAAAAGAGTGGATTCTCAGTATAGAATTGAACTCCTTCACCAAAATAAAAAACCCTGAGGATTCCAGTCAGAAGAAGCGTTAAAGCTGCAACACCATAGACGATGTCAGTTGCGACCATTGCAATCGCCTCTTCCCGTTTAGGGTCAACCTTCAATAGCTTCCGCTCAAGAACCAATGCCGCGAAACAGAGCATGAAGCTGAAGTAGTGCAAGTAGGCTGTTCCAGCATTTCTGGCAACCTCAGAGGATAAGGCAGTCCCCAGATACATGGGATTTCGGCAACTCGGTACTGACAGTAGCTAGCCATAGATCTATTTCAGCGCGTAAGAAGAGGGAATAGTTTTCACACAATCTCGACGTAGAGAAATCAAATACTGAAGAAACCATTCAATAAGGTACAAAAGATTAATTCGGAACTCTTCCTTACATGAGAAGAATAAAAAACACTTTGGTCCTAAATTTTATTAATCAAGGATCGACAGATGGTGAGTTCATTAAGCGCCTTTCTTGGAGAGATCGGTAGGCATCAACTTTTAACCCCTGAACAGGAGCTCACTATGGGGAGAAAAGTTCAGGCAATGATTGCCATAACTGAACGCTGTCATCTTGCCGGTGGGAAAGGTCCTGAATGTGAATATACAGAACTAGAACGCAGAACTATTCGCCTAGGGGAAAAGGCTAAAAACCAAATGATCACTGCCAATCTTAGGCTCGTGGTCAATTTGGCCAAACGTTATCAAGGGAAAGGACTGGACCTTCTTGATCTAATTCAGGAGGGGACATTAGGGCTAACAAGAGCTGTCGAAAAATATGACCCAACTCGAGGCCATAGATTCTCAACATATGCTTACTGGTGGATTCGACAAGGATTAAATAGGGCGCTTTCCACCCAAAGCAGAACCATTCGAATTCCAGTAAATGTGAATGAGAAATTAACCAAGCTTAGAGCCGCCAAAGCAAGACTAATGCAGGCAAATGGTATGCAGCCAACTGCCGCTCAACTTTCTCAAGCAATGCAAATTCCCCAAGAAGAGGTTGAAGAGTTACTTGAATGCGAGCTCAGAAGCATAACGGTGAGCTTGCAAGGCGTTGTCAAATCCAAATCGGACCCATCTGAACTTGTAGATATTCTTCCTAGTGATCAAACACCACCCATGGAGCTAGCAGAATTAGCAGAACGCAGTGACTCAGTTTGGTCATTATTAAATAATGCCAATTTAACCCCTAAAGAAAGGACAGTCGTCACTCTTAGATTTGGTCTAGATGGGACAAATGAGTGGCGAACTCTGGCAGAAGTGGCCCGTCATATGCACTGCAGCAGAGAATATTGTCGTCAGGTTGTGCAACGAGCTTTACGTAAACTTCGCAAGACTGGTATTCAGAGTGGATTAGTAGAAAGCAGCATTTAGGGACGAATCTAGGCCCAAGAAATAGGTTAATCATGCCTAAAAGGATGAAAAAATTTGCTTTTATAGCTACAAATCAGGCAATAATTGAATTGTAGATTTTGTGCCTAGCTATGACTGACGAACACAAATATACAAATGGCACCGTGGAAGCAGAGGTTCTGGAAAGCTCTGTAATTGATGAAGGGGTCTTCCGCAAAGTTTTGATTAAAGCAGGTCGAGTCATTGCGCAGCCTGCTCTAGAGGCAATGGAAATGATCATGGACAAAGAAACTCCGCCTCAAGCTCGGGTATCAATGATGGCCGCGCTTGCTTACTTGTTGATGCCATTAGATTTAGTCCCAGATATTATTCCTGCAGCTGGCTTCAGCGACGACCTTGTTGCGCTAACAGCTGTAATAAGCCTTTGGAGTAATCACATAACCCCTGAGATTCGAAATAGAGCCAGACTCAAATTGGACAAATGGTTTCCTGTATAAGCCTCATCATGTCACGTTGGTCTACAGAAATCGAAGAGGAACTAGCCCTTTTACTTAGAGACTGGCTTAAGCATCAAGGCAGGACACAGGCTGATCTTCGTAAGAGTCTTCAAGCAATGTCTACACGAATGCCATCCTTACTAGAAGTACTCCAAAAAGAATATTCTTTAGGAGGCCTACCAAAATTAGCTGCACGTTTGTGCTCTATCGAAGATGAATGGTCTCGCAATATTCCTCACTCAGAAGAGAAGGGAAAGCCATCAGACCCATTTGGGCAACTAGACCTGCTTTTACAAGAGATTCGTCATGACTGTGATGGATAAACAACGTCATTATTTACACCAATAATCTTAGGTCCTAGAGCCGAATCAACTCCTCTAGAAGGGCCAAGCCCTCTCAGAGACAAAGCGAGCAAAGTTAATTCTCTAAAGCTTTATCTATTACCAGCGCAAGGAAAGCCATGTTGTCCCTGGATGAGGATCCGTACGCTCAAAGCGGTGCAAGCGGTTTGGAGCCAAATACAAATGATCTCCTGCACTTAAGTCAACTAAAGCATCAGGTCCTTTAAAACTAAAACTCGCACTACCACGCAAAATGAGAATCCATTCTTTCTTGTCTTGATCATGCCAAAGCCCCTTTGGAGTTTTTACAGCCGAAGAAAGAACAAGCTCTAACTTCCAATCTGAACCTTCTTGTATTAAATGCCTTTGCTCATGGCCATTTAAGGGTATTGCTTTTGCCAATAAGTTATCTTCAAGCTTTAAATGCTCCTCCTGCTGTAATTCACCCCAACGGCGTCCAATCTCATACCCCCAAGACCTAGCCAACTCAACAACCTGATTATGATCTGTGCAAGAAGCCAATACTTCTCTTCGATTAGGAACATCATCCAAAGATTTAACCATCATCTGAAGGTGCTTAACCTTTTCAAGGAATCTTTGAAGGTCTACTTCAGCCATAAATACTCCTAAAGCATTTCGAGTCTTTTGATCTATAACTTAAATCAACCATACACTCAAAGAGTTGAGTATCTACTTCACCGGGATAACGAAGCCTAAAAATACAGTCCCAAAAAAATCCTCGGCAAGTTTTTGCGCTATAGGCAGTGTCGCCCCGGTGAAACGACATAAAGCACTGAATGTATATATCTGCCTACTAGTCAAACCAGCTCCGAGTAGTCTATTAGAAATTCATTGAGAATTACACCATCCCTAAGAACGTACTATCAATGTACTATTACGATAGTCCTAACTTAAAAACAATTATTTAGGAACATTTGATGGCAATGCTGAAAACCATTAGGACACACTTTGCTCAGATCTATCTGCTATGCATAGTGCTATTCATGGTTATAATAGCAATCTTTGAATTTCCGATTAGCACCTGGTCGCTTGAAAAAGAGCCGGGCGAAAATCTATTCATTCAACATTGTTCAGGATGTCATGTGAAAGGTGGAAATATCATTCGAAGAGGCAAGACCTTAAAATTAGCGGCTCTAAAACGTAATGGTTTAGATGACCCAGAAGCCATTGCAAGAGTTGCGCGCAGCGGGGTTGGAGTTATGAGTGGTTACCAAGAAGTTCTTGGAGAAGGGGGTGATCAGCTAGTAGCAAATTGGATATGGGAGCAAGCTCAGAAAGCTTGGGTCCAAGGATAAATCTCCAACGAAGTCCATATCCCCTGCTTCCAATAAACGTCTTCTTCAAGAAGCTTGCGAACATTATCAAGACTAGTCTCTTCAAATATTCCAAAAACATATCTCGTGCATTTAGTTGGACCAAGCGTGATCAATATTCCCTGTTGCTTCAGAGTGGAAAGCCTATTTAGGTGCTCTTCACGAAAAGGTGCACGCTTTTCAAGCGCGTTTTCGCAGTAAGTGCCCCAAAGAACAAATTGCTCCATGCCAGATGCGTTTAACTCTTCGTGAAATATTTACTCCCAAATAATTGCACAAAGGGAACAAAAAAGGCTATGTTTATTTTAGATCTCTAAACTACTGATCATGCTCACTGGTAGCGACCTACTCGCCAAAGTCAAAGAACTTGGTGATGTAAGCAAATCTGATCTTGTTCGTGCATGTGGATATGTATCCAACAAGAAGGGTGGTGGTGAACGTCTCAACTTCACAGCATTCTATGAATCTCTGCTAGAAGCTAAAGGTGTAAGCCTTGGAGCAACTGGCGTTGCAGGTATTGGAAAAGGAGGAAGAAAGCTTAGTTATGTAGCTACTGTTCAAGGCAATGGCAATCTATTGATTGGTAAGGCATACACAGCACTACTTGATCTCAAATCAGGTGATGAATTTGAAATTAAGCTAGGTCGTAAGCAGATCAGGCTTATTCCTGCTGGCAGCGAAGACAACGAAGACTAAATTATCCCTTCGCTCAACCTTGGCGTAATGTTCAGGATTGAAAAGTTGAATCATAAGAAAAAAGCTCTAGTAATAATCTAGAGCTTTTTTATTGCTATTTAGGATTAAGACTAGTCCTAAAGATTTTCAATTATCACTAGCAGCTTTTCGCAGCTCTTTGCAGAAAGTTCCCACTTGTTCAACTTCACATCCTGGGTGTGCATTAGAAATGCGCTTAACAAGTGCGCTCCCAACAATCACACCATCAGCTCCCCAACTACGCACTTTACGTACCTGTTCAGGTCCTGAAATCCCAAAGCCAACAGCTACTGGAGTCGGGCAAGATTGCTTTAATTGTTTAACAAGTGGCTGGACACGATCTTCCAAAGACAATCTCTCTCCGGTCACGCCAGTCACACTAACCAAATAAGTAAACCCCTTCGTGCTGTTTGAAATCCTTACCATGCGATCCTTAGGTGTTGTTGGCGCAACTAATAAGACCAAATCAAGTCCTCGAGATGATGCCATTGGGGAAAGTAGTTCTGCTTCCTCAAGTGGGAGATCAGGAACAACAAGGCCAGCCGCTCCAGCTTCAGCAGCTTCATCGCAGAAACGTTCCATCCCTCGATTAAGCAGGGGATTGCTATATGTAAAAAGGATTACAGGTATATCCAACCTTCCTCGTAGATCGGCCAACATTTGAAAAACCCTTGTAGGTGTAGTGCCCGCATTGAGTGCACGTGCAGCTGCAGCCTGAATTACTGGACCATCCGCCAAAGGATCGCTATAAGGAATACCTAATTCAATAATGTCAGCTCCTGATTCCTGAAGTTCCAGCAAGACTTCTGCAGATGTTTCTAAGTCAGGATCACCTGCCATGAGAAATGGCATTAAGGCAATACGCCCTTCATTCCTTGCTTTCTTAAAACGGACACTGATTGCGTCTCCAAACCTGGATTTAGCATCCAAAGGATCTGACTTACCAATCATTAAACAAAAATCATGAGAATAGATTCAGCAAAATTTATAAATCAGCAGGAGGTCTAAGCGCTCCCTGGTCATCTTTTAGTTCTTCTAATAGCTTGAGTTGATCTTCTTCTGACATTGCGTCAAATTTGGCCTGAATTTCTGCATTAGTAATCTTTTCATAAGCCTGAAGGTAACGTTTACGTTGCTCATTAAAAGTCATTTTACCGGTAACCACTCGAAACAAATAGGAGCCTATCCAAACCAAAATCACTAAGACAAGCATTGCTTCAGCTGCTATCCCAGCAGAAGCCCCTTCAAATCCTATAAATCTAAAGACTGCATACCCTAATGCTCCTAGCAGCAAGGCATACAAACCAATTTGAATGACGTTTGCGCGAGTCAACTGATCAGACCTCTCCCTGACCTTTTAAGCGAAGGTTTAAAAAAGGTGCGAACAGAATCAAACCCGGGAAAAATAAAAAAACCAATCCATAAACACCTAATCGCTCAATTTTGCCCATAATGTGCCATCGTCTATTCATCCAAAAATAAAGGAACAATGGAACGACGACCAAATAAAGAACGCCCAGGGTTGCATAGGCGCCCGCCAAAAGCAAAGTGTTGTTAGTGAATTGGCTGCCTAGGGCCATAAGAGACACTATGGGTTAGAACTACTATTTGAAATCTAGGATGCCACAAAGGGCATCTGCCCAACATCTATAGGGAGCATGGCGGAATTGGTAGACGCAGCGGACTTAAAATCCGTAGGTCGTAAAAGACTGTGGGGGTTCAAGTCCCCCTGCTCCCACTACTAAACATTGAGATAAGTTTCACCCATTTCAGAGTTTCGAGAACTCAATGCGAACCATGGGCGACAAGACTTAAAAGATCAGTAGATATAAGTCAAAGCTCAATTGTCATTAAGGCTTTTTTCAACGGGTAGTAAGGACCATCTCAAAGACTCTCCAGCATGAAATGGAACAAGATATTCAACAGAGTTGTTAGCAAGTTTTAGCTGTAGCTGCTTAGGGATTTGCTGTGGTCTCTTTTCAAGTCTTACAGAACTTTTGTTAAAAGGTAGACCATAAAAAGAGGGCCCATTCTCACTAGCGAAAGCCTCTAGCCTCTCAAGTGCTCCTTCCTCCTCAAAAACAGTAACGTAACTTTCAAGAGCGTATTGCGCATTAAATATGCCAGCGCATCCACAAGAGCTCTCCTTTGACCCACGTAAATGGGGGGCAGAGTCTGTTCCAAGGAAAAAGCAAGTCTGTCCACTCGTCGCAGCTCGACGCAAAGCAAGCCTATGTCGTTCTCTCTTGGCCACAGGTAAGCAATAAAAGTCGCTACGTAACCCGCCAGCAAAAATCGCATTCCGATTAATGTGCAGATGATGCGGAGTTATTGTCGCTGCAAGATTGGACTTACTGTCTTGAACAAACTGAACTGCTTCTTCCGTAGTGATATGTTCTAATACGACTCGAAGCTTGGGATACCTAACAAGCAGTGGCTGTAAATGTCGATCAATGAAAGTTGCTTCCCTATCAAAAATATCAACATCTTCGTCTACCACTTCTCCATGAATAAGCAATGGCAACCCTATACGTTCCATTGTCTCAAATAATGAGCCTATTGCCTTCAAATCACTAACACCTTGCGATGAATTAGTTGTAGCATTGGCTGGATAAAGTTTAGCGGCTACAAATACCCCCTCTCTGTGCCCTTGCTCTAATACCTTCGGAGAAAGGTCATCTGTGAGATAAGCAGTCATCAATGGAGTAAACGATAGTTCCTTAGGAATTGCATCCAAAATCCTAATCCGATAATTAACAGCCTCTTCAACACTAGTAATCGGTGGACTTAAATTAGGCATAACAATTGCACGTCGAAAAACCCTAGCCGTGCTAATAGCTACATTCTTCAATATCTCTCCATCACGTAAATGAACATGCCAGTCATCAGGTTGGCGAAGAGTAATTTGTTCTGCTGAGAAATTCAAAGCCAAAAACCCTAAACGAAATGAATAAATTTGTTAGCTTCTAGGGTGCCGAAGTGACGATTTTTTGAAGTGTGGTCAACTGCGACATAATCGAGCAGACAGTATTTACCAGTTTCCCCATGCGTCAGTATAGAAAATCTATACAGTCTCCCTAACAACACTAATCCCTCTGACCAACACTTCTTCAAGAGTGAATGACATCCAAGAAAACAGTCCTGAGCTGCATCAAATCAAGCAGACTAGGCCCTACAAACTCAAAATCCATCTTTAGCAGAGGAAGCCTTCTTAAAAAAAAATTTCGTCCACAGCACTAATTCCAATAAGAAAGCTATCTTTATTAGCCTCTTAGAGAATAAATTGAAAATTGAACTGAGTACAAAAGAGCTTAAAAAAACAATTAAAGCCTCAAAAAAATTGAGGTGCAGCACATAAAAGCAAAATCCACTAACACTCTTCAAATCCCATGCAGACTTTCTTGCTTTCACTCCTGGAAGTCCTGGTTGGAATAGGCCTCTTGTTCGCAGGTGGAGAACTTTTTGTTCAAGGATCAGTTGCTCTCGCTCTGATTCTTGGGATACCACAACTTGTCATTGGGCTAACCGTAGTGTCTCTTGGCACCAGTGCTCCTGAATTTTTTGTGAGTGTCAACTCAGTACTTCAGGGTTCAGATGCTCTTGCAGTAAGCAATGTAGTAGGGAGCAATATTTTTAATGTATTGGTAGTTCTAGGAAGCAGCGCACTTGTACTACCTCTAAAAGTAGAGAGCCGTTTAGTAAGAAGAGATGTACCCCTCTTGCTAGCTGTATCAGCAGCGGTTTGGGGAATGGCCTCATCAGGACGAGTTACTTGGCAAGCAGGTTTAGCACTGTTAATAGCTCTAACAATTAATACCATTTGGGAGATTCGTACTGTCAGAGAAGAACCTGAAGGGACAGAAGATGCCGAACCTGAAATCAATGCTGAATTTGCTTATGGGGGATGGATAAAAGCAATCTTCAAACTAATTGGTGGAATATTGCTTTTAAGTTTCGGCTCAAATCTTCTGGTAACTGGTGCTAGTTCAACAGCAATTCTTCTTGGTGTTAGTGAAGCAGTAATTGGCTTGACAATTGTCTCAGCAGGTACATCAATGCCAGAATTGATAACCTCTTTGGTGGCAGCCATTAGAGGTCGAACAGATCTGGCAATTGGTAATGTCGTTGGGAGTAGCCTGCTAAATCAACTTCTAGTTCTAGGAAGTAGTGCAATTGTATCCGGCAGAGATGGCCTTTTGGTAGACAACTTGCTGATTCAAAGAGACCTTCCGGTAATGGTACTTACAACACTTGCTTGTATGCCAATTTTCTGGACAAAAGGACAGATAAGTAGGCAAGAAGGTGGTGTGCTTATAAGCTTATATGCTTGCTATTTAATTGATCAGGTTCTACCACAAATCCTACCTACTTGGCAGGGAGAGTTTCGATTAATAGTCATATGCATAGTAATCCCAATGGTTATGATTTTCATAGGATTTCAAACAATTAACTATTGGAGGCACTTAAGAAAAGTACCTCCAAAAAAAATCGCAAAATAATCTGTAAAAGAGGTTTTATTCTTGAAGGGATAAATAAAATTAATTTTTCAAGGCTATTATATTAATTGGCAATGAATTAATAACCTAGATACTCCCTAATTAGGCCATAGTTACAAACTCCTCGGCAATAGTAGGATGTAAGGCCATAGTCCTATCAAAGTCAGATTTGGTTGCTCCCATGCCTAGAGAAACTGAAGCCATCTGAATTATTTCCGCAGCATTCTCTCCAACCATATGGCAGCCAATTACTTTCTCATCATCTCCCTTAACAATTAATTTTAGAAAGCAAAAGCTATTAATCTCAGATAATGCTTGGGACATTGATCTAAAACGAGTGCTATAGACTTTCACCTGATCAGAGCCGAAGCGATCTATGCTCTGCTCTTCAGTAAACCCAATTGTCGCAATTTCAGGTTGGCTAAATACTGCATAGGGAATCAAATCATAATTAACATTACGCGGCTTATTTCCAAATACAGTATCTGCAAATGCTCTGCCTTCATCTATTGCCACTGGAGTAAGATTAAACCTATTAGTCACATCGCCAACAGCATATATATTGCTTATATTAGTATTGTTATTGATATCAACAGGGATACGATCACCAACTACTTTTATACCGGCTGAGTCTAAATTAAGGTTTTGCAGAAATGGACTCCTACCGGTTGCAAAAAGGATCCCTCCACAATTAACCTGTTCTCCATTGCTAGTACCCAGCAATAGCTCGCCAGGAACACCTTCAACAAATTCAGGACTTTGTCCAAAACGCAATTCAATTCCATTCTCCTGCATGCTTTCTTCAAGTCGTTTAGATAAGTCCTTATCAAATCCTCGAAGGAGCTGATCACCTCTGACTAATTGAATTACCTTTACTCCTAAACCATGCAGTATGCATGAGAATTCACAAGCTATAAAACCTGCTCCAACTACAACTACATCTCTTGGGAAATTTTCCTGAAGGAACATATCATCACTTACCCATCCCAATGTTGCACCAGGTATATCAGGACGATTTGGCCTTCCACCAACAGCAATAAGAATTCGACTTGCTTTGATTTCGAAGGATTTATCAGACTCTTTATTTCCTTTAACAGAAACCGTATTGGCCCCAATAAAACTACCCCATCCTTTGATTAACTTAACTCCAGCTTTTTCAAGCAAGTCAATATGAAGTTTGTTAAGACGATCAACTTCTTTTCGAACATTTTTCAACAACACTCCAGCATCAATAGAGGCATCTTCAAACTGGACTCCATAACTTGGGCCACACTCTAGGTATTTGCGGTATAAAGATCCGTAAACCATCAATTTTTTGGGCACACATCCTCTGATTACACAAGTTCCGCCTACTCGGTCAGCCTCAATAACGGCAACTCTTGCTCCATGCTTTGCCGCACGTTTCGCAGCCGCAAGCCCACCAGAGCCAGCCCCTAAAACGATCAGATCAAAAAGGTCTTTCAAGAGAAGAGCATCAATGAATATCTATAATTGTCGGGCTTACTAATAAGAAAAGCCAGGAGAAATCTTCTATCTCAACCTAATGTTGATTATACAAGCAACTAATTCATCTCAATTTAAGCTGTTTGATCAAAACGAACTAAAGCAAACCCAATCTCAGCATTTCCTATCACTAAATCGATTCGGGACAATATTTATGCGAAAAAGCCCTAGAAAGGTAAACACAAACAAAATGGTAGTTAATGAATTATCAAGACTCTTCAATTAATGCTCTGAGCTGGGACGACTTACAAAAACTTGCAGCAAAGGAACCCGACCGCATCAACGGTCCTACCAACTCCTATTCAACATTGAGGCTTTTTGGGCAACCTGAAGAGAAAACAAGAATCACTCTCTTTAGAGATCACCATGCTTGGTGCCCATACTGTCAAAAAATTTGGCTTTGGTTGGAATGGAAACAGATCCCATATCGAATTAAAAAAGTAACGATGCGCTGTTATGGGCGTAAAGAGAGTTGGTATCTCAAGAAAGTGCCTTCAGGAATGCTCCCAGCTCTAGAGCTTGACCAAAGGCTTATAACCGAAAGTGATCAAATACTCCTTGCACTTGAAGATGTCTTCGGCCCGCTTGGCAAGCGCCTAGAAGACCATGAGGCTCT
This sequence comes from Prochlorococcus sp. AG-409-O23, assembly GCA_003215355.1. Taxonomy (GTDB): domain Bacteria; phylum Cyanobacteriota; class Cyanobacteriia; order PCC-6307; family Cyanobiaceae; genus AG-409-O23. Next base: position 59,620 of record QCKL01000006.1, read on the forward strand.
AAAGCTTAGGAACCTTGAGAGAAAGTTATTTCATGCTTGGTGCATATGGTTATGTCGTCCAGGGCTAAATCAAAGACAGGAGAAAGAAAGTAGAGAACAGTTTCAATGCATTGCAAGAGAAATGGAAAGAAATCTAATTGCTCATGAAGGTCCTTTTTTAGACACCTTGCTAAACAACAAAGGGCTACAAGTCCCTGGAAGTTGCGATGTCATCTTCATCCCTTACCTAGAGAGAATGAATGCCTCCCTTGCTTACTACAAAGGCTTCTCTCTTCAAGAAGAACATCCAGCCATCCAAAAGTGGTTTAATTCACTTCAAAAACTTGAGGTTTATCGAGGTACCCAAGGAGATATCCACACACATTCACATGATCTACCACCTCAAATGGGTGGATGCTGGACGGATCCAAACCCAAATCAGAAATCATTTTCAAAAGCAATAGACCTTGGCGAAGGTCTTGGTGAACTTGAGACTTCATTTGTCTCCCCCAAAGAACCAAGGGATAAGCAACCTGCAGCAATTGCTTTAGGGAGGGTGTTAAAACATCGCAAAAACTTATTGAGAACAAACCCAATTGGAGAAGACTTATTAGAGCAGCCCTTAAGAGCTGCTCTAACTAATATGGTCATGAGAAAATCGTGTCCTCCTAATCATGGGAGTGCTTATGGATTGAGATACCTAAGAGACCGAATCTCTGTTCCTAGAGACATGCCTTTACTGGAAGCAAGGTGCTTACGCCAGGCTCTTGAAAAAACCGCACAAATCGATGGAACGGAACAAGGTCCATCTATACCAACAAGAAATCGTCTCGACCAGAATCCACAGCCATTCCTTTGATCCTGTTTATTAAACAAAAATTTTATCTAAATTGACTACAATCAGAAACTAAGAATACAAAGAATCACTCAAGCTCAAGCCAATTAGGCAAAATGAACTCTTCTCTATTTAAGAATTGAGCCTTCCACTAAAACCATATCAGAAGATTCCTAAGCCAGAATCAAAAAGAAAGCTTTTTGAGGTCTCAATCAAAAAGCTACAACCTACACAAATGTGTGTGGGTTTAGCCGAGATATTGAGTCGAAAAAAAGACTTTTCACAACAAAAGGGTATCAAACGAATTGACTACCTACATTCAAAACCTGTCCCTTTAGTCAGGAATGCAAATGGAGAGATGTGGATACTTGATCGCCACCATCGTCTTAGAGCATTGCTCGAATTAGATGAAAATGCAAAGGCATATGGCTATGTAATTGCAGAGATTCAAAGCGCTAAACGCTTAGACATACTTTCTTTTTTAAAGGGACAAGGATGGCTCTTTCTTTATAACCGAAGAGGTATAGGCCCTATAGAACCAGACCTACTCCCAATCTCATTACTTGAGATGGAGGACGATCCCTATCGAAGTCTTGTCTGGAAACTAAAAAAAGAGGGGTTTGTAATGCCAGCACAACAAATCCCCTATCACGAATTCAGATGGGCCGCATGGCTAAGAAGGCGGCCTTTGCCACCATTCAATTCACGAAATCTTAGTCCTGCCCTACCAGCAGCAAGAAATTTAGTTATTTCAAAAGCAGCATCTAAACTATATGGGTGGAAAGGTGAAAGAAATTAATGTCTCTTGCGTGAGTCAATCTGCAATAGATCCTTGACCCTCTGTACTTGGCTAGCAAGCTGTGGTTCAGTCGATAGTTTCTTCTCTACTTGCTCAATTGCATAAATAACTGTGGTGTGATCCTTCCCTCCAAATGCCTCACCAATTCGTGGCAAGCTTAAATCAGTTCCATGGCGCATAAGATACATACCAACTTGTCGAGCCTGACTCACGGGACGTCTTCGACTACTACTCTGCATCTCTTCAGGGGTAACTTCAAAAACCTCGGAAACTTTTTCAATTACTTGTTTAGGCGTAACTTCAACACCCTGACCATTTGGATCAAGCATGGGCGCCACTGATTCCACTGTCATGGGAAGTCCTGTAATTGATGCGAATGCAACTGCCCTAGTTAAAGCACCTTCTAATTCACGTATGTTTGAAGTAAAACGACCGGCTATAAACTGAATCAAATCTCTAGGCAAACGCATTCTTTCTTGCTCTGCTTTTTTTTGAAGGATTGCCATCCTAGTTTCCAAATCAGGAGCCTGAATGTCAGCTATTAGTCCCATGGAGAATCTAGAAATCAAACGTTCCTGCAATCGGGGAATTTGACTTGGGGGCCTATCACTAGCAATAACAATTTGCCTCCCAGCCTCATGCAAAGCATTGAATGTATGGAAGAACTCTTCTTGTGTATATTCCTTACCTTCTATAAATTGAATATCATCAACAAGTATTAAATCTGCTGCCCTGTACCTATCACGAAAAGCCTGCATCCCATCCTTTCTAATAGCTACTATTAGATCATTAGTAAAGGTCTCAGTTGACACATAAGAAACTTTGGCCCCAGGATCAATCTCTAGTCGATAGTGACCTATAGCTTGCATTAAATGAGTCTTACCAAGACCAACTCCTCCACATATAAATAGCGGGTTGAATTCACGCCCAGGAGCTTCAGCAACAGCCAAGGCTGCAGCATGAGCCATACGACTATTTGGACCAACAACAAACCTATTGAATACATATCTAAGATTTAACCCTGGGAGGATCCTCTTTGGGCCATTAAACTTCGCCCCAACAGATGATTTAGAAGCCTCTACATTGGGTTGCTTTGAAGGAGATGCAATCGCGGATGACATTGCCGAATCAGCATCCTTATCCAACTCCTCAGCATTTATTTGAACTCGAACTGGCTGACCATAAATCTCGCAAGCTACCTCAGAAATTGTTTGAGAATAATTTTTGCGCAACCAATCACTAGAGAAGCTATTTGGAGCCAATAGCGTCAATTCTCCATCCTGAAAGCCACTACAACGAGCGGGACGGATCCAAGTTTCAAAAGTGGGTTTACTTAGATTCTTCTGAAGTGCCTGCTGCACCTTTACCCACAGCTCATTGCCCGTTGGCACCTGCATTCCCTGATCGGAGCATGAATCTAGGCACTTCTTGGGAATAGGGCACCCTTTAGTCAGCTGATCATATTTAAATTTGCATGCAAGATTAAAGACTCTTAGCGCTCTCCGCTTGCGTTACATGCCAATTGCCACCTGATTTTTGGGGTTACGCTGCCTCCCAAAACTAAAAGGGAAAGAAACGAAGAGTTGCTTAAAGACCGAGACAAAGATTCATGAGAGCTACGCAATGTCGTCCAATTTGCAGCCTCAAGGTCAACCCCAATTGAACCCTGACTGATTTTTCCCCTTAGAGAGCCTGAGCAAGATCCCTAAAGGGGAATAAAAAGGTATTAGAAGAAAGAGAGACTCCACTTAATTGCATAGGCCTCCTCAATAAACCACTTACTTGAGCGTTGCCAAAAAAGAATACATAGACTCAACATAAGTTGAACTTCTGACAGAGGAATAGCATGTTTAAGCGGCCAGTCCTGGTCTTAATGACAAGATGGCATGCTTCTGGTAGATGCAAAAAAAGACTTGCCTCAGGACTTGGCTCAGCTCGCGCAGCCTCAATACAAAAGAGACTTACTGAGCACACACTTGCAGTAGCTCAAGGACTTCAAAAACAAGGCTTGGTAGAAGTACGAATTGCTTTATCAGGACTTGCCTCCAAATGTGCTCAACGGTGGGGGAAGCAACAAGGGTTAAGCAGGGTTGATGAGCAAGGCCAAGGCAGTCTTGGATTGCGTATGAGGCGACAAGTTTTACGTGCTCAACATGGCAAGAAAGCAAGAACGACAATCCTTATCGGGACTGATCTCCCTGGTCTATGTCAAAGAGATGTGGTTGATGCGATAACAGCACTACAAGCACATGAAATAGTTTTTGGCCCGTCAGAAGATGGGGGGTATTGGCTGATTGGACTTACTCGAGGGCTAGTCAATCCTGTGGCAACTTGGCCATTTTCCGGAATCCCTTGGGGAACTGATCAAGTGCTATCCAAAACTCTCTTTGAGGCAAAGCTGGCAGGTATTAGATGTGGATTACTTCGCAAGCAAAACGACCTAGACCAACTCGATGATCTCTCTCCATGGCAAGCTTGAATAAAAAGCCCAAACTAAGCATCATTGTTGCCGCCCTAAATGAAGGGGGGAGGATTCCTTTGCTGTTAGCTGATATCAATCGTTGGCCAAAAGAACTTGATTTATTAGTAGTTGATGCTTGTAGTTCCGATTACACCGCTCTAGTTTCCAAGTTAGCAGGGGCAAAAGTTATTCAATCTCAAACCCCAAATAGAGGTCTTCAGTTAAATATTGGAGCCGAGAATGCAATTGGAGAATGGTTACTATTCCTTCATGCTGATAGTAGGCTACCAAAAAACTGGGCTGAAGTAATAACTTCAAAAATCAATCAAGCAGCTTCAAAGAAGAAATGTTGGTTTTTTGAATTTAAAGTTGAAGGGAAATCCATTAGCTTTGGCCTAATGGAAAAAGCAGTTGCCATTCGCAGCCATTTATTCAAAAGACCATATGGAGATCAAGGATTACTAATCAATAAAGAGCTTTATAAGCAAATAGGTGGGTTTTCACCTCTTTATTTAATGGAAGATTTGGATTTTATCAAAAGGTTAACTAAGCAGGCAAAAATTCAATCTCTTAACATCCCTTTGTATACAAATAGTCGCCGATGGGAAAAAAGAGGTGTTTTCAAACAAGCCCTTAGGAACCTAACCCTTAGGCTTCGTTGGAAGAGTGGCGAGCCAACCGAAAAGCTTGCTAAAGACTATTAGAGTCCAAGTAAATTAGAATTACAAAAGGAGCTAAAACCAATTAAATGCTTTTGAAATTTTAATTAAAGTAGATAAGTAAAGTTATGATTATTTAACGACCTGAGTCTTTTATTTGATGACCTCTCAAGCAATACTAAGTATGAAAAATTCAGTTCAATTTGCATACCAAAATGCGCAACGGTGGCCTCTTGGCTCTAGAGTCCAACCCTGACTTTCATAAAAAGCAACAACTCCTGGGTCTGCAAATAAAGTTACTCTTTCAAGTCCAATTTCATTTAATGCTTCAAGTATGTAAGTCATTAGTTTCTTTCCAAACCCAGATCCCTGATAGATAGGGTGCACAGCAACATCCCAAATTGTGGCTTCAAGGACTCCATCTCCTGTACATCTTGCAAAGCCAACTAAACGTGGGAACTTCTGATCATGCTTCCAAAGACCAACTTTAAGCAAACTTTTATCTAAAGCTCTACTAACCCGCCTCATTGGTCGACGACTCCAGCCAACAGACTCAAGCAATTGCTCAAGTTCAACTAAGTCAAAAGGTCTTGATTGACTAAAAACGAAAATAGATTTTCTATTAGAGGAAGGACATACACAAGCACCCTGACCATAAAGCTCCTGTAGCACCTCAGGCGCTATAGCACTATTGCCAGAGACTCTTGAAGGCCTGAACTTTCTCAATCCGGAATTATTAAGCATGCAATATTGGGGAGCCTTTATTCATAGTTGAACTAGACCTTTCTCCTGAAGCTCGGACAACTGGGCATATAAGCCTCCTTGAGCACAAAGTGACTTATGAGTTCCCTCCTCAACAAGTCTTCCCTTCCTCATAACCAAAATCCGATCTGCCGCTTCAACAGTTACAAGACGATGGGCAATAACCAAGGCGGTACGACGCTCAAGCAATCTCGATAAATCTCTCTGGAGAGTAGCTTCTGTGGAAGGGTCCATAAAAGCTGTGGCTTCATCCATTACCAAAACCTTTGGATTCCTAATAGCCACTCTCGCAACTGATAGTAACTGTCTCTCACCAGAAGAAAGGTTTCCTCCACGCTCTCTCAGCTCAGTGGACAAACCATTTGGAAGCCTATTCAACAAACCTGCCAGGCCAAGATCCTTACATATATCTTTCAAGTGATCATCATCTATAGACAGATCAAGTCGAAGATTATCTCCAACATTCCCACTAAATAAAAACGTATCTTGAAGCACTACACCAAGCTGTTTTCTTAAACTAGCAAGCGGTATATTTCTAATATCTTCTCCATCTAAAAGGATTTTCCCTTGCTGCGGTTCATATAATCTGCAAAGCAATCGAATAACAGTAGTTTTCCCAGAGCCTGTAGGCCCAACCAAAGCCACATGTTCACCAGGGGAAATCCTAAAACTAAGGTTCTCAAGGATTGGTTCATCTGGGCGATAATGAAAACTAACATTCTCAAAACAAACTTCGCCTAGTCTTTTTTTAAGAGAATCAGATGATATAGAAGCAGTTAATTTCTCAGGCATTACATCAATAATCTCTATCTTCTTTTCTAATAATTCACCAATTCGTTCTACTGCTGTTAATCCACCCTGAATCTGAGTAAATCGTTCTGCAAGTTGTCGCAAAGGCTCAAATAATCTTTGCGAGTAAAGAATAAAAGTCGTAAGAGTACCTAGTCCCATTTGTCCAGCTGTGACCATCCACCCTCCCAAAGCAAGCACTAAAGCAACTGCTGCCAATGAAACCCATTCAATAAAAGCCGAAATACTACTGTCATAGAAAATAGTTCCATTTACAGCCTTTCTATAATTCAGACCCGTCCGATTGAATCGCTGGCCATTCAAAACTTCTCGGCGAAACATTTGAACGACTTCCAAGCCCTGAAGATTTTCCTGGAAATCAGCATTTAATTGAGACAGCTCTTCTCTAACCCGATAATTGGCCTTTCGATAACGCCTTTGAAGCCAAAGGATAAAGACAGTTACAGGGATTTGTGTAATCAGAAGCAATGCCCCAAGACGCCATTCAATGAAAAGCATTGTGAAAGCTATTACTAAGAGGCTCACTAAATCTGCCAAGACTCCAACTGCCCCACTACCAAAAACTTCTGCTAAAGCGTCTACATCACTTGTCAATCTAGTTAATAACTTACCAACAGGCATCCTGTCATGAAAGCGCAGCGAAAGGGCCATTGAATGAGAAAACAAGTCCTCGCGAATTCGTGCTGTAAGTCTTTGACCTACCGCCTGAATGTTGTAAGTCTGAAATCCTTGCAAAGCAAGA
>QCKL01000007.1 GCA_003215355.1 Prochlorococcus sp. AG-409-O23
CCAGTGTGAATGAGAATCCAAGTTCAAACTTGGAACATGTAATCACAACTAATGAATCCAGCTCAAACAAGAAGGAAAACGAAGTTGAACAATTAAATCAGGGAAAAAATCCTTCTGGTAATTCCACTTGTGAAGGATTTGAAGGTTTTGGCTTCAGTGAAGCATTGCTCAAAACACTTTCAGAAAAAGGCTATAAAGAACCCTCGCCAATCCAAAAGGCTGCCTTCCCTGAATTGATGCTAGGTCGCGATCTAGTAGGCCAAGCTCAAACTGGGACAGGAAAAACTGCAGCCTTTGCACTCCCAATTCTGGAAAGACTTGAAGCAAGTAAAAGCAGAAGCCTTCCACAAGTCCTGGTACTAGCTCCCACACGAGAGTTGGCCATGCAAGTAGCAGAATCATTCCGTGCCTATGCCGCTGGTCATCCTCATCTGAAAATTTTGGCAGTTTATGGAGGTGCAGACTTTCGATCCCAAATCATTTCGCTTAAAAGAGGAGTAGACGTAGTCGTTGGGACTCCCGGTCGAGTAATGGACCACATGAGACAAGGGACACTAAATACTTCTGGATTGCGCTGCTTAGTCCTCGACGAAGCAGATGAAATGCTTCGAATGGGTTTCATTGATGATGTCGAATGGATTCTTGAACAATTACCTGATAGCCGACAAATGGTCTTGTTCTCAGCAACAATGCCATCAGAAATACGTAAACTTTCTAAGCGTTATTTAGTTGAACCTGCTGAAATAACAATAAAAAGTCGAGCACAAGAGTCTCGTCTTATTCGACAACGCTTCATTACTCTACAAAATAGTCATAAGCTTGAAGCCTTAAAAAGAGTTCTTGAAGCAGTAACTGGAGAGGGAGTAATAATATTTGCTCGTACTAAAGCAATCACATTAGTAGTTGCCGAATGCCTGGAGGCAGTAGGCCACGACGTAGCTGTACTCAACGGTGATGTACCTCAAAACCAAAGAGAAAGAACAGTTGAAAGGCTGAGGAAAGGAGGCGTCAATGTACTTGTCGCTACAGATGTAGCCGCTCGAGGGCTAGATGTCGACCGGATAGGGCTCGTCATTAACTATGACATTCCTTTTGATAGCGAAGCATATATTCATCGCATCGGAAGAACAGGCCGCGCAGGTCGAAGTGGCGAAGCAATCCTATTTGTAAATCCAAGAGAGAGACGTTTTGTTAGCAGTTTAGAAAGAGCAGTAGGACAACCCATCGAACAAATGGACATACCAAACAACTCGATCATTAACAAAAGTCGATTAGATCGACTTAGGGAGAGACTATGTACTGCTGCGACTGCAGGAAGAGAGCACGATAAGGAAACAGACCTCCTAAAGGAATTACTAAAAGAAGTAGGCAAGGATCTTAAACTTGATCCAGAAGAACTTGCTCTCGCAGCAATAAACCTAGCCGTGGGAACAGCTCCGCTTCTTGTCACAGGTGATGAGAATTGGCTCAAACAATCAGCCAATAGAGGAAAACGGAACGATCGTCGCGATGAGAGATATCCCTCACGTCGCAGAAATGAGCGCGAGGGGAATTCCCCAGAGGATCATATGGAGCGTTTCCGGGTGGAAGTCGGTCACCGCGATCGAGTAAAGCCTGGGAATCTAGTTGGTGCGATTGCAAATGAAACTGGCCTTCAAGGAAGAATGATCGGTCGCATACAAATCTTTGACTGTTTCAGTCTGGTAGATCTACCAAAGGGAATGCCAGAGAATATCTTTCAGGATTTAAAAAGACTCAAAGTAATGAATAGGGAACTCCAAATTCATAGAGCCAGCTGAGATAACGCCTATGCAAGTCAATAAAATTGAAGAATAAAAGGATCAATAATATTGTTCTTATGCATAACAACAGCACAATCAATCAGTCATGAAGCCCTCTCCTAGGGCTTCATGACAAAGATATTCATAGGCGATTTTAATAACGTGATGAGTCAAGCTGACTTTCATCATCCATCAAGCATGGCGGAATACACCTGAGAATGTTTTCTTAAGAAAATGATTAAAGATCAATCATTAACGTCAGCCAAATCCTTCTGTAAACCAAGAACAATTGAGCAGTTCAACCTCTGATCCAAGAGAAACAAAAACAAAACACCAAAAAAGAAAAGTTCATAAATCAGTCTTACCTGTTACCTACCACAATCGGGAAGGATTCTTCTAAAGGTTGGATTTGCTTGATCTATTTAGGCTAAATGTACTTTTAGAGCCCAATCCACTGTAGTTTGGTATGGCATCAGCTCCAGCTAACAGTACCCAAACGGCTCGCTCCCTAGGCTTCAGCTTCCAGGCTTCAGCATTCAAGGACTTTCCTTTTTGGACCAAAGCTCCCCTGATCACATCCCACTAGTCCCTTTAGGAATGACCATTTACATAGGAAACTTGTCTTTCCAAGCAGAGCAGGAAGACTTGCTAGATCTTTTCAGCCAGTACGGAGGAGTAAAACAATGCACTCTTCCCCTTGACAGGGAAACTGGAAGGAAGCGTGGCTTTGCTTTTGTTGAGATGGAAAACGATGCCGACGAACAAAAAGCAATTGACGACCTTCAAGATGTGGAATGGATGGGTCGAATGATCCGAGTAAACAAAGCCACTCCTCGTGAACGGTCTGGAGGGAACAGAGGTCCCCAAGGCGGTGGCGGTGGCGGCAATCGTTGGTAATTACTAAAGATTAAGCACATAAGGAAGTCATCTTTTTGATGGCTTCCTACCTACTCCGATTCCAAAAGTTCAGCCAGAGTGTCTCTATCCACAGCTTGCTTTTGAAGCATTTGAGAATGGTCATGCGGTTGAATTTCTCTTCGGGATTCATCACTCTTAGCTGAAATCTGAGTCCGAATTGCTCGGCGACGTTTTTTAGCCGAAATACGATTGGATCTGTTAACAGCTCGAGAATGGTTCATCAAGCCACCTTTACTTGTACTCTCTTTCTAGCTAAGCCAGTCTCAAAAGACGACCTAAACAAAAAAACCTCATCTAAATTTCATATCAAGAATATGTTTTGATCATTAACCATTCGAATAAAGATCTTTCCCTAAGGAAATGACTTCATTAATTAATCCTCCACAAAGTACCCTTAGAAGACTCGTTAGCAGCCTTAGGAATCAGAGTAATCTCATATTTGCAGCGGCCTCTTGCTCAGTTCTCAATAAACTATTCGACCTTGCTCCGCCTGTTCTAATTGGACTATCAGTAGATGTTGTAGTTAGAGAGCAAAAATCATGGTTAGCAACTCTTGGCTTTCTGACTGTACCTAGTCAATTAGGGGTACTAGCAATTTCCTCCTTCTTAATATGGAGTGCAGAGTCTCTATTTGAATATCTATACGGAATATTTTGGCGAAACTTAGCCCAAATTGCTCAGCACTCCTTACGAATTAAGGCTTACAAGCATCTTCAAAAGCTTGAGATGTCATTTTTTGAAAATGACAATACGGGAAGGCTAATGTCAGTACTTAATGATGATATTAATCAACTTGAAAGATTCCTAGATCATGGTGCGAACCAAATCTTACAACTTATAGTTACTGTGCTCATGGTAGGAGGTGCTATGGCAATTTTGGCACCAGGTGTAGCTTTATTTGCTTTCCTACCTATCCCCTTAATCCTATGGGGTTCAATAAACTTTCAACAGAAACTAGCACCTAGATATAAAGAGGTCAGAGAAAGAGCTGGCGATCTTGCTGCTCGCCTAACGAACAATCTTGGTGGGATGCTCACTATAAAGAGCTTCGCTACTGAATCATGGGAATTAGAACGTCTAAAAAATGATAGTGATTCATATCGAAGAAGTAATAGAAAAGCAATCAAGCTTTCTGCTGCCTTCATACCATTAATTCGCTTCGCAATCCTATTTGCTTTCCTTGCAATTCTAGTTATTGGAGGTTTTAAAACATGGGAGGGATCTATGGCTGTAGGCACTTATAGCTTCCTTGTTTTCATTACACAAAGATTGCTTTGGCCTTTAACAACACTTGGACATACACTTGATGAGTATCAACGTTCAATGGCCTCAACGAATAGGGTCTTAGATCTAATTGACACTCCAATAAGGATTGCAAGCGGCTCGAAAGAACTTAAGTCCAATGATGTACTAGGGAAGATACAATTTAAAGGTGTTGGATTTAGCTATGATGAGCGTTTACCAATCTTCCAAGATTTTAATTTAAGTATTCCTGCTGGTTTTACTGTTGGAATAGTTGGCACAACAGGTTCAGGGAAAAGTACATTGGTGAAATTATTATTGCGCCTTTATTCATTAAATGCAGGTCAAATTCTTTTAGATGATATGCCAATAGATACTCTTCGGCTCACTGATCTTCGTAAATCTATAGCTCTTGTCAGCCAAGAGGTTTATCTCTTTCATGGAACAATCGCTGAGAATATTTCATATGGAAGTCCTGAAAAAAATGTTCAAGATATTTATAAAGCTGCTGAGCTTGCTGAAGCATCAACTTTTATCATGGATATGCCTGATGGATACGATACTGTTGTTGGAGAAAGAGGTCAGAAGCTTTCCGGAGGGCAACGTCAGCGCATAGCTTTAGCTCGAGCAATACTTAAAGAGGCCCCCATACTAATTCTCGACGAAGCTACAGCATCTGTAGATAATGAAACAGAGGCTGCTATACAGAGATCTCTTCAAAAAATAACCGCTAACAGGACTACAATAGTAATTGCCCACAGATTAAGCACCATAAGGAATGCAGACCAAATAATAGTGCTAGAAGAAGGAAAGATTGTGGAGAAAGGCAGTCATGAAAATCTTCTAAATAATTCAGGAGTTTACACTGAACTATGGAAAGTGCAGGCAGGATTGCGGGAAAATGAACTGATTAAATCCTCACTTTAAAGCCTCTATCATATACAAGAAAAATATAAGCATTAATCAACTCATCATCAAATAGGGTTATCACATTTAAACGCTATTAACTATATCAAAAATGTAAATGAGTTGACTACTCTCTCAAATAAGCCTTTCACTTTCTTCCAACGAGCTTCATTAGTACTAGTAGCGAGTGTATATAAATTACCTCGATCTATTACAACAGTAGCCAGCTCATGACGATCACGATCATTCAATCGAACAACATACTCTAAATCATAATAAGTATGTCCATAAGCCTGACGTTCATCAGCCTTCAATAATTCGACTTCACGGCCAGTCCCCTCTGGAGCGATAATCTCACTCATTAGCCTTTCTCCAACAACCTCAGGACTACCAAGAGCTTCAAGGTCAACATCCTTGGCGACTTCAGAAACAACCAAACTCAAAGTCTCATCACTATTGATTAAATCGTGGAAAACAACTTGTGGGCCACCGCTCACTGAAACCCTCGTCCATCCAGTGGGATAAAGGAAGGCATACCTACCATCAGGACTCTGGAAGGAATTCAAACCCGCAGTACCTCCTGCTGAACATGCGCCCAGGAGAAGGACTAGAGAAAAGGCCAAAAGCACACGGACTGAGGAGCGCACAATTTCAACCATCGATAAAGCACTAGACCTTTGATCATTCTGCCGGAGTCTTGTAATTACTGACAGGAGATTCCTAAATATCGAGTATTCACGTTAAACACTGCTTAAATTCTCAATATCTGCAGCGGAACCCTGAGCGGCTTTACCCGACCACTGGCTCGTCTCATTGATCAGTTTGAACAACTGCCTGGTATAGGCCCTAGAACGGCCCAAAGACTTGCTTTGCATTTGTTGCGACAACCAGAAGAAAAAATCCACAACTTCTCAAATGCCCTTCTAGCAGCTCGCAGCCAAGTTGGACTATGCCAAAGGTGCTTTCACTTGAGCTCGGATCCAGAATGCGAAATCTGTCGAAATGATCAAAGATCAAAAGATCTGATTTGCGTTGTAGCTGACTCTCGAGACCTAATAGCCCTAGAAAGAACACGAGAATATAAAGGGAGGTATCACGTGCTAGGAGGCCTAATCTCTCCAATGGACGGAATTGGGCCTGAAATGCTTCAAATCTCAAGCCTCGTTAAAAGAGTCGACCAAGCTTCAATCAAAGAAGTGATACTTGCTCTGACTCCAAGCGTCGAAGGTGACACAACTAGCCTTTACCTTGCAAGGCTTTTAAAGCCTTTTACGAAAGTCAGTCGTATTGCGTATGGTTTACCAGTAGGGAGCGAGCTTGAATATGCAGATGAAGTGACACTAACCCGTGCACTTGAAGGTCGTAGAGATATGGAATAGGAAGAACACATGTCAACCCCCATACCTACGAATCGTAGACAAACTCCTTACACCAAATCCCTACCGAAAGAGAGGCTCCCAGAGTGGATTAAATCATCTCTAGGAAAAGTCTCTCAGATTGAGAATGTTCAGAGTCTTGTTAAGAAGAACAGACTGCACACTATCTGCGAAGAAGCTCGGTGTCCTAACCGAGGAGAATGCTATGCCGCAGGAACAGCTACATTTCTTCTGGGTGGATCTATTTGCACAAGAAGTTGTGCATTCTGCCAAGTAGAGAAAGGCAAGCCTCCAGAGACAGTTGACATGCTAGAAGCAAATCGAATAGCTGATGCAGTTCATCAGCTAGGGCTCCGTTATGTAGTCATTACTTCTGTGGCGAGAGACGATCTTCCTGATCACGGCGCAAGCCTTTTCAAAGACACTATGAGAGCAATTCGGAGAGTTAATTCGAACATTGCGATTGAAGTTCTTACACCTGATTTCTGGGGAGGATATAGCAACATAAAAGAAGCATTAAAAGCTCAAAGAGAGCGACTTTCATTAGTACTAGCGTCTCAACCAGTATGCTTCAATCACAATCTGGAAACAGTTGAGCGGCTTCAAAGAGAAGTCCGTCGAGGTGCAACCTACGAGCGTTCATTAGGGCTATTAAAAATGTCGAGAGAAATTGCTCCAAGTATTCCATCCAAGTCTGGATTAATGCTTGGTCTAGGGGAACGACGCGAAGAAATTATTCAGACCCTTAAAGATCTTCGATCAGTAAATTGCCAACAAGTCACTTTGGGACAATATCTACGTCCCTCTCTAGCTCATCTTCCTGTCCAACATTATTGGACTCCAAAAGATTTCAAAGAATTTGGCGATATAGCCAGTGAACTTGGTTTCAAGAAAGTAAATAGTGGTCCCTTAATTCGTAGTAGCTATCACGCGGAAGAAAATTGATCATAAGGATCAATCCCCTGAGAGACATACCAAAGCAAGCAACTCCTTTTAAGAACTTCTTGGCAATCAGCCGTCATTAATGAACCTGCACCACCCCAAACTGTTCTCAAAGGCAAATCAAGGGGGGCAGCCCCAAGCTCTCTAGTAGTACGAAAACCACGCCTTTGGAAGTAACGCACCAAGAGTGCATGTTGATGATCATCATCACGAATCGCAAGTAACCTGGCTTGCCTGCATGGTGTTTCTTCCAAAGCCCAGGCCATGGTTGCAGCCCAAATCAGATGGCCAACTCCAACAGGCCCATTCGGCAGCACATTCATCGTGTCAAGCTGCAATCCTTTTAATCCGCTATAAGCCCAAGCCTTCATATCTCCTAAAATCTGGATCTTCTTTGGCTCCAATTCCTTTGCTACAACAAGCCTTAGTGCCCATAAGTTAAGAGGTCGTTGAACTTGAATTCGCAACAAAAGGCCCTCTGCTGAAGCCTGCCTTTCCAAATTTATTAAATCAACATTATTCAATTTTTTTCTCAATTAATAGTAGAAGAAGCAGACTTATTAAGTTGATCAAAATGCTTCTGACGATCAGCAAACCTCGAGCGATCTTCCTCAGTAAAAATATCCTCACAATAGTGACATTGAATCCCTCTCAAATAGCTCAGACTCTGGCGATCCTCTGAGTTAAGCGGCATACCACATGCATAACATAGAGAGTGTTCTCCTGGAGACAAATCATGGGTTAAGGAAACTCTTTGGTCAAATACAAAACACTCACCTAACCAAAGACTTTTCTCCTTAGGAGTATCCTCAAGATATCTAAGGACTCCACCGCGAAGATGATGAACTTCAGAGAATCCTTCATCGATCAAATAAGAAGTTGCCTTCTCACAGCGTATGCCTCCTGTGCAAAACATAGCTATTCGTTTTGAAGAAGATTTTTCAATAGAGTCACCAAGATGCTTCTTCACCCAAGAAGGAAACTCTCGAAAGGAATTCGTGTGAGGATTCAAAGCTCCCTTGAAAGTTCCAATGCCAATTTCATACTCATTGCGAGTATCAATAACTAAAGTTTCTGGATCATTAATATAATCATTCCAATCTCTTGGCTCAACATAAACTCCCACATTACTATTAGGGTTAACACCACTTATGCCCATTGTGACGATTTCAGGCTTTTGCTTAACCTTGAATCTTCGAAAGGCCTGCTTATTCGTCCAACTAAGTTTAATTTCTAGAGGATTTAAGTACACACAAGAATTAATTCTCCCCAACAATGAATCCACACCTTCGGCCGAGCCGCAAATAGTGCCATTAATTCCTTCACATGCAAGGAGAATAGTCCCCATAACTTGATATTTATCTGCAGCACAAACCAAATCCTTTTTAAGCTCAGAAATGCGACTTTGATCCAGTGGCAAAAACGAATAAAAAGCAGCTACTTTAAATTGATTATCAGAAGAAAGTCTGTCAGGTATTTTCATTAGGGATTGAACTCAGAACTGATCTGAACTCCAGCCTGAGAAAGCAACTCTCGATCAGAAGCTATTGCTGGATTTGAAGTTGTCAGAAGACTATCTCCATAAAAAATAGAATCTGCTCCCGCCTGAAGGCAAAGAATCTGCGCTTCTCTACTTAGTTGCTCCCTCCCTGCGCTCAGACGGACCCTGCTTTTAGGCATAAGGATTCTTGCAGTTGCTACCATCCGAACCATTTCTAGAGGGTCAACAGAAGGGCACTCCTCTAAAGGAGTGCCTTCTACCGCTACAAGCGAATTGATAGGGACACTCTCAGGATGAGGACTCATATTTGCTAAAACCCTGAGCAAGGAAGCCCTATCTATTGTCGACTCTCCCATCCCAATAATTCCACCACAGCAAACTGTGATCCCAGCTGCACGAACCCTTTTTAAAGTCTCTAAACGCTCTTGATAAGTTCGTGTAGTAATAATTCGTTCATAGTGTTCAGGGCTTGTATCAAGGTTGTGGTTATAAGCAGTTAGTCCTGCATCAGCCAAACGTGAGGCCTGTTCATCAGTCAACATGCCAGCAGTTACACAAGCCTCTAAGCCAAGCCCACGAACCCCACGAACCATGGAAAGCATCGCTTCAAATGGTTCTCCATCACGAATCTCCCGCCAAGCCCAACCCATACAAAATCGATCAGCACCAGCTTCCTTAGCGGCCTTAGCACGCTCAAGGACTGGTTGTACTGAAAGCTCAGGCTGCCCAGTGACATCGCTACTGTTGTACATCGACTGAGAGCAATAAGCACAGTCTTCCTCGCATCCACCAGTTTTAACGCTTAAAAGAGATGCCAATTGGACCTTATAGCCTGGATTGGCAGCCCTATGAATCATCTGAGCTTTCCACAGCAAATCCATAAGTGGCTCTTCCAATAAGCTCCTTACTTCATCCAACCTCCAGTCATGACGAAGGGAAACTGATAAATCATTTTGAGCCTTCGTGTAAGACAGATTCATAAAAGAAAAACTTCTGAGTTTCAGGATCCAAGGCGATCCGAAGTAATTGGATCTATCCCCCCAAATCGTCTACATCTTGTTTGGTAATCAGCGAGTGCTTGAATAAGAGCGGCCGCATCAAAATCAGGCCAGAGGACATCAGTTACATGAATTTCTGCATATGCCAATTGCCAAAGTAGAAAATTACTAATCCTTCTCTCTCCACTTGTACGTATTAATAAATCCGGATCAACTTCACTACCTGTAAAAAGCTCGTCAGCAAAAATATTCTCATCAATCAATTCTGGATCTAGCTCTCCTCTCGCACTACGTCTTGCAAGTTTTTGAGCAGCAAGAACAAGCTCCCGCCTACCCCCATAGTTTGTACATACATTAAAGCGAATCCCTGTATTTGAAGCTGTGAGCTCTCTTGCCTCTGCAATTAATTCTTTCAACCTGTTAGGAAGGGGTTCTAGGTCTCCTAAAAAACTAATTCTGACTTGTTCACTTTGTAATGAGTCAAGCTCACGCTGCAATACACGCTCAAAAAGAGTCATAAGAAAATTCACTTCATCTCCTGGCCTTGACCAATTCTCAGTAGAAAAAGCATAGACAGTTAATGTCCTTATTCCCCATTCACTACATAGACGCAAAGTAGTTTTAAGAGCTTCTACACCAGCACGATGGCCCATAATTCGGGGCAAGCCTCTAGCTTTTGCCCACCTCCCATTCCCGTCCATAATCACAGCCACATGCGAAGGCATCCTGTGAGGATCCAAGCCTGTTGGGTATGTACAAATCCTTGAATGATCTGTAGTAATAGCTGGAGAGCGACTCACTGAAGAGGCTCCTTTTTAGAGCTAGGGCTATTAACGCTAGCCCTACTAGGGGTACCTTTGCTTTCAAAGATTGCTTTAGAAGGCTTTGCATTGCTCGCATTGCCAAGAGATCCCTTTGGGCTTCCTGTCCCAACAGATGCTCCTACTAAATCTTTAAGAAGATCTAACAGGCGGCTACTCGTTATTGGTCGTTCAAGTCGTCCTTGGTTTGCTAATGAAAGAGTTCCTGTCTCCTCTGACACCACCACACAAATACACCTATCGAAACGCTCTGTTATGCCAAGCGCTGCAAGGTGACGAGTCCCATAGCGACTAATGCCCTGTCTAGACAAGGGCAAAATCACCCCCGCAGAAATAATCCGATTCCCCTTAACTAAAACAGCACCATCATGAAGCGGTGTATCAGAAGCAAAAAGATTGAGCAATAACTCAGTAGACAAGTGAGCATCAATAGGCACGCCAGGATATAAAAAATCTTCCGGTCTAAGGTCACTTCCCATATCAACCACTACTAGAGCTCCTCGACGACTCTGAGAAAGCCTTCCAGCCGCCTCACTTAGCTGATTGACAGTAGTTTCATTCGCACGAAACTCCCTCTGTGGGTTACCTAAAAGGACTGCCAACCTGCCCGTACCAAGCAATTCCATCAAGCGTCTCAGTTCACCCTGCCAAAGAATTGCAAGTGACAAAGAACAAGCCAAAACCAAAGCATCAACAAATTTTGAGGTAATTGGCAGGTTCGCAAATCTCTGTACAAACCATGCAAGTGAAACAAGAAATAGATATCCCCTTAACAACCAAAGTGTCCTGGGCTCATTAACCCTTGTGAAAAGCAATACTCCCAGACCAGATGCAAACAAGACGTCAAGGAGTATGCGCAGATCTACTAACCCCCAAAAAGTCACTCCTGCAAAGCAGTCTGCCCTAGCCTAACTCTACGAAGCGATCCGGGAGGACGTCAAATCTCAATAGATCCTCTGGACGCTCTCTTCTTTGAACCAAATCAGCCTGGCCACAATTGACCACAACTGCCGCTGGGCGAGGGATTCGGTTGTAATTTGAACTCATCGATGAGTTATATGCACCAGTTCCAAATACCCCAATAACCTCACCGCTTCTGCAATAAGGCAGGGGAAGATCCTTAAGCAATACATCCCCAGATTCACAATGCTTGCCTGCAATCGTGACAATCTCTTCTGCTGAAGACAATGGTCGATCAACTAAGCATGCGGTGTATTTTGATTCATATGTGATTGGACGAGGGTTGTCACTCATCCCCCCATCTATAGAAAGGTATTTACGAATACCAGGGATCTTTTTTTGAGATCCCACCCGATAAAGCGTTATTCCTGACGTAGCGACAAGAGAACGTCCTGGTTCACAAATTAATCTTGGTAAAACAAGCTTTCGAACTTCGCAGGCCTCAGTAACTGCTTCTGCAATACCTTTCACCCATTCTTCTATCGAAGGAGGATCATCTGATTCAACATATTTAACTCCTAATCCTCCACCAACATTCAAATCTTCTACCGGATGTCCCAATTCTCGTGCCAGCTTAAGAGCATCAGCCATTACAGCAGCTAAATCCCTGTGAGGTTCTAACTCAAATATCTGAGATCCTATATGTGCATGTAATCCATTTAATTTTGCCCAACTGGAACTTCTAAGCTGCAAAAGTACTTTTTCTAACTGATCAAGGTCAAAACCGAATTTGCTGTCTAAATGGCCTGTTCGTATGTATTCATGTGTATGGCATTCTATTCCGGGAGTGAAGCGCAGCATAAGATTTGCAGGGCGCTTACCCTGTGGAATCATTTCAGATAGTCGATCAATATCATGCTGATTATCAATAACAATTGTCACTCCATTTTGATAGGCAAAGCAAAGTTCTTGATCAGATTTATTGTTACCATGAAGAACTATTTTAGATCCAGGTACACCACCCTTTAAAGCCGTCAATAACTCACCCTCAGACACAGCATCAAGACCCATACCCTCAGACGCAATTATGCTACTCAAAACCAAAGAACTATTGGCCTTTGATGCATATAGAGCAAGTGATTCACCTCCATAATACTTATCTAAAGCATTCCTATAAGCACAACATGCTGCTCTTAATGTCGCTTCATCAAGAACATAAAGCGGGGTCCCATAACGATCAGCCAACTCACTTAGCAAACATCCTCCAACAAGCATCCTTCCATGCCCATCAATCTCAGAAGTAATCGGAGAAAGGTTGCGGTTAGGGCTAAGAGGATCTTGCCCAGACTCATATGGACTGTATTTAGCCATGAAGTTGGACAAATGAGAGAGACTGAAAGAGCAATTTAAAGATTCCCCGCCCTAGCAAAAAACCATTAATGCTTAAACCCATTTTCACAGTAAAGCCCGAAGGTTTAGATGTGTCCTCATTGAGTATGAAACATCTGGCTGCATGCCTTGAACTTGACGAGCTTGCACTTGGAGGGCTTTGGACTAGCGCACAATGGCAAAAAGAATTAAATGATACAGAGAGGCTTTGTCTGGGAATCTTTAATGACTCAAAACTAATAGCTCTTGCTTGCGGCTGGCTAATAGTGGATGAACTTCATATCTCTGCGATAGCCGTTCATCCAAAACATCGCCGATGCGGCTTGGCTCATATGATTCTGACAAAGTTGCTAGAAAATGCCCAAATAAGAGGCTCGAAGAGAGCAACATTAGAAGTTCAAAGCTCAAATACAGCAGCAAAGGCTCTATATAAACACTGCGGATTTATAACTAAAGGATCAAGAACCAATTACTACAAAGATGGCAGTGATGCACTAATACTTTGGAGAAATTTAGGCTTCTAGCCGCCTCAAAAGAATAGGCTTCATTCAGTGCGGATTACCGTCCAAGAGACACATACAATCCACACATATTTATAACTTGATTATTACTTTTTAAAGCTGAGGTAGCCTGAAACCAAAAGGATATCTCCAAAAGGACAATCCCACAACATTCGCTGACCAATCCTGATAGGTTGGATATACATGCAACAAGGCTTGAAGGATGTTCGAGCGGTTTACCGAGAAGGCCATCAAGGTGATCATGCTTGCTCAAGAAGAAGCACGACGACTTGGTCATAATTTTGTTGGTACCGAACAGATACTCCTAGGCCTTATTGGAGAAGGAACCGGCGTCGCCGCAAAAGTTCTCAAATCAATGGGGGTAAGCCTTAAAGATGCAAGGGTTGAAGTTGAGAAAATTATTGGACGTGGCTCAGGGTTTGTTGCCGTTGAAATTCCTTTTACACCTCGAGCAAAAAGGGTCTTAGAGCTATCCCTAGAAGAAGCACGACAACTCGGGCATAACTACATAGGGACAGAGCATCTTCTATTAGGACTCATTCGAGAAGGTGAAGGAGTAGCCGCAAGGGTGCTCGAGAACCTAGGAGTAGACCTTTCAAAAGTTCGTACTCAAGTAATCAGAATGCTTGGAGAGACTGCTGAAGTTTCGGCCGGTGGTGGTGGTGGAAAAGGCTCTCTAAAAACTGCAACTCTCGACGAATTTGGTACGAACCTAACCAAATTGGCTAGTGAGTCAAAATTGGATCCCGTGGTAGGAAGGCACAACGAAATCGATCGTGTTATCCAGATACTTGGAAGACGTACAAAAAACAATCCAGTACTAATTGGGGAGCCAGGTGTAGGTAAAACAGCCATTGCAGAAGGCCTAGCCCAGCGAATTCAACAAGGCGATATACCAGATATACTGGAAGAAAAAAGAGTTTTAACTCTTGATATAGGCCTATTAGTTGCAGGGACTAAATATCGTGGCGAATTTGAAGAACGACTAAAGAAAATAATGGAAGAAATTAAATCTGCAGGCAACGTGATTTTAGTAATAGACGAAGTGCATACACTAATTGGGGCAGGCGCTGCAGAAGGCGCAATTGATGCAGCCAATATTCTCAAGCCAGCATTAGCAAGAGGAGAACTCCAGTGCATCGGAGCCACAACTCTTGATGAATACAGAAAGCACATAGAAAGAGATGCAGCACTTGAGAGACGCTTTCAACCAGTAATGGTTGGAGAGCCTTCAATAGAAGACACTATTGAAATACTTCGTGGACTTAGAGAGCGCTATGAACAACACCATCGATTGAAAATTACTGATGAAGCACTTGAGGCAGCTGCCAATTTAGGAGATAGATATATTTCCGATAGATTTCTTCCAGACAAAGCAATAGACCTAATAGATGAGGCAGGCAGTCGAGTAAGGTTACTGAATTCAAAGCTTCCGCCAGAAGCCAAAGAAATAGATAAGGAGTTAAGGAAAGTCCAAAGAGAGAAGGAAGAAGCTGTTCGCAACCAAGATTTCACTCAAGCAGGAGAGTTGAGAGAAAAAGAAGTAGAACTCAGAGATAAAATTAGGGCTATCTTACAAAATACACGCAAAGAAAAAATAGAAACTAATTCCAGTGAAGATTCACCAAAAGGAGAAACAGTTGGCAGTGAATCTCAACAAGATGGATCATCAATTGCTACTGATGTATCACCACAAAATATAGCCACTCCAATAGTTAATGAAGAAGACATCGCGCATATTGTCGCTTCTTGGACAGGAGTTCCAGTCCAAAAGCTGACAGAGAGTGAATCCGTAAAGCTACTAAAGATGGAAGACACTCTCCACCAAAGGCTAATAGGCCAGGACGAAGCTGTAAAAGCTGTTTCCAAAGCAATTCGCAGAGCAAGAGTTGGGCTTAAAAATCCAAACAGACCGATTGCAAGCTTTATTTTCTCTGGACCAACTGGAGTGGGCAAAACCGAATTAACAAAAGCTCTTGCTACCTATTTCTTTGGTAGTGAAGAGGCAATGATTAGACTTGACATGTCAGAATTCATGGAGCGACATACTGTCAGCAAACTAATAGGTTCTCCTCCTGGATATGTGGGGTTCAATGAAGGAGGCCAACTAACTGAGGCTGTCAGGAGAAGACCTTATACAGTTGTTCTTTTTGATGAAATCGAGAAAGCACACCCAGACGTATTTAATCTTCTTCTTCAACTCCTTGAAGATGGGAGGTTGACTGATTCAAAAGGAAGAACAGTTGATTTTAAAAATACACTAATTATTATGACCTCAAATATAGGTTCAAAAGTTATTGAGAAAGGTGGCGGTGGGCTAGGTTTCGAGTTCTCAGGTGAGAATGCAGAAGACAGTCAATACAACAGAATACGTTCTCTGGTTAATGAAGAGCTAAAACAATATTTCCGCCCAGAGTTTCTTAATCGTCTGGATGAAATAATTGTTTTCCGACAACTTACACGTGACGAGGTAAAAGAAATTGCCGAAATAATGTTAAAAGAAGTATTCTCTAGAATACAAGACAAAGGCATAACTCTTACCGTCTCAAATGCATTCAAAGAGAGACTTGTAGAGGAGGGTTATAACCCATCATATGGAGCTCGACCACTTCGTCGTGCTGTCATGCGTCTTCTTGAAGATAGTCTTGCAGAAGAAGTTCTATCTGGAAGAATTAAAGATGGCGATGAAGCAATAGTAGATGTGGATGAGAACAAGCAAATTGTGGTTCGCAGCAATGATCAGACTCCTATCAAGCAAGAGCTTGCAGGTTCAGGAGTTTAGGAAGAAATAAATCTCTATAGATCCATATTCAACAATTATGCATTCTGTTCATTCCCACGCGATATCACCTGCCAAAGTTCTTCGAGGTAATAATGCTTGGCTTAAAGGGAAAAAACTAATCCCTTTACTGTGCAAGAAGCCTCTAATAATTGGGCGTAGCAAAGTAACTGCTTTGTTACGTCATAAATTGATGATGGACCTTAATAATCAAGGAATATATCCAGTCTTAACTGAATTACAATATGACTGTTGTGAAATTGACTTAAAAAGGCTAAAAGAGCAAGCAATAAATAATGGCTGTGATGGAATAATTGCTTCTGGCGGAGGGAAAGTTCTTGATTCAGGGAAGCTCATAGCAAGCCGTTTAAACTTACCTTGCATAACAATTCCACTTAGTGCATCAACCTGCGCAGGTTGGACAGCACTAGCAAATATTTACTCTACAAATGGAGCATTTATAAAAGACCAAGTCTTAGCAAATTGCCCGAACCTATTAATATTTGACTACACCTTGGTACGCTCAGCACCCTCAAGAACACTAAGGAGTGGGATAGCTGATGCTATAGCCAAATGGTATGAAGCATCGCTTAGTAGCAGTGTTAGCGATGATGCTTTAGTCCAACAATCTGTCCAAATGTCAAGAGTATTGAGAGATCAACTTTTAATGGATGGTGACAAAGCCTTTAATTCTTCAGATGATAATGCGTGGGCAAGAGTTGCCGACAGTTGTGCTCTAACTGCAGGTCTTATAGGGGGCATAGGAGGTGCAAAATGCAGAACTGCAATTGCCCATCCTCTTCATGATGGTCTAACTCAAATCCAATCAAGTAAAAATTCTCTTCATGGAGAGATAGTTGGTTTTGGAATACTAGTGCAATTAAAATTAGAAGAGTTCATCAATGGAAGCCAACTGGCAAGTCAAGCAAGGCTGCAACTTCTTCCTTTCCTGAGAAGACTTAATTTGCCTGTAAGTCTTCAAGAACTTGGTCTTTCCAAAATAAGTATTAGTGAACTTAGAACTGCCTGTGATTTTGCTTGTAGGGATGGATCAGAGATTCATCATCTACCATTCAAAGTAAATGCAAACCTACTACTTGAAGTGATTTCAAGTGATATGAATGAAAGGTGTAATTCTTCTACTAAAGTCTTGGGAAAAGTAAAATAAATTGACTTGGTCCAATAAAAGTTTGATGTCTAACTCTCCTAATGGGAAAATATTATTAGATCAACTAAGAAATAATCTTCTGGATCCCCTAGCACGTGAACTAATTGCTCAAGTGAAATGGTGGCATATAGAAGGTATGTCTAAACAAAATAGTGAGGAATATCCAGTCGCAATTACTGGAAGAGGTAAACCAATATTATTACTTCATGGATTCGACAGCAGCTTCCTCGAATTCAGGCGTTTAGTACCGTTACTTCAAAATCATCATCAATTAATAATTCCAGATATGCATGGATTTGGATTTTCACCAAGACCATCTAGTTCTAAATATGGTAAAGACGAACTGCTTAAACATCTAGGTAAGGTTCTCTCAAAGTTAGAAAGTAAGTCCCCTATTGGATTAATAGGTGCTTCAATGGGAGGGGCAGTAGCAATGGAACTTGCCAGACGTCATCCGTCGAGCATCGAAAGAGTCCTTTTACTTGCTCCTGCAGGACTAACAGGACGACCAATGCCAGTGCCTCCAATATTGGACAGATTAGGGGTATGGTTCCTTAGCCAGCCAAAAATCAGAAAAGGATTATGTCGACAGGCCTTTGCCGACCCAATTGCAAGTGTTGGGGAGCCCGAAGAACAAATTGCTTCAGCACATTTAAATATTAAAGGGTGGTCTCAATCACTGGCAGCATTTGCAAGAAACGGCGGATTGGCAAATTGTGGATTACCTCTACCTAATCAACCTTTTCATGTGATCTGGGGAGAAGAAGATCGTATTCTTACAGGGACTCAAAAAGACGATTCTTTATCACTATTAGCTCCTCACGTAGAGGAGATTCCAGATTGTGGACACCTTCCACATCTTGATAAACCAGAAGTTGTAGCTAAAAGATGGTTAGAAGGCTTCCCTGCGAATGGATGAAAAAGTATCGACTAAAAAGAGGCCTATATTAAAAATAATTGAAAAAGGTCTACAGCTTTGGCTAAGAAGCAAGTGCGAAGCAGTTAACGATATAAGTCTAGAATTAAATGGTTCAACAACTGAATTACTTAGAGGTCGGCTGGAAAGCATCAAAGTTATTGCAGAAGAGATAATTTTCAATAGGCTGCCAATTGAAAATATCAAATTAGAAAGCAAAGATTTAAATATAAGATTTAATATTTTCAACTCGAATGAAAGATTAGTGCTTAAAGAAAGCTTTGAGGTCAAAGGAACTGTTTCTTTTAGAGGGTCAGAGCTAAATAAAATTCTACTTAATGGTCCATGGAGTTGGCTTGGGGACTGGCTTGCAAAGGAGCTTATGGATAGCATAAAGCTTAATGAATTCAAGCTCGAAGATGAGAGTCTTTTATTAGAGGTAATCACAGAAAATCAAACTGAAAAGATCTCAGCAAGCTTCTCAATAAGTGCAAAAAAAGGAAGATTATTCTTCAAAAGGAATGGGCAGGAAAATGAAGTATATTTGCCAATGGATCAATCTATAATAATCAGCGATGTAATACTAAATGGCGGCCTGATCTACATAACTGGTAAATCAATTGTAAAAACATAAAATTCACTTACTCAATAAGGGAATTATCAGTGTGACTCCATAATAAACAACTGCTGGTGTAAACAAATAACTATCAATTCTGTCTAGGATTCCTCCATGACCAGGCAATGCATCTCCGGAATCTTTAAGCCCTGCATTTCTCTTCATCATTGATTCTGTTAAATCTCCAACCAAAGCAAACAATGCTACCAATGCTCCCAACAAACCTCCCAATAAGAAACCTAAATTCCAATCAAATAATTCACCTGCAATTGAACCAACTATCACTGCGCAAAGCAATCCGCCTATAGCCCCTTCAACTGTTTTACCAGGAGAAATTTGAGATAAAGGTCGGCTTCCAAAACTACGACCAACAAAATAAGAGCCAATGTCGCTGGCGACAATCATCAAACAAGCTACTAAAGTTATTGCCATTCCAGAATTGATTGAACTTGAAAAAGAGTTAGGTAAGTGATGTAGCCCTGGAGCAAGTTCAACATCGCTCAAATTTCGCAATCTGAGCCAATGACTTGGAAGAAACCCCAAATAAAATAAACCAAATATCGAAGCCGCAACATCTGCAATTGAGCCCGTTATAGGCTGAAGTAATAACCAGCCACAAATAGCGGCACCAGATAGAGGCAAAACAGCTGCAGTCAACTCTGAAGGAAGTCCACCATTTACTCCCATCTCGGTACTCAGAAGTAATAATTGACAAGCTACCAATGTAGTTTTTGTAGCTGGTCTAATCCCAGTGAACTGAGCCATGCGGAAAAACTCCAACAAAGCCAAGTGGACAATCACACCCAAACCAATAGTGAACCACCAGCCTCCAAGACCTACAACCAACAAGCCAAATAAGCCTGCAGAAAGGCCACTAATAAAGCGATTACCAAGAGGTACTGATGCCATCAATATTTAATAATAGGTCTAGTCTGAAAGATTAAATCAGTTGATTCTTTTTCAGAAAAAAACTTTAATAAAGTAGCCATTACATCAAAATAGAAGTACTACTAATATATCCAATATGCATGGAATTTAAAGAAATTAAATCTTTCCAGTTTTTAAGTCCCACATAATTCCTAATTACTAAAATCATGAGATTAGAGTATATGAGCGCATTTAAAAATTGCCCAAGAGAATCTCTACTTGATAATAATGTCATATATAAAGTCATATCAGAATTTACAAGACCACTTTTACATATAGAGGAATCTGCTCTGGCCATAACCTTTGCTGTTCAATAAGCCAGTGAACTCGGTTTTGGTCAAGCTCCTCACCAGGAACAAGCATTGGGATGCCAGGAGGGTAAGGACAAATGAACTCTGCAGATACTCTCCCAACCGTGTCATTTAAAGGAATACTCTCCCAAGGTGCTCTACAAGCTAATCCGCAATCCATTAAAGGGACATTTAAGAAAGGTATTGGTGGAGCATTAAAAGGTGGTAGTGAGGAACGATTAGAGAAACTCGAGATAAGGCCATCCCATCGCTTTCTAAAAAGATTTGCCAATCTTTTGTGATGAGCAAGTCCTAAACAGAAAGTTAGGCAACCTGGTTCTGGAAGCTCCGCCACAAGACCTCGCGAAATCAACCAATTGTCGGCTTCAAATCCACTTATTCCTGCTTTCGCAGTATGCAAGATTAGACGCAAAGGGTCCTGGTTCTCTAGCAAAGGCAACCCAATTTTTCGAAGCTGACTAGCAAGTCCTCTAGCTTCGTTAATCCGAGCTCTTAGCTTCCTTTTCCCAGAAGGTTTGCTGAACTCTCTAAGAGTTGCCTCACATGAGGCAAGAAATAAGGCACTTGGGCTGGATGTTTGCAACCAAGCAATACTCCTCTCCACTGCAATCCTGTCAACTCGACAACCTTGCATCCAAAGCACAGCAGTCTGAACAAGCCCTGAAGCAGATTTGTGTAAAGAATGTACAACTAAGTCAGCACCAGCTTTTAAAGCCGAGCCAGGCAAGTTTTCATCTACTGCTGCAGCGAAATGTGTGCCATGTGCTTCATCAACCAAAACAGGCCATCCTCGCTGATGAAGTTGCGCTATTAAAGGGCTCAGATCAACTGCGTAGCCCTGATAAGAAGGATGCACTAATACAGCCGCAGAGATCTCAAAAAAGCTTGAATCCAATGTATCAAGCACTTTTTGCAACCAAATTCCATCAGGAGGGAGAACATGACCACGATCTCTCTCAAATGGCAAATCAAAGAGGACTGGTTTGATGCCCCCCAATACGCAGGCATTAATAAGACTTCGATGAATATCACGAGGCATCAAAACTGACTGCCCAGGTCTTGCAATTGAAAGAAGAGCAGACTGCAAAAGACCTGTCGCTCCATTTACGCCATACCAACCTCGTTGAGCTCCAAAATCCTCAGCAGATTTTTGCTGACTCCTAAAGACCTCGCCATTCTCATCAAGAGGGCCACCAAACCCCGGGAGTTCTGGTATATCCCAAACACCCGCCCGCTTACTTAAGAGAGTTCGAAGTTCGTTAGGCAAGGCTGCCCCTCGCCCATGAGCTGGCAAAAAGAAACTATGACCGAGATAACGAGTAAGAAGGGAGGAAAGACCCATAAAAGTATCTTGGGTTTCTAAAGTCTGAAGAACAACGTTCCAGTTTGGTCTGTTAAAAGTGTCAACAACGTATTCTTATTCAGATGAAAGGGAAGCGCCAATGCGCTATGACCCCAATATTGATCTTTTTTGGCTAATTCTCAAACCATGGATATGGATTCCGAGGATTTTTCAAATAATCACTTCATTAGTTCTATTTTTGAGCAAATTGTTCCTTCAGGGAGCAAGTGAAAACAAAGAAGTTCAGAAAAAGCTTGCCAAAAATCTACTTACTACACTTATCGAATTGGGTCCTTGCTTTATCAAAGTTGGACAGTCCCTATCAACTCGTCCAGATCTAGTTAGGCGTGACTGGCTTGAAGAGCTAACAAATTTGCAAGATAATCTCCCACCTTTTAAGCATGAACAAGCTCTTCAAATTCTAGAGGAAGATCTAGGAGCCCCAGCGGAACAAATCTTTGAGGAGTTCCCAAATAGTCCAATTGCTGCAGCAAGCCTTGGTCAAGTTTACAAAGCTAGATTACAGGGTAATTATTGGGTGGCAGTAAAAATACAACGTCCAGATCTTAGATTCATATTAAGAAGAGACTTGGTCATAATAAAAGTGATTAGCATAATTACTTCACCCATACTTCCTCTAAATCTTGGCTTTAGTCTAGGTGAGATAATTGATGAATTTGGTCGCAGTCTATTTGAAGAAATAGATTATGAAAAAGAAGCAGATAATGCTGAGCGCTTCTCTGAGCTCTTTGCAGATAATCCTGCCGTGACAATTCCTAGAGTAGAAAGAATGATTTCTTCTCGTAGAGTAATTACAACAAGTTGGATAGAAGGTACAAAGCTTAGAGAGAATAAAGATCTCTTAGAAAAGAATCTTGACTCATCTTCTCTTATTAGAACTGGAGTAATAAGTGGTATCCAACAACTTCTTGAGTTCGGATATTTTCACGCCGATCCACATCCAGGAAATATGTTTGCTTTAGAAGGAAAGACTGGCGATCTGGGTCATTTAGCCTACGTAGATTTTGGAATGATGGACTCAATCTCTGATGAAGACCGACTTATTCTAACTGGAGCAGTTGTCCATCTAATAAATAAAGATTTTGAGAACCTCGCTAGAGACTTTCGAAATCTAGGGTTCCTTAACAAAAAGAAAGATCTAACAAATATCGTACCTGTTCTTGAGGAAGTGCTTGGTGGAACACTAGGCGATAAGGTTGAAACATTCAATTTCAAGGAAATAACTGATAAGTTTTCAGAATTAATGTTTGATTACCCCTTCCGTGTACCTGCTCGTTTTGCATTAATAATCCGTGCAGTAGTTAGCCAGGAAGGCCTAGCACTGAGACTAGATCCTGAATTCAAAATAATTGCTGTAGCCTATCCATATGTAGCAAAGCGTCTTCTCGCTGGTGATACAAAAGAAATGCTCAATATACTTTTAGACGTAATATTTGATCTCGACGGCAGGCTTCGAATAGATAGGGTAGAGAACCTTTTAAAGGTTTTAACCAAAGACTCAGAAAATGCTAGCTCTGAATTAATACCTGTCGCAGGAGCTGGCATCAAGTTAATTCTTAGCCAACAGGGTAAATCTTTAAGGAGGAATCTACTTATGACTCTAATCAAAGATGACAGACTTAGCACCCAAGATATGAAAAACCTATTAAAGCTATTAGGCAGGACATTTGGTCCCAGTAAAATTGCAAAGGGAATTGTCCAACGTATCAACCCATTGGTTACTGGAAAGATATGATCAAAGAGATTCCCATTATTGAAACCAAACTATCTATTATTCTATGAAAAGGCTAATTAACTTCCTAATTGGAAGCATTACTGACAAGAGAGCTTTAAGCTTGGTCAACTCTAACCTTGACGAGTCAATTGCAGAATATGTTCCAGAACCAATAATTCATAACCCAATCCTGATGATTGGGGTTGGAGCTTTGGTTACCGTGATATTTGGAGTATCATTTGCTCGCCTAATGCAAAAAAAATTAATAAATTGGGAACAAGAAAAGATATCACCACTCCCACTAGGAAGCTGGCAAACATCTATAAGTTGGGCAGGTGCATTAATGGGGTTAACATTGTTCTCAACAGGAACACTCCAAATTGTAGATTTTGATCCATTAAAATCACTTTTCTTCTCTCTTACTTTTGCAATACTTTCAGGAGTAATAATGTGGAGGGTAATTAATGATTTAATGATTCAAGTAGCAAAAGGAGAGGTAAAAGAGTTTGATGATTATTTCTGATTTGCACATTAATATCTAGTCCTCAAAGAAGGTAGCCGAATGGCAAAACAAAGGCTCCAAAAATTAATTTCATCCGCCGGAATCTGTTCGAGGCGTCACGCCGAAAAACTTATCGAGCAAGGTCTTGTCACAGTTAATGGACAACCAGCCCAAATTGGCGACTTAGCTGATTCAGAAAATGACGCCGTAATTGTCAATGGATCCCCCTTAAAAATAGATGCTTATTACAAAGTAATTCTTATCAATAAACCAATAGGGGTAATTAGCAGCTGTCAAGACCCAAGAGGACGCACCACTGTGATAAGCCTTATCCCATCAAAGCTCCGAAAAGGCCTTTATCCAGTAGGAAGATTAGATTTTGATAGCCGAGGAGCATTACTTCTCACAAACCACGGCAAACTAACTCTAGAATTAACTCATCCAAGATATGCACATACAAAGACCTACGAAGCTTGGGTAAAAGGTCGACCCTCTTCAGATTCCCTATCAAAGTGGAGAGATGGCATACTTCTTGATGGTAAACCAACCTTAAGTGCAGATATAGAGCTTTTAGAAGCAGCTCACACAAAATCCTTGCTACAAATTATTTTAAGAGAAGGGAGAAATAGACAGATTAGGCGTATTGCTGATCTATTAGGCCACCCTGTGATTGACTTGAAAAGGACTGCAATTGCCGAATTACAACTGAATGGACTAGAAGAGGGGCAATGGCGTCTAATTCCCAAGAGAAAATGGAGTCAAATTTTAACTGTTGGCACAAGCAATAGGTAGGAAAATGAGATTAATATTCCCCTGGGATTCGTTAAATTCAAATAAAACTCAAGAGGTATCAAATAGCAATTCAGAGGAGTCATCCATTGAGGCCGGTAAGATATTAAAGGCGCGAAGAGAGAAATATGGGCTAAGCAGAAATGAACTAGCAAAAAAAACAATGATAACTACGTCAGTATTGGAAGCGATTGAGAATGGGTGGTTAAACAAACTACCAGAGAAAGCCTACCTTCCCTCAATGCTTTCTCGTCTTGAAGAAAAGCTAGACCTACCTCTAGGGAGCCTAAATGGAATACTCAACAACAAACTCATGTCTACAGATTCACAAATACTCCCCACATTTACTCCTGGGAACATAGATCTTTTCAGCACATGGCAAGGAAGTATCGTTTATTGTATTGCGATTATTGGAAGCCTATTCGCACTGAATCATCAGCAAAGGAATATAGCCTATCAGAATCAGCAATCACTACGACCAATTTCTCCTCGTCAATCAACTGATCAAAGCACAAGTGAAATTTCCAAGGGTTTATTAGGAAGTCCTCTCAATAACGAAATTAATTCTAAAGATAAGATTGGTAAGTACAAAACCCTCAGGAACACATTTTTGGGTAAATTTATAAATCCCAAAAAGCCAGGCTGGTTAATTATGGAGATAAGTAATCCAAGTAATTTGTTAATTAAAAGTGGTCAAGATGTGCAAGCTAAGATTGGCAATGTCAAAGGAAGCATAAGAATGCGATTAATACCTCCCGTCCTAATAAAGTCAGATCCCCCACTGGCATCCAAAGATAAAATAAAGTGGAAAGGCAAAGAATTAAATATAGATTCAAACAACAATGGATCTTATAAGTTAGAAGATCTCTCTAATAGTTTACTTGCACCTACAAATGAACGCCCCCAAAAGACACCTCGCTCTCCATAGGATTCCAATGAATTAACAACAGCATCGTCGTAGGATTTCAACCTCCATTGCCAATTAGTCCCTACTGTACCTGGAGTATTAAATCTTGCTATATCGCCTAAAGAAAGAAGATCCTGAATAGGGGCAACAACAATTCCAGCTTGAGTCGCGAGGCCCAAATCAATCAATCTCCACGCGGGACAATTAAAAGGGCTATTAAATCTCTTTTCTAATTTTTTCCTAGATTCATCATCTAAGGATTCCCACCATCCAATAGTAGTTTGATTGTCATGAGTTCCTGTATATACAACCCAGCTATTACCTCGAATATTTTCAGGAAGATATGGATTATTAGAGTCACCATCAAAAGCAAATTGAAGGATTTTCATTCCAAAAAGACCAAATTGATCCCGAAGATTTTCAACTTCTGGAGTGACAACACCAAGATCTTCAGCAACTAATGGTAAATTCCCTTCACAATCTTCTCTCAATAGAGTTAATAACTCCGCACCGGGAGATAACTTCCATTCGCCATCCTCGGCTGTGGTTTTATCTCCTGGGACAGCCCAATAAGCCGAAAGGGCTCGAAAATGATCAAGTCTTAACAAATCAACTTGCTCAAGTTGACGAGCGACTCGACTCCTCCACCAGCTGAATTGATTTGAACTGTGAATTTCCCAGAGGAATACAGGTGTCCCCCAAAGTTGTCCAGTATTAGAAAAATAATCAGGTGGCACCCCGCTCTGAATATCTAAATCACCTCCAGAGTTAATTGAGAAGAGAGAGCGGTTGCTCCAAACATCTGCACTATCACGAGAGACATAAAAAGGTAAGTCGCCAAAAAGTAAAACTCCAACCTCCCGCGCCAAAGTCTTCAGTGCTTGCCACTGGCGGTCAAGATGCCATTGCAGAAGACGATGTTCAAGTAAGTTCTGATCATTTTGTGCCTTCCAACTTTGCAAGGCATCTAACTGATAAGAAGCAAGCTCCTTTGGCCATTCCCACCATGGACTTCCATCATTTTGTCGACGTAACTCCATAAAAGAGACATGATCTTCAAGCCAAGATTGTTTGGCGCACCACAAATGGAAAGCATTTCGCCTATCTGTGGGTTGTGTTTCCCATTCATTTATCAAGGCCTTACCAAGGATTACACTTCTTTCTTCTGCCAAAGTAAAGTCGATTAAAGAACTATTGTGCTTAGTCGAACTTGGCAACTGATCAATAACCTCTGAGCGTAAGAACCCTTCTTCTACAAGATCCTTTGCATCTAAAAACCACGGATTGAGAGCAAAGCTTGAAGGCGAGCTATATGGTGATCCATTCGAATCAGTAGGAGCCAATGGGAGAAATTGCCAAACGCTTATGCCATTACGAGCAAGCAATAGCAACCAATCTCGTGAAGGAGCTCCAAAACTTCCACAAACAGGGCTTTCAGGTAAAGCCGTAGGGTGGAGTAATACCCCAATGGTGCGAACCAAAGGTGAACTGGTTTGAACCATAAGCAAGCAGAGAAGGTACTCTCCCTATAACATCAAATAAATTCCTATCCCTGTGTAGGAATACGAAAAAAATTGGAGGTCTAATAATCTTAAAAGATAAAACACTGCCTTGGCAGTTCTTTCTGCGTATTCCCAGACATAAATAAATAAGATATATATATATAATTCACTATAAGAGGTATTTCAAGGCTGACCCTAATACTTAAAGTAGGGAAGCAATAGAAAGCTCAGATTTCTTGGAAAGAATGCCTATCAGGAAAAATCCCCCACAGACTTCGCGCAGTGTTAATGGTCAGTGGCTAGGTAAATATCCTGGCATAACATTACATCGTATTGGTACTGCAATTGGCGGATTCTGGATCGCAGGTTCTATCCTTAAAATTTTCTGGCCAATTCCTGATCAAATAACTAATTTCGGTTCCAATTTGAATATAAATACTTCAAATATAGTGAATCTTAAGGCCCCAGTTCATTTATTTGTTGTCGGAATAAGTGACTCAGGAGAACAGGTTCAAGGTAGTTCTTATGAAGAAGTACTCAGTCTCATCTTGATGAAAGTAGATAGTCAAAAACCTCTAAAGATCCTTCAACTGCCTACTGAGTTGGGAGTTAAATTACCTGGCTTTGAAAAAGCCAGGTCACTTTCATTTGCCTTTAGGGAAGGAGGCATATC
This sequence comes from Prochlorococcus sp. AG-409-O23, assembly GCA_003215355.1. Classification (GTDB taxonomy): domain Bacteria; phylum Cyanobacteriota; class Cyanobacteriia; order PCC-6307; family Cyanobiaceae; genus AG-409-O23. The sequence continues at coordinate 27,463 of QCKL01000007.1, forward strand.
ACTGTTTGCAGATGTTATTTCAGAAATACTGGAGCTCCCAAAGGGGGCTAGAAAGCGGTATATAATTTTTACACCTAAATCTTTGAGCAAACTTTTAGCTGAGGTTGGCGAGATAAATATCAATCAAAATAGTACTTTTAAGTCAAGAGCAAACACAAAAGATCTAGCGGATAAAAACTACAAAACACTCAGCCCTAATCAAGCAATAAAGTTCACATTCTACAATGTTGAGAATCGTGATTTCATCAAACAAAGATGGCACAGGGAATTATTAATGCATGGGATATATAGAAAATTAGCCTCTCAAAAAAATTACAAAAGCCTTCCAAGAGTAACTAAATTAGTCTTGAAAGAAGTTCAGACAGACTTGGCATATGATGAATTAATGGCTATTAGTTCAGCCGCAATTGGCAGCAATAAAAATCCAATAATTACACAACTTCCCCTAGCGCCACGTTCAGGCAATTCAACATTGAGGCAACTTGCAAGTAGCAATGAAAAGTGGATGTGGTCAAAGAATAATTAAACATATAAACTTCAGAGATTAAGGAATCTAATTCTTCCTTTTAAGAGCGCAACTAAAGCCTGAAGATCCACATCTAAATCATATTTAGCATTGTCTAGTTCCATTGCTTCAGTGAAAGATTTCTTTTGAATGCATCCGCACCAAGGAAGCCCATCAAGGCGACGCTCATTATTTCTCCAAACTCCACCTACTTGAACAATTCCTATAAGGGGTACAGAAAGAATTGCACAAAGAGCCACATAGGCTGCTGCTGAGCCAGGGATATCCCCAGAAGACAAAGGTGAAGCTGTCAAGATTATTGGTTGCCGCCATGCACCCAATGCTTCTAACCAACTCATTCCATTGGTTCTAGTAATTGCAACATCTCCAGTTAAATTGACCAGGCCTTTTTCTCTAGGCAGTGAACTCAGTATTTGATCAGGGCATTGGCTACAAGAGTATTCAAGGAAAGTTCCACCCCAAGCATTAGCCAGGGCAGCAATTACTGCTGGCTTGTTTGACTGGTCTGAGAGTTGACCAACGCCAACCACAAAAGGCATATGACAAATCATTGTCCGACCATAACGTCATAAAGAAAATTGGAGATGGGCCATCACAGCATTACGATCAGTATGAAGCGATATTGCGCGCGGGCATCGTGACCACTTTCCTTACCGCAGCACGGATGGAACAAGAAAGCCCCAGCTATGACACCCGAAGGTTACGACTATTTAGCGGGACCTCCAATCCTGCATTGGCAAGAGAAATTGCTGCTTACCTTGGCATTACTGATGGGCCTCTGGTTTGCAAAAGGTTTGCAGATGGAGAGCTATACGTTCAGATCCAACAGTCAATAAGAGGATGCGATGTATTTCTCATTCAACCAACATGCGCTCCGGTTAATGACAACCTCATGGAGTTGATGATCATGGTAGATGCCTGTAAACGTGCCTCAGCAAGACAAATAACAGCCGTCATCCCTTACTACGGATATGCGAGAGCAGATCGTAAAACTGCTGGTCGCGAATCTATTACTGCCAAGCTCACTGCCAACTTATTAGTCAAGTCAGGAGTAGACAGAGTACTAGCTATGGATTTGCATTCTGCCCAGATTCAAGGTTATTTCGATATCCCCTGTGACCACATTTATGGGTCGCCAGTTTTAGTCGACTATCTATCTACTAAAGAGTTGGGTGAGATTGTCGTTGTCTCTCCGGACGTTGGAGGAGTGGCAAGGGCCAGAGCATTTGCTAAGCAAATGAAAGATGCACCTCTAGCCATAATTGATAAACGACGTTCAGCACATAACGTTTCTGAAAGTCTGACAGTGATTGGAGATGTCGCTGACAAGACAGCAATACTTATCGATGACATGATCGATACAGGCGGAACTATTTGCGCTGGTGCAGAACTACTTAGGAAGGATGGGGCTAAAAGAGTAATAGCTTGTGCTTCGCATGCAGTGTTCTCTCCTCCAGCATGCCAGAGGTTATCTGCAGACGGGCTTTTTGAACAAGTCATAGTGACAAATAGTATTCCTCTTTCCTCAGAGCAAAATTTTCCTCAATTGGAGATTTTATCAGTAGCAAATATGCTAGGAGAGGCTATTTGGCGAATACACGAAGAGAGTTCGGTAAGTTCTATGTTCCGCTAAAATAAAGATATTTTTCTAGCCCTAATATAAATTAATTACAAGTCAAAAGTCAATTTCGAAAAGCATAATGCACCTAAGTATAGTCAATTAAGCATTAAACTAATTACCTCACGTGTATTTGCCGAAAGTTCTAATTTACTCATTTGCTTAAGAGACCTATATATCTCCTCACTATGCGGGTTAGTATAACTTTTCCATCTGCTAAATACCTTTGAGAGCCTTGAAGCAGTGATAGGATTATTTAAATCAAGAATAGCCAATTGATCGGCCATGAAGTTATAACCACTTCCATCAATCGCATGAAAGAGCTTTGTATTGGCAGAGAACCCACCTAATACTGCACGTATTGCATTTGGTGCCATAGGATCAAATTTCGGATGAACTAATAATTCTTTTACCCTCTCAAGTCCATCATCCCTTGGAGTTGATGCCTCCAAACCAAACCAAGTGTCAAGTATCACTGGCTTTTCCTTCCACCGGTCAAAGAAAGTTTTCATAGCAATTTCCCTCTCTCCACAATCAATAGGTTGCAAAGCAAGAAGTGCTGCACGTGCCAACGTCATCGAATTTCCACTTACTGCTTCCATTGATTCATTGAGTATTTCACTGTCACCAGCAGCTGCTAAAAAGTCCCAAGCCAAAGCAGTCAATTTGCGTTCACCCTGACCAAGTGGCCAATTCTTAGACCAAGCAACGCGACTTTTATCAAGTAAAGCTCTTAATTGATTAGCCAGGTTTCTTCCTAGAAATTCCTTAAAGGACATTCTTGCTTCATATAAAGCAATTGGATTAACAGAAGTCTGTAGATCCTCTAATTCAGCTAATCCAGGGATGCTTAATAAGCTTGCAATAACATTAGGGTCTTCATCATCACAAGAAGAAACCAAATGATCCAAAGCAAAAATTAAGCTCTCCTCCAGCTCAATATCAGGATTTAGTGATGCCCTAGCTAAAATTGATTCTCGAATTAGTGATTGCCCAGCCTCCCAACGAGAGAAAGGGTCATCATCTGACTTCAAAAGTTCTAGATACTCAGCACGAGATAAATCACAATCCCACTTAACTGGGGCAGAAAAGTTTCTGAAAATTGATATTGCCGGTTTTTTTGGTTCAATGGGAAGATTCTCGAGACAGAAGACCTGCTCACGCTGATCAAGAATTAACAAATGTTCTTTACTAAGTCGACCCTCAGAAGAGATTACTAAGAGAAGTATAGGAATGACGAGAGGTTCTTTTGAGGAGCTCGAAAATATTTGCTTACATTTAATGATCAGTTTTCCTGATTTAGAGTCCCATTCACGTTGAATTAAGACCTCAGGAGTTCCAGACTGGTAATACCATAATTTAAATTGATTAATATCAAAATTTATAGGCACTTTGTTTAGTAATGCAGCATCATAAATTGAATTAACAAAATCCTCTGTCGTTGCTGCACACCCATCAAACCTTTTCACATAGAGATCTATACCACACATGAAACTTTTCTGACCAACTAAGGTCTTAAGCATACGTATTAACTCAGCACCTTTCTCATAAATTGTAGTTGTGTAGAAATTATCTATTGAAAGATATTCACCTGGCTTTACTGCATGAGAAGTAGGTCCAGAATCTTCTCGAAATTGAGTATTTCTTAAAAAAGATACATCTTCAATTCGCTTTACTGCAGCTGAATGTAAATCAGAAGTGAAAGACTGATCTCTAAAGACCGTCAAACCTTCTTTCAAAGAAAGTTGAAACCAGTCTCTACATGTTATTCGATTCCCTGTCCAATTATGGAAGTATTCATGAGCTACAACACTTTCAATTCTTTCTAATTCTGAGTCAGTAGCCGTAGAAGAATCTGCAAGTATTAACTTGGAATTAAAGATATTTAGACTTTTGTTCTCCATTGCTCCCATATTGAAGTGCCTAACTGCAACTATGTTGTACTCATTCAAGTCATACTCCAATCCATATACTGACTCATCCCAAGCCATAGCTCGCCTTAAAGATTGAAGTGCATGTGCTGTATAAATCTCGTCCCCAGCTTCAACATGTAGTCGAAGAATGATTGATTTTCCAGACGAAGTTTTATAGGTACCTTTCACCTCATTTAGAGTGCCAGCTACTAAAGCAAAAAGATAAGATGGCTTAGGGAAAGGATCCATCCATAATGCTTCATGCCTAGATGCATCATTTTGGAGCTTGCCAGTTCGTATTAGATTTCCATTAGAAAGCAAAGCAGGGTATTTTTTAGCATTTGCTTCTATTCTTACTTGATACTTGCTAAGCACATCTGGCCTATCTGGATGATAGCAAATTCGTCGAAATCCTTCGGCTTCGCATTGAGTAGTTAAAAGATCTCCACTTAAATAAAGGCCCTCCAATGAAGAGTTATTAAAAGGGTTTATCTTGCAACTAATTGACAACTTAAAAGGCCTTTCTGAAATCTTTTGAATTACCAATTCTTCAGAGCTTAATCTATATAAATCAGTTGACAATAATGATCCATTTACGAAGACAGATTCTAATTCCAGTTGAACACCTTTGAGAACCAAAGGTGTATTCTCAAGTGATAATGGTTCAATCTGCATAACACTCAAGACCTTTACGTGGTCTTCATGCAAACTAAAGTCAAGCTCAATGCTTGGAATTCGAAATGGATACTCAGAGTAATCCGAAAGCTTGACAAGTCTCTCTTTAATCATTAGGTCTGAATAATGTGATTTCGTAATTAGATTTTAATCGCAAATAATCTGATTAGATAGAAAGAATAATTTTCAAAAGGTAACTCCAATAAGATATTCCTTGAGGAACCATTTTTCAGTCATTTTCTTCTAATCATTCTTGTTCATCACGGCCTTAACCTTTGCTTTTACATCATCAGGAACTTGTTTAGGGCAAAACTGCAAAGCGCCAGTAACTATCTGAAACTCTGCGCCTGAAAAAAGTTGTTTATTGGTCAACTTCTTCTTTCCAGCCGAAGCAACAAATCCACCGTGTCGTCCATTAAGAACTTGCGTATAGGTTGAGGCCGCAATTCCTACTGCCTTTGGAAAATCAACACCTGCTGATCGAGCATTGCAAAGATATGAAGCGCCAAGACCTCTATAAAGATAAATTTCCTCTTGGGATGCAGGCTTTGTCTTTGTTTTTTTCTTCGCAAAAGCCGCATCAGTGCACAACGCAAGTGGTGCAAAAATCAAGACTGATAAAAGGATGTGCCGCAATGGACGAGAAAAGATACTCACTAGTTCAATTGGAATGTGTAGCTATGGTGCCTTACTTGCCCATTATCTGACCAATACAAATTCAATTGGAGGCTTTTAAAGCACCCTCAAAGGCAGAAACTAGTTCAAAAAGCACCTAAGAGTTTTATAAATCGAGGTAAGGCCGCATAATGTGTTCTTCATTATTGCCAGGCGCTCGCCGCTGTGGATGGGCTAGAAGTCGATGAAAGACCACAGCTCAGGCTTGTGCTTGTAGCTGCTCGCAACCACCTCTCAAGGGGGGATCTGAGATCGCTTATTAATTTCTTAGAGAGAGAAGACTGTGGCTTCAACGTAACTCTGCAGGTGTCCGACCCTAGTGATCAACCAGAGCTTCTTGAACTTCATCGCCTTGTCGCTATTCCTGCTCTAGTAAAGCTTTCGCCTGGAACGAAGCAGGTATTTGCTGGGAGCAGCTTGTTCCAACAGCTAAAAAGCTGGCTCCCTAGATGGCAACAGGAAGGAGTAGTAACTGGGTTAGGACTTAGCCTTAGTCCATCAGAACTTGATGGAAGCCGAACTCAAAAAGAATTGCAATTAGAAGACGAGCTTCTGGTCTTAAGGCAAGAGAACCAAACCTTGACAGATCGTCTCCACTCTCAAGAAAGATTACTAAGGATGGTTGCACATGAATTACGTACACCTCTAACTGCAGCTGCACTTGCAGTACAAAGTCAAAAACTTGGTCAGATCGATATAAATAAATTTCAAGACGTAATTAATCGGCGCCTTCAAGAGATCGAATTACTGTCTAAGGATCTCCTTGAAGTAGGCAGTACTCGCTGGGAAGCCTTATTCAATCCGCAGAGACTTGATTTAGCAAATGTTGCCGCTGAAGCGATTCTTGAACTGGAAAAGCTTTGGTTGAGAAGAGGAATTGGAATTAACACTGATATCCCGACTGATCTTCCAAAAGTGTTCGCGGATCAAAGAAGAATGCATCAGGTTCTTTTGAACCTTATGGAAAATGCACTGAAATTCACCCAGAGCGGTGGAAAGATTTCAATCTCAATGCTGCACCGCACTAACCAATGGGTACAAGTAAGCGTCTGTGACAGTGGACCAGGGATTCCAGAAGAAGAGCAGGAGCGCATTTTTCTTGATCGTGTCCGATTACCTCAAACTTCAGGTCTTACATCTGGCTTCGGGATTGGCCTTTCGGTGTGTAGGCGAATTGTAGAAGTACATGACGGTCGAATTTGGGTGGTTTCTAAGCCTGGTGAAGGTGCTTGCTTCTACTTCACGGTTCCTGTCTGGCAAGGACAAGGCAAGGAAGAAGACGCCTTGACGGAGGGTGAGGTTGGCCCGTAGCTTTCGAAGGTGGTCAAGTGCATTTAGGTGCGACCACGGCCTCGCCCCCATCGTCTAGAGGCCTAGGACACCTCCCTTTCACGGAGGCGACAGGGGTTCGAATCCCCTTGGGGGTATTAAAGATTTGAAAATTAGTTGTAACCGACTGGTCTAAGAGGAATATCTAATCTTGAATTACTACTCAAAATTCATAAAAGTCAATTGCTCATCTGAAACCCAGAGGCAGCTTGTTCCACGGCCAGAAGATTATTTGAAAGATCTTCTCTCAAATGCTGTTCAATCAAAGCTACTGGCATCCCAATACAACCTTGGACTGTTAATTCATAAAGCAAGCAACTCCCAGAACCTCCAGCAAGCTCCCTAATCCTCCAAGAGCCTTCAAAGCGTCTGAAATCTCCTTTGATCAAATGAAACCTCAATACTCCTGCAGAACGGTCTTCATTCAACTCCAAATGGACCTGAGCGGAGAATCTGAATCCAAAAAATTCCTGTGAACCAACCTGCTTTAAATGGACACAGTCTCCTTTCCTAGAAATCACTGAGCTACTGGAAAGATTTGGGATGAATTCACTCAGATGATCATAGTCAGTGAGAACAGACCAGATAGGAGCAATATTTAATGGGGTTCTTAATTGAGCCGCAAGTCTTCTAACACCATTCGGCAATCTCTCCATTGTTTGCTCAATGGTCTGACGATTCAAAACATTTGAATCCATTGGCTCAACAAGCTCTGTTTCAGCTGAAATCTGATGTGCAGAAAGAGATTCCAACTGGGTAACTTGCACTCCTAAGGACAAGAACAATACAGAAACCTTTGCAAAGATGTGGACAAATTGCCCAGTGAATCAGCTGTGCCAATCCCAAAACGTGACCTATAGCAGCCACTTTCTTAGCTAATTGCGACGAGAGATTGGTATTCTCGCCATCTCTTTTGAATTATTGATGGCTTACTCGCAAGCAGAAGTGGTAGTGGGCGGGCTTGCTCATGTACCGGTTTTAATAGGTGCTTTTTGGCTTGTACAAAGCTTTATTTCGCGCAGGACTAATAGCGATACTGGTTCAGCAACAACATCTCCAAGGAAGCCTCCGCTAGCAACAACAGCCTCTAGCCAAGCCCAGGGGAATGTACGCAAACCTGCTCACAAAGATGTTCCTGTCAACACCTACAAACCCAAAGAGCCTTTTGTAGGCAAGGTCATTGAAAATTACAGCTTGCTAAAAGATGGAGCAATAGGGCGGGTGAATCACATCACCTTTGACCTTTCAGGAGGGAATCCCCAACTGCAATACGTAGAAGGTCAAAGTATTGGAATAATTCCTTCAGGATTGGATGCCAAAGGAAAACCACACAAGCTAAGGCTTTATTCAATTGCCAGTACAAGGCATGGAGACAATTATCGAGGGAATACAGTTTCTTTATGTGTTCGCCAACTTCAATATGAACTTGATGGCAAAACAATTAATGGAGTTTGCTCAACATACCTTTGTGATATTGCCAAGGGAGAGGGTGTAAAAATAACTGGCCCAGTTGGCAAGGAAATGCTTCTTCCAGACGACGAGGATGCAAATATTATTATGTTGGCGACAGGCACTGGCATAGCTCCAATGAGGGCCTATCTTCGCCGCATGTTTGATCCTTCAGAGAAAGAAAAAAATAGCTGGAATTTCCGAGGTAAGGCTTGGCTATTTATGGGCGCTCCAAAAAGTGCAAACTTGCTTTATGACGAGGATTTTGAAAGCTATCAGCGTAACTTCCCAAACAATCTTCGCTATACAAAAGCTATTAGTAGAGAGCAAAATAATTCTAAAGGTGGTCGTATGTACATACAAGACAGAGTTCTTGAGAATGCTGAAGAGATTTTCGCTCTCATTGAGGATCCCAAAACCCACATATACTTATGCGGACTAAAAGGCATGGAGCCTGGGATTGACGAAGCCATGACCACAGCTGCTTCAGCTAAAGGTATTAATTGGTCAGAGCTAAGACCTCAACTTAAAAAAGCTGGCAGATGGCATGTTGAAACTTACTAAACCTTATTAGCTTTAATTACTTTTCCTAGAGAAAGGCCCTATTCATTAGATTAGATAGGTGATTTCTCTAGGAAAGATTTCTCCTAAAAAACCTGAAAAATTAAGTAGAAATTCCCTAAAGCTTTTTGGGCATCCGAGGACAAAGCATGGCGAGATGCTCAAGAGCCACTTCAATTTGATCATTATTGGTCAATCTAGTCGGCATAGAGCCGTGTCCAATGTCAATGTCGATCACTAACCCATTAAGAGAAGGACTACGACAAGAAAGAGTCATCGCCCCACAATGTCTTGTCATTTTCGGAGCCAGTGGAGATCTTACCCATCGCAAATTGGTCCCTGCTCTTTTCCAGTTATTTAAACAACGAAGATTGCCAAGTGAATTTGCAATACTTGGATGTGCCCGTAGACCCTGGAGCGATAAAGAGTTCCGTCAGAAAATGGCTATTGGGTTACAAGAAGAAATAGAAGAGAATTTATTTGCCTGGGAACAATTCTCAGAAGGTCTTTTTTATGAGCCAGTTGACCTTCAAAAACCTGAGGATTTATTAAGATTAGCTGTCAGATTAGAAGAGATTGATCGTCTACGTGCAACTCATAGCAATAGAACTTTCTATTTATCTGTTTCTCCTAAGTTTTACGGAAGTGGATGCCAATCTCTTGCAGCCGCTGGGCTACTCAATGATCCAAAACGAAGTCGTTTGGTTATTGAAAAACCTTTCGGAAGAGATTTTGGAAGTGCTCAGTTCTTAAATCAATTAGTTCAAAACTGTGCTCAAGAAAGTCAGATCTTCCGAATAGATCATTACCTTGGGAAAGAGACAGTTCAGAATATCCTTGTACTCAGATTTGCTAATTCAATATTCGAACCAATATGGAATAGAAATTACATCTCAAGCATTCAAATTACCGCTGCAGAAACAGTAGGAGTAGAAGATCGCGCTGATTATTACGAAGCCTCAGGAGCATTACGTGACATGGTACAAAACCATCTCACACAAATGCTTGCAATAACTGCAATGGAGCCTCCAGGTCACTTCGATCCAGAAGCTATTCGCAATGAGAAAGCAAAAGTTCTTCAGGCTGCCAGGCTGGCTGATGAAATAGAACCTTGGAACTGTTGCGTTCGTGGTCAATACTCAAAAGGAGGAACAAAAGAATCACCTCTTGTTGGTTATAGAGATGAACCAGGGGTAAATCCCAATAGCACAACTGAAACTTACGTTGCTACAAAAATCTTCATAGATAATTGGAGATGGCAAGGAGTGCCCTTTTATGTTCGAACAGGTAAACGTCTAGCAAAGCGCCTTAGTGAAGTAGTACTAACATTTAGGGAAGCCCCTGTTCACCTTTTTGATGCTGCTGGAGGTAGCCCAACATCAAACCAATTGATTCTTAGAATTCAACCAGACGAAGGGGCAGAGTTTCGCTTTGAAGTGAAATCTCCAGGCTCAGGAATGCGCAGTCGTCCAGTTGAGATGGAGTTTTCATATGACCAATCCTTTGGAGAGCCTTCAGACGAAGGTTATGTGAGGCTGTTGGCCGATGCGATGCTTGGCGATCCAACACTTTTTACGAGAAGCGATGAAGTTGAAGCTGCATGGAGGCTATACACACCACTTCTCGAGCTAATTGAAAACAGTCCTTGGGAGTTGCCTATCTACCCATATGAATCAAGAACTTGGGGACCTGCAGCAGCAGATGCTCTACTAGCTAAAGATGAATTGCTCTGGCGACGTCCTTAAAGACGACTCAATCTATCTAAACAACTATTAGTTATTTAAGTAATGTCTCCTCAACTAACGCTACAAAAACCACTTCAACTACCTCCTAAAGAAATTCCAAGCTACTTAGAGCAACTTTGGTCTAAAGATCAGCCTGGAAATACAGGTGCAAATACATTTTGCTTACTAATATGGCAGCCCGCCTGGATCGAGCAAGAGCTTGTGAGAACTGGGCAAATATCTGGGCCAATAATAGGGACACAACATAAAGAACTTATCAATGCTGCTCGAGAGACAGTTTTGAACGAGGATTTACCTCACAGCACACCGCCTTTAGGCACAGCGGTAGAAAAAACCCTTTCTACAAAAAATGGAGATAATCAAGGAGAAGATCTCAGAGGACAACATATTGATGCTGCCATTAGTGAGCTTCAACCAAGGAGATTAATCACCTTTGCGCCAACACTTCAAAAGAATGATGGTCTTGAGGCACTAGTAGCTGCATATTGTCCTCTACCAGAAGAAGGTGGTGGCAACTCGGCTTGCGGAGACGTTGTCGTACTTAGAGGAGACATAACTTCACTTGGCAATGGTTTAAGTATTCTCAAAGATTTATTGCCAACAGAATTACCATCTTGGCTCTGGTGGAACGGAAGCTTAGATGAAGCACCAGAACTATTCAATCGACTTGCTATAGAAAACAGACGCCTAATTATTGATACGGGAATTGGAGAACCATCCCATTGTCTAAATCTTCTACAAGGAAGAGTAGCTGCCGATCAAGCAATCAATGATTTGAATTGGTTAAGACTAAGAAGCTGGAGAGAATCTCTTGCAATGGTATTTGATCCTCCTCATAGGAGGGATGCACTTCAAAGTGTAGTCAATTTAGATATAGATATACAAGGCAATCACCCAGTCCAAGGTCTTCTTTTGGCAGGGTGGATTGCAGACAAGCTTGGATGGGAAATAAATGACTGCAAAGAGACGGAAGGAAATGCAATAGAGGCAAAGTTCGGACGTCAAGATGGGACCAATGTCAATTTCAAGTTATTGCCATTGCCAGTAGGAAAGCCGAGCATTCATCCTGGTCAAATAGTTGGAGTTCGCTTAATTTGCAAGCCAAAGGTAAATTCCAAAAACTCTCTTTGCGTAATCCTTGGAGCTGAGTCTGGAGAATGCATGAGACTTGAAGCCGGAGGGATGGCAAGCATGGAACTTTTAGAAGAAGTAGTGCCTATTCAAAGCAATTCATTAGAGATGGATGTAGCAAGGCTTCTAAGTACTAGCCGAGGCAGCACTAGTCCTCTATTAGCAGCTGCTGCACCTATAGCAGCAAAGCTACTTAAGCTGGCCCAACCTCAGGGTTAGGAATCCCTACCAAACAAAGCCAATATGGCATGTGTAATTGCTGCCCCATCTAGTGGTAGTGGCAAAACCCTATTAAGCCTTGTGCTCACTGCTTGGTCACGCTCTCGCGACCTAGATATTCAACTATTCAAAGTAGGTCCAGACTACTTAGACCCTCAACAACTTTCTAAAGTTTCTCGCAAACCATGTCGCAATTTAGACCTAATACTTTCAGGGAAAGAATGGGTAAAAGAAACTTTCCAACACTTTGGGAGCGCAGCTGATTTAGCTCTCGTCGAAGGGGTAATGGGCCTATTTGATGGTGTTGGCAGCTCTGATATAGGAAGCACTGCTGAATTAGCAAAAAGCTTAAGGCTTCCTGTTGTACTAGTAGTTGACGCTGGAGGACAAGCAGCTTCCTTGGCCGCCTTAGTCAAAGGTTTTAGAGATCAAGACCCTGAGATTAATTTAGCCGGAGTAGTTCTCAATCGAATAAGTACTGAACGACATAAGGATCTTTTAGAGGATGTATTAGCAACTATTGGCATCAAAATGTTGGGATGGCTCCCAAAAAGTCATCAACTAAATCTTCCAAGCAAGCATCTTGGCCTTGCCCCACCTAATAAGCTTGATGAAATTGATGAAAAGAGTAAAGCGTGGGTATCTATTGCAGAGTCAAATTTAGATCTTGAAAGATTCAAACTGCTATTAAAAGCACCAATTAAGTCGCAAAGTTCAACAAGCAATTTATACCATTCATTTGTGACATCTCCTTTGAAACAATATCCAATTGCGGTAGCAGAAGACAAGGCCTTTCATTTTCGCTATCAAGACACTAAAGATTCTCTAGAAGCTTTTGGTATGCCTGTAATTCCTTGGAGTCCAATAGAAAACGAAGGAATACCTAAAGAAGCTAAGGGAATAATAATCCCAGGAGGTTTTCCAGAAGAGTTTGCAAAAGAATTAAGTCAATGTTCAAGAAGCTTGGAAGAACTAAGGAGATGCTTTGGACGACTCCCTATTTATGCAGAATGTGGAGGCATGTTACTTCTAGGAGAAACACTTACTGACCTAAATGGCGAAAGGCATGAAATGGCTGGATTACTACCTATAAATTCCAAAAAAGGGAACCTTAAAGTGGGTTACAGGTCAATCAAAGGAATTAAAGATAGTCTTGTTATACGTCAAGGAGAACAATTTGTTGGCCATGAGTTCCATAGATGGGATATCAATCTTAATAGTTATAAAAGCCGCTTTAATGAACAAGCTAAGATAGACAAATTCAAGGTCGATTTAAATTCGCCTTGGAATATCAAAGGCTGGGGAATAAGCCAAAGAGAAGAAGGTTGGAGCAATCATATTTTCCATGCGAGCTGGATTCATCTACACTGGGCAAGTTGTACAAAGTTACTTAAGAGGTGGAGAAATGCCGTTGAAGATTCTACAGAGAAGGGGCAAGATTTTACTTATTAAGTTATTTGTTTAAGGGGAATCCCAATTATTAATTATTTACTCAGAGGATTCAAAAGTTGATCCTGCCAAAGAGTTTTCTCAGATTTAGAATTATTGGTCCCAACCAGCCAAACCCCATCAATAGCTCGACTAACTGCAACATAAACTAATTGTCTGCGCAAGATGTTATCTTTCGGCCAAAAAACATCAGAAGCCACAAAGACCTCTCCAAAACTACTCCCCTGACTCCTGTGAACAGTAAGAACAGAAGCCGGCCCAAGTGAAGCAAAAGCATCTCGGATGAGGAAAAAGCTTCGCCAGAAAGAACGAGCTTCTTTTTTCTCAGATACTTTTGCCTGACATCTTAATCTATTCAAAGTTTCATCAAGATGGTTTCTAGGGTCAGAGCCTGCTGGAGGTAAAAGCCTAAGGGAAAGTTCTAACTCTCCTGCCCTCACTTTTGCAACCAAAGTATTAATTACAGGAACTGACCAGTCGCTCTGCGAAGACAGTCCAAAATCAGCCAAATCACATCTTTCTGGCTTGACATCACTAACAACTAATTCTCTGTTTGAACCGAGAACCATATCTGGCTCTTCTCCAGCTTCAGCTCCTCCAAAAGATGCAGGTGCCATAACGGCCATCCTGCTAATAAGTACCTCCCCAGGCAGAACAGGCAACTGATCAGCCATATCTCCATGAATCGCTCGTCTTGCATGTGGCACCAAACTTTCAAGGCTGCGGTTGGTATAGCAAAGGATTCTTGCTGAATCAGGGCTGTCATTGACTGCAGCTGATTTCAGAGCCGACTTAGCTCTTTTAAGCCAACTGCTCTGATCTAAACAGCCAACAATTCCCTGCTCATTTTGAATCGTTGGCAAACATGGTGGAGATTTGCATGGCAAATGGCCTTCTCTTAAACAACTAGCTAAATGCAAAACTGGGCCCTGATGCCTTACGACCTCATTTAGCTGAGCATTAATAGCCCTTTTCATAGAAAAGACAGGGCTCCCAGATTCACCAATTGGTGGTAACTGAGCAGGGTCTCCAACCAAAACAATTCTTGTCTTAAAAGGCTGCGCACACTGAAGAACTATCTCTAAAAGTGTGCTGTCGATCATGGAAGCCTCATCGATAAGGACCAATCCCAACTTTTCTAAAGCCTGTGCTGTCTGGTCGGTTCGCTCACAAATCTCTAAATCATGTTTCCTTTTGAGTTTTAACCTAAGCAACCTGTGAATTGTGGCTGGGTACCAAACAGGCCTCAATCCTTCAAAGTCAAGCGCCTGGCGAAGCACTCCAACTGCCTTATGAGTTGGTGCAGCGACAGTCCAACAAATGCTTTGCGCCTCAACACTCTGCAAAAACCTCATAGAAAGAAATGTTTTTCCACTCCCTGCGTATCCACTCAAGACAAAAGGATTGAGTTGATTTGGCGCGTCCAGCCAAGTTTTAAAGGCATTAAGAGCATCATGCTGATCAGAGGTCAGCTTCAGAGACTCAGAATTTAGGGATTTATCAGTCACCCAAATGACAATCCCAACATTTGAGCAAGATGAAGAGGTGATCCAATCAAAACTATCCCTGGCAAAGCAATTGATGGGCCAATTAGGCTCCCGACAAGGACTTCTAAACGACTATGTCCAAGGGTTTCCTTTAATTTTTGCTCAGGCTTACTAGGCCACATTTCTTGCGGCAAAAGGTTAACTCTGGAAGCAGTTAAGCCAGCCGCTCTTCTAACGCCACTAGCGTCATACATGACTACAAAAGCTAGGGTCACAGCCAAGGCGAATCCTGGATGGCCAAATCCAAGTTGCCAGCCCACTCCAGCAGCAGTTCCAGTAACAAAGGCTGAATGACTAGAAGGCATACCTCCTGTTTCAAGGAGTACCGCAGGTCGCCATTGTCGGTTTTGGATCAATTCAAAAAACAACTTCATTAATTGAGCAAGTCCACAAGCAAATAAGGCCCAAGCCAATACAGCGTTATCAAAAAGCGCCAAGATTGGAGGCAAAGAATGCTCAGTGAAGTTCATCTATCTCGATTAGTGATGTAGTCAGCCAAGGCCATTAGAGGAGCAGACCTCAAATGCCAAGGTTCTAAAACTGCTTTGGCTTGATTAACTAACTCATTAGCCCTCTTTCGAGATTCATCCAATCCAAGCAACTTTGGATAGGTGGTCTTATCAGCAATTAGATCTTTACCAGCGGTCTTACCAAGCACTTCGCTACTAGCAGTTACATCCAGAATGTCGTCAATAATTTGAAATGCCAAACCAATCCCTCTTGCATAAATACTTAGTGCGGCCAGCAAATCATCATCAGCCCCTCCAATTAAAGCTCCACAAGTAACGCAGGCCTTTAGGAGTGCCCCTGTTTTATGAAGGTGAATAAACTCCAAAGTGTCAAGGTCTACCTCTTTACCTTCAGATTCAAGGTCCACTACCTGACCTCCTACTAAACCTGGCGCTCCTGCAACTAATGAAAGCTCTCCTACTACCCTTAGGAGCCTTTCTGAAGGGACTCCAGGACTGCGAAGAGCCACCATTTCAAATGCTCTTGTCAGTAGAGCATCACCAGCAAGGATAGCGACTGCATCTCCATAAACCTTGTGATTGGTTGGACGGCCCCTTCGAAGGTCATCATTGTCCATGGCTGGTAAATCGTCATGAATCAATGACATTGTGTGGATCATCTCCAACGCAACAGCTGTTGGGAGAGCCTTATCTGAATCCCCTCCTGCAAGTTCGCAAGCAGCAAGACAGAGGATTGGCCTAAGCCTCTTCCCTCCAGCAAGCAAGGAATACCTCATTGATTCCCTTAATTGCTCTGGCCTCTCAGGTCCTAAAGAACCATCAAGTGCTTCCTCAACACGCGTTCTGGCCTTGACCAGATAAGCGGAGAATTCGAAAGAAGAACTTACCGCTTCGGCCATAAAAAATAACTAGTTGGCGAGATTCTCTCAGGCATCAAAGCTTCATGGGAGCAAATCACTCAAGCTGAAGGACAAACCGCAATGGTGCTGCCATCTACTTACAGTATTTACAAGAAGCATTGACACAGTCATAGGACCTACTCCACCTGGAACTGGAGTTAAAGCTCTAGCAATCGGATCAACCTCTTCAATCTTTACATCTCCACAAAGAATTGCTTTAGCTCCACCAGCATCTGAAGAAGCATTAGAAAGCCTGTGAATTCCAACATCTACGACTACAGAATCAGGCTGAACATGTTCTGCACCAATCATCTGAGGCTTCCCTGCTGCGACAATCAACAAATCAGCCTGTCGTGTCAAATCAGATAGATCTTTAGTCAATGAATGCGCTACACAGACTGTGGCATTAGCAGCCTGGAGCATTAAGGCCATTGGTTTACCTACAAGTATGCTTCGACCAACAACAACAGCTCTTTTACCCTCTATTTCGATCTGATTATGAGTTAATAAAGCCATCACTCCTGCTGGGGTACATGAGCGAGGTCCAGGCTCTCCTTTAAGCAATCGACCTAAATTCAAAGTATGAAGGCCATCAGCATCTTTATCTGGATCAATGGCTTTAAGGACTTCAAATTCGTCAATACTGCTTGGTAATGGCAACTGCACAAGTATTCCATCTACAAGTTTATTGGAATTAAGAGATTGAACCTCTTTAATTACCTCGCAAGTAGAAATATTTGCTGGCAGGTGCAATCCAAAGCTTTGGACACCTATACGAGCACAGGCCTTTTCTTTATTTGAAACATAAACTGCACTAGCTGGATCATCCCCTACTCGAATAACAGCCAACCCTGGAGGGCGACCAACCTCAAGGATTCCTTTAGATATTTCAGCCGATAAGCGCTGCTCCACTTCCAGCGCGAGCTTCTTACCATCTAGCCTAAGAGCCATAAATTCTCAAATGTCTAATACCAGCATGCACCGAATAGATAGCTAGCGTTAGCTTGAATTAAAGAAGTCTGTGGCCAGAATTCCTAAATTCAATAATTTATGGCGAAGCTGGGTGCGTAATGAATCACCTAGGCGATCAGTACTGCATTGGTCTGCTCCGTACAAAGCAACTCTGTTTTTAGTTAGTGTTCTAGTTGCCCTTATTTCAAGCTGGCATTTACTTGTTGAACCAGACCTCAGGCCTGGAATTCCCGCACCATTTGATGCAATTGCTCCTGAGAGTGCCCTAGTTGAAGACAGCGCAGCCATTCAACAAAAAAGGTCTGATCTAATTCCTAGGACATTTGTTCAAGTCATTGATTCCCAAGAATCAAACAAATTAAAAAATCAGCTAAATAGACAGCTTGGTGAACTTGAGCTTGTAGCAAGTAGTAGCGATGGTGATCGTATTGGGCCTATAAATCTCAGCCCTCAGGAAGAGAGCTGGCTTACAAAACGGTCCCAGTTAGCAAGATTGGCTTGGGAAAAGGAAATATCTCTTGCTGCAGAGAAAATGCTTAGCCAAGGGCTTGTAAATTCTCTTGCTTTTGATCAACTCAAAAATGCATCTTCACTTCAATTAGCATCATTGGGGCAAACAAATAACCCTGCCAGGACAATAGGCAGCAAGCTACTTGCAAGCACTTTCCATGGTGGGAACAATCTTAAAATTGACCCGACAAGAAGCCAACGGCTAATTGAAGAGCTAATAACAAAACAAGGTGTCCCAACAATTGAAGTAAACCAAGGAGACTTAATTACAAGAAAGGGAGAACCTATAAGCCCTCAGGCATACGACGTACTGGATCACTTTGGGATGGTTAGTCGCAGTCCTCGCCCAATATCTTGGCTTGCCAGTTTCTCTGAGGCCCTTGCGAGCTGCTGGATCCTTTTATTAATTATGAGGAGAGAGAAACCATGCCTTCAAGCTAGACACGGCCTACTTGCCTTGGGATTGCTCCTGATTGCACAAGCAAGCAAAGTTTGGTTTGGAGCTGCCGTTAGTCCTTTAGCCGTAATAGTGCCTCCTGCACTTTTACTTTCACAGGGCATCGGATCAACTTGTGCGTTGGCTTGGGTAGCTATTGGCAGCATGCTTTGGCCTGTACCTGTCAACGGTATTGGAGAAGGAAGGATGCTTGTTGCATCTGCTGTAGCTGCATTAGTCGCATTTCAGGGTGGTCGTATGAGAAGTCGGGCTCAACTACTCCAAATGGCTGTACTTCTGCCCTTTGGCGCTTTAGTAGGCGAATGGATTCTGCTGAGAAGTCAAATCACGCCAGCGAATAGCGCATGGGGACGGTTGGCGCCAAACTCAGAAGCTCTTGTCTCTGAAGCCCTTGTAATGGGAGCGATGCTGATGTTGACAATTCTCCTAGTCCCAATTCTTGAAAGTACTTTTGGACTAATAACAAGAGCGCGTCTAATGGAACTAGCAGATCAAGAGCGGCCATTACTCCGAAGACTCTCTTCAGAAGCGCCAGGGACCTTTGAACACACACTAATGATCTGTGGGCTAGCCGAAGAGGGAGCTAGAGCAATAGGAGCAGATGTCGACCTCATTAGGACAGGGGCCCTTTATCACGACATCGGCAAACTTCATGCACCTGAATGGTTTATTGAGAACCAAACAGATGGAGTCAACCCTCACGAACAACTAGCCAATCCATACAAAAGCGCAGATATCCTTCAAGCTCATGTAGATGAAGGTCTCAAGCTAGCTCGCCGACACCGACTACCCAAACCCATAGCTGACTTCATCCCAGAACATCAAGGGACTCTAAAAATGGGCTACTTCCTGCATCTCGCAAAAGAGTCCAATCCAAACGTTCAAGAAAATCTTTTTAGATATAGAGGACCAACTCCTCGGTCAAGAGAGACAGCAATACTCATGCTTGCCGATGGCTGTGAAGCAGCACTGAGATCTCTTGATCTACAAACTACAGATCATGAGGCATCTTTAACTGTTCAAAAAATTGTTGACTCCAGGCAACGAGATGGGCAATTAAAACTAAGCAGTTTAAATAGAGCAGAAGTCGAATTAGTTATAAGAGCTTTTGTAAGAGTCTGGAGACGAATGCGCCATAGGCGTATCGCTTATCCAATCCCTTCATCGACAAAAGCCTTCCCTGCGTAAAAAGTGAGGACAAAATATTTTTATTAATATCAAACAATTAAATTTTTCTTAGTCCCACTATTTAGTCAATATTTAAAAACTAGTTATCTCATACTAACTTCAACCATGATCTTTCCGTCAGAGTCTGCCACCTCGCCTGTGTATGGGACGACACCAATAAATCAAGGCGAGTAAATTTAATGTAGCCATAAATAAAGACAATCCACTTAAAGACTTTTCCTGTTGAACAAGTACTAATCGAACAATGCCATAAGGCAAAGATGCAGACAATGCCATTGATAGAGCAACTATTGCCAATATCACTCCCCATTTCCTTTCAGAAAGCAACCCCGCAGACGCAACTATTCCAACAACTGCAGCAGGCCATGCAAGACTTATTGCAAGACTGATATTTGCAGTTTGCAAAGGGGGGCCTGCGAATGCAACCAAACCGATAATTGGAAGCGCTGCAACGTTAGCGAGTAGTCCAATCCAGGTAAGTGTCCAGTACCCATTTGCCTCTTTCATGACTGAAATTCATACTGCACCTACCGTAAGAAGATAAATGAAAATTGCTCAAAAAAACCTAGTTAATCAATTTTTTGCCTTAGCAGAGGGATCTATCAAATCATCCAGATCAACTTCTAATGTCCACTCATCAGCAATGCTCTCTGTCTCCGAGAAAGGGTCTTGGGATGAAGTCTCAAGCACTGTTTCAAGAGTTGCGAACAAAAGGTAAATAGCCTCTTCTCTAGACAAATGAGAAGAAGTCACCGTATGAAGCCAGCCTATGCAAAGGGTTTCAATCTCTTGAAAGGTTGAGCCTGCAGAGCGCAATGAATCTATGACTATTTGTGAGGAATCAGAATTAACTCCTTCTCCTTCAACTACTACATATCGACTTCCATCTTCACCTAAATAAGTAAGGCGCCCTTCCTCATCAAACTTGGGCCCATTAATTGGAGTAATTGGGTCAGTAGCCATAGCCACCTCTTTACGGTGGATACCTAATTACTAGCGCTGAATTGAGAGCAAAGGAACAAACGTTAAGAAGATAATCGTGACAAAAACGAAATATACTCATTTCAAGAACTAAGAAAGTTCACTAAATAACCTTCTCGATCGATTAAATGCACTCAGTCCAAATCAATAATTTTTGACTTAAGTCTCCTAATTAGCAATTCTCTGACTAAACAAAAGGTACAGGTAATATCAAAGGTAGAAGATTTACCTATTCAATAAAAAATGACTAGCCTACAAAGGAATTAATCTATTAAAGATTCAACTTTGGAGACCTTCTCTCTAAATGATTGTTTTTTATCTATTCTTGTATTTACCTTCAAAGTTGTGTATATGCGATTAGCACCTAATTGATGGACTGTTTCATGGCAAGCCTTCACACATTCAAAAACCTTTTCCCATTCTCCTTCTATAGCTGTTCCATTAGGCCCAAGCTCATAATCAAGGCCAGTTTTCTCTACAACCTTTTGGCAAGCTGCTATAAAAGGAGAAAGGGATATTCCTACTCCCAAAGGCACTAAACATAGATCAACACTTACCCACATAAGGTGCAGACAAAAAACTAATGAATCTAGTAAGTCAGATGTGGTTGCAAGCCATTGAGTGGGTATCGGACTGTTCTCCAAGATCCGCTATGAGTCATAACTTCAACTCCAATAGCTCTCTGGCTTAAAGAACAATTCATCCCTTGGCCATCGCACCAGTCCTTGGCCGCACCAATTGCAGCTTCTATTGAATCGTAAGGAGCATCCAGAACAGGATGGGGACTGCCATCAAGACCCACCAACCTATAAAGCTTGCGATGAAGCGCCATCTATGTTCGCTTGCCCAACTGTCACCTATTTTCTCACGGCTTGGTTGAACATGACAACTGATGATAAAAATAGAGGGTTTTCACCTATAGGAGAAGAGGCAATTTTTAAATGATCGGCCTTGAATCTTCTTGCGGGACAATGTCCCTCTGTGGGTGCAAAGACTTAGTCCCATTTTCTGCAACTAGCCGATTGAGCGCATTTACATACGCTTGAGCCGCTGCAACTACTACATCAGTATCTGCAGAGTGTCCTGAATAAAGCTTGCCTTGATGTCGTAATCGAATAGTTACTTCTCCCATTGCATCAATACCTTCAGTAACCGACTTAACTGAAAACTCAATTAATTCATTCGGCTGACCAGCCAACTCATCTAGAGCCCTGCAAACAGCATCTACTGGTCCAGTACCCACAGCAACTGCTGTCTCTTCATGGCCATCTTGATTGACAAGAGTAATCGTCGCTGTTGGCCTAAGCGCGCTACCGCAGCTCACCTGAACAAGGCGCAATTGAAAGCAAGCTTCAGGCTGCTGAACCTGTTCACTAACTATTGCTTCAAGATCTCTATCCGTAATATCTCTTTTGCGATCAGCCAAATCTTTAAATCGCGCGAAAGCTTCGTTTAGATCTTCTCTATTCAAGTCATAGCCAAGCTCCTCAAGTCTTGCCCTGACTGCGCTTCTTCCACTTAACTTTCCTAAAGAGATTCTATTGTCTGAAAGCCCAACTGTTCTGGCATCAACTATTTCATATGTGAGCCGATTTTTAAGTACGCCATCCTGATGAATACCAGACTCATGCGCAAATGCATTGGCCCCAACTATTGCCTTATTGGGCTGAACAACCATCCCAGTAAGGTTTGAAACAAGTCTAGAAGTCTTTGTTATTTCTTCAGTACGAACTGCAGTGAGAGGAGTTGGGCTGGCCTCGTCACGCCCCAAAAAGGGATTGAAATATCTTCGTCGAACATGTAAGGCCATAACCAATTCTTCAAGCGAGGCATTACCAGCTCTTTCACCTATTCCATTAACTGTGCATTCCAGTTGTCTAGCTCCATTCTTTACTGCCTCAAGAAAATTAGCCACTGCCAAACCAAGATCATTATGTCCATGTACCGACAAAATAGCTTCATCAATATTCGATACATTTTCATCTATTCCAGCAATTAATTCACCAAATTCAGACGGCGTTGTATATCCAACTGTATCTGGAATGTTAATAGTCCCAGCGCCTGAAGCTATTGCAAGTTCTATTACCTCATAGAGAAAAGATGGGTCGCTTCGTGCAGCATCTTCACAGGAAAATTCAACATCATCTACCAACGATTTTGCATAGCCAACCATCTCAGGGACAATCTTCAGGACTTCTTCTCGACTCTTGCGAAGCTTATGTTCAAGATGTATATCACTAGTAGCAATAAAAGTGTGAATACGTTTTTTTGGCGCAGGTGCAACAGCTTCAGCACAAGCTTTAATGTCATCTCTTGAAGCTCGAGCAAGGCCGCAAATAGTTGGTCCGTCTTCGCCACCAACAAGTTCAGCAATTCGATTTACCGCAGCAAAATCTCCCTGACTCGCAAAAGGGAAACCTGCCTCAATTACATCAACTCCTAATCTTGCAAGTTGTTGAGCAATCGCCAGTTTTTCCTCCAAATTAAGGCTTGCCCCAGGTGACTGCTCTCCATCACGAAGGGTGGTATCAAAAATTACAACTCGGCCTGGGTCTTTGGCCATAAAGCCACCCTAATAAAGATTTAGTCAGTAATGACTATTGAAATTTAATTCTAATTCAAAATGTGATCCCAAATGGGAAGTGCCCCAATTGACTTGTTAGCAGGATCAAGGTTTATATCAAGAATTTTCTTGAATCTTTCTAAATGCCAAGGAAAAAACGGATCGAGGCAGAAAGCGATTACATCCTTTAGGAAGCCACATGCAAGTTCTCATAAGGACTTACGACTACTCGCAATGGACTCATTTAGAACATTCCCAAAATAAATTGACTATGTGAGATAGAAATTATTTCTCAAATCATCTGATCAGAATTCTTAGAAGCGTAGAAAACGGTATAAATTCGATCAAACGTTGTACAGAATTTGGCCAAAGGTGAACTCGCCCTGGTTCTTCACGCTCATCTCCCTTATGTGAGATCAGCAGAGTCGGGTTCATTAGAGGAGGACTGGTTTTTCCAGGCATTAATGGAGTGCTACCTCCCTCTCATCCAAATTCTGGAAGAGGCAGCATCATCTACTGATAAAGATCCCAAAATAACTATTGGGCTTTCACCTACCCTCCTCTCTCTTTTAGAAGACTCGGATTTAAAGCAAAGATTCCCTTCTTGGCTTGAAGCTCGTCTTGATCTTCTCAATAATGTTTCAGGGCAACAAAGCAAAGCAGCAACTCACCTTTCAAACAAAATTAAAAACCAGCTAACTCACTGGAAGACATGTTCTGGAGATCTAATAAGTCGATTCGCAGATCTTCAGAAGTCAGGAATTGTGGATCTCCTTACATGTGCAGCCACTCATGGTTACCTTCCGCTTCTTCGAGACTGTCCAGAAACTGTTCGAGGACAATTAAAAACAGCAGTCAAAGAACACAAACGCTTATTTGGAGTTGAGCCTCTAGGCATCTGGTTGCCCGAATGTGCTTATTACGAAGGTCTTGACCGCTTAATGATTGAAGCCGGTCTTAGATATGCAGTTCTTGATGGACATGGACTTCTCCATGCCACGCCTAGACCAAGATTTGGTCTATATGCTCCAATTTGTAGCCGCAATGGTGTGGCCTTCTTTGGTCGTGATAGCGACTCCACTCTTCCAGTTTGGTCAGCAAAAGAGGGCTATCCAGGAGATCCTATATATAGAGAGTTTCATAGAGATCTTGGATGGGATTTGCCAATAGATGAGCTAAAAAAGATTGGCATAAATGATTCCAGGCCATTAGGACTAAAGCTTCACAAGGTAACCAACCAAAATTGTCCTCTTGAAGCAAAAGAAATATATGAACCTTTTCTTGCCAGCGAAAAGGTAAAGGAACATGCAAAGGAATATCTATGTGGACGAAAGACTCAATTAGATCGCCTAACAACGACCATGCAGAACAAGCCACTATTAGTGGCACCATTTGACGCAGAACTTTTTGGCCATTGGTGGTTCGAAGGGCCTTCTTTCCTATCCGAATTGTTTCGTCAGGCAACTCATGAAGGTGTCAAATTCACTCATCTAAAAGACGTACTTACAAAAAGCAAAACACTTCAATTATGTGAGCCCTGCCCTTCTAGTTGGGGTCAAGGAGGGTTCCACGATTATTGGCTAAATGAAAGTAATTCCTGGGTTGTTCTTGAGTGGAGTAAAGCCGGGCAAGCAATGGTTGATAGATGTAGAAAGAAGATCTCAAGTCAGTCACAAATAAGAATTCTTCAGCAAGCGGCAAGGGAACTTCTTCTTGCACAGTCTTCTGATTGGAGCTTTATCCTACGTGCAGGAACCACTACAGATCTAGCCAGAGAGCGAATAAATCGTCATCTTGAACGATACTGGGTTCTAATTAGAGCCCTAAATAACGCTGAATCACTTCCACAAGAATTTTTGAAAGATATAGAAAAAGAAGACTGTCTTTTCCCATTAGTTGATATCAAAGACTGGTCACCTAAAGCCAACTAATCCTTAGAGGCAGAAACCCCAAACAACATTCCAAGCCTTATCTGCCAAGGGGAAATAGAAAAAAGTTTCAACATCACAATTATCAATCTAGGTAAAGGGAGTGTATTGGCCAGGAATCCAGACCAGTCTTCTCTAGGAAGGCGAAAGAAAGTAGCAAAAAAACGACGTAAGCGACCCTCGTCGAAACTCATCAATCGTCTTAGGCCAAACTGATAAAGACGGTGTCTTTGAACAAGCTCAGGAGTCCACAAAACCTGCCAGCCTTTTTTAGCTAAAGCCGCAGAATCCAAGGGAGGATCAATTATGAGTGCATTAGCTAATTGCTTAGCCAATGCAGGAGCGCGCCTCAAAAGGGCTCCAACCATATATCCAGATGCAGGGTGAACCATGCTTGCTGCTCCACCAAATGCAAGCAAAGGTTGATTACGGTGAGGCAGAGGCAAATTCATAGGGAATAAGCAATGCTCTTCATGGATAATTTCTTCAATCTCAACACCGCGATGCACAAGTCGAGCATGAAGCCTTTTCTTCAAAGTTCCTAAAGGTAGAGCTGGCGCACAGGCCAATGAAGTCTCTTCAACGAAAAAGACACCATCACCAAAATCCATCGCATACAAAAATGATGGTGGCTCCTTCAACTCACCAGCCGCTAAGTGATCTGGACGGAAATCCATAAGAACAAACTGAGATTGTTCAACTGGAGGTGAGCTAAAGCGACCAACTACTCCATAGGCTGCTTGTTCAGCGACTGGCCCATGATCTGGCCTCTTAATGAAACGACTTCGATGTCCACTTGCATCAATAACTACCCTGGCCAAATAACTATTACCAGAAGAACAAACCACCTCAGTCCTAGCCCCTAAAACACGAATCTCTTCAGCAGTTTCAACACACCAACTCAAATCACCACATCGAATAAGCAATGATTTTTGCAATGCGACTGGATCAAAAAGTCCATAATCAAAATAGTGATCAATTGGCGCCGAACCTTCTTCTCCAAGACCATCACCAAAATAACTAACAGTATTGGTCCAACGATGGCCCAACAAAGAAGCTAAGCCTAAAGACTCAAGTTCTTCAGCCCAAATTCCATAAGTATTAGGCCACGGTTTGTCAGGTACATGTGAAGCTAACGCTGTCACTTCAAGTCCTTGCTCTACCAACTCAGCAACAATGCAGAGAGCCGCCGGACCGGCTCCCATCACCAGTACATCGGCACAAATGGTCAACTTCAGCTAACAGAGACTTCGTCAATTCCAGTCCCATCACTGGAATCAAGCTGCGCCTCTGTATCCAATTGATCCTGAGGATCAGGTGGAACCAAAACCACCTGAGCGAGTCGATCACCTGTATCAAGTCTCTGAAGTCGGACGCCTGTTGCAGCTCGAGATTGTTGAGGGATCTTGTCTGCTCCAGTACGAACAATTACTCCACGTTCACTGACCAGCAAGAGCTCTTCACCTTGCCCTAAGACCCTCAAACCAACCAACTCATCTCCATCTCGTCTGAACTTCATAGCTCTCAATCCCATACCTGCTCTTTTCTGGAGTCGAAACTGAGTAACAGGAACTCTCTTACCTAATCCACTTGCTGAAGCCACCAATACCCAAGGGCCCTCGCCACTAGCAGTAGAGGCATCCGTTCCCTCCTCTAAAGCTTCATCAGAACTGCTTGCTACTTGATCAGCAAGTTCAGTAGGCAAAACATCCATGCTTACAAGCGAATCACCTGAGCGCAAGTTCATTGCCCTCACCCCTCTGGCAGTTCTTCCTAAAGGCCTGAGCTCATTATCATTAATGCGGAAGTGGATAGTCATTCCGGCCCTTGATGCAATCAAAACACTGTCGCCAGACAAAGCAAGCCTTACCCAAGTAAGTGCATCTCCCTCTTCCAATCCAATAGCAATAAGTCCATTAGAACGAATCTTGCTAAAAGCTGAAACTGATGTTCGTTTAATAAAGCCTCCTTTTGTAAGCATTAATAAATGAGTCTCATCGTCGAAAGATGTCACAGATAAAAGAGATGTAATTGCTTCTTCTCTAGGAATTGGAAGCAATTGAACCACTGGGGTACCTTTAGCGGCTCTACTGCACTGAGGCACTCGATATGCTGGGAGTGTATAAGAAACACCACGGTCACTAAATAACAATAGAGTGTCATGATCATTGCAACTAATAAATAGTTTCACCTCCTCCTCGCCCTGACTACGTGTACCCGCTTTCCCTCGAGTTCCCCGGCTAGTTGCCTCAAACTCACTAACTGGCATTCTTTTTAGATAGCCAGTTTCGGTAAGCAAAACAACTGATCTTTCATTAGCAATTAAATCAATATCATCTAAACCACCTCCAAGATCAAGAATCTCTGTTCGTCTTGGAGTGTAATAGCGTTCACGAAGCTTATTTAATTCATCCTGAATAATGGCAAAAACCCTCTCTCTACTGTCTAAAATATCTTTAAAGTCTGCAATCTTAGAAACCAAATCCTCATGCTCAAGTCTTATTTTATCTGCCTCTAAAGCAGTTAATCGACGTAATTGCATCTGAAGAATTGCATCTGCCTGGGTTTCAGTAAGTCCATGCTTATCCTGCAATTGTTTTCTTGCTGTAGCAGTATCAGAAGCTGCTCTTATCAAGGCAATAATAGGATCAAGCTGATCAAGGGCAAGCAGAAGGCCTAAAAGAATATGATCACGATCCTCTGCCTTGCGTAAAAAATATCGAGTTCTTCTTTCTATAGTCTCGACTCTAAAGTCTAGGAATACCTGCAACATCTTACGTAGAGTAAGTATTACAGGCTCACCATTTACAAGTGCCAGCATATTGGCACTAAAATTAGTTTGTAATGGTGTCAATTTAAAGAGATTATTCAAAACAACCTGTGGATATGCATCTCGTCTTAATTCAACGACTATTCTCATCCCATCGCGATCACTTTCGTCTCTAATGTCAGAAATCCCCTCTAACCTCTTATCATTAACCATATCTGCAATACGTTCGATAAGTGCTGCTTTATTTGTCTGATAAGGCAATTGAGTGACAATTACTGCATCTCTATCTGGCCTGCCAGGCGCTTCTATTGTTTCTATATTCGCAACCCCTCTCATCGTTACCGATCCTTTTCCTGAAAGATAGGTTTCACGTATTCCATTTCTTCCAAGAATCTGACCACCTGTTGGGAAATCTGGCCCAGTGATTATTTGCATCAAATCTTGATCAGTCGAGTCCGGCTTAGAAATCAAAGCTTGGAGACCATCGATCAATTCACCAAGATTATGTGGAGGGATATTGGTTGCCATGCCAACCGCTATACCCGATGAACCATTAAGAAGTAACTGTGGAATGCGAGCAGGTAAAACAGTTGGCTCCTGCTGAGAGCCGTCAAAATTGTCAGAGAAATCAACTGTCTCAGCCTCAATATCTTCAAGAAGGCTGTCTGTGGTTAGAGACTGCAAGCGCGACTCGGTATATCGCATTGCAGCAGGAGGGTCATTATCAACAGAGCCAAAGTTGCCATGCCCATCTATCAAAGGCATTTGCATTGAGAAATCCTGAGCCATGCGCACAAGGGCGTCATAAACCGCAGTGTCTCCATGAGGGTGATACTTGCCCAACACCTCTCCAACCACTCGAGCACATTTCCTATAAGGCCTGTCACTTGTAAGCCCAAGCTCATACATCGCATAAAGGATTCTGCGATGAACTGGCTTAAGACCATCTCGAGCATCAGGTAGAGCCCTACCCACAATGACGCTCATCGCGTACTCCAAGTAGGAGCGCGACATCTCATTACGCAGGTCTGTCTGGATGATCCGATCGTCGGACTCGCCGGGACCACCGCTACTGGGGCCCACAGGATCAGCCATATAAAAGCTGGATACCAATCACTAGATTATCTCGGCGACTGAAGACTTGTTGACACAAAAAGATCAATCAATTGCACTACCAGCTCTCAGCAAGACCATCTACGCATTACTGGTAAAGACTCTTAAAATTAAAAATCCAACTTGGAGCAAGCAATGAGTGAAGATGAAGTAGCTAAATCACAGGCTGGGGCAAGAAGTTTAGAGACTTCTACATCTTTTACTTCTGCTTCGATGGCATCAACTGGGAAGGAAGTGGTTTTACCTGACACATCCCCGAGCAAAGAAGACACTCCAACTATTAAGTCTGCACTTCCTGACAATTCAGCAGGACCTAAACGCACTTTTTCTAATGATCGGTCGTTCCCATCAGAAAAGCCAACTTCTATAACTAGTTCCACCTCAGACTTGATTGAAGGCGAAGGAGGAGAATGGGATCTTCTTTCCAGGAAGATCAAGACTTGGTGGGAAGGCCAGCAATCTTCAACCAATTGGAATCAACTTGTTCAACCTGCTCTCATTGCTATAGGCCTAGTCCTTGCAATAACTACATTTAAAATCTATGGCAGGTTGTTGAACTCTATAGATCAATTTCCACTGGCATCAGGCCTTTTTGAATTAACAGGAATTATCTGGATGATCAAGTTCACAACTTCAAATTTGCTGCGTAGCAATGATCGCCAGTCCCTGCTTGATCGAACAAAAAATCGTTGGCGAAACTTCATTGGGAGTAAAAACGACAAGCTCTGAACTCATCAGCTGTTCCCCACAAAACTGATTTGTCTCGTCTCAGTTGGTAGTTTGACGAGACATTATTGGGCCAGATTTGAATATTCAACTCGGTCGTTCCAAGTTTGTTCGCAGGGCCTACGGGATCGATGAGATTGCCCTGGTTCCTGGAGGTCGAACTGTTGACCCCCAAGTCACTGATACAAAGTGGCAAATCGGTGGGATCGAGAGAAAAATCCCCATCATTGCCAGTGCAATGGATGGTGTCGTTGATGTAGGAATGGCAGTTGAGCTCTCAAAACTTGGTGCTCTGGGCGTTTTAAATCTTGAAGGTATTCAAACGCGCTACGAAGAGACAGCTGAAGTACTTAATCAAATCTCATCAGTTGCAAAAGATAATTTCGTGCCACTTATGCAAGAAATTTATAGCCAACCAATAAAGCAGGAATTAATTACCAAAAGGATCAAAGAGATAAAGGCCCAGGGAGGTATTGCAGCAGTAAGTGGTACCCCTGCTGCAGCCATCCGTTTTAAAGAGACTCTTACTCAAGCTGGTGCGGATCTTTTCTTTGTTCAAGCCACAGTTGTATCAACTGAGCACATTGGGCCTCAAGGCCAAGAAAGCCTAGATCTCAAGGATCTTTGCAAAAGCATTGGGATACCTGTAGCAATTGGAAACTGCGTTACCTATGAAGTCGCAATTGAGCTAATGCGTGCTGGAGCCTCAGGTGTCATGGTTGGCATAGGTCCTGGGGCCGCATGTACTTCTAGGGGGGTACTCGGAGTTGGCATACCTCAAGCCACCGCAATAGCAGATTGTGCAGCTGCACGCGATGACTATGAGAGAGAAAGTGGAAGATATGTACCAGTAATCGCTGATGGTGGCATTGTCACAGGTGGTGACATCTGCAAATGCATAGCCTGTGGAGCTGATTCAGTAATGATCGGGTCTCCAATAGCTAGAGCGATAGAGGCACCTGGTAATGGATTTCACTGGGGTATGGCGACACCCAGCCCAGTTCTTCCCCGAGGAACAAGAATCAAAGTGGGATCGACTGGCACTATTAAAGAAATCCTCCTAGGCCCCGCTCGTTTAGACGATGGAACCCACAACCTTTTGGGTGCAATCAAAACCTCAATGGGCACCCTTGGGGCCAAATCAATAAAGGAGATGCAAGGGGTTGAGATAGTTGTAGCCCCATCACTTCTCACCGAAGGCAAGGTTTATCAAAAGGCTCAACAACTTGGTATGGGGAAATAAAGATCCTTTTTCAAGCCAACGCTTTCTGATTACTTGCTTCACAAGCGTTAGTATCTAAAGGTGAGGGCTTTTTAGCCCACACACTCCTCACACCACCTTGCCCGAGACGCTCGGGCTTTTTGTCTTCACTTTTTGCGACCGTCACATTTCATACTGCTGATGTCACTAAAGACTGATTTCGGCAAAATCGGTTGCTACATTTCCCCGAGATAACCTCCCTTAGGTATGTCAAGCGCTGCTGCAGTCACTGATTCCTCATTTGAGCAGGAAGTTCTTCAGAGCGACGTACCGGTTCTCGTAGATTTCTGGGCTCCCTGGTGTGGTCCATGCAGGATGGTTGCACCAATTGTCG
>QCKL01000008.1 GCA_003215355.1 Prochlorococcus sp. AG-409-O23
TATCTTTTTCGCTTCTACAAGTTCCTACAAGAGTTTCGCCAGCCTTAAATCTATCTTTAACAAATTCAAAGCCAATATCGGATGAAGCTGAAATGACTAGAGTTGCTTTTACCATGACTCCACTGCAAGAATTTCTTTTAATTCTTCATCCTTTATTTGCGGATCCATGGAGGCAATACCTGGGATTTTAATTTGATCATTGTCCACTACTCTGCCGCTAGATAGCTTTGGATACATTGGGGTATCTTGTTTTACTATGATTTCAATTACAATAGGTGCACCTGACTCCTGGCATATATTCTTAAATTCTAATTCACCTAGGCCATAATCACTTTCGTATTTTTTGTACTCTATTCCATATGCTTCAACAACCTTTTTATAGTCTGGCAAGGATAATCCCGAGTCTTTATCTACCCCAAACTTGTTTCCATCAAAAAATGAATTCTGAGTGTCCATTATTGCTTGATAACCAGAATTATTTACTATGATTACAGTCACATTTAATTGGTGATGTTTAATTGTCTGTAATTCTTGGATATTGAACTGCATGCTTCCATCACCAATAAAACAAATTACCCTTCCAGAACTTGCTATAGCTGCGCCAATCGCTTGAGGTAGTCCAGAACCCATGCAACCTGATCCTCCTGAAGTTATTGCCTTTTGTCCTTTCTTGATTCTTATATTTTGAAGTGAAGAAAAGAATGTATTCCCTCCTCCGTCTGCAACAAAAATATTTTTTTCATTACTACATTTAAACAGCATTGAATAAAAACGCATTATATTTACGGAATCAACTATTTTTTCGGTAGATTCGTCATACCCGCGTAAGCTTTTAAGAAGCTTCAAGTTTTTTCTATTTAGTATCCTAACTTTCTCTGATTTTTCTAGATAATCTTTTACCCATCCTATATGGTCTCGTATATCTACAGAAATTGTCGTTGCGTAATCCTTAACCCGTTCACACTCTTTCTTGTCAATATCTATTATGAACCTATACGCATTAGGTGCAAAACTCTTTTTATCACGCCCAGTAATTTGATCTGATAAGTGAGTTCCGAAACCAGCAACTATATCTGCCTTGAAGGCTGCCATATTCGCTGAACGTTGCCCATTTATACCAATTAAGCCAAGGTTTAAGTCATCTTCACTCTTAAGTAGATCAACACTACCCCAAGTAAATACCATTGGGATCGCATGAATTCTTAGTGCAGTGATAAGTTTTTGACCAATACTCCCAGACTTGCAGCCTGCGCCAATTATAGCTAAAGGTCTTTCAGCTTTAACAAGCTTATCTAAACATTTTTCTAGCTTGTCTCTATTTTCTAAGTCTTTATTAGGTAATTCAATATTTTTTTGAAATGATAATTCGCTTTTAAATGAACGAGCATTGCATATATTAAAGTGAGTGTCTTCAATCTCAGCCCATTGCAAGTCCAAAGGAATGTCTATCCAGACTGGACCTGGTCTTGATCTAATTGATTGCATTAGTGTATTTACAATATCCTCGCAGAATGTCTTTTTACTTTTTAGCTGAATACTGGCGTTTGTCATATTCCTAATCGAACCAATTACATTGTAATGTTGAGTTCCAATTTGTCGTACTGAATTATCATCAGTTAAGTCATCTAGCCTTGCTTGCCCAGATATTATTATTTGTGGGATTGAATCTAACCAACTCGTAAGCACACCTGTCATTGCATTTGTACCAGCTGGCCCTGTAGTAATAAAACAAGCTTGTGGTTGGTTGCTGATTCTTGTTGCAGCATCAGCAGCAAAACTTGCCGCTTGTTCGTGGTGTGTGTAAATGACCTCAAGACCTTGATCGTGAGCTGATTGAAGTGGATGCAGTATTGAGCCTCCAGTCACACCAAATACTTTCTCGACTCCAAATTCTTTTAATATTTTGCAAAGTAGATCAGAGGCTTTCATGTTATTTCCTTTTGGATGCACAGAGAGCAAATAGATAGTGCGCCATTGGTTGAAAGCCTGTATGAACTACTTCGTCGTTCATGGAAAATATCCAAACATACTCAAAATATCTTTCGAACAATTTCTTTTTCTCGGGTCCTGTTTTAAGATTGATGTGCTGTATCCTACTAACTTCACTTGCGTAGTCAGCTGAATACGCACTAGGTGTTCCACAGATATATATTCCATCATCCTTTAAGCAATTTATACTATTAGTTAGAAAATCTTCTTCCTTATCAGCATCAAGATGCTCCAAAACATCTATATTAAAGACAGTGTCAAATTTTCCTAGCTCATGCGATTGAGTAATATCTTGAAGGACGAAATTCATATTTTCTATTTTGCTTGATAATCTTTCATTGTTATCATTTATTAATCTTTGATCTACATCTACGCCTATATATTCTGAGGAGTGTTGTTTGACTATAGGCGCTCCAAACCCATCCCCGCATCCCACTTCTAATGTCCGGCCATTTTGTCTTAGCATTTTAGCTACAAACTTATATCTTGATAGCACAAATGCCATATGTTTTGGATCTTCTAGCAAGCTATATGATGTCCAAGGGCCTAGTTTTATTTGTTGAGTCCCAAATTGCTCAATAGTAGCTTGCTCAAATGATTCTTTTTGGGAAAGTTGCTTTTCCATTCCTATTCGACTTGGCACATGATTCTAGTTTATTAGTACCATTTTTGCCAACCCTAAAATGGACCTTTAAACCATTCGCCGGGTACATCATGGGGCTTTAGCTCTGTATCTCTATTAATCAGGCCTCTACAATCCTTGCTTAGTAGTTCGCAGGTTTTGCTGATAATTGTATATGAGTCGTTATATAGACCTTTTGTTAAAAAATGGGAGGTTGGTTCGGGTATATCTGGCATGCTTAATATTCGAATATCGATTGAATTTCCATCAATCAATAAATCCCTGATGTTGTTACTTAGTTGATCCGCAATAGTAAAGCTTCTCATTGCTGTATCAGCCACAATGAGTTTCCTTGTCTTATTGATTGATTTAATAAGACATTCATCTGGAATCGCTCTATAGCTCCTAAAGTTTATTATATCAGCTGTCACTCCGAGCTTCTCTTTAAGTATTCTTCTGGCTTTGATTGCTTCTGGCAACATATAAGAACAGGCTAGAATAGTTATATCCTCTCCTGACTTTACTAATGATTGGGTCACTAAATCTTGATCAGAAAAATCATAGACTACCTGGGATTCACTATTATGAAGCCAGCGATGTTCTAAAAAGATGACTGGGTCATTTGAGTTAATAGAGGCTCTTAATTGTGAATAGGCATCTTGCACTGTGCCTGGCATGACTACTCTAAGGCCTGGTATACCAGCAAACAACATTTGTAGATTTTGTGAATGTGTTGGACCCTGTCCCCAGCCTCTCCCCATGATCATTCTGATCACTAATGGGCAGCAAATTTCTCCACCATACATATAATGTGCTTTTGCCGCATTATTGATTATTTGGTCAAGAGATAACAAAGCAAAGTCTAATCTTTGATGTGTAAGTAGAGGCTTATACCCTGCAATGCTCAAGCCAATACATATTCCAGTCAAGGCATTCTCTGAAGTTGGTATATCGAATACTCTTTTACTACCAAATTCCTTTTCTAAGTCTATAGTTGTACCAAATACTCCTTTAGGGTCGGTTGCGCCTAGACCCATGCATATGACTTTATTGTCATCTCTCATAGAATCTCGTATCGCAAAGTTGATAGCCTTACTAAATGTTATTTTCATTGCTCTGTAGAAAAAATTGTTTTTGATCTTGATTGAATATCTGGAGCAGAAGACAGCTTTGCAAATTCAAATGCATCATCTACTTCCTTTTTCAGAGCTTGGCAGTAATTTTTATAATGATCTTTCTCAGGCCTTTTGCGTAATCTTGCCTCTGCCTTTTTAATAGGGTCGTTGTTCATCCAATATTCAATTTCTCTCTCCTCTCTATATCCCAATTCGTTATCGTTGTTTGGACCACAATGTTCTAACCATCTATAGGTTTTTAGCTCAACAAAAGTTGGACCTTTCCCACTTCTGCAATATTTCACAGCTTGCTTCAATGTTTTATAAGAGCTGATTACACAGTTCCCATCTCCAGAAAAAGTTTTAGCGCCTATAGACTTTGCTAAAAAGCAAAAGTCTCTATTTTTAGGTTGCCTTACATTCAAAGGAGAATATACGGAATAAAAATTATTCTCACATAAATATAAAGCGGGTAGATTCTTTACAGCTGCATAATTTAGAGATTCATAAAAGGACCCTTCCTCTATTGCACCATCACCTAAGTGAATAATGCTTATTTGCCCAGTTTTATTGAGCTGAGCAGCGTGGGCTAAGCCTGTACCGGTTGGGATGCTATTACCAACTATTGCTGATGTTCCCATGAAACCTACTGTTGTATCTATAAGATGCATTGAACCTCCTTTACCTTTAGAACAACCAGTCTCTTTCCCATAGATTTCTGCAATCATTGCATTCAAGTCACCACCTTTTGCTAGATAATGTGCATGACCTCTATGTGTACTCACCGCATAATCACTTGGGTAGACCAAAAGAGATAGAGCTGATGAGGGAGCCTCTTGACCAACAGATAAATGAACAGGACACCTCATTTCACCTTGTGAGTATTCCTCTGCAATTCTTAATTCCACATCTCTAATTCTTCTCATACGTTTTAACAACTCCAACTGGATTGATCCTTCGAACCTTTCCATTACTTATAAGTTCCTCATTAAGCACTTAGTTGTAATTTTTTCATCCACTTAACTGTGTAGCAGGACTCATCCTCTTTAAGTAAGTTCTGTTCGTAATTAGATTTAATTTCTTCAATCGCGTCATCCACGCTGTACTTTTTCTTGAAACCAGTGGATTCTAGCTTAGTCGAATCCTGTCTATAAGAACGAGGATCATTCGATTCAGTTATTAATACTTCTGCTCCAACTTTTTCCTTGACTTTATTTGCTATGTCGAGGATTGAAATATTTTCAAAACCTGCATTAAAGCAGCCACTTTCTATGCTTGGATTTTTTAAAAAATGTCTATATACATTAATCATGTCTTTAATATGAATATTTGGCCTTGTTTGCTTCCCTCCGAAAACAGTTATTTTCTTATTTTTAAGAGCTTGAAATGTAAGCATGTTAACACTTACATCTAGTCTCATTCTTGGAGATATTCCGCATACTGTTGCTGGTCTAATGCAATGTACCTGCATTTTATCTTTATAGGAAAGGAATACTCTTTCTGCGACCATCTTTGTTTTATTATAAATTGATATTGGTACCAATGTTAGATCTTCAGTTACTCTTTCTTCTTCTTTGATCCCATATACACTTCCAGAGCTTGCATAAATTAAATGCTTAACTCCGCTTCTGATGGACTTTTCAGCTAATTGCTGTCCTGCAAGAACATTAACCTCCCAGCTGAGCGTAGGATTTAATTCAACAGCAGGATCATTGGCGATATTTGCTAGGTGTATGACCGTATCTACGCCATCCATCGGTACACTTTCTATGTCTCTAATATCTCCTTTGATGTTGGTTAACTGGGAGTGATCTTTTAGATAATTGCCAAACCACTGGCTATCAAAGCTAATAACTTGGTGGCCATCTTCTAGTAGCTGAGGAACGAGAACAGAACCTTTGTAGCCGCAGCCTCCTGTTACTAGTACTCTCATGCTTTGTGTATGTAGTGCCAGGGTAACCCCTGAAGTTGAGTTAGGTTGTTATCAATCCATAATAGCGTTTCTCGAAGACCTTTATCTAAATCAACCTCATCTTCCCACCCAAATGACTTTCTAATAGCTGTACTGTCCAATAAGTATGATTGGTCTTTGCCTAATCGTTCTTCCTCTACCCTGACTATATCTTTAAAATCTACATTAGTTATTTGGCATATCTTTTCGACCAAGTCTCTGATACTTATTGCCTTTTTTGTTGATATGTGCCAGCAACTTCCTGGCTCAGCTCTAAAGGCCAATTCTAATGTTGCTCTTGCAACATCTTCTATATGAATAAAAGAACGTATCGAGTGTCCTCCACCATGCAGTTGTAGTGGTTTTCCAGTCCTACAACTTAAGATTGCTCTTGGTATTATTCTATATAGCTGTTGACCGGGCCCAAAGACATTTGCTGCTCTTGTAAATACTACTGGGAACTTATAGGCTTTAAAAAAGCTATAGAGGTGCATATCACAAGCAGCTCTGCTAACTGCATATGGTGTACTGGGATCAAAATTCCTTGACTCCTTAATCCAACCTTGATCTGTACTTCCGTAAACTTCAGGCGTGGTTACATGGACGTATTTTTTTAGAAAATCTTTCTTTCTTAGATGGTCATGCAACGCGACTTGTGAAACAACATTTGTTTGGTACCAGTTAGTTGGTTCTTTCCAACTTTCGGCTACCATACCTTGAGACGCAAAATTAACAACATAATCAGGCTCTACAGTGTCAATAAGACTAATTAATTTGTAGATATCTTTATTAAGATCGATTTGTACGAACTGATAATTCTCTTCGTTCAGAATAGTCTGATTGTTATGTAGGCTTTCCCATTTATATGGTAAGAATATGCTCTCTATCTCACTGGAGCGACTTACTCCCCATACTTTGTGACCTTTGTTAAGTGCATAACTAATGAAATGCGAGCCACTAAAACTATTGCTTCCTATCACTAATAATTTACTTTCAGTCATTGCTTAAAACCTCCAGAATATTATTTTTTAGTGACTCAGCTGGAATTGGTTGATTCCCCATCGTCTCTACTGCAAGAGATGCCATACAGCACCCGATAGCTGCTGATGCCATCATATTTTGCTTGCTTGATAAGCCTGTAGCCATGATTGCCAGTAAAGAGTCACCAGCCCCTGCTACATCTAATGGGTTAACTGAAAGCGCAGGGAAAGGTTGACTGATGATTTCGCCCTTCTCATTTCGATCGTATGCAATAAATCCTTCTGGCCCCAGTTTCATAATTAACCTATTGCACTCTGTTGTTGAAAGTAGTTTTTGACTAAGATTTTCGAGGCCTATATCTTTATCCTGTAATGCCACTCTTGCTTCCCTTTCATTTGGACATAAAAGAGAAAATTGCTTGAATTTTGTCACGGCGCCAACCTGACTGCTGCATTGAAGATCTCCAAATAGCATTAAATTATATTCTCGTGCGAGCTTTTGTATAGTCACAAGTATTTTTTCCGTTACAACACCATAAACAAAATCAGAGACAACGATGCCTTGAGATTTTGGAGCAAGCTCTTCAAGCTTTTTAATAAGTTGTTCTTCAACTTTGCTTCCTAGACTATGATCTTCAAGTCTACTTACTCTAAATAATTTTTGATTTTCAACTACATATCTCTTTTTAAATGTTGTAGGCCTAGATTGGTCTGATATAAGCCCATTCCCTATCTTTCGGTCCTCAAGTTCTTTTTGAACCAGTTTCGCAGTGTTATCTTCTCCAACTACAGAAATTAAGTCGCATTTTGCACCTAATGCTCTTATGTGAGATGCGACTACGGCAGCTCCACCAATGAAATTTCTCCTTTCAAGTTCTCTGACAACCACTACTGGCGCTTCTGCGCTCATGCCAACTGCTTCGCATGCGGCATATTGATCAACAATCGTGTCACCTATGACGATTAATCTTGTTTGCTTCCAAGCATCCATCGAAGTAATTAATTTATTGAGGTCAAGGCCTTGGCGGCGACAAGCCTCTGCAAATTGTTTTCTGCGTTGAGACTTGAGGTCTTTTTCTGATCTCGAAAGTAAATCTGCATTTGCATAATGAATTTCTCCGGCATGAAATTTTATGGGCCGACCTTGCTTTTGCAATAATTCAATGGCACCTTTGATTTCTTTTCCCGGATCTTTTTCAAACTCTTTACCTAGTACTAACATGGCAGGCTCGATTGACTTCACTGCTTCAGTAAGTTCATTGCGATTGAGCATTACAACGGCATCAACCATGCTTAATAAGCCTAGACTTTCGGCTCTTTCTCTTTGGCTAAATTGATACTTTGGTTGTGCTGTTTGAGGAGATAATTCATCGCCAATCAGGGCAACAACTAGCTTTTCACCTTGGGCTTTAGCATGCCTTAGATAACGAATGTGACCTGGATGTATTGTGGTAAAGTGACCATATGTAAGGACACATCCGCGAAATTGAATTGCATCCTTAAGTTTGATAATTGGTGAGCTCATAGCTTTATAAGTACTCTCCCAGCAGTTTCCCCACTCTTCATGGCGTCTATAGCTTGATTGATATCTTCTAGCCTGTACCTTGCACTTATAATTTCAGCAAGACTCCATCTATCTTTCCTAAGTAGATTTAAGTATCGTGGGATGTCTTTATGTGGTTGGCATTCACCACCATGAGAACCAGTTATTACTTTGCCAAAGTGTAAGGGAAGCGAATGTATAGATATGTCGGCTCCTTTTCGCGGAACCCCAACCAAAATGATACGCCCATTTGAGTTAGTTAATTCATATCCAAGTTCAATGATATTTGGTAATCCAGTATTATCAATGAATACATCTAATGTTTGTTCTCCAAGTGATTTTATGATTGCTGACTTTGCATCTACCTTTGTACTATTGATAAGATGAGTAGCACCTAGATTCTTAGCTAACTTTAACCTTGAATCGAATAAGTCTACAGCAATTATTGGATAAGCCGATAAAAGTGATGCTGCTTGGATAATATTTAAACCTATCCCACCTGAACCAACAATTACAACAGACTCGCCCATTTTTAGTTGAGCATTATTCTCTATTACTCCAAACCCTGTGGTTACTGCGCAACCAAACAATGCTGCAATTTCATGGTCTGTATCGCCAGGGATTTTTGTACATCGATTTTCACTGATGACAGCATGGGTATTGAAAGTTGTTATCCAACCTGCATTTAGAGGATTGCCTTGCCACATGTATTTGGGAGGGTCAGCCTGAATGCCAACTCCTTTTCTCCAGTGAAGCACTACTAGATCGCCTTTTTGAACATGCTTGACTCCTGGTCCAATTTCTATTACTGAGGCACAGCCTTCATGACCCATCAGGTGAGGCAGATAGGGATCTGGGCCTTTGACTCCAGAGATTTCACCTAACTGTGATCCACAAATGCCGCTTACATGGACCTTTACTAATACTTGACCCACCTCCAAAGCTTTTGGAAGAACTACGTTATCAATGATTAGAGGTTGATTCTGGCCTGTCAAAATGGCCGCTTTCATAGAGGAAGGGGAAATGCTCACTTTCGGAACTTACTCAAAGTAAATGAAGGAATGGTCACCGCTGTATCCAAACTGCTTAAACCACCATTCCCACCCTTGTGGAGTATTGAATGCCTCGCAGCTAACTTGCCAATAGAGAAGATTGGCTTTTTCTTGTTCATTTCTATAACTTTCAATACATAGATATTTGTTTTTCTTGCCTACCCTCTCCATTTCACTTAATGCATCACATAACTCATATGAGTGTAAGCAGTGAAGAGTATTAATTGAAATTACTAGATCGAAATATTGGTCAGGCCATGGAAGAGATGTTGCATTCCCTTGACGTATTTTTTGCTTTATCTCTTCTTTTGAATTATTAATTGCATAGTTTGATATATCAAGACCGAAGACTTGGGCATCGGGGATGACTTTAAGAAAATCATAAAGCAAGTAGCCTTTGCCGCAACCAATATCAAGAATTTTAGGCTTTGCAGGGAGCTGATAATGATCTGCCATTGCTTTCGCCACTTTTTCCCAACGCCCTGCAATATATCGATATCCTCCATAACAAATTCTTCTATCCCCATCCCAATAATCAAAGTCAAATTTCTTTGCTAATTGAGCTGCCTTAGCTTTGGGGTAATCGGGGTCATTAACTCTGGCTAAATAATCGCGTTTTGTGCTTTTGTGGAGCACACTCATAAAATCCACTTCTGCCATTAGCTGTCTCCGATCTTCTGAGGTTTATTTATAGTTAGCCATTGCATGCATAGATGACCAATTATAAGTTGAGTGTCTTCTGCTATTTGCATGTCATCGAT
The DNA here is from genome assembly GCA_003215355.1 of Prochlorococcus sp. AG-409-O23. Taxonomy (GTDB): domain Bacteria; phylum Cyanobacteriota; class Cyanobacteriia; order PCC-6307; family Cyanobiaceae; genus AG-409-O23. The sequence goes on from QCKL01000008.1 coordinate 10,014, forward strand.
TTTAAAGTGTATGGGCACGTCAGCAAGGCTCCTGCAAAGACCTCCATTAAATGCGAGTATTGCATAGCTCTTTAAGTCCATCTCTTTGCCTTTCTTGAGAGCATTAACAACATTTGCTGAGTTGCCACTACCGGATAGAACAATTAAGAGATCTCCAGACTCGCCTTTAACTTCTAGCTGGTGTGAGTAAATATTTTCATAGCCAGTGTCATTGGCGAGGCATGTGATGATCCCAGCGTTGGAAGATAATGCCTCCACTTTTATTCCAGGTAACTGAGGAGCTGGTCCGCACGCACCGACTCCATAATGGAGATCATTTGCCATATGTATAGCATTTGCAGCGCTGCCTCCATTGCCGCATATGAAAACATGCCGCCCGTTTATCCATGCTTCCTTGAGGTCATTCGCCAATTGTTCTACCAAGCAAATAATCTGCTCATCGAAACAAGTTTGAACATTATTTAAGTAGGCCTTTGCGTTTGTCGAAAAATTATTAGTAATCTGCATTTTACCTCCCAATAGTTTTAGGAAAAAGAGCTCGGGCTTCTTCTAATGCTTCAATAGTACCTATATCAATAAATGGAGAATTTGTATGCCAGGTATTTATTCTGCCAATGAGACGCGGCAGTATCTCAGTGCTGAAGTCGTTAATTTCAGGACCAAGTTTTTGTAGCCATTCTAGAAATGGAGAGTCAAAAAGATAAAGAGCTCCATTCGCACAGTTCCCTGGTGGCTCTTTAACTTTCTCATGAAATGCTTGAACTATCCCTTCAGAATCTTTTTCAACAATTCCGCATTGACTAGGCTTCTTGCTGTTAAAAGTAAGCATTGTCAATAAACAATGACTAGGCTTATTCCTATGGGCACTAAGAAAAGCTGTTAGGTCAGCATTAGTGGCATTATCTGCATGTATTAGTAGTCCTGTGGAATCTTTGAAGAAATCTTTGTTCGCAAGAAGTGTACCTGCAGTACCAAGTAATTTTGTTTCATGTACAGCTTCGAGACTCATAGCGTTTTTTAGCCAACTGTTTAAGAAGGCATCTACCTGATCTTTTAAATAATGGGTATTGACTAAAGTCGCATCACATCCAATAGTTTCTAGTTGCTGAAGCCAGTGGCCTAGCAGTGGGGTGCCACCAATCTCAATCAGGCATTTTGGGGTTGTGAGAGTTAGTGGGCGAAGCCTTGTTCCAAGGCCGGCAGCTAACAAAAGGGCACGAAGATGTTTTTTCATATGGTTTGAGTTGCGAGCCCTGTGCTTTCAATAATCAGATCTGCCAAAGAGAAGCTGGCAGTAAAAGCTGGCGAGATGGCGTTCAAAACATGGGTGCTATTTGGCCCAAGCAAGCATAAAAAGTCGTCTTCTAGATGTTGATTGGTGTGGTTGAACAACTGGGAGCGGATCCCTACCTTTTGACTTAACTCGATGTGCTCTCTCCGAATTGAAGGTATTAGTTGCTGAGCAGCTTTAACAAGTAGATGAGGCAGAGTAAGAAAAGCTTGCTCATGAACATATTTTCGAAATCCACCTCTATTAGCTAAGTACTGTCGGAGCAGTAATGCAGCATTATTAGCTGCCATCACAGGTTCAACCGACTCAAAACCTTGATAGTTCTCACGTCCCCAGGCTGGAGTGGCTGTTGGGCCGATGCTCACTATTGGAATCGTATCTGCACTAGGCGTGAAATGTACTCCTAGGAAAGGCACATTTAGGTCAGGGACTGGATAAAGATTCGTTTTGGGCTTGATTGCACAATCAGCCTTTACCTGCCAATACATTCCTCGAAATGGCAGCAGCGAGTAATTGAGTCCCACTCCAAATTGATGAGCTACTCGATCTGCTTGTAATCCTGAACAATTAATGAGATGGCTGTAGAAAACTTCTGATCCATTGCCAAGTTTGATCTGACATTTCAAAGGATCTTCGATCCTCCAAGTTTGCCCAGTAATTATCCTGACTCCTTTTAAGGCAAGCTCTTTTTGCAATCTTTCTACTACTGCAATTGGCTTCACTACTGCTGTATTTGGGCTCCACAACGCTCTTCCGCTTGCGCTTTCAGCTTCTGGGATTAGATCTCTCAACTGTTTTTGATCCCATAGCTCTACTGTTGCACCATTTGATTTACCGCGCTCGAAAAGCACATCTAATTGACTGTCTAGTTCTGGCTTAGGCGGCACGATGACTTTCCCGCATGGATTAATGGGCAGCCCTCGCTCCTCTATCCAAGTTCTTAGTCTTCTTGCTCCGCTTACGCAGACCTTTGCTTTGACTGAATTTGGTTTGTAATAAATGCCTGCATGCAATACCCCACTATTCCTCCCAGAACTGTGTTTCCCAAGAGCATTCTCTTTGTCCAGTAAAACTATGCTTTTCGTAATTCCTCGCTCAATTAATTGGTGGGCAATCGATAGTCCGACCATACCGCCACCAACAATGAGTACATCGCAATTGTGATTTTTCATGTAATTGGATCTGGAGTAAGTAGATGCATAGGGAAAGCTTTCAAGGATGGGATCAGAATTAGCTCCGGTTGATGATTCTCCCCCAGGAAATGATTCGATTTATCGCGGAGTCGTTCTATTGCTGGTCGTTCTGAATGACCATGTCCACTCATTACATGAAATATGGTTTTTAGACCAGCGTTTGCTCCAGCTTTTAGGTCAGACAGTCGATCTCCAACTAGTAATGATTGATGAAGATTAATCTCGAATTCTTTTGCAGCCGCAAATAACATGGCTGGATTTGGTTTTCGCCAGCTATTGGCGGGAGCATCAGGGCCATAACCATTCGCATATATAGCTGCAATTGGACATGGTTTGCCAAGCAAACTAAGCATTTTTTGAGTGACTTTCTCATAGTCTTTCCAATTGAAATAACCTCTAGCAATACCAGATTGATTAGTAATTACTATTACTGGCCAACTTGATTTTTGTGCATAGAGCAATAATTCCAATGCTCCTTGGCATAAGGCCACGTCTTCTGGGTTGGATAAATGGTGTCTATCTTCAATTAATACTCCGTCTCGGTCAAGAAATAAAGCAGGTCTATTTTTCTGCAAAGCATTTATATTTTGGCAGATTAATCTTCGTTCAAGTGGATTCATATCAAAGGCTAATCTCATTCATTAAGGACTGAACTTTGAAACAACATTTCTAGTTTTTCTGCTGAGGAATTAACACTAAATTCAACTTTTGATCGCGCTTGACCTGCCATGGAAAGTCTTTGAATAAGGCCAGGCTCGTTAACTAACCTTGCCATAGTATTTGCTAGCGAAACTGCATCGCCTGGGTTGAATCTGAGTCCGCTAACATTGTCTTCAATCAATTCTGCTGCACCGCCTACTCCACTGCTAATAAGAACTAGTCCACTGGCCATGGCTTCTGCTCCAACTATGCCAAAAGCTTCTGGGAGAATTGAGGGAAAAATACACGCATGGTGCAGACGAAAGAATCGAGCTAGTTGAATTCTATTAAGTTGTCCAAGGAATCTCACTGTTCCATCTAAGCTTGCTTCTTTTAACATTGACTCTAGCTGTTCACGATATCCTTCCTGAAAGTCACCACCAGCTAAGTTGGCTTGAATATTAATACCATTATTTTGTAAAAGTATTAAAGATTCTATGAATGTATGAGCTCCTTTTGTAGACATTAGCAGGCCTGCAAAGCAAACCTTAAGAGGCCTTGCAGGACTCCCATCAGGAATTTCAGGAAGACTTCGCTTTGTCGCACTTAATCCGAATAGCTCAATCCTTGCACCAGGATATATAATAGGATTTATTGTGACTGGAAAGCCAACATTTACCAATGAATCTCTAACGGCTTGACTTGCTGAGACTAATTTATAATTGGCATTATTAGGATAATAAGCTGGATCATAAGGAGGGCCTACAAATCCAACATGCTGAACAATTGGGACCCCCACTGATAAAAGCAAAGGTAATTGCTCGGGGCCTATTAAATCAACATTTCCTAGTAGTACGCCATCCCACTTGCGTGTAGTTAAAAACTGGGAAATTGAAGCTGTATTGATGATATCTACACGACGACATATTTCTGGATCTCTAATAATTTTGATTCCCTTGCGAAAATCTCCTTTGAGTTGAAGACTTCTAGATACAGGTTCGTTATTTGGCCCATTTACACTTGGCCCGAGATAAGGCGCATCATTGCAAAGTACTTGTACGTTATGTCCTCTTTGCATCAGCCCCCATGCAAAATCAGCCATACAGCGGCCATAGCCTCCGAGTTCTTGAGGGGGGTAAAGGTTGGTGATCAATAAAAGGTTCATAGTTGATAAGCCTGACTCATAGGCTTGCACTAGTTCTAGATGGGATAGTTCCTTTGTCTTCGTTGCCTGCCCTGGTTACTAGCGCTGATTTGCTTCCTGGGGGAGGTGAGTTGAATGGTCGGCGCTGGGCAGGGCAGGAACTTTTAAAAACATGGGCTTCCCAAGCAGGGGATAGCCCTATGGCTCTTGCTCACGCTCAACCTGAATTACTTCAACAAATGCTCCCGTTCCTTAGGGAAGCAGGCTTTAAAGGCTCATTGCATGGTTTGGGGATGGCAGATCCTCTGCCATTCAAGCAATGGGGTGGTTTATTTCTTCCTGACCCCTCGATTGGTAGATGGGCTCAATGGAGGCGAAAAGCTGGATCAGCAGGGTTTTCTTTGATTGGTCAAATCCATACTCTTTGCACTCCAGCTGTATTGGGACACTTGCAGGATTTGGTGACAGAACCTGTTGAAGCCTGGGATGCCTTGATTTGTTCAAGTAAAGCAGGTCGCTCTGTGGTTGAGGCAGTTTTGGAGGATAGGCAGGAACAGGTTATGGAGCGCTGCGGAGGATCTTCTGAGCTCTTGCGTGCAAGGCAGCCTCAGTTACCAGTGATTCCTCTCCCTCTCCCAGTGAGGCAAATGCAGAACTCTTTGAAATCCAAGCCTGAGGCGAGAGATGCTCTTCAAATACCTCAGGATTGTGCAGTCGTTTTGTGGATTGGGAGGCTGTCACTTTTTACTAAATTTGATCCTTGGCCAACGTATGCGTTGCTTGAACGTGTGGCAGCTCAATTGAACCGTCCTCTTGTTTTTATTGAGTGTGGTCAAGACGACACTTCTGCCCAGGCAGAAAACGCTCAGAAGCTGAGAAATCTTTGTCCTTCATTGCATTTTCACAGGCTTGGAGGGGAAAAGCCTGTTGACGAGGCATTGAAGTTTTTAGCCTTAGCAGCTTCTGACATTGCAATCTCATTGGTTGATAACACTCAGGAAACTTTTGGGTTGGCAGTTGCAGAGGCTATGGCTGCCGGACTCCCAATGGTTGCCTCGAATTGGGATGGTTATCGAGATTTAGTCAGAGATGGATTAGATGGCTTTCTTATCCCTACACGTTGGAGTGCTAGTGCTTCTAGTGTGTCTAGTGCATTGGGTTGGAAACAATTTACTGGGATTAATAGTTACCCAGCCACTGCGGGGGCCTTGGCTCAGCTTGTGAATGTTGATGTTGAAGCTGCAGAGGCTGCTGTGCTTAGTCTTTTAGGTAATCCTTCGATATGCAAGGCGATGGGGCAGGCCGCTAAGAATCGCGCTTTATTGAAATTTGATAGAGATACTGTTATGTCTAGTTATTCCAACTTATTTAATGAGCTCGCTGAGCGCCGAAGTTTCGCACCAGAGCAAGCTAAAACACCTTCTGCTGTGCCAATTCATTTAGATCCAGTAAGAACTTTTTCTGGCTTTGCCAGTGAGTCTTCAGTTCCTTCAGAACCCGCAAAAGCAGAACAATTGGCTGATTTACCTTCTGATTTGGTTGAAGGTAGAAGAGCGCTTTGGCAGGTTCTTATGCAGAGTGTTTCTCAAAATGATTGGCCCAACGTGATGGGAGATTTATTGAGGAAACATCAATGAGAAAGCATCCTTTCCGGGTGAGAGCTCGTCATGCATTCATCATGAGTAGATGGCAGAAATGGCTATTCCCAGCTATTTGCTGCGTTCCTTATTCTCTGTGCATTTTGTGGCTGGTTTCAAAAAGTCTATTTTGGGTAGCTCAAATCATGTTGGCCCCATTAGTCATGGGAGGAGTGTTGGCAATGGTTACTCTTTGGTTGGCTCAGCAGGAGTTTCGTACTGGCCGAAGCACTAATAAGTAAAATCTTGGGAACTTAATCCACAATGTTCGTGGTTGAACTCCCTTCGCAAAATTGGTCAGTAGGCTCTTGTGTAAGCATGAACCAACGAGATGAGTTGGCTCGTTTTTGGTTGGCAGCCCCAGATGATTTGCTCCCTAGCCTGTGGTCATCTCCTCTTGGTGACGCGACACGTGCTTTAGTTCGACAGCTCACTCCTGAGACATCTTTCACTTCAGAGCAGGTGAGCTTTCGAGATGCAATTGGCGTCCGGTTGCAAGCTGGATTTCAGGCACCTTCAGCAATTCAGCTTCTTTTGGCTACCTGGCTATATTCTCCGCCAGGGTTAATGAAAATAGTTAACCCTGAAGACGCAATCCCTGATTGGCTTTTACCTGCTTATAAGGAACTTTTCGAAACATCTGAGGACTCATCTCCTGCGAATCAATCCACAAAACTTCAACCGGCGACTCAACTTCCTGAACCTAATATAGGGGAATTTCCGTCCACTTTGGAAGAACTAGTTAATAACAGGGTTCAGTTGAATCGAATGCTTGGCCTATCAAATTTATATTACATAGATCCTGAAGATGATGAAATTCGAGAAGAGTTGAAGCAAGTACGAATTGCCTTGGCTAAGGCTATTCAAGTTTGTCCTGAAAATCAATTAGAGAGGCTATGGAGCACAGATCTTGGAGATCGTTTTTGGGCATTAGTTAGATCAGGAATTCAAAAAGAAACCCTTGAACAATCGGAAGAAGCTTTAAAGCAGACTGCTACTCAACACCTAAGTCCTGCTCAGGGAGGAGGCTTTGGATCGCCTGGCGCATTAAATGCTTTTTTGGTAGCCATGCTTTTTTATGAGCCTGGCACTATGCGTGTTGATGAAGCTGAGCAAAAGTTGCCTTCTTGGCTTCTTTCGCCTTATCAAAAAGTTTTTGCCGAAGCATTGCAACCAGGCGGCTGAGTTTTCAGAAGCTTGTAATGCGAATTCTGATTTCTCATATCAATTTTCCTGCTCAGTTTCGGAGATTGGCACCAGCTTTATCCGAGGCAGGCCATGAGGTTGTTTTTATATATCGCAATTCTGAATGGCATGCTCAAAAGCCATCGGCTGATTTGCGTTTAATCCAGGCTGAGATACACAGACAGGGAGGATCTGAAGCCTTACATCCTTATCTACGACGATTTGAGAGTTGCATTATTGAAGGACAAGCTGTTTTTCGTTCAGCGCATCAACTTCTTCAGGAAGGCTGGTACCCAGATTGCATCATCAATCATGTTGGATTTGGTAATGGACTTTTTTTAAGTGACTTATTCCCTGATGCAAGGAGAATTGGTCTTTTTGAATGGTATTACAAAGCTCGGGATTCTGATGTTGATTTCTTGAGGAGGGGTTCTGTAGAGCCAGATCGCGCAATGCGCCTTCGTATATGGAACTCTCAAGTGTTACTTGAGCTGGCTCATTGCGATGTGGGTGTTGTCCCAACAAATTGGCAACGTGAACAGTTTCCTGATCATCTAAGCTCCAATCTTGAAGTTATTCATGAAGGAATTGATTGCCCTAGATTGGGATCTTTGCGAACAAGTAGTCCGCCAACACTTTCTTGTTTACCTAATAGTCCAGATATAGAAGTTTTAACTTATGTCAGTAGGGGTTTTGAGGAATATCGGGGCTTTCCACAAGCTATTAGGGCAATTTCTGAACTACAGAAGAGAAGGCCCAACTTACATACATTGCTTGTAGGTAGTGATGTAGTTGCTTATGGAGCCCCTCGCAATGATGGATTGTCATGGCGTGAGTGGGCTGTTCGTGAATTGTCTCTTGACCCAAAACGAACACATTGGATGGGAGCTCTTCAGGAAGCCGAATATCACAAAGTTCTCACCTTGAGCAGTGTGCATTTATATCTCACCGTGCCTTTTGTTCTTAGTTGGAGTTTGCAGGAGGCAATGGCAGCAGGCTGTTCCATTGTCGCCAGTGATACTGCGCCTGTTCAAGAGGTTCTGAAGGATAGCCATAGCGCCTTGCTGGTTGACTTTTTCAGCCCAGAAGCACAGGTAAATGCGATCGAAAGATTGCTGGACGATCCTCGACTGGCAGAGCGTTTAGCAGCAGCTGCAAAAGCTGATGCTCAGCATTATTCCCATCAGAAAGGATTGGCTGGATGGACCAAACTTATAGAGGGAAGCGGTTAGGGAACTGACACTAGTTCCTAAAAAAGGTAGACAGATGTTGTATAAATGGTCGGCGCAAGCTAAATTCTGCGCGCAACACGCCGCCCCCATGGTGGGTGCGGTTGTGAGGAGTTCACTTCTGACACCCACCAACGTCCTTCCTGACTGATGACTTCGAGTTACAACACCCAACTGGGCACTGACACTGCCAACACCCTCCTAGGGACATCCGGAGCAGATTCAATAGTTGCTCTCCAGGGAGACGACACGGTCATTCTGGGTACATCCATAGATGACGACATAGTCGACCTAGGGGCTGGCAACGACCAGATCCAATTCATTATTGATGGAACATCATCATCAGTAGCTGGTGGAACTGGTAACGATTCGTTATTCCTTACGGTTGGCCTTACCTCGTCAACCCTTTCCGGTGGCGTAGGTAACGACACCCTCAGCATTTCAGCTACAGCAACCACCGACACCTTCTATGGCGGTGCTGGCAACGACACCATCCTTTTGAACAAAGGAATGGTTGGAGGCAGCATCTACGGTGGTGACAGCACTGCCACTTCTTCAGATGGTGCTGACTCAATCTTCGTTGACGCAACAGCATCCGGTGCCTGGATAAATGGCAACGGTGGTGCTGACTCAATCTTGATTGACCAAACCCAGGACTCAACCGTCTACGGCGGTCAAGGCGATGACACCCTGACACTCACTTCAGACTTCAGCGCTGGTGTTATTGGTGGTGCCTTAGGAAAAGATACGCTTCTTTTCGGCAGCAAGATCGAAAGCAACGCAACAGTTTGGGGAGGTTCTGAGTGGGATACTTCCGATGACGGTGCTGACTCCCTCAGCTTCGGCGGCAGCCTTACCAAGGTTTATGTAAACGGTAATGGTGGTGCTGACACCATTGAGCTGGCTAATAACCAGATCAATTCCTCATCCGTTTATGGCGGACAAGGTAATGACTTCATCTCTGGTGGAATCAGCGCAGGCAGCATTTCTTACTCCACTATTGCTGGAAGCCTTGGTAATGACACCTTGCTTCTGAGAACTACAAATGCATTACTAAATAGTGCTATTTGGGGTGCTGGCAACTCGGTTACTTCTGCTGGTGATGACTCAATCACTATTGGTGCAAACACCATGCACACCAGCACTGTCCTTGGTGGTGCAGGTAAAGACACCCTGATCGCAATTGGTACAGGTCAAGGTGGTGGAATCCTGAATTCCAGCATTAACTCTGGTGCCGGTACTGACAGTATTTCTATCCAGGGTTCATTGGTTAGCACCACTGTTAATGCTGGAGACGGTGCTGACAAACTCTTTATCAATAACTCTGGTACCAATATCAACGCTGCTTCAAGCATCTATGGCGGCGCTGGAAATGACACTCTCGATAGCTCGGGCTTCTGGGGCGGCACAGTATTCGCTGATGCTTCTGCAGACGACACAGCTGGTGGTGCTGACTCTCTAGCCTTCACTTCTGTTTCTGCGGCTTCGATCTTCGGTGCAGCTGGTGCAGACACCTTGAGCATCGCAAATGCAACTAGTGCATACATTGATGCAGGAACTGGAGCTACCTTCGCTACAGGTCTAGGTGCTTACTCCAAGTCCACCATCATTAGTGGAGACTCAGGCGATACCCTGAGCTTCGGTAATGGTGCATTTGGCAAGGTCTCACTCCACGGTGGAGCTGGTAATGACTCTCTAGCCTTCGGTGGCGTTGTTAGTTCTTCTACCCTCCGTGGTGGTACTGGTCAGGACAGCTTCAACTTCTCTGGAGACATTTCTGGCAAGACCAAGATCTACGGATCCACTGACGGTGTGAACCTGGTTACCGGCCTAAATGGAATGTCGGTTGTAAGTTCCACACTGTATGGCGGTTCTGGTAATGACACCTTCGGCTTTGTTGGTGCTACCAATGCTGTCTTTACCTTCGGTGCTGGTGCTGACGTATTCACCTTCGCTGGTGCAGTAACTGGTGCATCCATCGTTGGTGGTACTGGAAACGACTCCTTGGTCCTCAACTCTCTAAGTACTCAGGCTTCCTTCGGTACTGGAGCGTTAGAAGACGGTACCAACAGCTGGGCGACCACTGTTCTGGATACAGGCGGAAACAACACCTACTTCTTCGGTTCCAGTGACGGTAATGACACCATTGCCTTCTCTCAGACCAACGGAGGAATCCTTGTTGCAGTTGACTCCAGCTTCGGTGCCACAAGTGCATTCACCTTCAGTGGTTACTCCAACGTCAGCGTTACCTTCGGTACAAGTGCAGGTATGACCTTCATGAATACCAGTGGTGCTTCCACTTCTTCTGGAACTACAGGTATTACTAACGTTGCCTTCACTACTGTTAGTACTGCAACTATCACAGCCCTTGGCTGATCTTTGCAATCACTTCTTCTTGGGGTCCCTGTTGGGGCCCCTTTTTTATGTCTGTTTTTGAAATCCTTCTAGTTTGGCCTGATCAACTAGTTGTTGAAAATTTTGCCCTTGGCACTCTTGAACGTTCTGCCTGTTTGTTAAGGCTTGGACGGCTGCAGGAATCAGAGGTTTGTTTACTGGCCTTTATTTCTGCAAATAGTCCTGAACCATTTGAAGCTTTAGCTTTGCTTGGCTTTTTGCGGCTCTTGCAAGGTTCGCTGCTCTTGGCCTCTGAGGTATTGAAAAAGCTTGAGCGCATTGATTCTGATTCCTGGCAATATCGTTGGTTGCTGGCAAATCTTTTAATACAAAGAGGAAAATTAGACGAACTCGTTAAACAACCCCATGCTTTTTGGAGAGAGGTCTCTCAGTACCAGCATCTTGCAAATACTTATGTTGCCTTTGCTCTTATTCGGAGAGATTTTTCTTTAGCTGAGAATCTTTTAAAACAGTTCCCTGTACCTTTTAACTTAGAAGCATTGAGGCTTCAGGCAGGTCTTCTATCTGGGAGAGGTCAAGCTGCGGCAGCATTTCAACTATTAAGACCTGCTCTTGCACGAGCTCCGCTGGACCGTCAATTGCATGTTCAAGTTTTTGACCTTGTTATTGCTGCTCGTATTGCAAATCAGATTGTTCCTACTGCTAGAGAAGTAGTAAGTCGTCATGGTGAGCATCCAGATGTACTGAACAATGTGACTGCAGTCAAACTATTTCAACGACAACCTGGGTATGGAAGGCGTTCAGCATTGATATTGCAAACTTGGGCTTCTGTAGGGAGAGCTAAGCCTGGCTGCCCAAATCAAATTTGTAGCTATGAGCAGTGTGGGCAAGTGAATTGGTTGGAGTACTTGCATCCGATTATTCGTGCTAATCCATTGGCTGATCCCATTCTTAGTGGGAATATTGCTTGCCATTTGGCGAGCCTTGAGTCTTCTTGGTATGCAGAGCATATGCAGTTGTTTGTGAACTCGTTATTAGCACTTCCAGAACAAAAGCAATATGCATCAGCTCAACCACTAATAAAGCCGCTGAATAGAGGCTCTCAAAATAAATCTAAGACAATTGCATGGGTAACTGGAGATCTGCAACCTCATCCTGTGAGTCGATTTTTACAGCACTTCTTAGAAGCTTCTCACGATCACAGGCTTCACAAGCATATTCTTGTTAGCACAATGGACAATGGGACTGAGTCCATTGTGCCTATATTTCAAGCGATGCCTGGTGTTGATGTCGTAGAAGTTTCTCATTTGCGTGGTAAAGATTGTGTGTCTGCCATTCGTTCGCTTCAGGCTGATTTAGCAGTTGACTTAAGTGGTTGGACTGGAGGGAACTTTAGTAGAGGATTTTTGGCACGTTATGCACAGGTTCAGGTTAATTACCTGGGATATTTTGCAAGTAGTGGACTACCCACGATGGATTATTGGTTAGGAGATAAGGAGCTTTTCCCTGAACCCATGAATGAATGGCATACAGAAAAGATTTGGAGACTTGATCGTCCTTTTTTAGCTTGGCAACCTCCAAATGATTTACCTGAGGGCAGTGCTGAATTGACGCCTGCTCCTTCTGGTGACATCTGTTTTGGCAGCTTTAATCACACCCGTAAGCTTTCTGATCGAACACTAAGACTTTGGGGGCGAATATTGAATGATCTCCCAGGCTCAACTTTGGTTTTAAAAGCTAGTGCCAATGAGGATCAGCCTACTCAACTGATTTTGCGACGCCGTATGATGAGAAATGGCTTGGACCCTGAATGTGTAACTTGGCTCGGATTTACAGGAACCTGTGAGGAACATTTACAGCAATATCGTCATATTGATATAGCATTAGATCCTATCCCTAATGGTGGTTGTACGACAACATGTGAGGCCCTTTGGATGGGCGTACCAGTCATTACTCTTGAAGGCAAACATTATGTCAGCAGAATGAGTACTGCCGTTTTACGTGCAGCAGGCTTAGACAATTGGGTATGTTCCTCGGAAGACGATTATTATCAACTTTGTGTTAATGCAGCTTCACAACTTCTAAGCCTTAGATCAACTCGACATCAATGGCGTAATTTGATTCAAGCTAGTAAATTAGGCGATGCTTCTAATCACATGAAGGCTCTTGAAGCCGCTTTTAGCTTAATGATTAATGAGCAAGTTCTTGTTAATTAGGTCTCTGGAGTTCTTGAAATAAGCCTAAGATAATTCTCCTCTAGGCTGCTTGCTAGTCTTTTGGGATCAGCAATTGGACTATTTGAAATTTTTTCTCTGAGGCTTTTCCTCTCAATTTCATCTCTTTTGCCTAGAAGCTTCATCCTCGAACATATCTCTACAAACTCTTCTTTTGAATTGGCTATCCATTCTGGAAAGCCTGCATTTAATAATAATGTTGATGCAAGTCGACCTGCCATGCCTGCGCCTCTTAAAGTAACTACTGGAACACCCATCCAAAGGGCCTCACATGTTGTTGTAGCACCTCCATAAGGAGTGGGGTCTAGTGCAACATCAATTTCATGATATTTGTGTAGATGATTAATCCCGCCCTCTACCCATTCTAAAAGTATTAGCCTTTTAGTATTTAAACCAGCTTTTGCAAATCTTGCTTTAATTCTTTCTCTTTCAGCTGCTTCATGAAAACTGATACTTTTGAGAACTAATTCAGCATCTTCGTTCTCTTTCATGACATTGCAAAATAGTTGTATTGATTCTGCAGTTAGTTTCCTGGCATGGTTAAAACAACCATACCTAAATGATTCTTTGTTAGTGCGTGAGGCGATTTCTATTTCTCCACCAGGATCAAATGCCATATATCCATTATTTATATTGATTAATGGATGTGCCTTCTTCTCCAGTGAATTCAGGCCATCAAATATTTCATTGTCCCCTATCCACCCATCTACGCATTTGAGATAGGTTGGCGATGGGTATCCCAGATAACTTAATTGAATCGGTGCTGGCTTGTGAGTTAAGACTCCAACCCTGCTCCCTCCTGTAAAGCCTCCTAATTCAACCAATACATCTAATTGCAGATCTGATAATACTCTGGCAGCTTGTAGATCTGATGTGTATCGCAAATCTAACCAATTGTCGGCTGCATTTTTGATAAGGTCAGTTATCCAGTCATCATGACTTCCGCAGCTAATTGCCCAAGTTTCTATTTTTAGATGATCATGATTCTGTAGAATTGGGAGCAAGAAACGTGCAACAGGGTGATTGCAGTAGTCACTTGAGATATAGCCAATTCGTAGAACTCTGTTTTTATGAGAACTGCGAATTGTGTCGGGCCAAAGAGCTCCTACCCCTTCTGCTCGCTTCATTTGTTCCCAGGACTGTGCTTCCAAACGCATCAAATTTGAATCAATTAATTTGTAGCTCGCTCCAAGGAATTGCCTATTAAATATATGAATATCTTTTGCTGGTTCATGATTAATGCTTTGTCTCTTTGCAAGCCTTTTTGCTTCTTCGATCAGACCCATTTCTGCAAGTATTTGTCCATATGCTTCCTGTAAAGACCAGTCTTGTGGATGATACTGCAGTGCCATTTGCAATACTCTGCGTGGAGCAACAGTATATTTAAGGCTTCGCAGTGCGGCAGCCCAATTAAGCCAATGAGCCTCTTGCTCTGGTTCCTCTTGGCATAAATTTGATAATAGTAATGTTGCTTCTTCGGGTTTATTTTGTGCCAATTTTAGTCCGGCTAAGGCTCCTCTTATCTCTTTCACAGACTTCTGTTCAGGTGAAATTTCTCTCCAAACTTCTTCTGCTTCATCAAGTTTGCCAAGATCTTTTAATAGAGAGATCCTGTTTGCAGCCATTCGAAAATCACTCTTATTTAGTTCATGTGCTTTGGTAAAGGCAAATAAAGCTTCATTGAGCCTTTGTATGCGTGCAAGTGCTACGCCTAGTGAGATCCATGCCAGTCTTTTGCTGGGATCAATTTGTAAGACTTTTTGGAGTTGCTCTTGGCATTGCTTTATCAAGCCAAGGTCTAACCAGCATTCAGCTTGTGAAACTAACAAATCTAAATTTTCTGATTCTTCAACTAAGGCTCTTTCAATAAAACGTGCGCCTTCTTCTGCTCTGCCTAATTGCCTGAAGCAATTAGCTGCATTAATGCTCAACTGGGGTTGAGGGGGAAAAGCCTTTATCCAATGATGGTAGTGTTGTGCCGCTTCTTCTAAATTGCCAGAAGATCTAAGTAGAGCTCCTAAGTTGATAACATCAGAGACTGTTACTTGGTCAGTCTGGCTAGACGAGATTAGGCGTTTGTAGAGGCCTATGGCCTCATTAGAACGGTTTTCGGCAAGTGCCAACTGAGCCTTTAATCTGATGTCCTCTGGATTGATCGACACATCTTTGGAAAGTTCAGGAACATCTTATGGTTCTGGGGAAAGTTCTTATGGAAATCCATACGAACTTCTTCAGGCTTTATGCACAGGTCAGATTAAGCCCGAACAAGCCGAGAAAATTTCACGAGAGGCTTTAGGTAATTCTCCTCAAGGTCCATGGGTTGTTCCTCTTGGGCTGGCATTATATCAGCTGGAAAAGTATCAAGATTCCATAGATATTCTTCAGGCTAATGAACAAGGATGTGCTGAGCTCGTTGATTTTTATATCATTGCGGGAATGGTTGCGAGGCAACTACCAGATCAGAAGAAGTTAGCGAACTCTTATTATCGCCATGCACTTAGTTTGGACCCATCTCGCCCTGATATATTTTATAATTTAGGAAATTTATTGAAAGATGATGAGCCTGAAGAAGCAGAAAAACTCTATCGTAAAAGCCTTAACCTTAACCCTAGCCAGGCAACGGTTTGGCATAATCTAGGTATAGCATTAAATAATCAAAATCGTTTTGATGAGGCAATAGAACCTTTGCGTAATAGTGTTCGCCTAGATCCAACTATTGCTGATGTTTGGTGTAATTTAGGCCTTGGTTACTATGGCATTGAAGAATTTGAAAATGCAGAGAGAAGTTTTCGTATTTCTATTTCATTAGACCAGTCACATGCTGCTAGTCATTTGAACTTGGGCAATGCCTTGATGAATGTTCTTCAGCCTGAGGAAGCTATCCGATTTTTAGAGAGAGGCGCAGAATTAGAAACCAGCTCTAAAAATTCACTTTTCAATTTGGGATTGGCATACTTACTGCTTGGTCGCTATCGCGAAGGGTGGGAATACTACGAAGCACGCTTTGAAGGCAAAGAATTGAAATCAACGAAAATTCCTACTTCAGGATCTCAAATTAGAAATTTCTTGGACTTGCCTGCCCCTGGCGAGACACCTGTTGTTATTTGGAGTGAACAAGGGATGGGTGATTCCATTCAGTTTTGCCGTTATTTAGCTCTTTTAGACGCTGCTGAAGTCCCTTATGTGTTTCTTACCAGGGATCCTCTTTTGAAATTGCAAAGGGATTGGACAGGGCTAGGTCAGCGTGTTCAGCCAAGTAAGTCCGCAGATCCTGAAAATGATCAAAGAAGACATATACCTTTGATGAGCTTGCCTTTGGTCTTTGGGACTGAATTGCATACTGTCCCTTCAGCAGTTCCTTATTTAACTACGAATCAGCCAATTCCTGAGAATTTGCAAGTAACTCCTCCCCCAGGGGCATTATCAGTAGGTATTGCTTGGGCTTCTAATCCTGACAATAAGGCGATGTATAGGAATAAGAGTATGCAGCTAGAACTTTTAATGCCTCTTTTGATTCAATTAGCTGACCTTGGACTGATTACAATTCATAGTCTTCAATTTGGTGAAGATCACAAGCAACTTTCCCCTTGGCTTGATCACCAGCATGTAACCGAATGGAAAGATATCCTAATGGATTTCTCTGACACAGCCCATGTGATACGTCAACTAGATCTGATAATTAGCGTAGATACAGGAGTGGCCCATTTGTCTGGAGCATTGAATCGACCTACATGGTTATTGCTTCCTAAAAATGCAGATTTTCGTTGGCTTCTTGATAGGAGTGATTCGCCTTGGTATCCATCAATGCGAATTTTTAGACAAAATTCTCATGGTGATTGGGAATCGGTTGTTGAACAGGTTAAATATGCTTTAGATCAAATGTTCTTACTTGATATAAATAACCTTGCACAGTCTGAGGCGCTAAAAAAATGACTTTATCAATAAATAAACATCTATCTTCAGACGCAATACAAACTTTGGTGAGGCGCTTGGAACTGTTGCCACAGTTGCTTGTACGTCAGCAAGAAGAGGAAATAATTAAACTAGTGCCTATTGAGAGTGAATGGATTGAGCAAGAACGTAGGAAGATTTTTGCTGAACAAGATGAGGCTGAATTCTTGAAGGAAAGAGGTTGGACAGCTAGGGATTTAGAGCTATATTTGTTGCGGCCAGAAGCTTTGAGAAGATTTGCCCATCAGCGTTTTGGTCCTGGACTGGAAGAAAAGTTTCTTTTGAGTTTAGGTGGTAGAGATGAGGTTATCTTCTCTCTTTTACGTGTGAAAGATGAAGGTCTTGCGAGAGAATTATGGATACGCCTTGAAGAAGGTGAGATGACATTTGCGGAGGCCGCACAGCAATATAGTGAAGGCCCTGAATGTCACCGTAAGGGTGTAATGGGACCAATGAAAATAGGTGTCCTTCAACCACCTCAGCTTGCAGAATTAATAAGGACCTTGAAACCTGGACAGATTTCATTCAGAAAAAATATGGGCCAATGGCACGTGCTCATAAGACTTGAACAATTAACTCCTGCGCGTTTTGATCAAGAGATGAGAGAGCATTTGCTGCAAGAGGAGCTCAGTAATTTTCTTGATGATCGAGTCAAACGTTTGTTGGCGGATGAACCTGTGGATGATCTCCATTACGATTAGTACTTATGAGTGATCAGTCCACTGCCACCTTTCACAGTTTGCTCTCGCGGTTTGCAGCATTTGCTGATCTATCTGAGGAAAGTTTGCAGTGGCTAGCTGAGCGAGCTAGACCTTTTCATTGCACCGTTGGTCAGGATTTGTTGGTTCATGACCGATTGCCTGAATATTGCTTTTGCATTGTTGAAGGCAGAGGTCGTTTGCTGCATGATGACCCAGGTCTTAGGAGGCCAGTCACTCTTGCTTATGCAAACCCTGGAGATCTTGTTGGATGGGCTGGTTTAGTTAGAAGAAGTCCTTGTGAATGGCTTACTGCAGCAACACCATTGAAGCTGATAGGCATCCCTGCGGAAGATTTTTATACTCTTGAAAAAGATTCAGAAGTTTTTTCTCGTTGGTTGGGAGCAAACAACTCTCCTTCTGAATTAATGAATGCTTTAGAGCCTTCTCTACGTGCAAGGCCTAATGCTGAGCCAAATGAGAGAGAAGTATTAAGGCAATTATTGCCCTCTTTGCAAGTCGTATCAGCCGCTGATTTGCGCGAATTACCTGATGATGGAGCAATTTGGCTCTGGAATTCTCAGCCAGAAACTTGCAACGTCTCAATTGGCCAGCAAGTGGACCCAGGTGTTTTGGCTGATATTCCTAAAGGCTATCCTTTGAGGCTACTAAGAGCTGAGCAAGATATATGGCATCAACTCATGGATCCTCCTCTGGAGATGGGGGCTGAGGTTGAACAGCTTGAAAAGGAGGATTTATGGGCGAATGATCGCTACTCAGATCTTTTATTGCCTGAGCCTCAGGGAGAACGACTAACCGAAGTTGATGAACCTGAGAAAGTTGCCCCCCGTATTGCAGGAAGAGCGATCCCAGAAGTTACTGGAGCAGGCCCATTAGGTCAGACAATTGCTTGCCTGGAAATGCTTGCTCTTTATTATCAGGCTCCTTTCCGAAGAGACATTATTGAGCGTGCTGCTCGTGACAACCTTAAGGATCGAGCTTCATCTCTTGAGCTCCTTGGGAACCTTTCCACTTTGATGGGGTTTACGGGAACTCTGGCAGATTTACCAGAGGCTCAGCTACCGAGGGCTCCCTTCCCTTGCTTCGCGAATCTTTTGGGACAACCTGCGATTGTCCATGAAATTAGTCAAGGAGAAGTTAAAGCTGTTGTCCCTGAATATGGTCGCATTAAGCTGCCTTTAGAAGAACTTACAGGTGGCAAAGGTGGAGCAACCCTATTAATGCTTCAGCCAGGCAGAGATACTCAGCGAAGGAAACTTGGTCTCTCTTGGTTTTACCCTCAGATCAAGAAATACAGAAGAAGCCTTATAGAAGTTTTAGCTGCTTCGCTGTTATTGCAGTTATTAAATTTGGCTCAGCCTTTAGTTATGCAGCAGATTTTTGATAAAGTTATAGGACAACAGAATCTTGATACTCTTTATACTCTTGGCCTGATTTTACTTTTAGTGAGTCTATTTCAGGGCATACTTGGAGCAGTCAGGACATATCTATTCGCCGATACCACGAATCGTATTGACATTGTTTTGGGCGCAGAGGTGATTCAGCATCTTCTGCGCCTTCCTCTGCGTTACTTTGATAAACGACCCGTTGGTGAGCTTCAGACGCGTCTTGCTGAGCTTTCAAATATTCGTAGCTTCCTTACTGGAAGTGTTTTGACACTACTTTTAGACGCTGTTTTTTCTGTGATATATATCGCTGTGATGTTTATTTATAGTGGAGTACTTACAGCCGTAAGCCTAGGTGTAATACCACTTTTCCTTGCACTAACATTTATTGCCTCGCCTGCAATTAAGGGACAGCTGCGTAAGGCCGCAGAAAAAAATGCGGCCACCCAGGCTCTTTTAGTTGAGTCATTAAATGGCGTCCAAACTATTAAGGCTCAGAATGCTGAGAATACAGTTAGATGGCGTTGGCAAAGAAAGTATGCAGCTTTCATGAGTGAGAGCTTCCGTAGTCTTTTGATAGGAATTTCAACTGGTACTACGGGCCAATTTCTAAATCAATTGAGTGGGCTAATTACCCTTTGGGTAGGGGCTTTTCTTGTCATTAAAGGAGAACTAACAATTGGACAATTAATAGCATTCCGCATAATTTCTGGTTATGTAATAGGACCTTTGCTTAATATCGCAACCAGTTGGCAGACCTTCCAGGGTGTAGCTCTTTCTATAGAACGCCTTAGTGATGTTGTAGATGCAACTCCAGAAGGTTCAAGTAAGGAGTTGGATCAACTTCCTCTTCCTACAGTCTCTGGTGAGGTGATTTTTCAAGATGTAGATTTTCGTTTTTATGAAGGTGCACCTCTTGTGGTTAAGAGCGTGAATTTTGAAATACCTGCAGGTGCATTTGTGGGAATAGTTGGTCGAAGTGGTAGTGGTAAAAGCACAATAATGAAATTGCTTCCAAGGCTTTATGAGCCTCAAACTGGAAGGATTTTGATAGATGGTTATGACATCTCAAAGCTTCAATTAGGCTCTGTTCGACGTCAGATTGGGATTGTTCCTCAAGACAGCTTGCTATTTGATGGAAGCATTAGAGAGAACATTGCACTAACTGCTCCTGATGCAACTATTCAAGAAATTGAGGCTGCTGCTCGTGTTGCATGTGCACATGACTTCATTATGGATCTACCTAATGGTTATGGCAGTCGAGTAGGAGAAAGAGGAAGCTCTTTATCTGGTGGACAAAGACAGAGGATAGCGATTGCTCGCTCCGTACTTCAGAAGCCCAACCTTTTGATTCTGGATGAGGCCACAAGTGCGCTTGATTATCTAACTGAGCGTCAAGTCTGCTTGAATCTAAAGAAGGCTTTTGAAGGTTCGACTGTCTTCTTCATTACTCATCGTTTGAGCACTATTCGTTCTGCAGATCTTATTTTGATGATGGAGGAAGGTGCTTTAGTAGAACAAGGAACACATAAGGAACTGCTAGATCAGCAGGGACGCTATTTCGCCCTTTATAGCCAGCAAGAGGCAGATCTTGACTGAAAACAACGAACTGGAGAAAACCCCTGAGCTCCTTGAAAGTGATCAAGAGGCTTTAAATATTGGCCAAGTGGTCAAAGAAGAAGATGCTAATTCTTCAGAGGAGTCTTCTTCTCCCACTACTGATGAAGATTCTGAATTTGGTGAAAATAGAGAGCTGC
Source organism: Prochlorococcus sp. AG-409-O23 (assembly GCA_003215355.1). Taxonomy (GTDB): domain Bacteria; phylum Cyanobacteriota; class Cyanobacteriia; order PCC-6307; family Cyanobiaceae; genus AG-409-O23. Next base: position 30,733 of record QCKL01000008.1, read on the forward strand.
AGATTTGGGAGGGAAGTTCGGCCTATGTAGAACAAGGCACGCATTGGTCTTCTGTATTGATTTGGCTTTCTGTAATTTTATTTGGGGGCTCAATGGTATGGGCATTTACTGCACGTTTAGACCAGACAGTTTCAGTCAGGGGGAGACTGGAACCTTCAGGAAGCGTAAGAGAGGTTGACTCCCCAAGTGGAGGAGTGGTTAGTAAGGTTCATGTCACAACTGACCAGATGGTGCAGGCAGGGGATCCCTTATTTGATGTTGAAGCAAAGGGTTTAACAAGTAGGAGGCAGGCACTAATAAATAACATCGGCTTGCTAGAGCTTCAGGCAAGAGGCCTGAAAACTATTATTGAGAGTGGTGGAGATCCCAGTCGCTTCCTCCCTATACCATCAATTCCTAATGTTGAGGATGCTGTACTCACATCTCAATTGAGAATAGCCAGAGAACAGACTATGCAATTGAGATCTCAATTGGTGCAATTAAATGCAAGGGTTGATAGTAGACGAAAGACTCTTGGTTTGCTGCAGAGTATTGCTGAAGATATGGAACCTCTTTATACAAATGGCGCAGTTGCACGTAACCAGTATTTACTTCAGCTCAATCAAGTACAGGAGACACGAGCAGAAGTTGCTCTTCTAGAGGAAGAGCGTGTGAGGGTTATAGGTCAGGCTGCAGGTCAGTTGAATGATATTAACCGACAGCTTATTAACCTTAGGGCTGAATTAGTTGCGACCAAAGAATCTTTAGCTTACCGAACTGTTAAGGCGCCAACTTCTGGCAAAGTTTTTGACTTGAAAGTCTCACCTTCTGCTGTTATTAATGCTGATCAGATTGTCCTTAAACTTGTCCCTTCAAATAGGCTTCAAGCGGTAGTTGCAATTAGTGATTCAGATATTGGCTTCGTAAAAGTAGGTCTCCCAACAACGGTCTCTGTGGATTCTTTCCCTTCTGGTGAGTTTGGCTATATCAATGGAACCTTGACGAGGATTGGCTCAGATGCACTGCCTCCCGATGCGAATTCAGGTGCTTATCGCTTCCCTGCCACTATTAGTCTGAAGGAGCAAATTGTGGAAGCTGGTAAACAACAACTTAACTTGCAAAGTGGCATGGGTGTCACTGCAAATATACGTCTTCGCTCTCGGCCGGTAATTAGTTTGATTTCTGACTTATTTATCAAACAACTTGATGGTGTGAAGCGTTTTCGTTAGTCATCTAAATTTAGTTGGCCTATTTCTTCGGTCTGTTAATGAGCCTTCAGGATCATTCATTGCCAATGCGATAGGACCATATAGAACCCAAGCATTTATCTTTTCATAATAAAAATTCATTTGCGAATCGAGAGTCTTACTATCTAATTCTGGTACCCCCCTGCCAATCTTAATTTGCTCACATCTGAGAGGAATTAACTTGTTTAGTAGTTTTTTAGCGCCTTGAGGAGTTATTACATATCCAGGGAGCCCAAATGCATTGTAGAGCTTGCAAAGCCGCCTTTTGTTACCTACATCCAATATTTTTTTCAGCGTAGATTCTGAAGGATAGCTGGGGTCAAAAAGGCTTGTGCAATTTAAACCTGGAAAAATCTCTGCTCTTAATATCGAATCAACATTCCATCCAAGCAATAATAGATCAAGGGTTTTCTCTAAATCTTGCATGACAGTTTTTATTGCTTTTTCCCAGTGTTCTGAAAGTAATACATCATCTTCCAAAATCAATGTGTTCCTTCCCTTCGAAAGACAGTGTTTCCAACAAGTCAGATGACTAAGGGCTGAACCTATTGCACCTTTTGACCAATTCAACTTTGCTTTTTCTGATATTAACTTTGAATTCTTGATTAGATTCCAGTCAAGTTCACCATCTATTCCTTTAACTAATTCAAAATTATCAAGGATCTTTTCATTGCGTCTCCGGAAACTTTCTAGCCTCCCAGGCGTACGCTCCAGGCTAATTACAAGTACTTGGAGATTTCCCATGCTTATTTTTTTTCATCCAGCACACGTTTATAAAGACGTTCAGTTGCATCAACAGCTTGCTCCCAGTTGAATTTCTCTAAGACTTTTCGCTTCATTCTCAGCGCTCTTTCTGATTGCTTCCCGGCGTCCCATGCTTTCTGAACTGCTTCTCTCAGACTTTCTGGATCTGCAGGGTCTGCATACCAAGCATCGTTCCCTAGGTACTCAAGTTCGTGTCCAAAGGTACTTCCAACTAAAGGGGTCCCACTTAGCGCAGCTTCCAGGCTGACTAGTCCACAAGTCTCCATCCAGCTGGGGAGGACATGTACTGATGCAGCGGCATAGGCCGAGGCAAGCATTTCTTGAGATAGATGATCTATTACGGTCAGTCGATTTCCGCTGATTTTTTTGCATAGATCTGTATAAGAAGGCCAGTGTTTCCCACTCCCAATAAGAACTATTGGAATTTTGCTATTCCTGAGTGCCCAGCAAAGCATTGCTTGGTTTTTTGCAGGCTCAATGCGTCCTGCTTGCATAATGAATGGGTAATTAATTCCAGTACTCTTTCTGAAAGGAGCAGGATCTGCGTCGAGAAATAATTTTGGGTTCACTCCATAGTGTGCTATTTCGAAGCAGTCACCAGACCATTGCAAATCTGAACGAACTGCTTGCAATTCGAGCCAACTATTAGGAAGTAGTCCATTTGCTTTTTGCAAGCATGACATAACTATTTGCAAGCCCGATTGGTCCCAGCTTCCATTGCCGTTAGCTTCAATCGTCCCATCCTGGAGCATTACTGTGAGCGTGCGCTTTCTCAACATCTCTAGACCATCTGATGCGGCAGATAAGCTTTCATCAATAGCTTTATTTAGAACTGCGGTGGTACCTCGACTACCCCAAATTGCTCTAGAAATCGAAACCCATATTGGTGAAACAACAACTGGTACCTGATTGTCGAGACATCGTTGCATTTGCATGCTGAAAGATTGGTGCACTCTGCAGTTGAATAGATGAACTAAATCAAAACCCTTCACTTCAGGGCTATCGCTATTCACGAGGTGCACTTCATGGCCTCGTTGTCCTAGGCGCAAGCCTGTTTCGCGCATTTGGACGCCATCTCCGCCGCCCCATTCGCCTGCGGTCCCGTGGTTGACAAGTAGTACTTTCATTTATCCAAGCATCTCATGCTTGGTTCATCAGGATGCAATGATTCTGTTTTCATTGCGAGAATCCAATTTCTATTGAGTTAATAGCCAAGTTAGAAGCTCAAGGTCAATGTGATGAGGCTTTGAGAATACTGAGGTCATTAATATTGACTGAGGGGACGGTTGACGCAAAGAATTTTCACCTCTTGGGACGTTTGCATCAGAGGCTGGGACATATTGCTTCTGCCCGACGCGCTTACATGCGGGCATTGTCTTTAAATCCTTCTTTGCCAAGAACTTTTAATAACTTGGCTCTTTTGGAGTTGAATCAGCTCGATGATGCCGCCTCCGATAAGTGGTTGCAGCAAGGCTTGGCGTTGAAGGGTTTGGATCTTGATGAGGCAGATTTATTGCATGCGACAGGTTGTGATTTAAGACTCTTTCAGTTGCAGCATCAAGAAGCTCTGAATTTTGTAGAGCGACAACTTCAGCTTCGTGAATCAGTCATGGCCCTTTGCAATAAGGCTGTTTGTCTGCAGAAATTGACTCGTCTTGATGAAGCTTTGAAAGTGCAAGCCAAGGCCATTGAATTGCATTTGAAGAAGCATGCACCTCATTTGTTTGGGATGGATTTTAGAAGTTTGATAGGTATGCCATGCGGAGAATTAGAAGCTTCTATGCAGTTACAGGTAAACCTTATGAATATGGGAATCTTTAAACTTTGCAAAGACCCCTTTGATAAGGAAGGCCTGCAATTGTTGCTTGCGGGCACTTCAAATGATCATGGCTTTTGGCTTGACTCAAGGAGGGGAAGTAGCCTTTGGAAAGGAGAAGAAGTCCAGGAATTAATTCTTTGGGATGATCAGGGCTATGGAGATAGCATTCAGAATTTAGGCTGGGTTAGGGATGCAGCTAAGCGCGTTAAAAAATTACAACTTTGGTTGAGACCTTCATTGCTTTCTTTAGTTAGAGAATGCTTTCGCTTGCCAAAGAATTGCTCTTTGGAAACAATGAATGCTGCAGCTGAGCCATGGAGCAGTTCATCAAAGCAGCTTGGACTTTTTTTTCTACCAATGGTTTTGGAAAGTTGGAATGTTTCTGGCTTGTCATCTCAAAGGCCGGGTTTTGTTAAATCTTCTGCTTATAGAAAACAATCAGATGCACCTCGAATTGGATTGGTCTGGAGTGCCGGCCGTCATTCAGCACCTCAGCCAGAGAGGAGTGCTCGTGTGCGAGATGTTCCTTTCCCTGAACTTTGGGAATTTGCATTGCAATGGAAGGACATTTATAGGGCTGAGCTCTTCAGTCTTCAATTAGATGGGAATGAGTATTCCCCGGTTAAGGAAGCTATAGAGTCTGGAAATCTTAGAATTGCCCTGACTTCGACAGATTGGTTAAGTACGAGTCAAGTTTTGGAGACACTTGACTTGCTTGTAAGCGTGGATACTTCTGTCGCACATCTTGCAGGAGCTCTAGGAATTCCATGCTTTTTATTACTTAGCAACCCGTCTGATTGGCGGTGGGGGCAGTATGAACGAAGGACATTAATTTACGAGAGTTTTCAGCTTGCACGTTGCGAGACACCAGGTGACTGGAATTCACCACTTCAAGAGGTGAATGAATGGGTTGGAAGTATGTTTAGTTCTTAATGACTGTTTCAAATTGGGTCAAACCTACTTTTCCGTCTGACGTGCTGATTGTTTGGGGATCTAATCCCCTATATCAGTATGAACGTGATTGGATATTAGAATTATTTCGCCCAAGATGGATTAGAGAAATTAGTTGGTTTGAAACTTTCACCCCTTTTTTAATAACTCCTAATGCTGTAGTTATATTAATAGAATCAGCGAGACATTTACTTGAACCAAACATTAGTCAGCGTGAGATTTCTAGGCAGAGAGAACTTCGTGATCAAAGGCTTATCCTTTTGAAGTCTGTCTCCAATTTAATTATACTTCATATTAGTGATGAAGAGGGTTTGGATGGAGATGAATGGTACCCAAGTTTATCTAAGAAAATTCCTATTTTCAGAGAATTTCCACATAGTCGATTTGATGAACTCTCTCAGATTAATAATCTTCCCCTTGGCCCAACTAGATGGACATTGATAAATATTCCTTGGAAGACATCTTCCCAAAGGAAACATCCTTGGAGTTTTATGGGTACACTTTGGCCTGGTACTTCCCGCCAAGACGCATTAGATTGCTTCAAGCTTTCTATCCCTGGGGGTTTTGATTATGGTGGCTCTAATTTTGCCCAAGGATTGCCATTGAATCGTTATCTACCTGCTTTGCTTGATTCTTCTTTTGCTCTATGCCCTGAAGGCAATAGGCACTTTGAGACATTTCGCTTTTATGAGGCCCTTCAACTTGGCTCAATTCCGCTTACCTTGTATTCACTAGAGGACTTCAAGAGACTTTTTAGGCACCCTTTTCCACTGCCTTGTTTTTTGAATTGGGAAAATGCAGCTGAATTTGCCAAAGAGATTCTCCAGTCTCCTGAAGAGCTTGATAATTTGCAGTTGAAAGTTGGTCAATGGTGGGCTACTGAACGTTGTCATCATGCTCAGCGACTGCAGACCTACGCAGATCAAGGAAACTAATTCAGCATTCTAATGACACGAGTCTTCCAGATCCTGATAAATGAAAAAGACTCTACTGAGCTTCCTCCTCGAGTAGCAAATATTTCACAGCAATTGATTAATTCTTTCCCTGCAGGTGAATACTCTCTATGGACTAATAAGCTAATTGAAAATTTTTTAAGAGATCAGTTTCACTCTGAGGTGCTTGATGCTTATCAATCCCTTATCCCTTATGCATATAAGTCTGATTTGGCAAGGTATTGCTTATTATTTCATTTTGGCGGATGGTATTTTGATTTAGGAATTCAAATCGAGAAGAACTATGTCTTTGAGCCAGTCGGTAAAGACTTGGACTTGATATTTTTCTGGGATTTAGGAGATGTGATGGCACCTTGGAGAAGCTTTTATGATTGTATGAATGGAATAATTTATTCTTCACCTGGTAACCCGATTTTGAAAACTGCCATTCAAATGGTTGTCGAAAATTGTCGCAATCAATATTATGGAACTGATTCAATGTGCCCTACTGGCCCTGGTGTTTTGGGACGTGCAATTGCTGTTCATGGGAAAACAGACAGACATTATGATGGCCACTTCTTACAATTGACTCCACAACATAATCAGAAGAATCGAGCATATGTTCTTAGAGATGGGACAATAATGGCTTGGCATCGCACACGAATTAATGCAGAAGCGGAATCCCTCGCGGATTTAGGGCTTGAAGGAACAAATAACTATAGAGACCTATGGGCCAATCGAAAAGTTTATTCCAATCATAGATGAAATTCTTTCTCGTACATTTTAGGGAATTCATTTTTTTTGTTTAGCCGGAAAACCAATTTAGAATCCAGCTTTTTTCTGCGAGTCCAAATGCTTTTATAGAGCCAGATGCGATGTGCAAGATGTTTTTGAAGAGACCATTCTTTTTCAACCCATTGATGTGAGGCTTTTACTAAGTCTTGTCTCCGAAGATGTTCTTTTGCCAGGATTTCTGCAGCACCTATTATTTTTTGGACTTGATTAACATATACTGCGCAATCGCTAGGACAAGATGATTTATATAATGCAGGCCCTGCAACTGAAGCAACTGATTCGGCTGCACATTCCATTTGCTTGATAGGCGTTTTACACCAGTTGGCAGTGTTCTCTGCTAATGGAAGAAGTGCTATATGACAGCTCGCTAAAAGCGAGCGATAATCATTATAATTTAATAGTTTATGGAATTCAACCCGTTCTTTTGGTAATTTTTCTTTTAACACTTTATCTGCAATTATTACAAGCTTGATGTTTTGATTGATCCTAATCCAAGAGCAAATTCCTTCTGATAACTTCTCATGTTCATTCAATCTATTCTGGTTACCTATTAAAACTCTTAAAGTACGTTCTTGATGCTTTTGAAGATTGATCTTTGGCACCTCGCTTACTGCATTGTCTATAACGAGACCTAAGGGATTAAATTCTGAAAGAGCTTTGACTAAGCGCGTACTTGAACTGTGAATGCAATGACAAAGCTCTAGAGGAGCCATTGAAATCTCTTCTAGTTGCTTACGAATAGAACTATTGAATAAGTCGGGATGGTCGTCCCATTCTGTAAATAGGAGACATCCACGTTCTCGAAGCCATTGCAGGTGTTCCCATTGGCGAATACGATTTGCTGGCAAAGGTCTTTGCCAGATGACGAGGCTATTAGGCCGAATACAGCTATTAAAAAGGAATGGTTTTTCATGAATCCTGCAGTCCAGTCCAAGTTTTTGCATTGCAAGAAATGGATCTCGAATGCGGACTTGGTCATGTGGCCCAGGACTATTGACTAGGACTTCTATGCGCAAAGGTCTATTTTTCAACATGAGCAGTTAGGCATGACAGTGATGCCCCCCCCGATTCGATATGGAGGAGAGCTTTTAGGAGAAAGTCCTCATATTGTTGTTCTTGGGTCATGCAAGGTTGGAAATTTTGTTGTTAGTACTCCTGTTTTGCGAGGATTGAAGACTCGGTTCCCGGATTCGTTCATAAGCTTTATAGGAAGTGAGGTAACTGTTGACTTTGAAGAGGCATTGCCAACAATTGATTGGAGAGTCAGCTGGGATGACTCCTCCCCTGGTTCAGGCTTTCGTCTTCAGCGCCTTTTGGCTGAACAGATTCAGATAAATGGACCTGTTCAATTAGCAGTAAATTTGGATGGTTTTAACCCTGTCACATCTGTTTTAGTGCCTTGGTTGAATCCAGTGTTTGTCGCTGGAGGAAGCTTGACTGCCAATCTGCGCTCAGAAATGCCTTGGGGTGAACTTCCTCAGCAATGTTTTCTTGAGGATAAGGATTGGGATAGTCAAGAGTTCCTGACTCGTTATTCCACGCATTTTAAAAGTAATTACATCGCAGAGTTGTTTTGCCAGCTTGCTTTTGTATCTAATTATGTTGACCCTAAGGAGATTGAATTGCCTGCCTCTGAGCCTCCTTTTCTTACGCCTGATTTGTTGATTCATTGCACCACTGCTAGAGGTGCAAAGGTGTGGCCTTTTGCTTATTGGCGAGAAGTGGTTGATTTTGCAACTGCACGTGGATGGAGTGCGGGACTCGTTGGGAGTCCGCCTGCCGCTCAAAGAGAGGCATATAACTCAGGTGATGGGGAAGAGCGTTTGTTGCGATCGACTGCACTGCAAGACTTGAGGGGTCGTACAAGCTTGATAGAGCTTGCTGGCGCTGCTAAAAATGCTCGCGCCATGATCAGTGTTGATGCGGGGCCACTGCATATAGCAGCAGCTGTGGGAACTCCGACTTTGGCTGTATTAGGAAATGACAAGGATGGCTTAGGCGCCAGCCCAATGCGTTTGTGGATGCCTCGTTGTTCTAATGTCAGCCGCACTTTTGCTGAAATAAGCTGTTCAGCATGTATGGATAATCGGTTCAGGAATGATGATTGTTTAATTGAAGGACATCCATGTATGAGTTCTGTGGAGCCTCAACAGGTAATTGATTGGCTGGCAAGGCATGTAGGGAAAGGGAACGGTAAGTGATAATTATTCTTTTGGATGAACCATCGCCCATACTTGACGCCAGTGCTTGTCTAAATGATCTGCTAGCTCAGCGCTACTGAAATATTTCCATGCAGCATGACTGCCTATAGCAGTAGATTGATACATGCTTTCAGAGGCAAATGCCTGGGCAATTTGTAATGGTGCAGGCTTACAATATTTACTCATGTGCCTACTAAAGAAAACATCTTCTTGCTCCTCTTGAGGACTGCATGCGCCATGATTTTCACAAATTTTTTTCATAATAGTTCTGTTCCTTATTGATAACCCACCATTCCCATAAAGGTGCGGATATACATCAGGGTTGGGGGAGCAATGAATCGGAGTTTCTACTTTAAAAAAGCTAACTATATCGCCATACTTGTTCCGAGTTTGGAAATATTCACTTTGCTGACGAGGCAAGAATGGGGCCCCTAGGTATTCAAATTTAAAGAAGTATTTTGGAATTGGCTCTGTTAATAATGCATCAGTTTGAATGAAAAGCAGATCTTCATAAGGGAGACTCTCCCAGAAATCTATTTCTTTCATTAATGCGTTAAAGCTTTTAGAGTCTTGAAGCACAGCATTAGGGATACATTTTTCAATCGGCAACCAAAAAATATTTAAATTTAAATTATATTCTGCAAGTAATTGCTTTGCTTTCTCTTGGTTCTTATTATCGCTTACTATACAAACTCGAGTATTGAAAGGGCACATTAATGCAGAGTTTAAGACTGTAAATAGCCATTGAGAGTCTATCCGGTTTTCGATTATCACTATAGATCTTTTGGATGAATCTAATTGCGAACTATTTAGTATTTTATGGTTAGGTAGCAGAAGTTCTTGAAGTACATAGTTACAATGATTCGTCCACATTTGCCTGCGGTATTCAACTAGCATTGAGAAGACTTGAGCATCTGTCATTCGGCTACTCATTACTTTCAAACTCATGGCGCTTCCATAGTTCATCTTGATGGCGAACCATTAGGAAGCGGTATTGACTTGGTTTAGGCTTCATTACTTTCAGGACGGGGAGTAGTAACCCACTAGCTGCCTGTTCGAGGGGGCCAGATAGTTCAAAGTTTGAAATCCACTGTCTTTCATCCCAGTAACTCTTCACAGCTAAAGCTTGCCTTTTGCTTAAGAAATAACAACCCGAATGTGGATTTGTCGCTCTGTAAAATGTTTTTGACCCTAGAGGCCAATCTAAGGTCAATGTTTCTCCTGTATCCCAGAAAAGATCTGGACGACCACCATCAGGATCTCCTGAAAGAATTACATCACCTTTTCCCGGTATTTGTTCACAACGGTGAGGAAGGAATGCATAACTTCCATCAGTTTGATGATCGAGGTAAAGTAATTTCTGAAAAAACTCTGGATCTTCTATTAATATGTCATCTTCTAAATAACCAACTAGATCATAGTTGGGTGATTGTATTAAAAGGTTTTTAGAAGCAACTAGTGGTACTTTGCTCATGTCTTTGACTCCTGGATTAATAAACTCCACTCTTTTATCCTTCCCTATCCTTTCTGCCAGAGTTGCTTCTGGAGGTGTGTATAGCTGAATATTTACCTCCAAACCATCAATTGTTTCTAGCTCTCTAGTAATAACAGGCTTATTTTTGCCTAGCGATGCGTGGATCCAATGACGGGAACTATGTCTATCTAAGTTGCCTAAAACTGATTGTTGAAGTGCTAGTTGTTTAGTTGCCCTTTTGCCTTCATTCTGTGATGAGTAAAGTGATTGTTTTTGAGGGGAAAAAACATGTGGTATTGCAAGTAAAATACGCATTAGCTTTACGCTCTTAGCCATTCGTGACAATCCCAACCAAGCAAAGCTTCTAACTGACATATCTCATGCCAGAATTTTTTCCTGAGAAGATTTTTTGCTTCTTTGCTTATGGGTTCTGGATACTTGCCTGGATGACTAATTAGAGCTTTAAGAGATTCGAACTTTTCTATCCCTAAATGCATGCAAACTTCGTCAAGGCATTCCTGCGGTTTAACAATGAGTTTTTCTTGTTTCAAAATAAGCACAGATTCACGTCCAAAGAATCTCCAAAGTCTGCGGAGTTGGTTTGAGTAGTATCCCCTGTCAACGTATGAGAAAACTCGATGCTGTAATGGCAAGCTTTCATTGCAGCGTTGTTCTTCGCATCTAATAGCTTTTTCAAAGCTTAGTGATTCAACTCCTCTATAGGATTCCATTGCCCAATGAGAATATGCACGGCTAATTGGGTTCCTCAGAATAACAATAATCTTCATGCATGGGTTATATTCCCAAATTCTCTTGGCACTAGTGTCCCAGTACATATATATAGGTGTAGCTTCACCACATAAACAAGCTTCCTTTGCATCTAGGAAATTGAGGTGGTAATCGTCATAACTTGTTTGACTCCAGTCTCTTTCTTCATTATCGAAAAAGTGTAGTTCCTTTTGTTTGGGTATAAAAAGATTGGGATGTTCTCGAAGATAGTCTGCAAGAGCTGTTGTCCCCCCCTTTTGGGTGCCGCAGATAAGGAACTTGACTCTTTTCCCCATATCGCAACTTTAAATGCAGCAACTCAACTTTGCGACCTTTACCTTTAGGCTGCTCCAGCGGCTTTGGTCTTGAGTGTTTATTACAGGTTGTCATCGGTCTGGGACTTCGCTGCTGTCAGCGCTACTTAAGGACATCATTGCCTTTGGGCAAGACTCAACTTCTGGAGACTTAGAACAGAAACTTGAAAACCCTTTGGGTTTCTTTGAGTCTAAAAGGCTGGTTGAGATGAATGATCATTTGCTCGAGATGGTTGGCTCATCTTGGGATAATCCTCCTCTGTTATTTCCAGATTGGTCTGCTTCTCCTCTTTTGGGAGAGTTGCTGAATGCGCGGTCGGCAATGTCTGATTATGCCTTGGACACTTCTTGGGTAGATAAAGATCCTCGACTTTGTTTGACGTACCCTGCTTACATTCACATTTTCTTAAAGCGTGTCCCATTGGCTGCCGCTATCAGAGGGCCTTTAGAAGTTGCAACCTCGCTCTATGTACGTAATGGCTTTCCTTTGAGTAAGGGATTAACTATTTGGTACTTATATAATTATCATCTTGCTATGGCTTTGCAGGATGATGATCTACTTTTCTGTTATCAGGAGCTACTTCAGTTGAAAGATTCGAAAGGCAATGAAAATATTCCGAATAGATTAATTAATTTCTTAAATAACCATGGATATCCACTGCCCAGCTTGGATCAATGGAATCTAGCCATTAATCGAAGATTGCGAGTTGACCTAAATCGATCCTCTACGTCTTTACCTCGTAAAGTCGCTGAAAAGGTTGATGTTAAGTTATTAAATGAATGCCAAGAAATTTATGAGAACTTTGCACGCAATAAAGGTTCTATAGTTGTCTTTCAAGATTCTTTCAGAGGATTGCCAGGTTCAGTATTAAATGCGATACATTTTGAAGAAAAATCTTCTAGGACTGCATTAATAAATGATCAGAGCCAGGAGGAAGTATTGCGCAAAGAACTTGAGCAGAGCAAGATGAAACTTGCTGAGACAGAGGCTAAATTAGAAGCTATTAAAAATTCTAGATCATGGAAACTTAGTGCTCCACTCCGACACTGGAAAGATCGATTGAGACTTTTTTAAATGGACCAGTTATTACGAGAATGGCCTCCTGGTTTTGGGGGCATTGAACGCATGGCTCATAACATAGCTACACAAGATATTGGCTATGTTTTTTCCTTAAAATCTAATAAAGGATTAGGTGATTCTCTTTCGGTTTCATATAAAAGAAGAAGAATATTTTCTATTGAGATTGGTAGGGTTTTGTTACCAATACCTTCCATAACTCTATTTAAGCTATTGACTAGTGACCGTCCACTATTGGCGCATTTACCTTGCCCTACTGTTTTAGTGCTAGCTTTGCTCGCAAGATTATTAAGGCCTAAAAGAAGCATTCAGTTTTATTGGCATTCGTTTCTTGCCCCACGAGTGGGTATCGTTAGTAAACTTGAAAATATATACCAGTCATTTGCTCTGAGATCTGTTCGCATTTTCCCGGTAATTACTTCATCACCTATCCTAGAAAAAGAGCTACTTAATAATGGCATATTGGAAGATAATTTATATCTTCTTCCTTGCTCTTTGCCAGATAAATCAGAAACTGAGTATCAGATGATTTGGGAAAGAAGGGCTAAACTTTTAAATCAAGTCAAAGGTACTTTGATCTTTATAGGCCGTCTTGATAGTTATAAAAGAGTAGATTGGTTGATTCGGGCTTTCTATGCTATCCCTGCAGCTAGAGAACTTCATGTTGTTGGTGATGGTCCTGATAGAACGCGCCTTGAAGCCCTGGCTAAGCAATTTCTACTTGATAACAAGCAGATTCATTTTCATGGACGCTTAAATGAAATAAATAAGCAAAAATTACTTGCTTATGTTGATGTGATGGTTTTGCCTTCTGATAGATGTAATGAGGCTTTTGGAATAGTTCAGCTTGAAGCAATGGCATGCGGGATCCCCTCACTTGCATACTCTTTACCGTGTTCGGGAATGCATTGGGTTAGTAAATTGCCTTGTATCTCCTGGAGCGGTAAACCTGAAGACTTAGCGGTAACAATACAAAAGTTATTGGTAGATCCAGATCTCTACCAATTAGCCTGTTATCAAGCCAAGAGACGTTTTGAAAATGAATTCTCCTCAGCTATCTGGTGTGATCGATTAGCCCAACTACCTAGAGGAAAATGATCGATCCTCTGCCGCAGACTTTTGGTGATGCTGTCGCTGCTGCTGAAGTTTTAAGGGCTTTGAGATCAGAGGGGCCTCAGGGTGCTTTGAATGTGCAGAACTCTTTAATTTCTAGTCAACCCGATCTCTTTAATGATCTACTTCAAAGAGAGATAACCTTAAGATTAAGTGGAGAAACTGGACCAAGAATTGTTGTCGATGGCTTATGGTTTTCTCGCTCTTATGGAGGAATATCACGAGTTTGGGATCAAATTATTAAATGTTGGAGATTGCCTGGATTGATTACTAAATCTGCACCAGTATGCTTTATTGAGCGTGAAACCCAAGGAGAACTACTTGCAGAATTTTCTACTTTTCAAGGCTCTAGTGTTGACCCATTAGATCCAGTTGCAGTTTCTAATCTTTCGGAAGAGAATGCAAAAATTGTTCGGACTTTGAATGCTCAAGTCTTTATATCTAGTTGGGTGAGTAACTCTGGGAAAGATATTCCAGCTTGTGCAGAGTTGGCTTTAGTTCATGATTGTTTGCCAGAGCGTTATGACGTGAAAGAACCGCTTAAAGGATTGCGGAGAAGATGGCTCATGCGAGCGTCTGGTTTTTTAGCTGTTTCTTCGGACACGGCTTCTGATTTAGAGACCTTGCTTAATCGACCACAAGAAAGCATCCCTTGGTGCCACCCTGCACCTTCTGAATTATTTATGACAAGTATTAATGATGATAAAGACAAGTATTTATGGAGTGACTTATGTATTAATGCTGGTTTGAGCTCACCTTATATTCTCATTCCAGCTACTAGTGCAGTTGGCTCTTATAAAAATCCTGAGATTGTTGCAGAAGCGTTGGCTGATCCATCACTTGCCTGTTTGAAATTAGTTCTATGTGGAATTTCGGCTGATGAGCGACGTAAGGAATTGGAGTGTAAGTACTCCCATTTAATTGGAAGATGTTTAGCTGCAGGATTTTCAGATACAGAACTTGCGCTTGTTTATCGGCATTCATTGGGAGTTGTTATCCCAAGCCATATTGAGGGCTTTGGTTTGCCCGTAATTGAAGCACTTTCTTCTGGAGCAACTGTATTAGTTGCTGATTCAAGAGGTCTCAGAGAAGCTGCTAGCTCAGCTGCCTTGCGCTTTAATTCTCGTGACTCTCAACAACTCGTAGAACTTCTTAAGTTATTGCTCCATCCAATCACTAAAAACTGGTTAAGCCTACATCTAAAGAAGCGTACCCAAGATAGATTGTCCTCTCTTCAGATTGATCTTTTAGGGTTATCTATTCTCGCTCAGGCTAGGGAAATTGCTAGATGAAACCGCTTATTAATCTTCTTCCTTATCGTCCAATTGCAACTGGACTAAGTAGGTATGTTGAAAGGTTGCTAAAGGCTTGGCCTGAGTCGATGGGGAAGAGCCTTCCTTTGCAATTGCGTTTTCAATCAAATGGTATTCCAGAGTTGACTCGATCATTGGATCTTCCAAAGGAACAAAATTCACTAATTACAAATATCTTGCAGAGTAGCGCTCTTGCTCAACACATCGTACCTATTAAATCGTTATTAAATCAATCAGACATTGATATTATTTATTCTCCATATACTGACAAAATACTTTCCTATTCAGACTTGCCACAGGTAATTACATGCCATGACTTAACACCTCTGTACTATGCGAATAGCCGACGGGCTTATTGGAGGAGCAAATTTTGGCTTCCTATCCATTTGAAAGGTTCTAAAAGGATTATTGCTATCAGTAAAAGTGTTGCTGATTTACTAGTTAAGGCTGGGATTCCTTCAGATAAAATTGAGATAGTTTATAATGGAATTGAGACAGAATCTAGCCCTTTGAGATCTCCAGTTAGTGGAGACTTTCTTATTCTCGCTAGACATGCGAAGAATAAGAATCTCGAATTAGCACTGAAAGGATTTGCGCACTTTTTGAAGATAGAGAATGATTGGGAAGGTGATCTAGTTGTAGTAGGTAAAAAAGATAGAGCTACATCAAGTCTTCTTAGACTTGCTAATGAGCTAAGTATATCTGCCCGCATTATATGGATAGATGAACTTGAAACAGCCTCTTTGAAAGAGAAATTTTATAGTAGCTATTGTTTGATTTCCCCTAGCCTTATGGAAGGATTTGATTACCCCTTGCTAGAGGGAATGGTTAATGGGCTTCCTACCTTGGCAAGTGATATCGCTGTACATAGAGAGTTGCACAAAAATAATACCATTTTGTTCAAACTAGAAGACGAAGGTATCAACCTTGCTTGCGAACTTAAGAGATTAGTTAGAGATAGAGTCCTCTGGAGGGAGCTCTCTGAATCAGGCGTTTTACATGCTAGGAAGTTTAGTATGAATAGTCAGATTAAAGGGATATCGAAAGTCCTTGAACTTTCACGTTAGCTAAGGCTTTAAAGACTGATTATCAAGAGTTTACGATTCAGCTAGGAACCTCTAATTTTCTATTAAAGACTTTTTAGATAATGCTTCTAACTCGTTATATGTATAGATTTCTTCTTGCAAATATTGCCGTAGTAGTGATCTCCTCATGAGAAGAATTTACTTAGGATAAATTTATTGAAGGCGGGCTTTCCGTTTTTGAGAGATTAATGTTTTTGGCATTTTGTTTTTCATGCGGGAGTCGCTTAGAGCACTAAAGCAAGTAGCTGATTGATTTTTCTCAAAAATCCTTTCTTTTGACCACTTCTGTCTGAGTTAAGTCCTTTTTCATTTGAGCAGAGCAAGAGTTAACCTTTTTATTAGATCCAGAACCTTGCTCGTTCCACCTGGCTTTGGCAACAGTTCTCCCAAGCGGGTCTAATTCAGGTCCGGCAGCAAAAACTCTTAAATCAGATCAACGGTTTCATAGTGCTGATCTTGGTTGCAACCATCGGCCTCTAGTGCTGATTCTTCGCAATGTTCGGCTGGATATTCCAGTTTTTAGTACTGAAACAAGAAGTCTCAAGTCTAGTTTGATTCGCTCTGTCACTGGGGGGAAGCTCAGCCGCAGGAGAGGAGGAGCCGTCATTACTGCCTTGCAAGATGTCAGCTGCACCGTTCATGAGGGTGAACGGGTTGCTTTGATTGGCCACAACGGAGCAGGTAAATCAACATTCTTGCGTTTAATTTCTGGCATCTATCAGCACAGTGCAGGGCACTTTGACGCTCGAGTAAGGGTTTTCCCGATGCTTCATAAGAGTTTCATTACGAGTTCTGAGCTCAGTGGGATCCAAGCAATAAAAGCCCATTACTTGATGATTAATGGCAACTTATGTGGTTTTGAGGCTTTTAGTAAGGATGTAATTGATTTCTCTGGATTAGGAGATTTCATTCATCTGCCCGTAAAGACCTATAGCCAAGGAATGTCCACACGCTTGTTATTTGCAGTGTTGACAGCTTGCACGCATGAATGCTTGGCCTTGGATGAGGGGCTGGGCGCTGGAGATAGCAGCTTCTTTGATAAGGCTCAAGAGAGATTGCAGGAGTTTTTGCGAACAACAGGGACGCTTTTCTTGGCGTCTCACTCCGATCATTTGTTGCAGCGCTTTTGTGATCGAGGTTTGGTTTTTAAGGAAGGCCGAATCGACTTTGATGGGCCATTAACCGAGGCGTTAGCTCATTACCACAAAACTGTATGACCCTTTCTTCTTCATTTGCTTCAAGTTCAGTTCGTCAAACCTTGCGTGAAGCCTGGGCGATGCGCAGGGTTTGGTGGTTTACAGCTACTGCAAGAACTAAAGCTCGGTTTGTAAGAACAGTCTTGGGCAGTTTTTGGTTGGGACTGTCCAATTTATTTTCCATCGCAGCACTTGCTCTTGTTTATGGAGCAGTTTTTAAAGTACAGGACTTCAATACTTATGTGGTTTATTTAGGTACTGGCTTAGTTGTATGGAATACGATTGCTGCGGCAGTTGGCTCAGCCCCAAATTTGTTTGAGCATAATCAGGCTCATGTACATAATACAAATTTAAACCCTGTTTTTTATACACTTGAGGAGTGGGCTTTTCAGCTGCAGACTTTTGTGCAATCTTTTTTATTAGTTTTATTAGCTTTAAGTTTTTTTCAGCCTAGTCTCTTCTCCAATTTATTTGTAGTTGGCTGGTTGCCGTTGTTGAATCTCTTTTTGTTTCTTTACTGGTTTCCTGTTCTAGTTTGTCTACTTGGGGCAAGGTATAGGGATATATACCAATTGGTACCAATAGTGCTTCAGCTAGTTTTTCTTTTGTCACCAATCCTTTACAAGAAAGATAACCTTGGCTCCATGGTTTGGACTGCTAACTTTAATCCAATTTATAGGATTTTGAGTCCAGTAAGGCACAGTTTAATGTCAGGTCAACTTCAGTGGGGACCATGCATATTCTTATTGGCCTTTAATATATTAGCGATTTGGTTTTCTTTGTTCTGGATGAACCGGGAGAGACCTAATCTACCTTTTTTGGTTTGAATCTTTAGGCTTTAGTTTGAGATCAAAGAAGTAATTCTGTTAGATCTGACTCAAATTTGCTTTTGATTGTCCTAGAGGTCTTTTCAAATCTACTAATGCGACGTTGGCGTTCTTTGGCGGGTTCTTGCATAAGCTCGCAAGAAACCCCAGCGACAGCTTGCATTGCTGAAGCCCAGTCACGACTTTGTAATGTGTTTACTGCAAGTATGTACTGCTCAAAATCTTGCATAGCTTGGATCTCCCTATGGGAATCGCAATCACTAACTATTGCCTGCATACCAAGACATGCTGCATCAAGTGCAGGTATGCCAAATCCTTCTACTAGAGAAGGACTTAGTAATGCCATGGCATTCAGATAAAGGTCTTGTTTAGTACTTTCATCAATATATCCAGTCAATAAAATACCTGGCTCATGGCTCACTATTTCTTTGACTGCTTTGCTATATGAATCTTTCTTTAATTTTCCCGTCACACATAGCCTAATTCCATTAAGGCTTACATTAGATTCTGCATAGGCTTTTACAAGAAATAATAGGTTTTTTCTAGCCTCAACTGAGGAATTAAACAATAGATATTTAAATGGCTTTAGACCTTTCTTTTTTTCCTCGCGAAGAAGATAGCTTACAGGCCTTAGGTCGCTGATATTACTTAGATCTTCTGAAATCCATTGAGGGAATGATAACGAGGGTGGTTGCACTAAGGTTTTTTCTTTGCATTCTTTTAGAGACTTTAATTTCCGATCTGGAACTAAGTCTGAACCATTGCTAATTCGACGTTGAAATTTTTCGGTAGTAGATTTGGAAACGAATATTCTTCTTGAATTAAGGCAGGCCTGCAATCGATGACTAAAGCCAAGCAAATTATCATGTGTTTGAGCATATTCTAATGGAATTAGATCATGGACTGTTTGGACAAAAATTGGAACGTTTAGAGGCTGAATATTAAGTGGACAACTTGTTAATAGCGCATCAAAACCTTTCAGATCAATTTGGACGGGTCTTTGCTTATTCAAGAGGGATGCAACTTGAGTAGCAAAAAAGATCTTTCTCGCACAAAGTATTCCTTCGACATTTACAAGATAATCTAAACGATCATGCCTAAGATATGGATTATCAAATAGTTGCTTTAACTCTATCTTTGATATTTTTCGAGCTGGATAATATCTTGGTCGCCTTATAAACTCCCCAAATTTTTCAAGTAATTGGAGCAAAGTTCTTAACTTGGAAAGAATTCCAAGTTTCTTTTCTAACCAAAACATTTGAGGCCCGCTTTCTCCCCCCTCCACAAGCGAGTCAAGCACTTGGGCACTTTGCAAGACAGTTTGCATCGTCTTTGGGAGCCTTCTGAAACCTTTGCCTCGCATCGGGAAGTCAAATTCAGTAAGGAGCCAAACCTCTGCACCTGCTTCTTTCAGGCTGCGAATCAGCGCTTTTGAATAGACTGCAATACCGCGGTGCTCACTTTGCTCTAGGTCATAGGCTGTCACAACAATTCGCTTGCCTTTTAAGCTTCTTAGACTTGCTTTTTGTTGGATGGACTGCGTCATGCAAACAAGATGAACGATCTAACCCTACTGCTGTAGGTCCAATTGAAATTTCAAAGGATGGAATTGGAGAAAACCTCGCTTCCATTTGCGTTATAGAAGTCTGTGCCTCCCTTGTTTCGTCTTTTATACATGGAGTTAACTAACCAGACTGCGTAGGCTTGGTAAAGGAGTGTCAGAAGAACTTCTAAAATCTCCGTAAAAAGTAATAATTTATATAATTTTAAATTATATAAATGGAAATAATATTGAAGTTCTGAGAATCATATTTTTTCATTTTTTCAATTCGCTTTGTAGTTGATTTAGTTGATCTTGTTGTCTTAAACGTATGAGTTGTAGTGAATGACTTTGCTCTTGCCAGTATCTCAGATCCTTCTCTTTTGCTTTAAAGGAACCTTGCACGCTACGAAGACCTTCGGCTTCTAATGTAGATGCCATTAGATCATTATAAAGTTGTTTGAAAGTCGCAGTTTTAAGGAATTGACGGTGGACCATCCTCATGCGACTTAGATCTTCAGTATTGCCTTGCTGCTGTTCAAAGTCTTTTCGGGTTTCTTCGCCCTCATGAATACCACTGGCTTGGGGGCAATACAAAACCTCTAGATTAAGTTTCTGGCGCAAGTCAATGCATAATTCAACATCTTCTCCACAAGTTTTATAGTTTTCATTTAAATGGAGAGTATTGAAGTGTGCATTGCGAATCAGTAATAATGCTCCTGTAACTGCAGGCATTGGCCGATTATTTCCCATT